>NZ_JAZKUD010000008.1:0-97338 GCF_036625275.1 Accumulibacter sp.
TGCTTGAGCGCCACTATTTCGAATCAGGCAAGGCGGTCTTCGAGTTGAGCCCCGGACAGCACCATGATCACCTGGTCTGTGTAGACTGCGGCCGCGTCGAGGAATTCTACGATGCCGAGATCGAACGCCGGCAAATGAAGATTGCCAAGGAACGTGGTTTCGTCATTCGCGAACACGCGCTTTATCTCTACGCCGAATGCACCAAGACGGAATGCCCGTATCGTGGCACTTCGCTCAGGCATTCCGGCGAGCGCAACAAGACGCCCTCCTGAGCAGCGCTTACCAGAGAGCAGTGCCGAAAGCCCTGGCGAACAGACTGGCGATTTGATCCCGGCTCGGACGATGGTTCTGGCCACCCCGATGGGCGACCTTGAGGGCGCCCATCACCGCTGCAAGCTGACCAATCTTCTCCCAGTCCCAGCCGGCGGCAATTCCGTAGAGCAGGCCCGCGCGGTAAGCGTCACCGCAGCCGGTGGGGTCAACAACGGCGTCAGCCTGGACACAGGGAATTTCATGGCAGCGGCCGCCGACATAAATTCGCGAACCGGCACCGCCCAGGGTAATGACCAGCGCTTCGACTTCAGCAGCGAGTTGCTCAATCGACCGACCCGTTCGGTCACATAGCAGTTTCGCTTCGTAATCATTGAAACAGGCGTAATTGGCCAGACGCATGAAGTTCATCAGATCGTCACCGGAGAACATCGGCAAGCCCTGACCGGGGTCAAAGACAAAGGGCACCGCCGCCGCCGCAAAGTCCTGTGCGTGCTGCAGCATGCCGTCACGCCCATCGGGAGCGACGATGCCGAGCGTCGCCCCCTCGACATCGACAACCCGATTGAGGTGCGAGTACATCATCGCGCCGGGGTGGAAAGCGGTGATCTGGTTGTCGTCGAGGTCGGTGGTGATGAAGGCCTGCGCGGTGAAGCTGCCGGCAATCCGGCGCACATGCGCGCGCGTCAGGCCCTGGTCATCGAGTCGCACCAGATAGGGGTCGGCATCGTCGCCCACCGTGGCCATGATCAAGGGGTCACCACCGAGCAGTTTGAGATTGTAAGCAATGTTGCCCGCGCAACCGCCAAACTCCCGTCGCATCTCGGGCACCAGAAAAGCGACATTGAGAATGTGAATCTGCTCGGGCAGGATGTGATTCTTGAAACGATCATGGAAAACCATGATGTTGTCGAAGGCAATGGAGCCGCAAATGAGCGTAGGCATGGACTTTCCGGAGTGATGAGTGGGTTGCAAAAGAAAGGAATGACAGGAAGGAACGGCAGCCACAGGCCTGCTCGGCCTCGGCAGCCTCCGGGAATGGGCGCAATCAGGGGTAGAAAACGTAAAGCCGATAACCGGCAGCATTGATCCCGCTAGCCTCGAGCCATAATCTGAGTTCGAGGTCGGCATTGGCCGCGAACGCCTCATCCAGCAGCCCCGAAGGTGGCAGATACTCATCGGGTTGCAAAACGCGGCGTGCGACCACCTTGTCATGGGTGTCGGTGAGCGTCAGTTCAAGCGCCGGGTAGGCCTGCACATACGCCGCCCGGTTACGCAGCGTGGCTTGCAGGGCGAGCAGTTTATGGTGTCCCGGATCGATCTGCAATTCCGATGTCTCGATGCTCATCCACTCTGAATGACGCGGCAGCGGCATGTCGGCCCCCAGGGCATCACTCAGCGCCGCCAGTGCTGGCCGCAAGCCGGGTAGACCCAGCGCGATGGCCACACGGAAATGAAACACCCCCTGGCAGGCAAGCATCACGGCAAGCAACAGGGCGATGATCGCGTATGGCTTGGTCATCGCCCGATCTGCCGGCAACGCCGGCCGGCCCATCACGCCTTCGAGCCACTTGCCGTAGGCCAGCGTTTCGCGAGGCCGCACCAGACTTTCCCTTGCCGGCTCCTCGGCATGAGTCAGGCCGAGTTCGGGAGCGCTTGGCGCAGGCTCGGGCAACCTGTCGTCTGGCTGCACATCGACCGGCTCGGAAACCGGTGGCAAAGCCAGCTCGGGCGGCAGGGCCAGATCGATTTCGAAGCCGGGGTGATGGGTGGGCGCCTGCCAAGGTTGGATAGCGACCGCGGCGACCGCTGCGGCATCCGTCGCCTGCTCCGCAGAAGTCGCTCCCGCCGCCGGCTCCGGGGCGATCGGGGTCGGCGGCGCGTCGTCGTCGACCAGTCCGTCGATGGCATTGAATACCGTTCGGCATTGCCCACAGCGGACTTTGCCGGCGCGCGCCCGGATCTGCTCGGAAGTGACCCGGAAGATGGTCTGGCAGCTCGGGCAGCAGGTCTTCACGTTAAGCCTTGATACCTGCCAGACATATCCAGCCGTCGCGCGTGTCGACAATTCTCAGCTCAAGGTAAGGCGTGTAGGCGGCAATCAGCTCGTCCGCCTGCTCGAAGAGAATGCCTGATAGGGCAAGGCTGCCACCTCGGCGAACGTGCGCACTGATCAACGGCGCCAGGACCTTGAGCGGATTGGCAAGGATGTTGGCGACCACGAGGTCGAACTGGCCATGTAGCTCGTTTGCTGAATCCTGGAAGCGGGCGCTGACCCCGTTCTCCTCGGCATTGTTCCTGGCTGCGATCACCGCCTGCGGATCGATATCGACCCCGATCACGTCGCCAGCACCCAGTCTGGCCGCGGCGATGGCGAGAATCCCGGAGCCACAGCCATAATCGAGCATCGACATCCCCGGCAACACCTGGCACTCAAGCCATTCCAGGCACAGCCGGGTGGTCGGATGCGAACCCGTTCCGAACGCCATGCCGGGATCGAGCACCAGGACAATTGCCTGCGGATCAGGAGCCTGGTGCCATGAAGGGACAATCCACAAGCGCTCCGAGACACGAATCGGTTCGAACTGGGACTGGGTCAGTCGCACCCAGTCCTGATCGGCCACCTCTTCCTGCGTGAAGGACGGAAAATCGTCGAGACCGGCCAGTGCCGCACAGGTCGTCAGCAGTTGCCTGGTGTCGCTATCCGGTTTGAGCAGTGCAATGACCCGTGAATGCGCCCAGCCTGGGCGGCTGGGCGAACCGGGTTCGCCGAACTGCGGTTGTTCGTCGGGGGTGCCGGCATCCGCATCTTCGATACTGGCGGCCAGCGCGCCTGCATCGAGAAGCGCGTCAGCCAGCGCCTCGGCATGTTGGCAGTCGGTCTGGATGCTCAGAGATAACCAGGCCATCGTGATTCAGCGACGATCAGCCACCCTTGTTGACCTCGTCCTTGGCGGCGAGCCTTTGCTCGAGATAGTGGATGCTGCTGCCCCCCTCCATGAAGCGAGCGTCCTGCATCAGTTCCTGATGCAGCGCGATGTTCGTCGTAATGCCTTCGATACTCATTTCCGACAGGGCAATACGCATGCGGCGAATCGCCTGGTCGCGGCTGTCGCCATAAGCGATCACCTTGGCAACCATCGAGTCATAGTGCGAAGGAATGGTATAGCCCTGATAGATATGCGAGTCCACGCGAATGCCCGGCCCGCCCGGTGGATGATAGAAACTGATCTTGCCCGGTGAGGGAACGAAAGTGAAGGGGTCTTCGGCGTTGATCCGGCATTCGATGGCGTGACCGCGGAAGGTCAGATCGCGCTGTCTGAAATGCAGCTTCTCGCCTGCAGCAATGCGGATCTGCTCGGCAACAAGATCGACACCGGTGATCTGTTCGGTCACCGGATGCTCGACCTGAATGCGGGTATTCATCTCGATGAAGTAAAACTCGTTATTCTCGAAAAGGAATTCGAAGGTACCTGCACCACGATAGTTGATGCGCCGGCACGCTTCGGCACAACGCTCGCCGATGCGCACGATATGCCGGCTGGGAATACCGGGGGCCGGCGCTTCCTCGATGATCTTCTGGTGACGGCGCTGCATCGAGCAATCACGTTCGCCGAGGTAGACCGCGTTCCTGAAGCTGTCGGCCAGAACCTGAATCTCGACATGGCGCGGGTTTTCCAGGTATTTCTCCAGATAGACGTTGGGATTTCCAAAAAAGCTTTGTGCCTCCGCACGAGTCATGTTCACGGCGTTGATCAGCGCGGCTTCGGTCCGGACGACACGCATCCCGCGCCCACCCCCACCTCCCGCAGCCTTGATGATCACCGGGTAGCCGACGGCTTTGGCAATCAGTGCGATCTCCCTGGGATCATCGGGCAGCGCACCTTCCGAACCGGGTACGCAGGGAACTCCTGTGATGCGCATGGCCTCCTTCGCGGAAACCTTGTCGCCCATCAACCGGATCGTTTCCGGACGGGGTCCGATGAAAACGAAACCGGAGGATTCCACACGTTCGGCAAAGTCTGCGTTCTCGGACAGGAAACCATAGCCTGGGTGGATGGCCTGCGCGTCAGTGACCTCGGCCGCCGAGATGATTGCCGGCACATTGAGGTAGCTGTGGGCAGAAGACGCCGGACCAATGCAGACCGACTCGTCGGCCAACCTGACGTACTTGGCTTCACGATCAGCCTCCGAATGCACAACCACGGTCTTGATCCCGAGTTCACGGCAGGCGCGCTGGATGCGAAGGGCGATTTCTCCGCGGTTGGCGATAAGGACTTTCCCGAACATGGCGGACGAATCTCCTTAATGTGAAAGTCGCGTCAGCGACTCACGAATCTCCCCTCCCCCTCGCGGGGGAGGGGTCGGGGGAGAGGGAAACGGTCATGACTTTCATGATCAGGGGTGCCTGGAAAAGTCATGACCGTTAGCCGATAATGAACAAGGGTTCACCATATTCGACCGGTTGACCGTTCTCGATCAGAATCGCCTTGATCGTTCCACCCCGCTCGGCTTCGATCTCGTTGAGCAGTTTCATCGCCTCGATGATGCAGAGCGTATCGCCAACCTTGACCACGCTGCCCACCTCGACGAAAGGTTCAGCTCCGGGACTCGATGCACGATAGAAAGTGCCGACCATCGGCGCCTTGATCGGATCGCCTTCCGGAAGCTCGGGTTCCGCCGACTCGGCCACTGTGACGGTTGCCGGTCCCGCTACCGACAAGGGGGCCGGCGGCGCGTAAGCATGCTGCATCATGCCGCCGCCGTGCTTGACGATGCGGACCCGTTCCTCGGCATCGTTGATCTCAAGTTCGGTAATGCTCGATTCCTCGACAAGGTCGATAAGTTTCTTCAGTTTTCGCAGATCCATGGATTCACTCCGGATGATTGTTATTGTTTGCGGTCAAGCTCGGGACGGGCGTTGAGAGCAGCCCGCAGGCGATCAAAGGTTTCGCTCGGCGGAGATCCTGCCCAGGAGATATTCCAGTGCCAGCAGATAGCCCTCGCTGCCCAGGCCACTGATCACGCCAATCGCCAGATCGGAAAAATACGAGTGCTGGCGGAACGGTTCACGGGCATGCACGTTGGACAGGTGGACTTCGACGAAGGGAATGCCGGTGCCGGCGAGTGCATCGCGCAGCGCGATGCTGGTATGCGTGTAAGCCGCCGGGTTGATGATCAGGAAACGGACTTCCTGGGCGCTCGCCGCATGGACGCGCTCAATCAACGCCCCCTCGTGATTGCTCTGGAAGGTTTCGAGATGAACTCCGGCGGCCTCGGCACGGTGGGCAAGTGCGAGATTGATCTCGGCAAGTGTGCTTGAACCGTAGTACGCGGGTTCGCGAGTACCCAGCAGATTGAGATTGGGTCCATGCAGGACAAGCAGCCTGGGGAGATCTGACATGGTGTCGGTTTTCGACGCAGTTTGCTTCTTCATGACCGTCAGTTTGCCGTAAATGGCCGCATTTTGTCCAGCAACACGTCTTCAGCGCGTCCCCACCTGCTGCAGTATCCGATCCAGCTCGCTCTCGGACAAGGGACCCAGTCGACGCAGCAGAACCTCGCGCTGCGCACTGATCACCAGGGTATAGGGCAGACCCAGAGCGGCGTTCCCGAGTTGCCCGGCAAGGTCGACGCCGGCTGCGTCACCGATCAGCAGCGGGTAGCCAACCGGATGGGTTTCGGCAAAAGTGCGTATGTTGTCTTTGCTGTCGAGCGCAATGCCGACAAACTGCACACCTTGTGGCAGATAGCGGCCCTGCAGTCGTGAAAACGCCGGCATTTCGTCCCGGCAAGGCGGGCACCAGGTGGCCCAGAAATTGATGACCAGTGTTTTTCCTTGCCAGCGCGAAAACGGATGAGACTTCCCGTGCACGTCTTCGAGACTGCTGGCAAACAGGCGTGCCAGCACCTCGGCCGGTACTGCTGGCCAGACCTGCGGCGGCGAACCGGAACGTTGCGATGCGGCGAAGATTCCAGCCAGCAAGGCAGCGGCAAACAGGCCGATCAGGACCGCGTTTCTCATCTATCGGGCATGCAGTTGGCCGCCAGCAGCCTCTTGACGGCGTCCAGTCGGGCGCGTTCCCGGATTCTGCCATCACGCGTCCTGAAGTTGACGCGTTCCTCGTCACGTCGGTAGATGACAAGATTGGCCACTTCGTCATCACCGAGAATCGTCAGCACGGCTTCGGCACGATCGGTGCGTGGCAAACTATGGCGGAAGGCCATACCCTCGTTGAGCAGGAAAATTTCGACGTCCTTGGCACTGTCCGGGAACAATTGAATGTCGATCTCGGCATAACGGCCGGCGCTGCCATCGAGCACCGATCCGGTCAGATAGGGATTGAAGCGTTGCAAGGTCGTCATCAGCCTCGCCGCAGTGCGCAGCAAATGCAGGCTTCTGGCCTGCTGTTCCTGGTTCTGGAACAAGCGTTGGTAGACCCGCAGTTCGGCCTCGACTTCGCTGTCGTCCGGCATGCCCACGCTCTCCGGCAAGCCAAGGCCACGTGCTGCCTTGCGTTTCGCCAGAGTGAGATCGCTGATTCCGTCCTGGGCCATCAGACGGGCGGCGAGTGCGGCCACACGGCTGCGTTGCTGGGAACTGCGTTGCTGGGAATTGTGCTGGCGATCCTGTCGGCCGCTCATGGATGGATCCCGAAGGGGTCTGGCAATGGCAAGGGAGTGGTCAGGCGCGCGAAACCTCGGGCAAGGGTACAATCGCGTCTCCTCAGCCTGATTTTAACTTGGATTCTGGACATGCATATTCATATCCTCGGCATTGGTGGCACTTTCATGGCAGGCCTTGCACAGTTGGCGCGTGCCGCAGGGCATCACGTCACGGGCTGTGACAGCGGGGTTTACCCGCCGATGAGCACACAGCTTGAGGCTGCAGAAATCGAAGTCATTGAAGGCTATGATAGCGCGCAAACGGCTTTCGAACCCGACTGCTACGTGGTCGGTAATGCCATTACGCGCGGCAACGCCCTGCTCGAGGAAATCCTTGACCGCGGCCTGCCTTACCTTTCAGGTCCGCAGTGGCTGGCCGAGAATGTTCTCAAGGGGCGCTGGGTGATGGCGGTGGCCGGAACGCACGGCAAGACGACGGCTTCCGCGATGCTGGCGTGGGTCCTAGAGGACGCGGGGCTGAGTCCAGGCTTCCTGGTCGGGGGCGTGCCGGTGAATTTCGGGGTTTCAGCGCGTCTGTCCGGCAACAACACGGACGCGCCGTTTTTCGTGATTGAAGCCGACGAGTACGATACCGCTTTCTGCGACAAGCGCTCCAAGTTCGTTCACTACCGCCCACGGACGGCCATCCTGAACAATCTCGAATTCGACCATGCCGACATCTTTGCCAATCTGGCGGCGATCGAGACGCAATTTCACCATTTCGTTCGTACTCTGCCACGCCATGGGCTGCTGGTGTCGAACGCCGCCGACGGCAACCTGGCTCGTGTCCTGGCCAAAGGCTGCTGGACGCCGGTCGAGTGCTTCAACGATGCCAGTGGCTGGCGCGCGGAAGGGAGCGATACCGACGGATCGCTGCATCTGTTGCACGGCGACGAACTGGTGGGCAGTACGAACTGGAGCCTGACTGGAACGCACAACCGCAGCAACGCAGTCGCCGTCCTGCTTGCAGCCAGGCATGCCGGGGTACCCTTTGCCAGAAGCCTGGCAGCACTGTCACGCTTCAGGAATGTCAAGCGTCGTCTGGAACTGCGGGGGGCGGCTGGAGGTGTCCACGTGTACGACGATTTTGCCCATCACCCGACGGCCATTGCGACGACGCTGGCGGGCCTGCGCAGCAAGATTGGCAGCGACCGCATTCTGGCGGTCCTGGAGCCACGCTCGAACACCATGAAGCTCGGGGTGATGAAGGCCTTGCTGCCGGCCAGCCTTGGCGACGCCGACCTGGTCTTCTGCTACGCCGCGAATCTCGGATGGAGCGCTGCCGAAGCACTCGCTCCGCTGGGCGACAGGGTGATCATCGACGATGATCTCGGACGCCTGGTGGCACGCATCGCAGACACCGCATGCGCCGGCGACCAGGTGCTGGTGATGAGCAACGGCGACTTTGGCGGCATCCACGACAAACTGCTGGCAGCACTCGCTGGCGGGCCTTTCAGTACAGAAAATGGTCAGCCAGAAGGGCCGCGAACAGCAGCGTCAAGTAGATGATCGAATAGCGAAAAGTCAGTCTCGCCAGCTTGTCGCTGTAATCACGCCACAAGGTGACGCTGTAGACCAGGAAAATCACATCGAGGACCAGTGCGCTGACCAGATACCAAGGGCCGCTCATTCCCAGGGTGTAGGGCAACACCGTTGCGGCAGTGAGCATGACCACGTACAGCAGGCTGTGCAGGCAGGTGAAGCGAATGCCATGGGTTACCGGCAGCATCGGCAGGCCCGACTTGGCGTAGTCGGCACAACGGTAACACGCGAGCGCCCAGAAATGGGGCGGCGTCCAAATGAAAATGATCAGGAAGAGGACCAGCGCCTCGGGACCCACCTGACCGGTGATCGCCGTCCAGCCCAGGAGCGGCGGCATGGCACCGGAGGCTCCCCCGATGACGATGTTCATCGGTGTCGCCGGTTTCAGCAGCACCGTATAAACCAAGGCGTAGCCGAGAAAGGTGGCCAGCGTCAGCCACATCGTCAGGGGATTGACAAAGCTGTGCAGGATCCACAATCCGAGACTGCCGACGAGAGTCGCCAAGGTCAGGGTTTCCGTGGACGAGACTTCTCCACGCACCGTCGGGCGCGCGCGCGTGCGCGCCATCAACGAATCGATATGCTTTTCGATCAGGCAGTTGATTGCTGCCGCAGCACCAGCGACCAGCGCAATCCCCACGGATGCCGAGACAAAAAGCCCGAATGGCGGAAATGATGGCGTGGCAAGAAACATCCCGATCATGGCTGTAAACACGATCAGGCTGTTGACCCGCGGCTTGCACAACTCGAAGAAAGCACCCAGGCGTTGTCCGGCCGAACGACGGGAGCTTGTGCTGATAGCGGCCATATCTTACTGTTTTCTCCGACCCGTGGTCTTTCGGCGGGGTTCCTTGGCAGGTCCCCCCTTGCATGTCCGGTCTGCCCGGCTAGCGCGTTGTGATTCCACTGGAACGGGTAGCGAAGCACCCGCCCGTAGACAGCAGAAACGATGAAGTGCCTTCAATTTGTCTCCTTATAGTTCTTGTCGGGCCAGGCAGCACCGAGAATTTGTTTCAGCTCTGCGGCAAGCACCCTTTTCTGCTCTTCGGTCAACATGCGACCGACTTCGACCTCTCGGCCATGCGAGCGAATCAGCAAGCGATGACTCCCTTGTCCCGGATACCTGACATACTGCAGTTGCACCCAGTACGGCCGAAACTCGTGGCGCTCTGCCAGCCCGCCCCGTCGGGTTTCAATCGTCAGTTGCCCCGATGCCAGCGCAATTCTCTCGAAATCTTCTGCCGTTTTCTCGCAACATCGCAACGCCCACCACAGCAGCGCAAGCTCGAAGCCGGTAAACGGCAGAATCGGCCAAGCACCGAAATACGAAAAAACCAACGCGATCGTGCCCGAAACCACCACCATGGCACCAAACACCCGCTTGCGATCAATCACCGAAAGAGACCGGTTCGGGCGTGCCACCCACGTTCGTCCTGCCACTGTCCGGGTTGCCACCAGGCTCATCAATCCCCTCCTCAATGGCCAGCTTCCCCGAACAGTCTGGCTGGACTTGATACAAATCAAGGTATCGGTCGCGAAATTCTAGCACGGGGCCACACTTTGTTGGCAACGGGCTCCCCCACATTGTGTTATTCGTATCGTCATTCGTTGTCTTTCCTGTTTTTTTTAGTGGCCAATTGATCCATATCAATTTATTGTGATAGCCTTCGCGGTTGGTGAAAAACTGGAACAGGGGCTCGCACGAGCCCTTTTTGGTAGATTTTTCGAATGCATCAAGTCTATCCGCCGATGCAGTTCCGCGCGGCAAATGCACTTGATGGGGAGAGGGAGAAGATGTCACGATACTCAAACAAGAACCGCTACCTGAATCGTTTGCGACTGGCCAAGGCCGGGCTGTTTGCCGGGTTGCTCGGCATCCTCAGCGGCGCCGCGAACGCTGCCTGGCAACTCAATCTGCAAGAACCCGTGACCGCCGCAGCCAAGCGCGTCTATGACCTCCACACCCTGCTCACCTGGGTGATCTTCGCCATTTTTGTCGGGGTCTTTGCGGTAGTTGCCTATTCGCTGGTCTTTCACCGCAGATCCAGGGGCCACAAGGCGGCTGACTTTCATGACAATACCACGGTGGAACTGGCCTGGACCATCGTTCCGGCGCTGATTCTGATCGCAATCGCCTTCCCGGCCACGTCGGCCCTGGTCAACATGCGTGACACCTCGCAACCCGATCTGACCGTCAAGGTTACGGGCTACCAGTGGAAGTGGGGCTACGAATACCTCACTGGTGACGCCGCCGGAGTCAAGTTCATGAGTGTGCTTTCCACCCCGCGCGAGCAGATCGAAAACAAGGCACCCAAGGGCGAGCACTATTTGCTGGAAGTCGATCGCCCACTGGTGGTACCGGTCGGAAAAAAGGTGCGCATTCTCACGACGGCGACCGATGTGATCCACAACTGGTCGGTTCCGGCCTTCGCCGTAAAGACCGACGCGGTCCCTGGTTTCCTGCGCGATACCTGGTTTCGTGCGGACAAGGAAGGCACTTACCGCGGCCAATGCTCGGAGCTCTGCGGCAAGGACCACGGCTTCATGCCGGTGGTGGTCGAGGTCGTCTCCGAGGAAAAGTATGCTGCCTGGGTTGCCGATCAGAAGCAACAGATGGCTGCGGCTGCGGATGATCCGAACAAGATCTGGAAGCTCGATGAACTGGTTGCCCGCGGCGAGAAGGTTTATACGGCCAACTGTGCTTCCTGCCACCAGGCGAATGGGCAGGGATTGCCCCCCGTGTTTCCCGCCCTGGACGGATCGAAGATTGTCAAGGGCCCGAAAGAGGGTCATCTCGACATCGTCATCAACGGTAAAGCGGGTACTGCCATGGCAGCCTACGGCCCACAGTTGGGTGATACGGATATCGCAGCCGTTGTAGCCTACGAGCGGAACGCATGGAACAATCAACTCGGCGAAGTCATTCAACCCGCCGAAGTCAAGGCACGTCGCGGCAAGTGATCGCGCTACCGGCCCTCAGGAGAAACTGATTATGCAAGCCACGCACACTGCCGGACATGCCGGCGACCATCATCATGACGACCATGCCCACTATCCAAGCGGCTGGAAACGCTGGGTGACGACCACCAACCATAAGGATATCGGTTCGATGTACCTGTGGTTCAGCTTCGTGATGTTCCTCGTTGGCGGCGCGATGTCACTCATCATTCGCGCTGAACTGTTCTCCCCTGGACTCCAGTACGTGTCCCCGGAGTTCTACAACCAGATGCTGACCCTGCACGCCCTGATCATGGTCTTCGGGGCGATCATGCCGGCTTTCGTCGGCTTCGCCAACTGGATGATCCCAATGATGATCGGGGCATCCGACATGGCATTCGCGCGGATGAACAACTGGAGTTTCTGGTTGCTGCCGCCAGCCGCCATTCTGCTATCGGTGTCAATATTCGTGCCAGGAGGCGCCGCCGGAACCGGTTGGACCCTCTACCCCCCACTGTCGGTACAAATGGGGATAGGAATGGACATGACCATCTTTGCGGTCCACATCCTTGGCATGTCGTCGATCATGGGTTCGATCAACATCGTCACCACCATTCTCAACCTGCGCGCGCCCGGCATGACCCTGATGAAAATGCCGTTGTTCTGTTGGACCTGGCTGGTTACGGGCTTCCTGCTGATCGCGTCAATGCCGATCCTGGCGGGTGCGGTGACCATGCTCCTGACCGATCGTCACTTCGGGACCACTTTTTTCAATGCGGCCGGCGGGGGCGATCCGGTACTTTTTCAGCACATTTTCTGGTTTTTCGGCCATCCCGAAGTCTATATCATCGCTTTGCCCGCCTTCGGCGTCGTTTCCCATGTAATCCCGGCTTTCTCGCGCAAGCATCTGTTCGGCTATGCTTCAATGGTCTATGCAATTGCCGCAATTGGCCTGATCTCCTTCTTCGTCTGGGCGCACCACATGTATGTAACGGGCATTCCGCTCACGGGACAGCTCTACTTCATGTATGCAACGATGCTCATCGCCGTGCCGACAGGAGTGAAGGTCTTCAATTGGGTCACCACCATGTGGCGAGGGTCGCTGACCTTTGAAACCCCGATGTTGTTTGCCCTTGGTTTTCTTGTGCTGTTCACCATTGGCGGCCTGACCGGGCTGGTACTGGCGATCACGGCGGTAGACATCCAGTTGCAGGATACCTATTATGTCGTAGCCCACTTTCACTACGTCATGGTGGCTGGAGCGCTTTTCTCTGCCTATGCCGGCCTCTATTTCTGGTTACCGAAGTGGACCGGTCACATGTACAACGAAGGTTTGGGGAAACTGCACTTCTGGCTGTCGATCATTTTCTTCAACATCGCCTTTTTCCCGCAACACTTCCTTGGTCTGGCGGGCATGCCGCGTCGGATTCCCGACTATTCGCAGCAGTTCGCAGATTTCAACGTGATCTCCAGCGTTGGCGCCTTCGGCTTCGGTGTAAGTCAGTTGCTGGTCCTGATCATCGTCTTCCAGGCCTTGAAAGGGGGCGCCAAGGCAGAAAGCCGGCCCTGGGATGGCGCGCATGGACTGGAGTGGACAGTGCCTTCGCCTGCCCCGTACCATACGTTTGAAGATCCGCCAGCATTTAATGCGGCTGAGGCGCATACATGACCCGCAACTTATCGTCACGCGAACAGGGCAGCCGCCGCATCGCGGTCGGCCTCGCCCTGTTTGCAACCGCTGTCTTTCTTAGCTTCATCATCCGTCAATGGATCGCCAGCAGTTGAATCCTGAATCCGGCCCACTGGCAGCAACTGCTGCCGACACCCAGCGGCGGGCAGTCAGTCATGCCCACACCGCTGCGGTCATGCTGACTGTCGTGGCCGGCAGCCTGCTGTTTGTTGCCGCACAGCCGCGGCTATACCGGGCCTTTTGCGAATGGACCGGCCTGTACGACATCGACCGTGCAGAACAGCTTGCGCGGCCATCACTCCCGGGGCGGCCCGTGACCCTGGAGTTTGATGCCAACAGTCATGAGAACGGGCTGCTCTTTCGCCCACAAACGAACAGCCTCACGACCAAGACTGGCGAGATCGTGCACGTGGTCTATCGAGTCGAGAATACGCGCAACAGCACAGTGGTCGGACAAGCGGTTCCCAGCTATGGCCCGCAGCATGCAGGCAGCTACGTGAAGAAACTTGAATGCTTTTGCTTCAAGCAGCAAACGTTTGCTCCGCACGAGGTCCGCGAAATGAACGTCGTGTTCCTGCTTGATTCAAAATTGCCAGATGACGTGGGTACGGTCACACTTTCATATACTTTCTTCGAAGTACCCGTACCAACGGGCGGCAGTGCGAATTCATCGCCGGCACGCGAGGAAAACCGGACGTGAATGATGTGGTCGTGAATCCACAACCGCCGAAGGACGGGTTGTTTCGTACCATTCGTACGGTTGCCTGGGCGCTGTTGGGGATACGCGGACACAAACCGTACACGCACGATGCGCCACCGTTATCGCCGGTGAAGTTGCTGATCACAGCGCTCGCTTTCATGCTGGTTTTTGTGCTTTCACTGGTCAGCGTGGCCATTTACATCAGTCGTCATTGATCGGACGCATGAGAAAAAAGTAACAGAACCATAACGACAAATGATTTGGAGGGAATCAAAATGAGTCACCCCGCATCAGCTAGCCGCTATTTCGTTCCCGAGCCTTCGCACTGGCCGGTGGTTGGGTCGCTTGCCTTGCTCTTGCTGGCAACCGGCGCCATTCTGACGTTTAACTCGATTGCTTACGGCGCTTATTTTCTGTTCGGTGGGTTTGCCGTTCTGACGGTCATGCTGTTTGGCTGGTTTGGACGCGTGATTGGTGAATCCGAAGGCCAACGCTATAACCTGCAGGTGGATCGTTCCTTCCGTTGGTCGATGGCCTGGTTTATCTTTTCGGAGGTGATGTTCTTCGCTGCCTTCTTTGGCGCCCTCTTCTATGTTCGCGTTCTGTCGATTCCTGACCTGGCCAGTGCAGATCAGGCAGCGCTTTGGGAAGGCTTCAAAAATCAATGGCCAACAGCCGGTCCTGCGGCCAAGGACGCGTTCACGCCGATGCATGCATGGGGCATCCCGGCGATCAATACCCTGCTGCTGCTGAGTTCGGGAGCAACGGTGACCTGGGCGCACTGGGGATTGGTCGCCAACAAGCGGCAGCAGTTGATCATCGGTCTGTTCCTGACCGTGCTGCTTGGCCTGCTCTTTCTTGGCCTGCAGGTGTACGAATACCGTGAAGCCTATAGCCACTTCAACCTCAAGATGACCACAGGTGTGTACGGTTCAACCTTTTACATGTTGACCGGTTTCCACGGTTTTCATGTGACGCTCGGTGCGACGATGTTGATCGTGATTCTTTTGCGGGCAATGAAGGGGCATTTCACTCCCGAGCGACACTTTGCCTTTGAAGCCGTTGCCTGGTACTGGCACTTTGTGGACGTCGTCTGGCTCGGCTTGTTCGTCGTCGTTTATTGGCTGTAACTTCTTCCCTCCGGCACGTGGCGCACCAAGCGAAGCGGTGCGCCACCCATGCCACCCATGACTTCTCGCCGTCATTACAGGCGGTCAACAATCCAGCCAAACCAGTGCGCAGCCATCAGGAGTAGAAATAGCCCGAACGAAAGGCCGACTCGCAAGGACAGTGCCTTGACCGCTCTGTTCTTGTCTGGACCGTGATCGCGATAGATATAGACCAGAGCGCTGCCGAGACTGGCGATGATCCCGATCAGCATCAGCACGACAAAGATGCGCATGCATTCTCCTTCTGAAATACCGCAGTCTATACCCTATCTAAGGCGCGCGGTTCGCATACGACAACAACCTGGGCACAGCCGTTCTGCCGATGTCGATCTTCCCCTTCAAGCGCGTACCTCTGCGCCTGCTGTTGGTCATTCTGGTCGTTCTGACGTGCCTCGCCATGTCCCGCCTGCAGATCTGGCGTGCGGAAACTCGGGGCGAACGCTTTGCACGCGAGCAGACCGCCTTGGTCTCGACACCCATCATTTTGTCGGCGCAGCAGCGCGACCTCAAGAGTCTGATCGACAGGGCGGCGACCGCACGCGGTCACTGGCTTACCGAGAAAACCATCTTTCTCGATAACAAGATCTATCGCAGCCGCCCCGGCTATCATGTGCTCACGCCTTTACAATTGTCGGGCAGCAGCTCCGTCGTCCTGGTCAACCGCGGCTGGATCCCGGCACCGCGACTACGCTCGGAGGTTCCATCCATTGCTTCACCGACAGGTGAAATCGAGATTGTCGGAGTGGCTCGGCACTTTGAAACCAGGATATTCGAACTGCAGAACACCTTGCCGGAAGGACCCATCTGGCAACATGTACGGGAAGCGGATTATCGCCAGATCAGTGGCCTGGACGCGTTACCGGTGATTCTGATGCAAACGTCCGCCAACGGCGATGGCCTGATCCGTGATTGGGCCTCGCCTGACAATCCGGCGATGAAACACTATGGCTACGCGGCAATGTGGCTGGTTTTCGCGCTCATGGCTGCAGTGTACGGCTTCCTTGCAAGGACCACACCATGACCTTAGAGAAACAGGCGGGACAGAATGTCCCCTTGGGCCAATCACCGGCTTCCGTTGCCACAGCTTCGAACCCGACCAAGGGTCGGCTGATACTGCTGGCGATCGTTGCGATCAGCGCATTGCCGCTTCTTGCCGCGCTGTATTTTCGCTACGTCTCACCGCCGGAGGTCAAGGCAACGGTTGGTCTGCCACTTGAGCCTGTGGCGCTTCCGTTTGAATTCCTGCAAAGCACCGATGGAAGCCGCCTGGAGCATCGGGAAGTCAGCGGCAAGTGGCTGGTGATTTTTGCGGCCCCCGGCAGTTGCGATGAACGGTGCCAGCACACACTGTATCTGACGCGGCAGGCACGCACTGCACAGGGACGCAATATGGAACGGATCGACCGCCTTTGGCTGATCACTGATGCCACACCACCAGCCGCGACGCTGCTGGCGGCTCACCCTGACCTGGTTCTGGTTCACGCGACAGACGCCAAGCTGATGGACCTTCTCGGGGGAGCTGAAAGCCGCCATATCAATCTGGTAGACCGACGTGGCCTGGTGGTCTTTCGCTACCCGGACAACCCTGATCCAACGGCCTTCATCCGCGAACTCGGCAAGCTGGTCAAGTTATGACCGTTAGCTTTGTTCCGCCAGGAAAGTCAGATTCGCCCGCATCTTCTGCATCGCCTTGACTTCGATCTGGCGAATTCGCTCAGCGGAAACACCGAATTCCGCCGCAAGTTCGTGCAAGGTTGCCGAGTGGTCATCAGTCAGCCAACGCGCCTCGACAATACGACGACTGCGCTGATCGAGAGCGGCCAGCGCACTTTGCAGTCCATCATTCTGCAAGTACGTACGCGCACGGGATTCAAGCACACGGAGCGGTTCACTCGAATGGTCGGAGAGATAGGCAATCGGAGCAAACGCGTCCTCATCGTCATTGTCGCCTTCCAGCGCCAGATCATGACCCGATAATCGAGTGTCCATCTCGATCACCTCCTCCGGTTTGACGGACAAGCGATGCGCAATATCCGCCACCTGCAACGAACTGAGGCCCTCGCTATTCGCTTTCATGCCGCGCAGATTGAAGAACAGCTTGCGCTGCGCCTTGGTCGTTGCCACTTTGACCATCCGCCAGTTCTTCAGGACGTACTCATGAATCTCCGCCTTGATCCACTGGATGGCGAACGAAACCAGGCGCACTCCGCGCTTCGGGTCGAAACGCTTCACCGCTTTCATCAGGCCGATATTACCCTCCTGAATCAGGTCGGCGTGGGACAGACCGTACCCGAGATACCCGCGTGCGATGGCGATCACCAAACGAAGATGCGACAGTATCAATTGCCGTGCCGCATCGAGATCGTCCTCCTCGCGAAAACGGGTAGCCAGACAAAACTCTTCTTCCTCGCTGAGCAGCGGAAATTGCCTGACCGCCTGGATATAAGCGTCAATGCTGCCGACCGCAGAAACCGTGGGAAAAGCCAAGGCTTGCGTCATGGAATCATTCCTCCTTCACGTTACCGATTATGAACCCTATTTTAGCACTCGCCGCATGAGAGTGCTAATCAACAGAAAAGTTCGTCCGGCCCAAATTCCACACCAGACCCCCAGCAAAGAAATTTTTTCCTTTGCTGTAAGTAATTCTGCAGTGCCAGCGTCTAAGGGATGTCGGAGAACTGGTTATAGAACGGCCAGCTTTGACTCAACCCATCCAATGAGAGGAGAATCAAATGTCAAATCAACTGTCTGGTGTCGCTATTGCCGCTGCTGCGGCTGCCCTTTTTGCTACTGGTAGCATCATGGTCCCCAGCGTTCACGCCGCGGAAGGAGGCTCGGTACACTGTGCCGGCATCAATTCGTGCAAGGGCGATTCCGAATGCAAGACGGCCAAGAGCGAGTGCAAAGGAACGAACGCCTGCAAGGGCCAGGGCTGGGTAACCAAAGCCAGCGCCAAGGAATGCACCGATGCGGGTGGCAAGGTCGCCAAGTAAGCTTGCTGCCATGCGGCGTGACCGGGCTGCCGACCAGCCAACGGTCACGCCCGAAGCCAACCTGAAGGAGGGGCGATGCGCAACACCCTTAACGGCTTCGGCCTGGGCCTTCGTACTGAACATTACCGGGATTTTATCGAGTCTCCATGGCACGTGGACTGGCTTGAGATCATTTCCGAAAACTATCTCGTCGCAGGGGGCAAGCCCCTTTACTATCTTGATCGCATCCGCCGTGACTATCCGATGGTGATGCATGGTGTTTCGCTCTCGATTGGCAGCTGCGATGCCCCTGATTCTGCGTACTTGCGGCAGTTGCGAGCACTGGTCGACCGCGTTGAGCCGGCCTGGGTTTCGGACCATCTGTGCTGGACCGGAACCGGATCGTTGAACCTCCACGATCTGCTGCCACTGCCTTACACCGAGGCGGCCCTGCGGCAACTCGAGGCCCGCGTGGCACAGGTACAGGAGGCTCTCGGCCAACCGCTATTGCTGGAAAACGTTTCCAGCTATGTGCGCTACCGCGCCGACGAGATGAGCGAATGGGAGTTCATCGGCGAATTGGTCAAGCGTACCGGCTGTGAGTTGCTGCTCGACGTGAATAATGTTTACGTGAGCAGCGTCAATCACCATTTCAATCCGCACACCTTCATTGATGCCATGCCGCTGACTGCAGTTCGCCAGATCCATCTCGCCGGACACGAGAAGCATGGCAGTTACCTCATCGATACCCACGATCAACCAATTTGTGCAGCCGTCTGGGATCTATACGCCTATACCGTTGGACGACTTGGTTCGATACCAACGATGATCGAACGCGACGACAACATTCCCCCGCTCGCGGACCTCATCGCCGAACTCGACTGCGTTCGTGCGCTGGCACAGCGCATCCAGACCAAACAGGCAGCATGAGCACCCTGGCCGATTTGCAGCAGCGCTTCCAGCAGAGCATTCTGCTTGACCATCCCACTCCGGGTTTATTTGCTGCGGAGGGAGCGCTGCTGGCAGGGGGAATGAGCGTTTACCTGCAGGCTTATCGTGCCCGCCTGACGGCGGCTCTGGCAGACAATTTCCTGGTTCTGCAGCGGGCGCTCGGTGATGACGCCTTTGCTGTTCTGGCGCATGCGTATATCGACGCGCATCCATCGCATTTCCGTTCGATTCGCTGGTTCGGCCACAGGCTGGTGGAGTTTCTTGCTGCTGCCCCAGAGCGCTTGCCACATCCGGCGCTGCTCGACCTGGCAC
This sequence comes from Accumulibacter sp., assembly GCF_036625275.1. Lineage (GTDB taxonomy): Bacteria > Pseudomonadota > Gammaproteobacteria > Burkholderiales > Rhodocyclaceae > Accumulibacter. The sequence continues at coordinate 19,210 of NZ_JAZKUD010000008.1, forward strand.
GGATGGACTGGGCAATGCGTACGGCCTTCGATGCTGCAGATGCCGCCGCCCTCACCGCCGACGATCTCGCTGCGTTGCCCCTTCAGGACTGGCCCCAACGGCGATTCACCCCCCGTCCCTCCTTACAGATGATCGATCTGGCATGGTGTGTCGAGCCGATCTGGAAAGCACTCGATGCGGACGCCGCAGCCACTAGCGAGGAACCACAACTATTGGCACATGTACTGCTGATCTGGCGGCCGACACTCGATTGCTGCTGGCGGTCTGCCGATCCCTGCGAAGCAGCGGCCCTGCGAGCCTTGACCCTGGGGGCCAGTTTCGCCGACTGTTGCACGGTGATTGCCGAATCCGGGGTACCGGAACCAGCACGGACGGCGGCCGGTTTCCTTCAGCGTTGGGTCGCCGAAGGCCTTCTCGCTAAGGATTGAGAGGAACATGCCAATACTCCCCGGAAACCCCATGACGACGAGGTGTACGGACTGCGGCACGGCCTTTGTCTGCGGTGCGGTGGCCGGTCTCCCCAGTTGCTGGTGCATGAGAAAACCGACGCTCTCCCTCGAAGCGAGCGCGGCGGCCACCGGTTGTTACTGCCCGGCCTGTCTGGAACAACGGCTCAGCGCTCAGACATCCGCTCCGGAAGCATGAGAATCGCGTCGCGGTTGCTCCACGAAAAACACTTCGCAGCCGCTTCGCGCCACGGCAGCCAGCAGTAACGCAAGTGCTCTTCGGCAGCAATGGTGACCGGCTGTGCTGCCGGAAGCAGCAAAGAGAAGACATGCTCGGTATTGTGCAGGATACCCGGAGCGTAACGATGTCGCCATTCGGCAAAAATCTCGTAGCGATTGCTGAGCTGCCAATCCACAAGGCCCTCGGCGAGCACCTTGATCCCGGTTTCCTCCCCGACTTCACGGACGGCAGTTGTCAGCAATGGCTCGCCCTCTTCCTGGCTGCCAGTCACGGACTGCCAGTAACCTGCATGGGCAGCGCGTTCGAGCAGCAGCACCTGCAAGTCCCGAGTATGGATCACGACCAGCACCGACACCGGCCGCTTGTATTGCTTCATGCCAGAGTCGGGAGAGCCGCCAGTCCGTCAGCACGAAGATCGTAAAAAACCCACATCGGTAAGTCCTGCAAGCGCCATTCGGCAATGGCCGCGGCAAACACCTCGTTTACCGCGTGAAAAGACACCGGATCCTGGGCTTGCAGAATTTCAGCCCGGGTAATGATCAGGACATAACCAGCGGCTTCAAACCACGAAAAATCGGTCAGACAATCCTTGAGGGCATCAAGGTTGTATCCGTACCACTCGGGCAGATCGAGATCCCGTCCGAGTGTCGAAAGTACGATGTCGATGCGGTCAGAGTCGTCAAAACTGACGTCAAAACAGGCAAGGCCGGCCGCTTCCGCAGCCGCTTTGACGACCCCGTGAGCAGTCAAAGGCAGATGGTAAATACCGGCCTGTGTGGCATCCTCAAGCAGGTTCTGCAAGTCGTTCTGGCTCATGGCTATTCGCGTATGCGACGGAAGCTACGGTAATGGTCATGAGAGTAATAATACTCGCCGGAGTTGGCGACATCACCGTCGCGCCCCTCTCCAGCGATGATTCGTCGCGCTCCACGGTCACGACTACCCGGCGTCGGCACCGTGTACTCTCGATAATAGCCGCGTGGCTGCCAGGGCAAGTGTTTCTCGAAATTGCCAAAGATGCTGCCATCCTTGCGCGGGTAGGGAAAGGGTCCGCCCTGCCGAATCAGACGCAGGGTCTGCAATGCCTCGGGTGGCAAATCGGCCAACGCGACGCTCGCCAGTGACCTGTGTTCACGTGCCTGGACCACGCCAAGCAGACTACTGAACAGCGCAGCCAGCAGCAACAGCCGCAGAAGGGTCACGATTTTCAGCACCGGTAATTACCCTTTGCCAATCTCGACCTGCGTTTCGACTCTCTGGCGCAGGCGGATGTGCAGTTCCCTGAGTTGTTTTTCGTCCACGCCGCTCGGTGCGTCGGTGAGCAAGCACTGCGCACGCTGGGTTTTCGGGAAAGCGATCACGTCACGGATCGACTCGGCTCCAGCCATCATCGTCACGATCCGATCCAGACCAAAAGCCAGACCGCCGTGGGGAGGTGCACCGTACTTGAGGGCATCGAGCAGAAAGCCGAATTTGAGCTGCGCCTCTTCCCTGCCGATGCCGAGCGCCCTGAAAACCTTTTCCTGGATTGCCGCACGGTGAATCCGCACCGATCCACCACCGAGCTCGGAACCGTTGAGTGCCAGGTCGTAGGCTTTGGCCAGGCAGCGTCCCGGATCGCTCTCGAGCAGCGACAGATGCTCGTCCTTCGGACTGGTGAAGGGATGGTGGCAAGCCGTCCAGCGCTTCTCTTCTGGGTCATAGTCGAACATCGGAAAGTCGACAACCCATACCGGCTCCCAGGCATGGCCATTGACGAAGCCTTTTTCGTGCCCGATTCTGGTGCGCAGGGCACCGAGCGCGTCGTTGACCACCTTGCATCTGTCGGCGCCAAAAAAAATCAGATCTCCCGACTGTGCGCCGGTTCGCTCGACGATCGTCTGCAGCGCGCGCGCGTGCAGGTTCTTGACGATCGGTGATTGCAGACCCGCCTCGTTGAGTTGCGTGACATCGTTGACCTTGATGTAGGCCAGCCCTCTGGCGCCATAGATGCCGACAAACTGGGTGTAGGCATCGATCTCGCCACGAGTCAGGCTGGCCCCACCGGGAATGCGCAAGGCAGCGATACGCCCTCCCTCGCTGTTGGCGACACTGGCAAAGACCTTGAAGGGGACATCCTTCAGCGCGTCGGCGACTTCGACGAGTTCGAGAGTCACACGCAGATCGGGCTTGTCTGAGCCATAGCGATGTATCGCTTCAGCATGGCTCAGACGCGGGAAGGGATTGGGCAGATCGGCAGCGATCGCTTCCTTGAACACCACCCGGATCAGTTCTTCCATCAGATCGATGATTTCGCCCTCGCTCATGAACGAAGTCTCGATATCGATCTGAGTGAATTCCGGTTGACGGTCGGCGCGAAGATCCTCATCGCGGAAGCACTTGGTGATCTGATAGTAACGGTCAAACCCGGCAATCATCAGTAACTGCTTGAAAAGTTGCGGTGACTGGGGAAGGGCGAAGAACTGGCCGGGATGCACCCGTGAAGGAACCAGATAGTCGCGCGCGCCCTCGGGAGTGCTCTTGGTGAGCATCGGAGTTTCGATGTCGATGAAACCGGCATCGTCCAGGAAGCGGCGGAAGGCCCGCGCCGTACGGTAACGAAGTTGCATGTTGTTCTGCATCTGCGGACGCCGCAGGTCAAGCACCCGGTGCAGCAGACGAATGTTCTCCGACAGATTTTCTTCGTCGAGCTGAAACGGCGGCGTCACCGACGGATTAAGGACTTCCATCTCGTGACAAAGAATCTCGATCGCGCCGCTGGCGATGTTGGGGTTGACCGTGCCCTCGGGTCGGGCGCGGACTTTTCCGGTAATCCGCAGGCAGAACTCGTTGCGAACCGACTCGGCGGTCTTGAACATCAGCGGACGATCGGGGTCGCATACGATCTGCGCCAGACCCTCACGGTCGCGAAGATCGACGAAGATCACACCACCATGGTCGCGGCGCCGATGCGCCCAGCCACAGAGCGTGACCTCCTGGCCAATAAGCTGTGAATCGACTTGCCCACAATAATGAGTACGCATGCTGTTTTCCGGGTGACTTGTTGGAGGTTATGGTCGGCTGGAAGCTCTTGCGGTCTGCGGCCGTAACGGCGGAGCCACAACGCCCATCGAGATCACGTACTTGAGTGCGGTGTCCACGCTCATGTCGAGTTCGATGACTTCCGTTCTTGGCAGCATCAGAAAGAAGCCCGAAGTCGGATTCGGCGTCGTCGGCACGTAGACGCTGACATGCTCGCCATCAAGATGCCGAAGCACTTCACCGCCCGGCTGACCGGTGAGAAAAGCAATTGTCCAGGAGCCGCGCCGTGGATATTCGATCAGCAAAGCTTTGCGAAAAGCGTTTCCGGATGATGAAAACAGCGTGTCTGAAACCTGCTTGACGCTGTGATAGATCGAATTGACGACCGGAATGCGTGCCAGCAACAACTCCCACCAGGCGACCAGCCGCTGCCCGATGAAATTGGCAGCGAGGAGCCCGGTGAGAAAGATGATTAGCAAGGTCAGGATTGCCCCGACGCCTGGGATGTCGAAACCCAGCACCGTGCGCGGATGTATCGCTTCCGGCAACAGGCGCAAGGACTGATCCATGGTCCCAACAATCAGTACCAGCACCCAGGCGGTGATTGCCAGGGGGACCCAGATCAGCAAACCGGTGATGAAATAACGCTTGATCAGTGGTCGGCGCACGCCTTCGCTCCGGTCGCGCAGGTAGGCGCTTTTTCGTGGGATGTCTGGGTGCTTGTTTCGCTGGATTTTTCGTTGCTTTCCGGCTTTTCGGCCGGTGTGGGCGCTTTGCCGCCCTTGAAGTCAGTTACGTACCAGCCACTGCCTTTCAACTGGAAACCGGCAGCGGTCAGTTGCTTGGTATAGGTGGCCTGACCACATTGGGGACAGATGTGCAATGCCGCGTCGCTCAGTTTTTGTAAATGATCTTTCTCGAAGCCACAGGAACCGCAACGATAGGCGTAGATCGGCATGAATAACCCTCAGAAAACGCTTGAAAACCTGTGATTATACGCGAACTGCGGAAGGTCAGGCTGCTGCGTGACGCGGAGTCGCTCAGCGCGTATTCCGCCAGGCCAGGCAGCTTGCAGTAGGCAAGAAACTTGTCGCCACGGTCATGGTTGGCCATGCCGACGGAAAAAACCGCGATGATCACCTTGGGGTGGCGCATCACGAGGTCGACCAGACGGCCAGCAGCCATCGGTTCGGCAGCAGAGCCGCCCACTTCGCGCTACACTTCGGCCCATGCCTTTTTTTCGCTTCACCTTTCTTGTGTCGCTGCTGCTTCTGCTCACGGCCTGCGGGAGTGAGCAGAACGACCCCTATCCGCGCGCCGAGCGCGGCCAGAATATCCTCTACTCGGCATTCACCGAGCGGCCCAAGCATCTCGACCCGGTACAGTCCTACACCGAGGACGAAATCACCTTCACCGCACAGATCTACGAGCCGCCGCTGCAATACCATTACCTGAAGCGACCGTACACGCTGATTCCCCTGACCAGCGATGCCGTGCCGACACCACGTTATTACGACGATCGCGGTCGCGAACTGCCGGCCACGGCGCCGGCAGAAGCCATTGCGCACAGTGTTTACGAGATTCGCCTTCGCCCCGGCATCCGCTATCAACCGCATCCGGCCTTTGCCAGCGATGCCGCCGGCCAGCCCTTGTATCGGAACCTCGACCGCGAACAACTGCGCGGCATCGAGAAGATTGCCGATTTCCGCGCCACGGCCAGCCGCGAGCTGGTCGCCGACGATTACATCTACGAGATCAAACGCCTGGCGCATCCGCGCCTGCATTCGCCAATCTTCGGGATGATGGCCGAGCGCATCGTCGGCCTGCGCGAACTCGGCGCCGCGCTGCAGACGGAGGCCAAGAGGCTGCCAGCCGACGCCTGGATCGATCTCGACCGCTTTGCGCTCAGCGGCGTCACGCGGGTCGACCGCCATACCTATCGCATCACCCTGCGCGGCAAGTACCCACAGTTCGTGTACTGGCTGGCGATGCCCTTCTTCGCGCCGGTGCCGCGTGAGGTCGACCGTTTCTACCACCAGCCCGGCATGGCCGCGAAGAATCTGACGCTCGACTGGTATCCGGTCGGCACCGGCCCGTTCATGCTGACGCAGAACAATCCGAACAGCCGCATGGTCCTCGAACGCAACCCGAACTTCCACGGCGAGACCTATCCCTGCCTGGGCGACCCCGAAGACCAGGCCGACGGGCTGCTGGCCGATTGCGGCAAGACGCTGCCGTTCATCGACCAGGCGGTCTTCTCGCGCGAAAAGGAGAGCATTCCCTACTGGAACAAGTTTCTGCAGGGCTATTACGACGCTTCGGGGATTTCGTCCGACAGCTTTGATCAGGCGGTTCGGCTCGGTGTCGGCGGCGACGTGCAATTGAGTGACGAGATGCGCGGCAAGGGGATTCGCTTGCTGACCAGCGTGCGCGCTTCGATCTTCTACATGGGTTTCAACATGCTCGACCCGGTCGTCGGTAGCCTTGCAGAAGCGCAGACGAAGCTGCGCCAGGCGCTGTCGATCGCCATCGACCAGGAGGAATTCATCTCGATCTTCATGAACGGCCGGGGGATTGCCGCGCATGGCCCGCTGCCGCCGGGAATTTTCGGCTATGTCGAAGGTGAAGCGGGCATCAACCCGGTGGTCTACGACTGGGTAGATGGGCAAGTGCGGCGCAAACCGCTCGAAGTGGCGAAGAAACTGCTCACCGAGGCTGGCTGGCCGAATGGTCGCCAGGCCAGCACCGGCGAGCCGCTGGTGTTGAATCTCGACACCACGGGCGGGGGCATGGGCGACAAGTCGCGACTCGACTGGCTGACGCGCCAGTTCGCCAAGCTCGACATTCAGCTCGTGGTTCGCTCGACCGACTTCAACCGCTTTCAGGAGAAGGTTCGCAAGGGGGCGGTGCAGCTCTACTACCTGGGCTGGAACGCCGATTATCCCGACCCCGAGAACTTCCTGTTCCTGCTCGCCAGCCGCGAAGGCAAGGTCGCCAAGGGCGGCGAGAACGCTTCCAACTACGCCAACCCGGCGTTCGACCAGCTCTTCGAACGGATGAAGAACCTGGAGAGCGAGGGACCGCGCGGCGTCGAGCGGCTGGCGATCATCCGCCAGGCGGTGGCGCTGCTGCAGCACGATGCACCGTGGATCTATGGTTTTCACCCGACGAGCTATACGCTGAGCCATGTCTGGCTCAAGAATCGCAAGCCGACCGAAGTCGGCCACAATACGCTGAAATACCAGCGCATCGACGTCGCTGAGCGGCAGCGCCTGCGGCAGGAATGGAATCGGCCGGTACTCTGGCCGCTGGCGGCAATCGCCGTTCTGCTCCTGGCCATGCTTCTGCCGGCGGCGCTCGGCTATCGCCGCCGCGAGCGCAGTACGGCGCGCGGATGAATCCCTTGATGACCGACCCGCTACCGCCCCTTTCACGATCACCATGCTTGCCTATCTCATTCGCCGTCTGCTCTACGCGGTGCCGATCCTGATCGGCGTCAACCTGATCACCTTCGCGCTGTTCTTCGTGGTCAACACGCCCGACGACATGGCACGCATGCAGCTTGGCGTCAAGCGCGTGACGCCGGAAGCCATCGAGCGCTGGAAAGCCGAACGCGGCTACGACAAGCCGCTATTCATCAACCCGGCGGCGACCGGCAGTGCGGTGTTCACCGATACCATCTTCTTCGCCAAGTCGGCGCGCATGTTCGCCGCCGATTTCGGGCGCGCCGAGGACGGTCGCGACATTGCCAGGGAAATCGTCTCGCGAATGGGTCCATCGCTGGCCATCGCCCTGCCGACCTTCATTCTCGGACTGCTGGTGACGGTCTCGTTTGCCCTGCTGCTGACCTTTTTCCGTGCCAGTTATCTCGATTTCTGGGGCGTCGTCCTGTGCGTCGCAATGATGTCGATCTCGGGCCTCTTCTACATCATCGGCGGCCAGTATCTGGTCAGCAAGATCTGGCGACTGGTGCCGATCTCGGGTTATGGTGGCGGCCTCGACGCCTGGAAGTTCCTGATCCTGCCGGTGCTGATCGGCGTCCTCTCCGGTATCGGTTCCTCGACGCGCTGGTACCGCACGATCTTCCTCGAGGAAATCGCCAAGGACTACGTCCGCACCGCGCGTGCCAAGGGGCTTGCCGAAGCGGCCGTGCTCTTCCGGCATGTCCTGCAGAACGCCCTGATTCCGATCCTGACCGGCGTGGTGGTGGTGATTCCACTGTTGTTCATGGGCTCGCTGCTCACCGAATCGTTCTTCGGCATCCCCGGCCTCGGCAGCTACACCATCGACGCGATCAACGCGCAGGACTTCGCCGTCGTGCGCGCGATGGTGTTCATCGGCTCAGTGTTATACATCGTCGGACTGATCCTCACCGATCTCTCCTACACTCTCGTCGACCCACGGATTCGCTTCCATTGATGGCCCCTGTCGTACTCTGGTCGGATGCGCTGATCTGGCTGCTGGTGCTGGCGGCGAGCGTGCTCGGCTGGCTGTCCCGGCGCAATCCGCTGTTGCGCGCCGCCTGGCAGCGAGTCGGCCGGAACCGGGCAGGAATGGCGTCGGCAACGGTGTTGCTGGTCTTCGTCTGCATCGGTCTGCTCGATTCGCTGCACTATCGGCCGCGCCTCGAAGAGGGTGCCGGCCGCGGTGCCGGCAGCAGCAACGAGAAGACTGCGGTTTATTCGGTCGAAGTGCTGTCGCTGCTCGACTTCCTCCTGACACCGCTGCGCACGCGTACCGAGAAAACCTATTCGGAACCTCTGGCGACGCGTGCGCACGCCAAGGAGTCGATCAAGGTCCGCGATGCCGACGGCCAGCTTCGGCAGAGTCGCGAATACCCGCGGCTGAAGCATGGCGGCGCGCATCTGGGCGCCGACGAGGCTGGCCGCGATGCCGACGTCGCTGCACGCCTCCTGCGCGCGCTCGGCCTCGCGATGCTCGTCTGGTCGGCTCTCGCGGCCGCGACCGCGGCTCTCCTGGCGCGCCGCCAGAACTGCTCGCATCGGCAAGCGTGGCGGCGCATCTGGCACAAGGAGAGCGATCTGGCCTGCAATGCGGTGCTCGCCACGATCGCCGTATTGCTGCTGTGCGGCCTGCCGCTGGCGATGCTGGCCACCGATTACCATGTCTTCGGCACCGACAAGGTTGGCCAGGACGTGCTCTATCAGGTACTCAAGAGCGTTCGCACGGCGCTGGTCATCGGCCTGGTGACGACACTGGTGATGCTGCCGGTGGCAATCTTCCTCGGCGTCGTCGCCGGCTACTTCCGCGGCTGGGTCGATGACCTGATCCAGTACCTGTACACGACCTTGAGTTCGATTCCCGGCGTGCTGCTGATCGCCGCCGCGGTGCTGATGATGCAGGTGCTGATCGACACGCATCCGCAATGGTTCGCCACCGCCGCCGAGCGCGCCGACCTGCGTCTGCTGGCACTCTGCTTCATTCTCGGGGTGACCAGTTGGACCGGCCTGTGCCGGCTGCTGCGCGGCGAAACGCTGAAGCTGCGCGAACTCGAGTACATCCAGGCGGCGCAGGCCTTTGGTGTTTCCGACCTGCGCATCATCGCGCGTCACATCCTCCCCAACCTGATGCACATCGTGATCATCGCACTGGTGATGGATTTTTCGAGCCTGGTACTCGCCGAAGCGGTGCTTTCCTACGTCGGCATCGGCGTCGATCCGACGATGATCAGCTTCGGAACGATGATCAACAATGCCCGCCTGGAGCTGGCCCGCGAACCGATGGTGTGGTGGTCGCTGGCGGCCGCCTTCGTTTTCATGTTCACGCTGGTGCTCGCAGCCAACCTGCTGGCCGACGCCGTGCGCGACGCTTTCGACCCCCGCCTGACGGGGTCGGCATGAGCCAGGAAACCACCGTGAACCAAGAACGCTTGCTCGAAGTGCGCGATCTCTCGATCGCTTTTGCCAACGGGCGATCACTGCTGGCGGCGGTCGATGACATCGGCTTCGCGGTCGCCGCCGGCGAGACGCTGGCGCTGCTCGGCGAGTCCGGTTGCGGCAAGTCGGCAACGGCGCTGGCATTGCTGCGGCTGCTGCCGACTGCCGGGCGAATCCTCGGCGGCGAAGTCTCATTCGCCGGCCGTGACCTGCTGCGGCTGCCGGAAGCCGAGATGCGCGGCGTTCGCGGTGGCGGCATGGCGATGATCTTCCAGGAGCCGGCAACCAGCCTCAACCCGGTGTTGACCGTCGGTCGCCAGTTGGCCGAGGTGCTCGAACGTCACCTCGGGCTGGCCGGGCAGGCGATACGCGCGCGTTCGCTCGAACTGCTGACCGCGGTCGGCATTGCCGACCCCGAGCGCCGCCTTGGAGAATATCCCTTCCAGCTCTCGGGCGGCATGAAACAGCGGGTGATGATCGCGGTTGCGCTGGCCGGCCAGCCGCGCCTGTTGATCGCCGACGAGCCGACGACGGCGCTCGACGTCACCATTCAGGCGCAGATCCTCGAGCTGCTGCAACGTTTGCAGACCGAACGGGCGATGGGGATGCTGCTGATCACCCACGACCTCGGCGTCGTCGCGCAGATGGCGACCCGTGTCGGCGTCATGTACGCCGGCGAGATCGTCGAAGAGGCACCACGCGCGGCCTTCTTTGCCTCGCCACGCCATCCCTATACGCAAAAGCTGTTCGCCGCCCTGCCCGACCTGGCGCGGCGCGGCCGCCGCCTGGAAACGATTCCCGGGCAGGTGCCGCCCCTGTCGGCGATGCCCGGCGGCTGCCGCTTCGCCGCGCGCTGTGCGCATGCCTGGGATCGGTGCCGCCAGGAAGCCCCGCGGTGGCGGGAGGTGGGCCCGGATCACCGCGTCCGCTGCCACCTCGATGACGAACCCGATCGCGCGCGCAGCCCCGGCAGCGAGGCGGTGAGCACCCGCGCGACCGGTCCTCTGGCCGCACCCGCACTGCTCGTGGTCGCCGATCTGTGCGTGCATTTCCCGATCCGGCGCGGCATTCTGCAGCGTCCCGTCGGCTACGTTCGCGCCGTCGACGGGGTCTCACTCGAACTGGCGCGCGGCCGCACGCTGGCGCTGGTCGGCGAATCCGGTTGTGGCAAGACGACGGTCGGCAAGGCGATCCTGCAACTGCTGCCGGCCAGCGGCGGCAGCGTGCGCTTGCTGGGACAGGAACTCGTCGGCCAGTCGCGCCGCGAGCTGCGGCCACTGCGCCGGCGCCTGCAGATGATTTTCCAGGACCCCTTCGCTTCGCTGAATCCGCGCCTGGCCGTCGGCGAGATCATCGGCGAGGGCATGCGCGCACTGGCGATGCCGGGAACCCACCCGCAGCGGCCGGAGCGCGCGGCGGCGATCGCTGCCGTCCTGCAACAGGTGGGCCTCGATCCAGCCGCCGCCGGACGTTACCCGCACGAGTTCTCGGGCGGGCAGCGGCAGCGTATCGCGATTGCCCGCGCGCTGGCCGTGCAGCCCGACCTGGTGATCTGCGACGAGCCGACCTCGGCGCTCGACGTTTCGGTGCAGGCGCAGATTCTCAATCTGCTCGCCGACTTGCAGGCCGATCTCGGGCTCGCCTACCTGTTCATCACCCACAACTTCGCCGTCGTCGATCATCTGGCGCACGCCGTGGCGGTGATGTACCTGGGCCGTATCGTCGAGCAGGGAACGGTCGATGAAGTGCTGCGATCGCCGCAGCACCCTTACACGCGCGCCCTGTTGTCCGCCGTGCCGAGTCCGCACCTGGATGCGCAGCCGCAGTTCATCCGCTTGCCGGGAGAAATCCCCTCGCCGGCCCATCCACCAGAGGGTTGCCATTTCCATCCACGTTGCCGGCAGGCCAGTGCTACCTGTCGCGAACGCTATCCTGGGACGAGCACGCTGTCGGCCACGCATACGGTGCGCTGTCACCTGTATCGATAGCCAGGGTGCACAGCCAGACGCCGCCTCGCGGCGGCGCCTGGTCGGAGAACGGCTAAACTAAGAATTTATCCCAATAGGTCTGCGGCTCGCCAGGTGATAATGCCGCAGGCAAAGTGCAATATTGCCCAATAGGACTCGCCTTTCTTTTCCCAACGCACGAGCAATCCGCGAAAGCGATTGATCCAGCCGTGTGTCCGCTCGACCACCCAACGGCGGGCGCGATAACCGAGTTCACGGATGTCGCGCTGCTCCTCTCCGTGGGCACGGAGAGGAGCGGTAAATCCCAATCCCTCCACCCGTTCCCGCACCTCGTCAAAGTCATCGGCTTTGTCCCTGCACAGGCCCTGCGGCTTTTCCTCAGTGGGCTGGGGCCATTTGACCATCAGTTTGTCCAGGGTAGCTGCCACCCGCTTCATGTCGTTCCAGTTGGCGCCATCCATCGCAATGGCCAACGGAACGCCACTCGCTTTGGTCAGCAAGCGACGCTTGACACCGCTTTTGCTGCGATCCGTCGGGTTGGGGCCCCGTCTTTTCCCCACCCAGCGGGGCCTTGGTCATCGCGCCATCCCGGGACAGCCAATCCCCGTCGATCCCCTTGAGCCGATCGTATTCAGGCAGCGCCTCACGCCAGAAGGCTTCGAAGACCCCGGCATCCCGCCACTCCGAAAAACGCCGGTGCGCCGAACTGCTTGAACCAATCCCGGTAACATTGAGCGCGTTCCATGGCATCCCCGTGCGCAGCACCAGCAGGATGGCATTCATCGCCACCCGATCCGGAACCCGGGAACAATGACATCCGAGGGGGCGCCTTGCGCGGCGGCAGCCACTTTTCCATCTTTTCCCATAACTCGTCCGGCATCCGCCAGCCATCATCCTTGCATAGCAGTCCCATCTCCTGGTCCTCCGTCTAATATTCTGGATACTTAGACAGTCGGCCTACCGGGATAGGTTCTTAGGCATGGCTTCTCTCCGGGGATGGGTTCCCTACTCTATCGCAACTCTCCGCTAATTTCTTACGTTTGCTCACGTCGCTGACAATGATCAGAGCGGGACTCGCCCAACACTTTCGTTCGCACCCAGCATGCCCAAACCTTTAGTGTGTTTCCTCTAGACCTTCCCGATAGACTTACCGGCAGTGGTTGCAAAGGCAACTGCAGGAACTTTCAAATGCAGTCAGACAAAGGAGAAATAAATGAGCAAGACAGTTAGCGCATGGGCCGATCGGGTCAGCAATCAGCAAGTCCTGCTGAAGGCCCTGGAGGCGACACGCAAGCTATGGCTTGGCGGCCTGGGCGCTTATTCGCTGGCCGCCAGGAGCAGTGTCCGGGCCGTCGAGACGCTTCTTCGTGAAAGCAAGGCCATGCCCCCGAAGGCCTGCCAACAGATCGAGGAAAAATCGGCCGAACTGATGAGCACTGCCAATACCGCCATTCAGCGCAGCGAACAGGTCGTCAGGGAACGCTTTCTCCGGCCTCTCGATTTCGTTCTCCTGGCAACCCGGCGCGACATCGAGCAGCTCTCGCTACGAGTCATCGAGTTGAGCGCCGAGGTACACCAATTGGCAACCGGCCAAGCGATGTCCGCAGCCAGGCTTGCCCAGAGTGACGATTCGCCGATGATGACCGGCACTGCGTAGGGCCGCCGGCGACAGCTAACGGTCATGTCTTTCCAGTCCCGATCATGGCGATCATGACCGTCTCTCTCTCCCGCAAGGAGAGATTCTTGAGTCACCGACACGACTTTCACATTCAGGCGGCCGGCAATTGTCGCGCCAGCATTGCCGGCAGACGGCCGTTCGAGTACCGCTCGAACGGCCGTCCGGCTATTTCTGGGCAACCTGTGCGGCTTCGCTGAGCAACCACTTGCGAAAAACATCAACGATCGGGCGATCGGCAACAGCTTCCGGCACTACCAGATAATAGGCCTGGGTGCGGCGAATGATGATGTCGAAGGGCATCACCAGACGCCCGGCAGCGACCTCGGCTTCGACCAACGGAATAGAGGCGATGGCCACACCAACGCCATCGATCACCGCCGCATGAACCAGTCCCGAGTCGCTGAAATGGGTGCCGGCATTCGGATCGACACCACTGACTCCGGCAACCTGCAGCCATTCGGCCCAGGTCGGGCGGTCCATCAGTTCCATGATCGACTCGTCATGGAGAAGATTGTGGCGCCGCAGATCGGAGGGCACGCCCAAGGGCCGCATTCCGAACAGCAAGCGCGGACTGCATACCAGCGCATAGGCTGGAACGAACAGTCGGTCGACGCGGCAACCGTCGTAATGACCGCGCCCGAAACGGATGAATAATTCGGTTTCGTCATCGCGTACATCGACTCCGGCCAGTCCCGAAACGCCCAAGGCGTCATGGGCATCGATCGTCTCGACCGACGCGGCCATGTGCAACTGGATCTCCGGGTGCTCGGCAGTGAAAGCGGGCAAATGGCGAATCAGCCATCGACTGGCGAAAGCCGGCGGAGTCGTGATCAGCAGGCGCCCGGCGGCTTCATGCGGCCGCGTGCTTTCGATCGCGGCGGCAAAGCATTCCAGGCCTTCACGCACCTTCGGCAGCATCGCCCGACCTTGGCTCGTCAGATCCAGTGCGCGCGTCAAGCGGTGAAAGAGCGGAAAACCGAGGTATTCCTCAAGACCCCTGATCTGGTGGCTGATGGCGGTGGGCGTCACCGCCAATTCCTCGCTGGCATCCTTGAAACTGAGATGGCGAGCCGCCGCTTCGAAGGCACGCAGCGAGTTCAGAGGGGGTAATCGGTAAGTCATATGGAAGAGATATTCTCATTCATTGGCTGATTATTGATCGTTTGCCGGCATATCGGCAAACAATTACAGTAGCGTCGCACTCTCGGGGACCGAGAAAACTCAAGGAAGAAACCCATGACAACCGACCTCAACCGCGAACAGATCATGATGATTGTCGAGCGCGCACGCGCTCAGCGCAGCATCGCCACCGGCAAGCTCTACGCCGCCATCACCCACCAATCGCTTGTCTGGCTGGCCAGAGGGATCGACAGATTCCTGCATCTCCTGCTGATGTCGCCGATGGCGCACCGTTAATGTGAAAGTCGCGTATGCGACTCACGAACCTCCCCTCCCCCTCGCGAGGGCGAAGGCGGGGTTTCGCGGAGCACTGCTCCGCGCCGCCGTAGCCGGCCCACGATGCAGCGCGGGCCGTGGGAGGGGTTGAGGGAGAGGAAAACGGTCATGACTTTTATAATCGAGGTACCTGGAAAAGTCATGACCGTTAATGTGAAAGTCACGTGTGGCGCTTGCTCGGGGGGTGCAAACACCCACCTCACTGATCCGCAACAACGCAGTGGCAAGGCCATTCGGCTCAACGACAAGACGGTGACTCTGGCCTTCGGAGGTCAGAAATGGCGGGGCCGGCTATACCTTGCTGCACTGGGTGGTGGATGCGCAGGCCAGCAAAAGCGAAGTGTTTGAACTCGGGACGGCCAGCGAGGAAGCTGATCACCGAGAGATTTGATGCCAGTCCGCAAAGCGCTGGCCGGGCGGGTCGTCTCAGCCGTGCAAGGGCTTGATGGCGCGCTTCACTCCCGGAAGTTCCGGATGTGGATGGATCGTGAAGCCAAGTTTTCGCATCATGCGCAACATCTTGTGGTTGGTCCCCAGCAGATCGCCGACCAGGGCTCGATAGCCCTTGCTTCGGGCACAGTCGATCAATACCGCGATCAGGCGGCGGCCCAGCCCGAACTGCTGCCATTGGTCGTCGATGGCGACGGCAAACTCCACCGACTCCCCGTCCGGAGTCAGGACGTAGCGGGCACTGCCGATCTGCGTCTCGCGACCCGTGTCGTCGATGGTCGTGGCGATCATCGCGAGCTCACGATCGTAGTCGATCTGCGTAAAGCGTACGATTACCGGCAGCGGCAGTTCGAGGATCGATTCCATGAAGCGGAAGTATCGTGATTCTTCGGACAGGTTCCTGACGAATTCACGTTCCAGGTCGGCATCTTCGGGGCGAACCGGACGAATGGTGACGGTGCTGCCGTTGGGCATCTGCCACTTCTGTATCAGGTGCACCGGGTAAGGATGAATCGCCATGTGCGCATAGCGCTCGCCACCGGTACCGAGGGCGTGGTCGATGACGATCCGGGCATCGACCACGATGGCCCCGTGTTCATCGACGATCAGTGGATTCAGATCAAGCTCCTTGATCCATGGCAGGTCGCAGACCAACTCGGAAATGCACACCAGTACCTCCTCCAGCGCATCGTACTTGACCGCCGGATGGCTGTGGAACTTTCCGAGCATCCTCGATGCGCCATTCGACTCGATCAGATCCCTGGCGAGGAAGCGGTTCAAGGGTGGAATCGCCAGCGAACGCTCGTTGAAGATCTCGGCGTCGAAGCCACCCGCGCCAAAACAGATCAGCGGACCGAAAAGCGGATCACGAAATACCCCGATCATCAATTCGCGACCATGCGGCCGCGAAAGGTAAGGTTCGATCGAGACCCCATTCACCACTGCCTCCGGGTAACGCAGTTGCACCGTGTTGATGATGTCGTGGTACGCGTTCCACACGGCTTGGGTATTGGCAATGTTCAGGCGCACACCGCCGGCTTCCGACTTGCGCGTCAGATCCGGAGAATCGACCTTCATGGCGACCGGAAAGCCGATTTGCTCGGCGACAAAGAGCGCTTCACTGGCGCTGCGTGCCATCATCGTTTGTGCGACGGGGACGTTGAAAGTGCGCAGAATGGCCTTCGATTCCATCTCCGACAAGACCTTGCGGCGCTCGCCCAACAGGGTCTCGATCAGCATGCGGCCGCCGCGCTCGCCGGTCAGCCCGGACTGGCGGGTCGGGCCAGGCGTCTGCAAGAGCAGTTTCTGGTTACGGAAGTACTTGGAAATCGTGTGGAACAGTTCAATCACCGTTTCGGGCGTACGGAACACTGGAATCCCTGCCTCTTCCAGCAGTCGGCGGGCCTCGGCAACCTGCCGACCACCCATCCAGCAGCAGGAGATGGTCAGGCTGACCTCCTCGGCAACATCGATGATCGCCTGGGCGACTTCCATCGGCTCGGTCATCGCCTGTGGCGAGAGCATCACCAGCGTGCTGTCCACATTCTCGTCGACGGCCACCGCCAGAATTGTTTCACGATAGCGCTCGGGTGTGGCGTCGCCACCGATGTCGATCGGGTTGAGATAAGAGCAATCAGCAGGCAGGATCTGTTTCAGCTTGTTGCAGGTTTCAGGCGACAGGCTGGCGAGCGGAATGCCCAGATCGCCGGCACGGTCGGCCGCGACAGCGCCCGGACCGCCGCCGTTGGTGACGATCGCCAGACGGTCGCCGCGAGGATGGAACTTCGACGACAGGGCCTTGGCCGCATAGAACAACTGTCCGATATTCTGTACGCGCACCGCCCCGGTACGGCGCAGCGCAGCGTCGAATACGGCGTCAGGAACCGCGGCCATGCCGGAATGCGCGACCGCAGCCTGCGCTCCCAGTTCGTGCCGCCCCGCTTTCAGGAGGATGATCGGCTTGATCCGGGCCGCCGAGCGTAGAGCGCTCATGAAACGTCGGGCGTTGCGGATACCTTCGACGTACATCAGGATGTAACGCGTTTTGTCGTCATAGATCAGATAATCGAGAATCTCGCCGAAATCGACGTCCACGGTCACGCCCAGGGAAATCACCGAAGAGAATCCGATCCGACTCGTCTCGGCCCAATCCAGGACTGCTGAACACATGGCGCCGGACTGTGCAACCAGAGCCAGATCACCAGGCTCGGCGCTCACCCTGGTAAAGGTTGCGTTCAGACCGATGTCAGGGCGAATGACTCCCAGGCAGTTCGGTCCCAGAATCCGCACGTTGTAGCTACGTGCGATTTCCACCACCTTGCGCTCCAATGCCGCACCGCTGCTGCCGGCCTCGGAAAAGCCGGAAGCGATGACGATCGTATTACGCACGCCACAACGCCCACATTGCTCCATGATGCGGGGGACGGTCTGTGGTCGGGTGGCGATGATCGCCAGATCGATGCGGCCGCCGATCCGTTCGACCGATTTGTACGCGGGTTGGCCCTGAATCGTTTCGTGCTGGGGATTGACCGCGTAGACCTGTCCCCGGTAGCGCGAATGCAGGATATTCTTGAAAATGATGTTGCCGACCGATTTCTCCCGATCTGACGCGCCGATCACGGCGACCGATTTGGGTTCGAACAGTGAGGTCAGATAGTGCTGCATCAACATGGTGGAGCCTTCCCGGATTTCAGCAGGAGCGATACATTCTTCGGACGCAAGATTAAGGCATTGCCGGTTGGCCTAATCCGGATCGAGTAGATACGATACCAGTCCGTCAGCAAGCTTCGGTTCAAACCAGGTCGACTTGGGTGGCATGACCTGGCCGGCGTCGGCAACGGCCATCAGATCGGCCATCTGCGTCGGATACATGGCAAAGGCGACGGCCATTTCGCCGCTGTTCACCCGCCGTTCGAGTTCGGACAGGCCACGCATGCCGCCGACAAAGTCGATACGGGTGTCTCGGCGCAGATCGGTGATCCCGAGCAAGGGATCGAGAATTTGCTCGGCAAGTACCGAGACGTCGAGCTGGCGCACCGGGTCCGAGACGGGAATCAGCCCGGATCGAATCTCCAGCCGATACCACCGGCCACCGAGGTACATGCCGCAAACGCCGCGACGTTCGGGTTTGACCGGCGTTCTGGACGCGCTGACAGCGTAGCATTTGCTGACCGCTACCAGAAAGGCTTCCTCAGTCAAACCGTTGAGGTCCCGTACCACCCGGTTGTAATCCATGATCAGCATCTGTGAAGCCGGAAAGATCACCGAGAGAAAGAACTCGGCACTGTCGGATGCATGGTTCTGGTGACGCCGAATTGCCGCAACCCGCGCGGCCGCCGCCGAGCGATGGTGACCATCGGCGATGTAGAGATTGGGCATGGCGCCAAACACCGCGCCGATGCGTGCAATGCTGGCAAGGTCGTCAATCGCCCACAGCGTATGCCTGATGCCATCGTCAGCGGTCAAATCGGCAATCGGTGGGCTGTCGGTCGCGAGCGCGAGCAGTTGCTCTGCCTTGACGCTGTCCGGGTGAGCGAGCAGCACTGGTCCGGTCTGCGCATTCAGCGCCTCGATCTGGCGTACCCGGTCATCTTCCTTGTCCGGCCTCGTAAACTCGTGTCTGCGGATACGGTGGCTGTCGTAGGCGGCGACCGACGCGGTGGCGACCAGCCCGGTCTGGACGTGCTCGCCCATGATCAGCCGATAGGCGTAATAACAGGTGCGTGGATCACGGCAAAGCACCCCATCATCGATCATCCGCTGAAAATTCTCGGCCGACCTGGCATACACCTCCGGTGAATAGTGATCGACCTCCGGTGGCAGATCGATTTCCGCTCTGGAGACATGCAGAAAGGACAGCGGCTTGCCGATTACCGCTTGCCGGGCCTCGGTGCTGGAGAGAACATCGTAAGGTGGTGCAGCGACTGCGGCAGCGTCTGCGCGGCGCGGACGCAGGCCGGCGAAGGGTCGAATCAGGCAATGATCAAGGGACACGAGATTCTCCTGTGGGAGCTTGTTTCCGGAAGCGACCGGCATGCCCATCACGCAGGGCATGGCGCCGGTCAGTTGAAGACGCTCGGATACCCGGTTGTTCAGATACTCCGGTACAGCGCCTCATAGCGTGCAGCCGAATCGGCCCAGGAGAAATCCTGCGCCATGCCGCGCCGTTGCAACTGGTGCCACGTCGACGGGTGGTCGCGGTAGAGCGCACAGGCCTCGCTCAGGCAATTGGCCAAGGCGCGACTGCTGGGATCGTCAAAGACGAAACCGTTGGCTGTGCCGTCCTTGAGGTTGCCCGGCGTGGCATCCGTGACGGTATCGGCCAGGCCGCCAACTCGCCGCACCAGCGGCAGGGTGCCATAGCGCAGGGCATACAACTGGGTCAGGCCGCACGGCTCGAAACGCGATGGAACCAGGAGAACGTCGGCCGCGGCGATGATGCGATGCGCCAGCGCTTCATCATAGCCGAGATGTACCGATACGGTATGGGGATGTGCCGCCGCTGCGGTCCTGAAACCTGCTTCAATTTCCGCTTCGCCACTGCCGATCACGACCAGTTGTCCGCCCTCGGTTCGCAGTTCGTGCAGGCACGCGAGGACCAGATCCATGCCTTTCTGCGATGTCAGTCGACTGACTACGGCGAATAAAGGCGTTTTCCCCCGAACCGCAAAGCCCATTTCAGCTTGCAGCTTGAGTTTGCAAACCTTTTTGCCTCGCAGCTTGTCGGCACTGTAGCCCTTGGGTAGCGCCGGGTCTTTGGTCGGATCCCATACCGAATAATCCACCCCGTTGAGAATACCCGACAGATGCCCGCCACGATCACGTAGTAGCCCATCCAGACCCCAACCGTGCTTTGGCGTACAGATCTCATGGGCATAGGTCGGGCTGACCGTGTTCACTCGCTTGGCGTGCACGAGTGCCGATTTCATGAACGACAGGTGTCCATAAAATTCGAGTGCGCTTTGATCAGCACCGGTAATCAGCAAGCCGAGGTCCGTATGGTGGTCGAGAGGAAATAGCCCACGGAATGCAAGGTTGTGAATCGTGAACACCGTTGCGGTATTCAGCGCCGGGTTCTGCGCAATATAGGCCGGCGCCAGACCCGCGTGCCAGTCGTGCGCATGAACCACCTCCGGCTGCCAGGATTCGTCCAGCTCGCCGGCAGCCAGATGCGCTGCAATCCAGCCGAGGAGAGCATAGCGCCGATGATTGTCATTCCAGTCGCGACCGTCTGGTCCGAGATACGGATCGCCATCACGCCGGTAAAGGAAGGGGGCGTCGATGACGTATGCCAGCAAGCCACTGTCCGGAAGACGACCCAGTCGCAGCGTGATGACCGCCGCCCCGAACGCTGGTCCGAGGCGGATCAGCGGCTTCTGGTCGCTGACGCCGTTGAGAATCGCCGGCATTCCGGGCAACAGCACGCGGACATCCAGACCGCGTGCTGCAAGCGCGACGGGCAAGGCAGCGACGACGTCAGCAAGGCCGCCGGTCTTGACCAGCGGATAGATTTCGGCGGCAACGTGCAGGATGCGCAAGAGAGACTTGATTTCCTGATCAGGTGAGCTGTTCGAGCATTTTCCGGGTAATCAGCGTGATGCCGTTCTCGGTACGGCGGAAGCGACGCGCATCTTCAACCGGGTCTTCTCCGATCACCATGTTCGCCGGGATATTGCAATCGCTGTCCACGACGCAGTGGCTGAGGCGGGCCCGGCTGCCGATCGTCGAATCGGGAAGGATAACCGATAGATTGACCCGTGAATAGGAATGAACACGGCAACCGGAGAACAGCAGCGATCGGTTGACTTCTCCGGAAACGATACAGCCGCTGGAGACCGAAGACTCGATGGCATTACCGCGCCGGTCGAGATGGTTGTGCACGAACTTGGCGGGGGGGAATTGTTGTTGATAAGTCCACACTGGCCAGTTGCGGTCGTAGAGATTCAGCGCCGGCACCGTCGCAGTGAGATCGATGTTCGCATCCCAGTAGGAATCGATCGTCCCTGCGTCACGCCAATAATACTCTCTGAACTGCTCGTCCGGGGCGACGATGCAACTGCGTGAGAAGGAGTGCGCTGCGGCCACGCGGTTCTTCACGGCATGCGGAATGATGTTCTTGCCGAAATCATGGTCAGAGGCTGGGTCGTTGATGTCGCGCGCCAGTTCGGCATACAGGTATTGAGCATTGAATACGTAAACCCCCATGCTGCACAACGACATATCGGGCTTGCCCGGCATCGCCGGTGGGTTGGCAGGTTTCTCGACAAAGTCGGTGATCATGCCGTTTTCATCGACGTCCATGACCCCGAAGCCACTGGCTTCGTGACGCGGGACTTCGATACAGGCCACCGTACACTCGGCACCGCTCTCGACATGGTCAACCAGCATCACGGCGTAGTTCATTTTGTAAACATGGTCGCCCGCCAGGATCACGACGAACTCGGGTTTGGGCCGATAGGTCTCGAGGATGTCGATGTTCTGGTACACCGCGTCGGCGGTACCCCGATACCAGGATTCTTCGTCGATACGCTGCTGTGCCGGAAGCAGGTCGACGAACTCGTTAACCTCACCATGCAGGAAGTTCCAGCCGCGCTGCAGGTGGCGCAAGAGGCTGTGTGACTTGTATTGGGTGACCACGCCAATTCGCCTGATCTGCGAGTTGACGCAGTTGGACAAGGCGAAGTCGATGATCCGGAACTTGCCGCCGAAATGGACCGCCGGCTTGGCACGGCGATCCGTCAGTTCGTGCAACCGGCTGCCGCGTCCACCAGCAAGGACCAGGGCAATCGCCTTGCGTGGCAACTGGAATGTCTTTCTGTCAACCATTTTGCTATCCCCTTCTGAAATTGATTCATCGCATCAGGTGGCGCTCGTCACCCATTCTTTGCTGCGTAGCCGGTTCTGACGGCCATGACTTCTCCGGGTACACCCCAATCATGAAAGTCATGACCATTTCCTTCTTCCCGACCTCTCCACTGCAAGGGGAGGGGAGATTCGTGAGTCGCTGACGCGACTTTCACATCAACTAACTGATCACATCCGGCTCTTTTCTGCCCGTGATCGCGGCAATCCGTGCCACCGCGTCGGCCAGGCCGACCAGTGGCGCCAATGCCTCTTGAGTAGGAATTTCGTGTTCGCCGGGGTCGGCGATAAAACGTTCGAGATAGACGCGCAAGGTGGCTCCCTCGGTGCCTGTACCCGACAAGCGAAATACCGCCCGCGAACCATCGTCGAGCAGGATGCGGATCCCCTGACGCTCCGAACGTGAGCCATCAACCGGATCAACATAGGCGAAATCATCGGCGGCCGCAATGCGCAGGCCCTCGTACTCCGAGCCCGGCAGCTGCGCAAGACGAGCCCGCAATTCATTCATCAGGCGATCACCTTGCGCAATCTCGATGCCTTCGTAATCGTGGCGGGAGTAGACATTGCGCCCGAAGCGCCGCCAGTGTTCACGAACGATCACGTCGGCAGGCAGGTCGCGCACGGCCAGAATGTTGAGCCAGTAGAGTACTGCCCACAGGCCATCCTTCTCGCGCACATGATTGGAACCGGTACCCGCGCTTTCTTCGCCACACAGGGTGCACCGGCCGGCATCCAGCAGCGACCCAAAATACTTCCAGCCGGTCGGTGTTTCATAGCAAGGAATGCCGAGTGCAGCAGCGACGCGGTCGACTGCACAACTCGTCGGCATTGAACGTGCGACACCCGCCAGGCCGCTCGCGTAAGCCGGAATCAGCGCATGGTTGGCGGCGAGAACGGCCAGACTATCGCTCGGACTCACCACGAAATTACGGCCGACGATCATATTGCGGTCGCCGTCCCCATCAGAGGCGGCACCAAAGGAGAGGCCCGAACGGCTGTCAGCCAGTGCCGCCACCAGATCAGCCGCGTATACCGGGTTGGGATCGGGGTGGCCACCTGCGAAATCGGGCAGCGGGATACCGTTGACGACCGTACCGGGGGGGGCACCGAGACGATTCTCGAGAATTTCCAGCGCATAGGGGCCAGTGACTGCGTGCATCGCATCGAAACGCATGCGAAAGTCCGGGCGAGCCAGCAGACGGGCAATGCGGTCGAAGTCGAACAGGGATTCGAGGAGTTCGGCGTAGTCGGCAACCGGATCGATGATGCTGACCACCATGTCACCGATGCGCGTCTCGCCCTCCTTGCTCAGGTCGATATCCGGGGACTCGACGGTATCATAGGAACTGATTTCCTGGGTGCGCAAATAAACGGCATCGGTAAAGCTTTCGTTGGCTGGTCCGCCATTGCCAAGGTTGTACTTGATGCCGAAATCCCCGTCCGGACCGCCCGAGTTGTGGCTGGCCGACAGGATGATACCGCCAAAAGCCTGCCATTTGCGGATGACGGCGCTGGCCGCCGGGGTGGACAGAATGCCGTTGCGACCAACCAGTACGCGACCAAAACCGGTCGCCGCCGCCATGCGCAGGATGGTTTGAATGGCGACATCGTTGTAATAGCGGCCATCGCCACCCAGGACCAGCGTCTGGCCCTGCTGACCAGACAAGGTATCGAAGATGGCTTGTACGAAATTCTCAAGATACCGCGCCTGCCGAAATACGGTCACTTTCTTCCGCAACCCGGATGTCCCCGGCTTCTGACCGGAGAAAGGCGTACTGGGAACGCTGATCACCTGCATAGTCATGTCATGCCTCGTCACTAGTCACTAAGATGAGAACCCTGAATCACTGCTGGAGAGACTCGGATTCATGCCAGATGCTGCCGGCTGAACGCCAGCAGTCCCTGTGTCGATGCGTCGAATTTTTCTGCCAGGGGCGGATTGGCAATTGCCGGCAGGATGCTGCTGGCAACGGCCTTGCCAAGCTCGACGCCCCACTGGTCGAAAGAGTTGAGCCCCCAGATGGCGCCCTGCACAAATACCTTGTGCTCGTACAGTGCAATCAGCGCACCGAGTGTTTGCGGATCAAGGCGGGAAAGCAGCAGTGTCGATGATGGCTGATTGCCGGCAAACACCTTGTGCGGCAAGAGGGATTCAAGCGCCGTAGCCGGCATCGTGCCGTGCAATTCGCGACGTGCCTCTTCGGCTGTCTTGCCGAACGCCAGGGCCGCGCTTTGTGCAAAACAGTTGGCGAGCAAAGCCTCCTGATGACCGGGGAGAGGATAGTCAGAGCGTACGGCAGCGATGAAATCACAGGGTACCAGTCGCCCGCCCTGGTGAAGCAGCTGAAAGAAGGCATGCTGGCCATTATTGCCAAGTTCGCCCCAGACGATGGGATTGGATGCACAGGCCAGTGGCTGCCCGTCGCTGCCGACCGACTTGCCATTGCTTTCCATTTCGAGCTGCTGCAGGAACGACGGGAAATATTTCAGCGACTCGTTGTAGGGCAACACCGCATTGTTCGTTGCACCCAGGAAATTGGTGTTCCAGATGCCGATCAGGGCCATCACCACCGGCAGGTTGCGCTCGTAAGGTGTGCTGAAAAAATGTTCATCCATACGTTCGGCACCGGCCAGAAGATCAGCGAAAGCGTGCGGACCAATGGCGATCATCAGTGCCAGTCCAACCGCCGACCACAACGAGAAACGTCCGCCTACCCAGTCCCAGAGGGGAAAGACGGCCTCTGCCCTGATGCCGAACTTGACCGCACGCTCGGGTTTGGCCGTTAGTGCTGCAAAGTGGCGGGACACGGCAGCGGTGTCGCCGAGGTTGGCCACCAGCCAGTCGCGTGCCGTTTGTGCATTGAGCATGGTTTCCTGCGTGGTGAAAGTCTTGCTGGCAACCAGGAACAAGGTCGTGCGTGGGTCGAGCGTTTGCAGGAGTGGCGCCAGTTGAGCGCCATCGAGGTTGGAGACGTAATGTACGCCAAGTGCCGGATGCGAGATTGAACGCAAGGCGTAATCAAGCATTTTTGGCCCCAGGTCAGAACCGCCGATGCCGATATTGACGACATGACGAATCGGCATGCCGGTGAAACCCAGCGCTTGCCCGGAGCGAATCCTGTCGGCAAAGGCCGCCATCCGCTGACGCGTGGTGATAACTTCGGGCATCACGTCCAGATCGGCACTGGGGAAGGGACTGCTCGATCGCCGCAGGGCAACATGCAGAACCGACCGATCTTCGCTGGCATTGATTTTCTCCCCGCTGAACATGCGGGAGGTCAACTCGTCCAGTCGGGCCTCACGGGCCAATGCGGCCAGCAGGGCAAGTGTTGTCGAATCGATGCGTTGCTTCGAGAAGTCGTAATAGATGCCGTCGTAGCTTAGCGAGAGCGATGCTACACGCCCAGGATCGTTGGCAAAAAATTGTCTGAGATGCACCGGCGCGAGCGATAGCCGGTGCGCTTCGATAGCCTTCCAGGAGGCTGAGGCGGTGATGTTCATGGTCGATGGAAGCTCATGGATGAGTGATCAGGCCGGTTGCAGACGGCCTGTGGAGGGGGGTGTGACGAAATATGACAGGATATGCCGTTCCGGTTATCAGCTTGCCAGAATGCTCGGAAGAACGCAAAAAAGAATGATGGCAGGACATTGCAAAGCACCTGGCGAAATTTTTCCCGGCGAAATCCGATCCTCGCGGGTCACGATGGGCGCTGTTGACGGGATGCTGGCCGGGTCATCGGCGTGCACTGGGAACGGCCAAGAGGGGGAACGGCCAAGATGGAATCAGATGATCGACGCTGCGGCAGGCATGCTGTTGGCAGGTCTCGCCTTGCGGCCACGCACGCTGGCTGCGAAGGGCTTGTCTTCCTCGGAGATATGGCGTTCAAACCAGTACTCGGCATAACGCAGAAAGGAATGGACATCGCGCGCACCATTGCGCACTTCGTCGAACGCCTTGCGCAGCGACTGCAGATTTTCTCGGTGCACGGCATCGTGATCAAGGAAGTCGATGCCGACTTCCCGGGCAATGCGCTTTTCGGTGTTGAAATGGTGCTCCAGATAATCGAGCAGGCGGTCGAACGCAGAAAAAGAGATCGGTTCGCTTCCAAAGCACGCCCCCTTGAGCGACTCAATTCGCTGAAAGATCTCTTCGTGCTGCGCATCAATTTCCGGGAGATCGATCACTAAGGCCTCCGGCAGCAAACCGGTAGAATTGATCTCCATCACAATAGGCTCTCCAGGAAAGGTTCAACCATTCTCTTGATACAGTATAAAAAAAGAGCGTGAACAATTCCACAAAAATCAGCATTTTCTTAAGCAGACGGCAGTCAGTCGAGAGCGCACTCACATCGACTCACGACCGCGGATCAGGCCGACCACCACGCCTTCGATGGCCAGTGTACGGGTGCCCGTGTTGACGGTGATCGGCGCAAAATCGGGATGCTCGGCGATCAGTTGGATCATGTCGCCCTGCTGGTGAAAACGCTTGACCGTCACCTCGTCATCCAGCCTGGCCACGACAATCTGGCCATGGTGCGCTTCGCTGCTGCGGTGCACGGCGAGCAGGTCACCCTCCAGAATTCCGGCGTCATGCATCGACATGCCGTGCACGCGCAACAGGAAATCGGCACGCGGGCTGAACAGGCCGGGATCAAGGGTATAACGACGTTGAATGTTTTCCACGGCCAGTATTGGACTGCCGGCAGCCACGTTGCCGATCAATGGCAGTCCAAGTTGTTCGACCAGCCGAATTCCCCGCGCCGAGCCCGGTTCAAGGATGATGGTGCCTTTCCTGGCGAGCGCTCTGAGGTGTTCTTCAGCCGCATTATGCGAGGCAAAGCCAAAGGCATGGGCAATCTCGGCCCGCGTCGGTGGCGCGCCAAGGTTCTCCAGGGTGTCGCGGATAAAGTCGAGTATTTCCCTCTGTCGCGGGGTAAGCGGTATCACTTTGAGCATGGCCGTGGCCTTCCATCGTCAAGGCTGTATCTCCATACAGATTATCACGTAAAGGCAAGTGGTGACAGTAGGCTTGGGGGTCCGGACAGGGTAAATTTCTTCTCTTCGAGCGATCGTCATTCCTGCCGGGGATTGCTGTTCCGGTCAGAGCAGCGGACTCATCACTTGCACGGCATTTTCGAGCACGCGACGCCAGTGTGGGCGCGCACGCCATTGTCCCAGCAGCAGGGGTCGTGAGCGCGATTCGTAATGGCGTTGCAGTTCGCGGACTTCGGCCGAGAATTGCTGGTCGTAGACGATCAGCGAAACTTCGAAGTTGAGTTCGAAGCTGCGCAGATCAAGATTGACGGTGCCAAAGATCGTCACCTGCTCATCAATGACCATGCTTTTGGTATGCAGCAGACCGTCTGTGAAATGCAGGATGATGATGCCGACGGCCAGCAGGTCATCGTTGTAGGCGTCGCTGGCGTAGCGGACGAGCCAGGAATCGATTTTCTGGGGAACGATCAGAATGACACGTACGCCACGTGCAGCCGCCGAGCGAAGCGCAACCAGCAGCATTTCACTGGGAACGAAATAGGGTGTGGTCAGAACGATCTCGCGCCTGGCCGCGTAGATTGCCGTGAGCAGCAGCGCCTCGATGTGGCGGGTCGAGGCCTGCGGGCCAGACGGGAAGATCTGCACCTGGCTGTTACCGGCGAGCGACAGTGCGGGTGCCTGCGGCGGTGCGAAATCACCACCGGACTGCAGGACGGTCAGCGATAGCGACACTGCTTCGAGAGCCCAGGCCGCCGGACCTTCGATCCGGACCATCGCATCGACCCATTCGCCGACACCGGCGCTCTGCTTGAAGAAGCGTGGGTCGGCGATATTCATGCTGCCAGTATAGGCAAGGCGGCGGTCGATGACGGCGATTTTGCGATGATCACGCAGGTCGAGGCGGACGAACAGAACGCGCAGGGGATTGACCGGCAGGACTTCGACGATCTCGACGCCGGCGGTCCGCAGCCGTTCGATCGCTGTACTGCGAAAAAAGGAGCGACTGCCAAGCGAATCCATCAGTGCGCGGCAGAAGACGCCGCGGCCTGCGGCATTGACCAGCGCGGTGACCAGATCATCGACGAAGCCGCCGGCACTCCAGATGTAGAACTCCAGGTGCACCGTACTGCAGGCGGCGTCGATGTCGGCAATCAGCGTGCGCATGATCGACTCACTGTCGACGAGCAGTTGCAGTCGATGGCCACCCATCAGCGGCAGGCCGGCAAGACCGGTTGCGAGCCGGCTGATACTCTCCGCTCCGCTGGCGAGGGTGGCGGGCGCAACCACGTCTTTTACCGGCATATTCCCGGCCCAGCGCAGGATCTGTGGTTGCAGGGTAATGGCCCGCTGCATCCAGGTCCTGCCGAGACGGCGTTCGCCGATCAGCAGATACGCCAGTGCGCCGATGGCCGGCAGAAGAATGACCAGTAGCAGCCACGCCAGCGCCGTGCCGTGTGAACTTCGCCGCGAAAAGATGCGCAGCGAAACCGCCAGTGCCAGTGCCAGATAGACGAAAGAAAGAAGACTGAAAACCATGTAGGGCAGTATGAGACTGTTGCACCGCATGGGTCAACGTGATGCAGCACGGCAGTTCGCGACGTTTTCGCTCTGATCGGGCGACTTGCCGGCTCGCACGCC
Source organism: Accumulibacter sp. (assembly GCF_036625275.1). Classification (GTDB taxonomy): domain Bacteria; phylum Pseudomonadota; class Gammaproteobacteria; order Burkholderiales; family Rhodocyclaceae; genus Accumulibacter. The sequence continues at coordinate 47,862 of NZ_JAZKUD010000008.1, forward strand.
AAGGGCATCCTCAGCGCCGAGGAGTTCGCTGCCCAAAAGACGGAACTCTTGACTTGAGCCGGACCTGGGATTTGGTGACAATAGCAAATGATGCTGCGCTCACCCGACCTGTTGAGCGTACCTGGCCATCGGTCACCAGACCCTTTGCCACAGTGAGGAGAGAGCAATGCCCGATTTGAATGATGACCTGGTCTTCGTCGAAGACGACGGGCCTGGGCGCGATAACGACGGAGCGGCCTGTCCGTGGCGAATTCTGGTGGTGGACGACGATCCGGGCGTGCATGAGGCGACCCGCTTTGCTCTTGCCAACATCATCATTCTTGATCGTCCTCTGGCGCTGTTTCATGCCAGTTCGGGAGCCGAGGCCGTGGCCCTGCTGCGGGTGACGGAGAAAATCGCGGTGGTTCTCCTCGACGTGGTCATGGAAACTGACGATGCCGGCCTGCGCATGGTCGACACCATTCGCAACGAGCTCAAACTTGCCAACTGTCGCATCATCCTGCGCACCGGCCAGCCGGGCCAGGCGCCCGAGGCCGAGACGATCACCCGCTACGACATCAACGACTACAAGACCAAGAGCGAACTGACCCAGAACAGGCTGTTCATCACCCTCACCACGGCGATCCGTTCCTACGACCAGTTGCTGCGCCTGGATGCCACCCGCCGGGGTCTGGAAAAGATCGTCGCTGCCAGTAACCAGTTCATCGCCGCGCAGGGATTGCAAAGCTTTGCCGACGGCGTCATTACCCAGATTGCTGGCCTGCTCGGCATCGAGCCGGAGGGTCTGGTCTGCTGCGCTGCCGCCCAGGACCACTCCGCGGTCAATGGTCGCCGCGAGTTTTACATCATTGCCGCTGCCGGCCATTTCCGCACGCTCATCCAGCGGCGCCTGTGCGAGATCGACGACCCACGCATTCTCGGTCAACTGATGATGGCGCTGAAGGAACGCCGCAGCCTCATCGAGCCTGACAACATCACGCTCTATTTCGCCAAGACCTCTGCAGAGGGTTTCGCGGCCTTTATCGATTCGGCCCGGCCCATCAGTGACGTGGATCAGGAACTGCTCAAGGTCTTCTGCACGAACATCGCACTCTGTGCGAAAAACATCGAGCTGGTGACGAAATTGCGCCGTGATGCCCTCTTCGACCGGCAGTTGGGCCTGCCCAACCGCACGGCACTGATTTGCGAACTCGACCAGTGCATGATGATGCAACAGGAGAGCGGCTGCGCCCTGGCCATCGTCGACATCGACCAGTTTGCTTTGGCCAACGATTTGCTTGGTCACGACTACGGCGACGCCCTGCTCAAGGCGACCGCCCAGCGCCTGGGGGAACACCTCCCAGCCAACGTCTTCATCGCCCGCCTCGCCGGCGATGCCTTCGCGGTCATGGGTCCGAAAATCGCGGTCAACGGGGAAATTCTCCAGGCCTGTTTTCAGACTCCGTTCGTGATCGAGGGAGTGCACCAGCCAGTATCCGTCTGTGTCGGCATCACGCTGTTGGAGGGCGGTGGCCGTTCCGGGATCGAGTACATCAGAGACAGCTACCTGGCTCTGAAACAGGCAAAAACCGCTGGCCTGGGGCAGACGGTGCTCTTCTCCCAGGAACTCGGCAGCGCAGTTCGGGAGCGCGCGCATCTGCTGCGCGACCTTCGCCTGTCCTTCGAGCAGAAGCAATTGTTCCTCACCTATCAGCCCCAGATCGAACTGAGTTCCGGCCGCATCATCGGCGTCGAGGCCCTGATGCGCTGGCGCCGCGAAGATGGTGCTCTGGTGCCACCGGAAAGCTTCATTCCCATTGCCGAGCAATCGGGTCTGATCGTTGATATGGGTCATTGGCTGCTGCAGACGGCCCTCCAGGCCCTGCAGCGTTTTCGCGTCGCTGGCTGTACGGACTTGCGGATGGCAGTGAACATCTCGCCGGTACAGCTTCGCCAACCGGGTTTCGTCGAATCGGTCAGCGAGTCTCTGCTCCTGACCCGGAGCAGACCCGCCGATCTGGAACTGGAAATCACCGAATCGGTTGCCGTCGGCGGCCTCGAACCCGTCATTGCCCTGCTCAAACGCCTGCGTGCCATGGGAGTCACGGTGGCCATCGACGATTTCGGTACCGGCTACTCGTCCCTGTCCTACCTCGACAAGCTGCCGGCCGACCGTCTCAAGCTCGACCGCAGCTTCGTCCGCGCCCTTGAACGCGACGACAACGGTACGCGCATCGCCCGCATGATCATCGTTCTCGGCCGGGAACTGGGTTTGCAGGTCATTGCCGAAGGCGTCGAGAACCAGAAACTGGAGGAACTGGTCATGGCACTGGGTTGCAACGAGACCCAAGGCTACCATTATGGCTACCCGATGCAGGAAAGCGAATTCATTGCCTGGCATGCCCGGTATAAAGGAGAACATGCTTGAAACGCTCGGCTCTCGACTGATGGCTCGAGGCTCCAGGTCGACAGCGTAGCCGGTGCCAGTACCCCCTTTACGATCAGCCTGCCACTCGTCGCACCGGCCATGCCGGCTGCCGCCTGATTACCCCTGCCCGGAGCCATTCAGGCAGCCCGTGTCTTGCAGCCAACGCCAGCGCTTGCGGTCAGTCGATTGACGCCATTCACCAGGGCCCGGATCGACGCGGTCACGATGTTCGCATCGATGCCCACACCGTAACATTCGCCAGCGCTGCCGGCGCGCGTCAGTTCCATGAATGCACAGGCACTGGCATCGCTGCCGCCGCTGCTCATCGAGCGTTCTTCATAGCTGCGCACCTGCACGACCAGACCGGCGCCGCGCAGTGCCTGCACCGCTGCATCGATCGGACCATTGCCTTCGCCGGCCAGCAGGTGCGCCCGCCCGTCGATCTCGACGCTGAGGCGGATGCCCTGGGCGCTGCCATGCTCGAAAAGGTGGTGTTCGAGGTAGCGCACGGGATGATCGACGCCGAGATAGGTCCCGGAGAACAATTTCCAGATGTCGGCGGCGCTCATTTCTCCACCATGGCTATCGGTATGCGCCTGCACCACCCGCGAAAACTCGACCTGCAGGCGACGCGGCAGAACCACACCGTATTCGGCCTCGAGCAGATAGGCGATGCCGCCTTTTCCGGACTGGCTATTGACCCGGATCACTGAATCGTAGCTGCGGCCGACGTCGGCCGGGTCGATCGGCAGATAGGGAATGCTCCACGCGGCATCGGGCTGCTGCACGGCAAAACCTTTCCGGATCGCATCCTGGTGCGATCCGGAAAAAGCCGTGAACACCAGGTCGCCGACGTAGGGATGGCGCGGGTGGATCGGCAGGCGGTTGCAGTGCTCGACGGTACGCGCGACGGCGTTGATGTCCGAGAAATCGAGACCCGGCGGCACGCCTTGGGTGTACAGATTGAGCGCCAGGGTGACGAGGTCGACGTTGCCGGTACGTTCGCCATTGCCGAAAAGGCAACCCTCGACGCGCTCGGCGCCGGCCATCATCGCCAACTCGGCAGCCGCCACCGCCGTACCGCGGTCGTTGTGCGGATGCACGCTGAGGATGATGCTGTCACGGCGCGCGAGGTGGCGGTGCATCCACTCGATCTGATCGGCGTAGACGTTGGGCGTCGTCACCTCGACCGTGGTCGGCAGATTGAGGATCACCTGGTCCTTTGGAGTCGCGCCCCAGGCGGCGGTCACCGCGTCGCAGATTTCGAGGGCAAAATCGAGCTCGGTGGCGGTGAAGGTTTCCGGGCTGTATTCGAGCACCCATTCAGTCTCCGGCTGTGCGTCGGTGAGTTCCCTGATCAGGCGTACGGCGGCGACCGCCATCTCCACGACCTCGCTCTTGCTCAGCGCAAAGACATTCTCCCGGAACGGTTTCGAGGTGGCATTATAGACATGCACGATGGCCCGCCGCGCTCCTCTGAGCGATTCAATGCTGCGACGGATCAGGTGCTCGCGAGCCTGCGTGAGCACTTCGATGCTGACATCGTCGGGCACATGGCCGCCTTCGATCAACTCGCGAACGAAGTCGAAATCGGTCTGTGAGGCGGAAGGGAAGGCCACCTCGATTTCCTTGAAACCGATCTTGCAGAGGGTGCGGAACAGGCGCATCTTGCGTTCCGCGTTCATCGGCTCGAAAAGGGCCTGGTTGCCGTCGCGCAGATCGGTGCTCATCCAGATCGGTGCCGCGCTGAGGGTCCGACCCGGCCATTGACGATCAGTGAGTTTGACCGCCGGGAAAGGACTGTACTTGAGTGAAGGATTGTTCAACATGATCGTGGGCTCCTGAGTGTTGGCTGACAGGACAAGATGCTACGCAGGATTGCCCGGCAGGTGTTTGCGTTTTTGTGCGCATTTCCCTGCACATATGGCAGATTATTGCTTAAAATCTAGTTATAGAAGCAGGTTCTGTGGTCAATCGTCCGCACAGGAGACTTCATGGTCCTTGATCGCTTTGACCGGCAGATTCTGCAGGTCCTGCAGCAGGAGGGGCGCATCAGCAATCAGGAACTCGCCGACCGGATCGGCCTTTCGCCATCACCCTGTCTGCGTCGCGTCCGTGCCCTCGAAGAAGCCGGCCTGATCACCGGCTACCGTGCGCTGCTCGATGCCAGGGCTCTCGGGTTGTCACTGATGGCGCTGATCCACATTTCGATGGACCAACACACGCCCGAGCGTTTCAGTCACCTCGAAGCGGCCATCCGCGAAATTCCCGAGGTCATGGAATGCCTGCTGATTACCGGCCAGGCCGCCGATTATCAGCTCAAGGTGGTGGTCAAGGACATGGATGCCTACCAGGACCTGCTGCTCAATCGCATTACCGGCATTCAGGGGGTGACCGGCGTGCATTCGAGCTTCGTGTTGCGCCGGGTGGTGGACAAGACCGCCTTGCCGGTTGGCGGCAAACCGTGAGGCCAAGCATTGCCTGGAAACGCGGTTGGCACTGTGTCAGGGGATCGCCTCAGACGCATCGGTCGAAGCTTCTGGCCATGGCTGCGCAACCGTCGACACGGTCATTGACGGGGCACCCTCTTCCCTGTACGGCTCAGCTCGCTGCTGCCTCCCCGATCGCCTGCCCGGCGCGTTCACGCCGCACGCGGTCGAGGTATTCGCGGCTGCGCGCGAGTTCGCTTTGCAGGATCTCGTTGTTGCGGCCCATCACCGTGATCGCCTGGCTGCGGAAGTTGTCGATCGCGTCCATCGCCTGATAGGTCTGGGTAAACATCTGCTTGATCTGTTCAATGCCCAATAGCGGGTTTTCGGCGAACCGGGTGGTCTCCGACACATGCGCGTTGAGTTGCTCGCCCGTTTGCTGAATCAGGCGACCGATGGTGCCGCTGACGCCTTGCAGCATGTCCATCACCTCGACCTGGTTGCCGGTGGCGCGTGCCACCGTTTGCGCCACGGCCAGGGCGCTCATGCCGGTGGTGGCCACACGGGTGCAGCCATTGATCAGTTCGCGGCCGGTTTTCTTGATCACGTCCAGCGCCAGATAGCCATTGATGCTGACCGCCTGCTGGGTCAACATGTCCTGCAGATTCTGGCGGGCGTAGAACTGCACTTCCTGCTCGAGCGCCTTGGCGCGCAGCGGATCGGTGGTCCTGAGCACCTCGACCTGCTGTGCCAGGCGGGTATCCAGCATTTCGGCGAAACGGATTGCCTCGGCCATTTTCTGCATGCCATCCCAGATCCGGCTGCGCTGTGACTCCAGCGCAAGCAGGTCTTTCTGCACTTCGTCGCGCGCAGCATAGAGCTGGCCCATGATCACCTTGATCTGCGTCGCCGCCGTCTGGTAGCGGCGGAAATAGGACTGCAGTTTATTGCCCCAGGGAATCAGACCCAGGAGCCGCCTGGGTTCCAGCAGATTGCCCTGGTTGCCGGGGTTGAGCTTGTCGAGTTCGCCGCGCAACTCGGAGATGGCCTGAAAGGCGGGCGTGTCCTTGGCGCTGACGAAGTTCTTTTCGAGCAGGCGGCTTTGCAGCAGCGCGGCCGATACCGACACTTCCTGTCGGCCCAGCGCAAACGTCTGATCGAGCTTGTCCTTGAAGTCCTGCGAATGCAGGTCTGCCGACATCAGCACACCAAGAAAGCTCTCCACCTGGAGTTCGATTTCGCTCAGGCGCTCGGGTTTGACGGTGACCAACTCCACGGCCTGGTCCTGATGCACCGGTGCCATCACCTCGGGCGGGGTCAGTTGAAACGCAGGTTCAGCGGCAGTGCCGGATTGCCGGTCAATGCTCATGGCCCAATCCTCCTGTAGGTTGCAGAAAATCCCGGCACTTCAACGCAGCGCCTGTTTGCGCGTACCGAACTTTTCATCCAGAAAGCGCGAATGTGTCAGAAAAGCCTGCGCGTCCTGGCCAGCCAGATCGTCGGCCAACTGCCCGACCTTGGCGGACAAGTCATCCAGCGCCAGCACCAGGGTGTCGTGGGCGGTACGGCCATTTTCGAGCAGACGCTCGCTGGCGAAGTTCTTCGGGATCGACAGATAGGTTTTCAGGGCCTGCGGCAGATAGGCGCCGGCCAGATGGCGCGCATGAAATTCTTCTTCCAGCGACAGCGTCCCCTTGCTGCCCTCCCACTGGATCAGCAGACCCTCCAGTTGATCACAAAGGCCCAGCACTCGCTGCTGCAGGATATTCGAGAGGCGCTGATCGGGATTGTGCATCACCAGGCTGCGAATGCCACGCAAAGCGGTGTCTATCACCTGCCGGGCATCGCCATTGTCGTCAAAACCCAGTTCGCTCAGTTCGGCCTCCCAGGGCTTTTTGCCCAGCACGGGAAAGCCGAAAAGCAGTCCGCCCGCGATAAAACCGGCCAGATAGCCGCCAGGCGCAATCAGGTAGGCCTCGGGGCCGAGCATGCCCGCGCCCTTCAACAACAGCGGTAGCGCAGCCAGGACCAGCCCGCAACCGTTGGGCACACTGCTCAGGCCACGCAGGGCGCGGCTGGTCCAGTCTGGCCATCGGCTGCTCACTGGTAGGCCCGAATGTCCTTGAAAACACGGTAGAGCGGCGTATGGCGGGCATCAAAAACGAGTCCGCCGGTGACCTTGACCAGAGCTTTCAATTCGGATTCCCTGGCATCACCGAACAGGATCATGAACACCGGAATCGCCCTGGCGTCTTCGGGCAATTGCGCATAGTCCTGTTGGAAAGCCTCGAAACCGCGGCCATGCGAGTTCTCGCCATCGGTGAAACCGATCACCGAGTACTGGTAATCGGGGTGCAGCTTCTTCTGTTCGGCCATCATCTGGAGGGCTTGCAACACGCTGTCGTACAGCGCGGTGCCGCCGGCAGCCCGCAAGGTGTCGGCATAGGCACGCACTGCGGCCATGACCTTGAGCTTGGCGGCTGAATCGGGGCTGGCGGCAAGACCCTTGCCGGTACGCTTGCCGGCTGGAATTTCGAACAGCTCGGGCTGGCCTGGCCTGGTCGAGAACGGCAGCAGCCAGACCTTTTCGCGCTCGTTCAGGCGGGCAATGCGCCCGGTCAGCGAAGCGTCATCGCCGGCCACATAGTGAATCACCTCGACCAGGCGCTCCAGCCGCTTCTCCTTGCCCATGCTGCCGCTCACGTCGAGCACGAAGGTCGACGCCACCGGCTTGCGAAACTCGTTCAGATAGGCCGAGATCAGCCCGTCGGCCAATTGCCGGTCGGGTGAGAAGGGCAGTTCCACGAGCAGGCCGGGGTGGGTGAAGCGGCCCGCCAATGACGCCGCCACTTCACTGTTGACCGGCCGGCGCAGGGTCTGCTGCGCCAGCCAGGTCTGGGCTTCCTTGCCCTTCAGCCAATCGACCAGCTTGAGATAGTCCTCGCGCCGCGCCTCGTCGAGCAGCATCAAGGGATAATCGGCCGTGGCCACGCCCTCGCGCGGATAGACCAAGAGCAGCTTTTCGCGCAGCCTGCCGCTGGCGTTGAGACTCAGGAGCCAGTTCTCGTAGTTGATGAAAGCGTTCAGGCGCGGCCCCTGGCCTTCGATGAACTTCTCCGACAAATAGCTGGAGTTGTCGCCGATCAGTTTGTAACCCTTCAGGAAGGTGGCGATGGCCTGGCGATTCACATCCTCCGGCGCCAGCGCTTCGGCCTTGCCGGCCGCCGCCGCCACGACGCCCATCAGGGCCATGAACCCCTGGTTCGAGGTGGCAGGGTTGGAGAGGGCATAGAACAGCTTGCCCGCGCCAGCGGCCTCGGTGATGGTCTTCCAGCTCACCTTGGCGGCGACCTCGGGCCGGTCCCAGCCGAGCGCCCGGGCAGCCGATTCACTGACTCCCACCGCAATCGGTGAAAGCATGATTTTTTCCTGCAGCTTGACGCGGCTCTGACCCTGGCTGTCGCTGAGCAGGTATTTGGCATTGGCAAACCAGGCAGCGGCGGCATCGGCACGCCCGGTCAGTACCGCTTCGGTACTCTCCATCGTGCCACCGTAGCGGAATTTCAGATTCACGCCGGTAGCCTGCAGGGCCATTTTCTCCAGCGCCTGGGCATCCTTGAGGTCACTGGTGGCGAGCACCTCGAACACCGGCGCCGCGTGGCTGGTGGACGTCGAGGCCGGAGCGGACGGTTCCTGCCGACCGCAAGCGGTCAGAATGGCGAGCAAGCCGGCCAGTAAAGTCATCTTCAAGCAGATCTTCATTTCGCCATCTCCCTGGTCAGTACCTCCACCATCTCCGACATCAACTCGTAGGCCGGCGGGTCGATGACCTGGTTGAGGCGCTCCTGCACCGCCAGTCCCGAGGGTTTGACGGCGGCCGTGAACAGCCCGAGGTCGGCGACGCGCAAGCCGTATTCGACCGCAATCCTTTGCAGCTCGGGGTTGCCGGCCAACTCGGCCTGCATGGCGCGACCGCGCGCGCTGGTGGCGAGCAGGACGAACTTGTTGACGATCGTCGGTTCGGGGTACATCAGCACCATGTCGGGCTGAATCGCCTTGCTCCGGTTCAGTGCATGACCGACGATCTGATATTCGTAGATGAAAGCCAGCGGTGCCTTGCCCATGCCGATCTGCAGGTAGTCGTCGAAGTTGCCGTTGACATAGTTCTCCTGGTAGCCCTGACGCTTGAACAACCCGGCCAACTTCTCGGCCGCGGCACTCGCGCTGACGCGGTCGGTCACCACTTCGCCCAGCAGCGCATGGCTGGTCAGTGCCAGATACATGACCGCCGAATTGCTCTTGCGCACATCGGTGGTGGATACCAGCACCCCCCGGTTGACCGCAAAAGCCTCTGCCGCCTTGAGTTCGCTCCAGCGTTTCCTGGCCAGCATCGCCGCCACCAGGCGCTCCATGTTCAGTGCATAGACACGTTCGCCGCTGGGTCTGGCGATGCCATTGGCTACCAGGATCGCAGCGATCGGCTGCCAGCTCGCCACCACCATCGGGCTGTTGAACGGTGAAGTCTGGGTGGCGTTGATGCCAGCCTTGCGAGCCTCATCGGCGATCTGATTCGCCGCCAGCACACCGGCTGGGAAATAGAAATCGGCCACTCCCCCCGCCGGGCCGCCGCTACGCATCGCTGCAGCACCGAGTTGGGCAGCCATGTCGCGGCTGCCGACGCGGGTCACCCTGACTGGCAGCTTGCGCTCGCGCAGGATCTTTTGTACCCGAACGTCCGCAAAAAAGGGTTCCAGGTCGACGGACACCAGGCCGCTCATTTCCGTCACACTGTCCACCGCGCGACGTTCCTGCGTCTCCGGCCGTTGCAGTTGCTGCCCCTGGTGCTCCTGCGTGGCATACCAGAGCGCCCCCCCGAACAGCGCCAGTACCAGCACGGTGGCCAGCAGCCTCTTTCCAGCCTGCATCCCATTTCCTCCTGCTCTGGCCGGAATCATCCGGGCAACCGAACCGTCACCGCTGGCGGACCTGAGCGCCAGCGAGTGCTGATCGGCATCCTTGCAAAGCGCACGATCCACCCGTTCGGCTTCTGGAAAAGCGCGCGCCTGCTGCGCGCTGCACAATCTGCTCAGGTGATCGCGAGAAACACGGTATTGCCCGCGATGTCCGGGTTTCTCCTGCCCACCGTTGCATCGACCAAGCCCACTCCCGGCGGCATGGCTCGGTCATGGCGGCGAATCATTCGCCTCGATAGGTCACCTGGCTCAGGATCTCCGGGCTGCCTTCAATCCGGGTGACCTCCTTGTTGCGCGACCAATAGACGTAATACGGCCCGGAGCTTGCCCACCAGTAGCGCCAGTACAGGACGTCGAGCCAGGGCGTCTCGTCGCTCTGCGGGTAGCCGGCGGCCATGATCACCTGTTCCCGGGTCATTCCCCGCATCACGCGACCAAGCCAGATGGCCTCGCGGACGACAGGTGGAAAGGTCGCCAGACGCGCCCTCGGATCGTCGAGAACGACCACCTTGTTGATCCATTGCTCGGTGGTTTCCTGGCCCCGGCCGTAATCCAGGCCCATGCGCATGGGTTTGCCGGCGACATCCACATAGGCGCGATAGCGATAACGGTCTATCTTCTTGACCGTGATCGGTGTGCCGACCGGAATGAAGGAAAGCTGCGCGTAGTTGGAATCGCTGATCCAGTCGCCGCTGTAATGGAGGTTGCAGCATGCATAGCCGACCCGCACCGGGACCGTTTGTTCCGTCTGCGTCGCCTGTTCGTTGCCAGGCCAGGTGCCCACCGGGCCACCGGCGCAGCCGGCAAGCAGAACAACGAAGGCGGCTGCGGCCAAGCGTCCGAAAGATCTGAACAGCACTCTGTTGGGCATGCCTGCTTTCTCCTGCGTTTCCTGGTCGGTATCCGGATCATATCACCCCTTCCCGTATCAGCGCCGCACGGCAGGATTCACGGGTGCGATTACAAGGATTCGACGAATTCATGCCTGCCCGGCTAGCGGGTCTTCAGACGCAGTGCCCCCAGGTAGTCACGCTTGCCCAACGGGACCCCCTTTGAGCGCAGGATGTCGTAAGCGGTCGTGGCGTGGAAATGGAAATTCGGCAAAGAAAATGACAGCAGGAACTCTTCGGTCGTGAATGGCAAACTGGTGTTACGGAACTCGAAGATCACCGTGCCACCTTCATAGGCATTGATCGCCGCCGGCGTCAGGTCTTTGAGCGCATCGCCCGCGCCGGCGACCAGTGCTTGCAGAGCCGGGTAGTCATGTGTCGGGAGGTCGGCTGGCGGGCGAAAGACGCCGTTCTTGATTCCCTCGATTGCCCCCAGGGAATGATGAACGACGGACTGAACCTGGAAGCGAAACGGCAGCATGTCCGGGTACAGGCGAGTCTCGACGATTTCCTCCGGATCGAGATTCTTCTCCCGGCAATAGGCAAGACCCCGGTCCAGAAAGCCGCTGACCGCTGCCAGCGTTTGCAGGTAGCTCTTTACACTTCCGTCGTAGAGCGAAATCGCCATGGTTGTTTTCCTGGTTGGTGCCTGGGTTGACATTCGGCGAGAAAGCGGCCGGTCACCGTCGGCAGGTGGGAGAAGATCAAAAGGGGATCAAGGGGATCAGCGTCTTGGTCGGAAATATAGCAGATCCGGCTGGCTTGCAAACACGGGACAAAGCAGTCCCATTATCGACGCTTTCCGGTCGAAAGGCATGGTCAGGTGATCAGTTTCAGGTCGAATACCCGTTCGACCAGCCAGATGCCGGCGGTGGCGATGACCAGCAGCGAGCCTCCCGCGAGGACGCCCCGTCGATAGATCCACTGGTTCCGCACGCCCCATGCCAGCGGCAGGAACAGGGCGACGATCGCCAGTTGCCCGGCTTCGACGCCGAGGTTGAAGGCGACCAGCGCCAGCAACAAGGCGTTCTGCGGCAGCCCGAGGTCGGCGAGGACGCTGGCGAAACCGAAGCCGTGAATCAGGCCGAAAGCGAAGGCGAACAGCCAGCGGCTAGCCCCCGCCATCACGATCAGGTTGTTGAGCGCGGCGACGATGACCGATGCAGCGATTGCCGATTCGACCCAGCGCGACGGCAACTGGACGACGTCCAGCGCGGCCAGCGTCAGGGTGATCGAGTGCGCGAGGGTGAACGCACTGACCACCTTGACGACCTCCCAGAGCGCGTCCCGGAAGCGCGCAGCGCCTGTCCAGCCGCCGTCGACGCGGATCAGGACCGCCGGCAGCAGCAGTGACAACAGAAACAGCAGATGATCGAAACCGATCCAGATGTGCCAGACCCCGTGCGCGGTGTAGTCGATGAACTGGCGCAGGCGGTCGTTTTCGGCAAGTTCGAATCGCTGCACCGGGGTCGCCGCGCTGAAGATCGCGGTGCGTGTCTGGCCGGCATGCTCAAGGCGCAGCAGCCCGCGATGCTGCGGATCGACATCAAAGAACAGCCGGTAGTGGGCACTCAGCACCTTCGGTTCGGTCTTGCAGCCTGCGCTGAAACGCAAGACCGCGTAAGCGCCATCGCTGTGATCGTCGACCAGGTGTTCGAGCACGGCCGTCGTGCACGCCTCGCCGTCCGCCGACAAGGCCAGTCGCGCCAGTGCGTAAGCGGCAATCTCGGTGTGCCGGGCGCGCAGTTCGCCCCAGGTGATGGCGCCGTCCTGGTTGTCGTCGAGGCCGAGTGCGTAGTCGAGGTCGCGCAGGGCAATATCCCACTGACCTTGAATGGCCGTTTCGGTGACTTGCAGGCTGAGGTAGCTGTCGCTCGGCTTGTGCGCCAGCGCAGCTGGCGAGGCAAGCAGGATGAGCAGCATGGCGAACCCTCTCAGCGCCTGCAGCAAAACGGGGGGGACGGTCTTCATGGTCGATCCTGGCGCAGCAAGCGGTTGATCATGAGGTCTTCGCTGCGTGCTTGCGCAAGCCATTGGCGTGCGCTGGCCAGCGTTGCGAGGTCCCTGGCGGCGAGGGAGCTTTCCAGGAGGAGACGCAGATCGGGCAATTCCTTCTGCACCTTCCAGTTTTCCTGAGCCAGCGCCAGGGCCGCCTGGGGGTCGCCGAGCAGTTCGAGCGTGAAGCGCGCCTGCTCACGCTGATGGACGCGGTCGCCGCGCAACTGGCTGGCGGCAAAGCGGGCGCGCAACTGCTCGACGTGGGCAGCAAGCTCGGGAGAGTTCAGTGCCTTGAGCGCCAGGGTGTAGCGCAGGAGCAGGGCGTCGCTGCCTTGCTGCGCGGCGAGTAGTTTCACGACCTGTGCCGGGCGACCGTGGTCGAGCAGCCAGTCGGCGTAGGCGTTGAGGAGATAATGGTCGGAACCGTCGATCGCCAGTGCTGCACGAAAATGGGCCTCGGCGGCCTCGTCGAGGCCGGCGCGCGCCGCCATCTCGGCAAGCATCGACAGGACCCAGGCGCGTATCTCGGGCCTGATCTGGGGCTGCCTGGCGAGCAGGGTGTCGAGTGCCTCATAGCTCTCGCGCAAGCGCCCGTTGACACTGGCCAGGCCGTAGCTGCAGGCCGCCCACACCAGTTCGGGGGCGAGACGGCGCAGCGCCGAGCATTCGGCCGCGGCGGCAGCGTAATCGCCCTGCACCTGCAGGATCGTCGCGCGTGTCAGGCGCGCCTGGCCGTCGCGGGGATTGCGCCGGATGAGTGTGGCCAGATCCAGGAGCGCGGCGTCGAAATCGTGGTTGCGCTGGCGCAGCGTCGCCCGCAACAGGAGGACCTCGGAAGGTGGTTCGGATTGCTCCCACCAGTTTGCCAAAGCGGCCTGGGCATAGCCGGCAAAACGCGGATCGCCCCTGACCCGCCCAAGCTCGGTGTAACGACGAGCCATCTCGACGGCGAGATCGATCCTTTGCGGTTGTCGGGCAAGCTCCTCGCGCAGCGCGCGCAACTCACGAGCGACAGGATCGGTCGCTGCGAATGGCAGGCGTTCCAGCACCTGCGCGTCGGATGCCGGGAGGTAGGGCACCGCCACCGCGTTTGCCGTGACGAGGCACCCGCTCGCAAAGAATGCCAGGAAAGTGCAGGAAATGCGGTTCATGCCGATCCTCTCGCTTGAAGAATGGCGGGCAGGGCGAACGCCTGCCCGTCTGTTGCGGTGAGTCCCTCTTCGTCGTCAGGCGAAGTCAACTCAAACGGTCATGACTTTTCCAGGCACCCCCCGATCATGAAAGTCATGACCGTTTCCCTCTCCCCCAACCCCTCCCCCGCGAGGGGGGAGGGGAGGTTCGTGAGTCGCGTACGCGACTTTCACAGTAATCAGTCGGTCGGGCAGAGCATCGGCAGGAACGGCGGCGGCGTCGAGACGCAGCCGGAGGTGCCGGGGTTCTGGTGCCGACTGTTGCGGCCACTATTGGCGAAAGCCACGTAGGGGAAGGTCTCCTGGTAGGCGACATCGTTGCCGTTGACGCCATCGCCGATGCGGTTGTTGGGGAAGACGTTGAATGCCGGGTTGAGCACCCCGGCCACCACACGCGCTGCGATGTCGGTGGCGTCGTCCGAGAGTCGGCGGCCGTTGGGAAAGCCGCCGAAATCGCCGTCCAGGACACCGAGACGCTTGCGGATGGCCTTGGCCGTTGCCGGAATGCCGGTGTTGAGCCGCAGCAGGTCGGCGACGGGTCCGGCCTGTGCGGCCGTGCAGCCGGGGCAGATCGGTGCGCCATAGGTCACCAGCGGCAGCAGGTCGAGGCGCGGCGGGGTCGGAATGGCCACTGCGCCGCCGTAGGCCGCGTTGAGCACGCGGGCAAGCAGCGGGTCGAGCAGGTAGCCTGCAAACTGGCTGTCGTTCTTGGGCTCGGACATGCTGAACTTGTCCTTGTCGCCGGTGCCGATCAGGAGTTCGTTGATCAGCGGATTCCCCATGCGCTGGATCTGAACGAAATTGCTCGACAGCGAAGGCTTGCCGCCGGCAGTCGTCGGCTGCGCCTTGATGCGCGGCCGCGAGGTGGTGCCGTAGGTGCCGATCACCGCTTTGGCGTCCGTTGCCGGATGGACCTGGCCGTCACTGGTGAGCAGCGTGGTCGGCAGTTCGACGACGATGCTGTTGACGTTGTAGCCGGCGACTGCATCGGGGGCAAAGTTGACATCGTCGGCCGCATCCTGGTCGTTGCTCAACACCGCCGGAATCCCTGTGGCAAAAGCGCCGGCGCGAAAGTTGAGGGTATCGAAAGCGGCGCCGAGGTCGATGTAGAAGGGGTCGTCGACGGTACCGGCAAAGACCCGGATGCCGCCGCCGAGATCGTAAATGCCCTGTGCGGCAAGGCTCGGATAATCGGGCATGGTGCGCGGTCCGACGTTGGCGGGAACGGCGTAGAGCTTTCGATTGCCACTGCTGAAAACGGTTTGCCAGACGCTACCGACCTTTTTCTGGATGGTCACGGTATAGGTCTGACGCAGGCTCAGGCCGGCCGATCCCGGTCCGTCGAGGGCGGTAATCGCGGGCGGCACGATCGGCGTGCCGGGCGGAACCGGCGCCGGTGAATTGGCCGGGGCCGAAACGCCGCCACCGGCACCGACGAAACTGGTGAACACGCCGGGTGCGCGGATTTCGCTCTGGAAGCGGAAAACGATCTTGACGTCTTCATCGCCATCGAAATTGTTATCGACCTTCATCTCGTATACGACCTCGGGATCGAAGGGGTGGTAGTTCGGTCCATTGGCCGGTTCCAGCAACGGGTCGGTGTTGAGAATCATGGTCACCTTGTTGGGATTGTCGTAGCTGACGAAGGCGTACCAATCGGTGATGTCCGCCTTATGGTCCAGTGCGGTCAACGGCGCCTCGCGGTGGCTGGCGGCAAACACCCCCGAGACCGGCAGGGCAAGGCACGCGGCTGCACACAGCAGGGTCAGCAGGGAACGGCGGTTTGAGGTGGCAGAGGTCTTCATGTTCATTCTCCCGGAGGGGTGTGCGTCGAGGTCGAGAGGCGGGCTTGCGCGGCAGCCTCGGTACGATGGGATACGCAGGAATGGCGGCGGCGGATGCGTTGTCCGCCGATCAGCGCCAGCCCAAGCGAGAACAGCGCGCCCGCGCCGGGTTCGGGAACGGCGATCGGGAGCGCCGGGCTGGACACGGTCGCGAACCGGACTTGCGCGCCTGGGGCGTGATCGACGATCAGCAGCGCGTCCTGGACGGGTACCGGGTCGCCTGAAAAGTCGAGATTGGTATCGAGCAGTGTCAGATTGCTCCCCGCGTCGAGCAACAGCAGCGACAGGCGATCAGGCGCGCCGTTGCCCGAGAAGCGGGTGGTGAAGCTCAGGTCGAAGGAAACCGTCGTCCCCAGGGTGAGGTCCTGCAGAAACTGGCCGAGGCCGAGCGCATCGGAGATCGTGAAGGGTGGGCCACCGGTGCACCCGACGCTGCAATCGGTTCCGCCGAGCGTCCCGTCGGTGACGATTGAACTGATGGTGACGGTGTTGTTGCCGAGGTCGCCATCGCCATCGAGCAGCGCGAAATCCAGGCGCGCAGAGGTGCCGCCAAGCAATGTGGTATCCAGATTGACCAGCACGGCATGCGCGTTGTGGTGGATGCCACCGAGAATGAAAGCACTGGCCAGCGCTGCCAGAGTGGCCGCGAAGCGGGTGCGTGGTCGACGCTTTACCACCGCCTGGCGTTCGCCGGCGGCAGTCCGACTGTGATTCGGGTTGGGATGAATCATGGCTTGAACCTCCTGACTGGATCTAGGGAACCCGGATGAACCGATCAGGCCTTGCTCCGACCCTACGATCGATGGCCTGCTTCGTCCTCCGTCATCTGGCCTGACCTGATAGCGAGCGTCTACGACGCGGCAACCCCCCAGGTACTACCCGATACGCAGGAAACCCGGCAGCGGATGCATGCCAGGCTAACGGTCATGACTTTTTCAGGCACCCCCGATCATGGAAGTCATGACCGTTCCCCTCTCCCTCAACCCCTCTCCCGCGAGGGGAGAGGGGAGATTCGTGAGTCGCTGACGCGACTTGCACATTAAAATCGGGGGCGATCGCGGTGAGCAGCGGCGGCCGCGCTGCTGGCTGCTCAGGGGCCGGTGATCAGTTCGATCAGTTCGGCGGCGCGGGTCGTGGCATCGCTCTTGCCCAGCGCCATCAGCGACTGCACGAAGCCCTGCTCGAACAGCAAATAACTCGCCAGGGCGCCGCCGCCGCCCCTGAGCATTCCGAGGGCGCCGAGGGCATCACGGATCGTCGTCGGCAGTTCATCCGTGTATTGCAGCGCCAGCGCGTCGAGCGACTGCGTCGGCGCCATCGCCAGCACTTCGATGGCCTTGTAGCGCATCGCCGAAACCGCCTCGTGAGGCAGTTCGTTGATCGTTCTGGCCACCCGTCGGGTCTGCTCGACGTCGGCCTGCAGCGTATCGTGAAAGACGCTGGCCATCACATGCCCGGCCATGCTGCCCAGGCTCGGGCCGCGTCCAGGCGTTCCCGGCGCAGTCGTCAGCCATGGGCGTTCAGGCTGCCCGACGCCGATCACCAGAATCTTCTGTGCACCGAGGTGCATCGCCGGCGACAGCGGCGTGATCTGCCGCATCGAGCCATCGCCAAAGTATTCTTCCTGACCCTCGACCGTCAATGCCGTGGCCGGAAAGATGAACGGAATCGCGCTCGAGGCCATCAGGTGCGCGATCGTCAAGAGCTGGAATTCGGAGCGGCGGCCGGGACTGGTCCACGGCTGAAACGTCTCGCGGCTGGCCGTCTGACAGAAGGTCCAGTGGACCCCGCTGGTATAGCTCGACCCGGTCACCGCCAGGGCATCGATGGTTTTTGATCGCAGGGCGCTTTCGATGTTGCCGAGCGGGATGCCCTGCCGCAGCATTTCCGCCAGTGGCGTGTTGTCCAGCAGCGCCCCCTTGGCCTGGACGTGCTGTGACAATCTCAGGGCCAGAGCAACACGGCTGAAGCGCAGCCAGCGCGAGGTGTTCAGGCGGTAGACGTCGGTCGACCGCAGCCGACCCCAGAACATCGCCAGTTCTTCGAAGGCCTGCAAGCCTTGGCGCGCGCGCGCGGCCAGAAAAGCGGCATTGATCGCACCGGCCGAGGTGCCGACCAGAATCTGGAATGGAAACGACCGTACGCTACCGGCATGCGACTGCAGCCTGTCCGCCAATGCGCGCAGGACGCCGACCTGATAGGCCGTACGCGCGCCACCGCCCATCAGCACCAGGGCCAAGGGCGGCCGTTCGTGTTGACGCATGCCGGCATGGATGATGGTCGCAAGGCTCATGGTTGTGCTCCGCAAGGGATCGGTGATCCGGGGGTGCGATTGAAAGTGTTGGTCGAGGTCTCTTGTTCAATGGAGATGCGTTGACATCGGTACTCACCCCTCCCCCCTCGCGGGGGAGGGGTTGGGGGAGAGGGGGCATCGTTGCACACGAATTCGTCGAATCCTTGCGACAGCACATCGCCAAAGCCGTCAGTCTGCTCTGCTGACATCTGCGAGGGCATGGACGCCCCCTCTCCCCCAACCCCTTCCACGGCCCGCGCTGCATCGCGGGCTGGCTGCGGCGGCGCGGAGCAGTGCTCCGCGAAACCCCGCCTTCGCCCCCTCGCGGGGGGAGGGAAGCCATCGGCACCTCCCAACACTTTCATTCACACCCGTGATCCGGGAAGATCCTGAATGTCGATGTCCAGGCCAGGAACCCCTTCAGGACTACCCAAGCGCGTCGAGCGGGCTGCGAACGCCTCGCCCACCCCGCTTGAGCACATGCGTGTAGATCATCGTCGTCGCGACATCCGCATGGCCCAGCAGTTCCTGTACCGTGCGAATATCGTATCCACTTTCCAGCAGGTGCGTGGCAAAGGAATGGCGAAGCGTGTGCGGAGTCGCCGGCTTGGCGATCCCCGCTGCCGTCACCGCCTTCTTCATCGCCCGCTGCAGCAGCTTCTCGTCGAGATGATGCCGCCGCTCCACGCCGCTACGCGGATCGACCGAGTAACTGCCCGAGGCAAAAACATATTGCCACCCCCAGCTCGTATTCGCGCTCGTATTCGCCGAGGGGTCCTTGCGCTCCAGTGCATCCGGCAAATAAACGGCCGCTTTGCCCATCCGCAGATCGTCGTCGAAGACTTGCCTTCGCCGCCGCAGGTGAGCCCGCAGATCCGCCACTAACGAATCCGGCAGCATCGTGACACGATCTTTTGCCCCCTTGCCCTCACGAATCAGAATCTCGCCCTGCTCGAAATCCAGGTCCTTCACGCGCAGGCGAATCACTTCCATCAGGCGCATCCCTGTGCCGTAAAGCAGGCGGGCGAGCAAGCCATGAACCCCGTCCATCCGCTCCAGCACACGCTGCACCTCGAGACGTGTCAGCACCACCGGCAAGCGCTGCGATGGCCTGGCCCGCACCACGTCATCGAGCCACGGCAGCTCGACGCCCAATACCCTGCGGTAAAGAAACAACAGCGCCGACAGCGCCTGGTTTTGCGTTGCCGATGCCACCTGCCCGTCGACGGCAAGATGGGTCAGGAACGCCTCCACCTCGGTCGCACCCATCTCACGGGGATGGCGCTTGTGAAAGAGAATGAATCTCTTGACCCAGTGGATATATTGTGCTTCAGTGCGTATGCTGTAATGGCGCAAGCGGATCTGATCACGCACCTGGTCGAGAAGCTCGGGTTGGGAGGGGGAGTTTCCGGTTTCGGCAGGCGTATTCTCCGAACCGGAAGGGGTGTCTACCGGCGGTCCTGGGGTGTTTTCCGAAGGGTTTTCTGGTGTATTCACGGGCAGAAATTCGTTATGAATCTGTGCGTTGTTCTCACGAACCCGTAGTATACGCCTCAATGTGTTCCGGTATACACCTTGATGAGTCTGGAACTACCCCCTGGGAACCATCGCGAAAAAGTAGATTGCACCGGCGTTGGTGCATAATTCGCCATAAAAAATTAACATAAAAACAGCATGTTAGAAAAGGCAACTTTCGGAAAATATGCCAAAAACGTCAAATTTTGTCATAAATTGACGTCTGCATCGATTTAAGCTATTGATTTTTAAAGAGAGTATTTATGCACCAACGCCGATTGCACCGGAATCGGTGTTCACTATACGTTAGGAACACGATGAATGCCTCTTAGCACAGATCTCGCCGCCAAATCGATACAAGCGGCCGTTGCCGCAATCGAAATCTATAACAAGCCGAACTTTTCATACAGAGAAGAGGCGTTTGCATTGCTAATGGCAAACGCATGGGAACTTCTACTGAAGGCAAAGTGGGTGTTCGACAGAGGTGAAGCAATTGAAACCTTATATGAGTTAACTGATGATGGCAACGGAAATAAATCCCCGAAGACGAATCGCAGCGGAAATCCCCTGTCGCATGGAGCAAATTATCTGGTTGCGAAGCTATTAGAAGATAAAACATCTGGCCTTGAGAGGGCGTGTCACGACAACTTCTTTGCACTTGTAGAGATTCGAGACAATGCCGCTCACTTCATAAATAAAGATCTTTACATTGGCCGAAGAGTGCTAGAAATCGGGACTGCCTCGCTCCGAAACTATCTGTACTTGGCAACTGAATGGTTTCAGCTAGACTTGTCTGAGTACAATTTCTTTCTAATGCCTATTTCTTTCTATCACGGTTTCGAAGCCGCCGAGCCTGCATCACGAGCGCACTATCCTGAACAGCTACAGCGGCTGCTCTGTTACTTCGACTCCCTTGAGGAACAATCGGTCGAAGCTGAAGCGAAGCAGCACGTCGCACTTCGCCTCGAAACGAAACTAGTTCGCGGCAAGGATGCATGCTCGGTGCCTTTCCGCTGGACAGACGACCCAACTGCGCCAGCAATCACCGTTCGCGAGGAGGACGTGCTAAAGAACTATCCGATGACGTATCGCAATCTCGCGGATGTCATGAGGCGACGCTACATGGACTTTCTAGAAAACAAGACTTTTCACAAGCTGCGAAAAGCGTTGGAAAAAGAAAGCAAATACGCCATCGTTCGACTTCTGCACCCGAACAATCCAAATAGTTCAAAGCAGCGGTTCTATAATGCCAATATTCTTCAAGAATTCGATAAGCACTATTCGCGGCGAACAAAGTCCTAACCCTGCGCTCAAGCAGACCGCCGAAAAGCGGCGTTTCGCGTTAGCAAAGCTTAGGGTCAAGAGCAAAGCTTAGCAAAGCTTAGGGTCAAGTCTTGTTAGCAAAGCTTAGGGTCAAGTCTTGCAATCAAGCAAAGCTTAGGGTCAAGTCTCAAAGCTTAGGGTCACCCCAAAGCTTAGGGTCAAGTCTTGCAATCATGCATCATCCATGCCCAACCCTGCGCTCTAGGCGACTGGCCGCATAAAGCCGCGGCCGTCGCCTGAGCTTTCACGTTGGGCCGCTAACTTTGCCCGTAGTGTTCTAACCCTGACCTCACCAAAAGAATGCTCATATGCCTCATGCTTTAGAAATTAAATACGGTCTTACCGCCCAAGAGTTGCTTGACGCAATTGATAGGAGGTTTCGTCTAAAAGTCGCCTTGGAAGGCTCGGTCGCCGAGGTTCATTTTGAGCGAAAGCTTCGTATAGCGAGTAGAGAGGGTTGGTTGACCAGTTATGAAGGTCATGATGTTGATGGAATGCATGACTTTACTGTTGTAACTGTTTCAGGTGTAACAATAAGGGTCGAAGTAAAAACTATCCGTAACGGCGCAAAGCCGCAAGTTGAGTTGCAAAAAACACGCGCAGCAAAGGGCGACCCAAGTAGCCGCTACTACGAACGAGATCATTTTGATGTGGCTGCGGTTTGTGTGGGCAGATTCACGGGAGACTGGAGTCAGTTTCGGTATGTTCTAGTGCGGGAACTGCCGTCTCACCGAAGTCATCCAAACAAACTTCAAGTCATGCACCTCATTCCAGATGGTGAGGACACACAACCTCGCTGGTTCTCTCGATTTCAGGATCTTATCGATGCATTTACCGCCTGACCCAGTTTACAAAACAGAACTAGGGGCACTCTATTGTTCTGACAGTTTGGAGTTCATGAGGAATTTGCCAAGCGACTCTGTCAATTTGGTTGTCACAAGCCCCCCCTATGCGCTGCACTTCAAAAAGGAATATGGAAATGCAAATCAAGCAGACTACACCGCTTGGCTTATTCCGTTCGCGAATGAAATTAAGCGCATCATCAAGCCATCAGGTTCATTCGTTCTAAATCTTGGCGGTGCGTGGCAACCAGGAGCGCCTGTGCGAAGCTTGTATCACTACAGAACTTTACTCGCTTTGGTTGACGATGTTGGGTTTCAACTGGCACAAGAGTTCTTCTGGTATAACCCTGCAAAAATGCCAGCCCCCGCAGAATGGGTGAATGTAAGAAGAATCAGAGTAAAGGATAGCGTCGAGTATATTTTCTGGCTTGTCAAAGACCCAATGGCCAATGCCGACAACAGAAAAGTACTACAACCTTACAGTGAAGACATGAAGCGCCTTATTAAGCGAGGCGTCAAACAGACGGTTCGCCCTAGTGGTCATATAATAAACGATTCTTTCGCCAGTGATCAAGGTGGGTCAATCCCGCCAAATATTATTCAGTGCGGCAACAATGAATCGAACAGCGCATATATTAAAACCAGTAAGCTATTAGGCAACAAGGTACATCCTGCTCGTTTTCCTGCTGAATTGCCCCGGTTCTTTATTGAGTTTCTTACAAAACCTGGCAATCTTGTGCTCGATCCTTTCGCTGGTAGTAATACAACAGGATTTGTTGCGGAAGAATTAAATCGTAGATGGATCGGATTGGAGATAAGAAGCGATTATGCCGAGGAAAGCAGGCTGCGTTTTGAATTGCCAGAAACAGAAGCAGCCGCAACAACTCCGAGTCAGTCATGTTTGGCTCTGTAAATTTAGCAACATTTTCATTTAGCCCAACAAGACGCTCAACTTGAAAATCAAGAAAATCAAGGGACAGACCACGGTTTATCTGAACCAAGACGGAAATCATGAAGCGAAAAGTCTACATTGAAACCTCTGTCATCAGCTATCTGACGGCACGCCCCAGCAAGACTATTATTGGTGCCGCCCATCAGCAAATCACTCTGGCTTGGTGGGAGCTACGCTCGGACTATGAACTTCTTGTTTCTCAGTTAGTCTGGCAAGAGTGCGCCGCTGGCGATCCTGTGGCTGCACAGAAAAGGCTTGCGGCACTTGATGGGATATCCGTACTCGCGGTAACGCAAGACATGATTCGTTTGGCCAAATCGCTTATTGAACAAGCCATCATTCCCTCCAAGGCGATTGAGGATGCGCTTCATATTGCGGTTTCGACACTGCATCACGTTGATTTTCTACTGACCTGGAATTGCCGTCACATTGCCAATCCAGTGATTCAGGAAAAGATCGCCGTTTATCTTGAGACAAGCGGATTGTTCCTCCCGATCATATGTACTCCCGAGGAGCTTCTTGGAGGAAATAACGATGACTGATGAAATCATGAAGGAAGTTCATGCGATCAAGGACGCGATTGGCGTCAAGTATGGCAACAATCTGGATGCACTGTTCAAGGAGATACAGCTTGCCGAAGCCAGACTCAAGGCGGCTGGCTTCCAGGTTTTGGCTCCCCCGGACAATCCAGCAAATTTGCCTAACACTGCATTGCAACGGACTCGCTTCGCTCGCCGCTGAATTTGGACGTTGGGCATCATGAACGCCGCCGCGCCTGACGAGCCGATTTACTTCTACTCGAAGACGATGCCCTTCTGGGGTTTGTCGAACTTCTCTCCTCTCGAAATTGAAGTCGAAGGTGAGTTCTGGCCGACGGTTGAACACTTTTTCCAAGCGCAGAAGTTCAACGATCGTGAAGTTCGCGAACGCATTCGCCGTGCCCCAACACCCAAAGAAGCTAGAGCGCCTGGCCAGTCTCGTTCTTTTGCCATCCGTTCAGATTGGGACACTGTCCGTGAAGACGTCATGCTCAAAGCTCTTCGACTCAAGTTTCTGGTCCCGAAGGCGCGGGACATGTTGTTTTCAACAGGCACAAGAACGCTTATCGAAAGCTCTCCCTTCGACTACTTCTGGGCGTGCGGTCAGGATGGAACGGGGCAAAATCGCCTAGGGCAATTGCTAATGCCTGTTCGCAAGGAGTTGGCCGCATGATGCCCAACCCTGCGGTCACCCGGACCTTGAACGTTGGGCACCACCAATCGGCGGAATGAGCGACAATTGAGCTTCCCAGCTTGGAGAAACGACAATGGAACTGACAGCCGTACTGACCCCTGCCGAAGAAGGTGGCTACGTCGCAATGAATCCCGAAACCGGAACGACCACGCAAGGTGAGACGGTCGAAGAAGCGATCGCTAACCTTCAGGAAGCCACAGCGCTCTATTTGTCCGAGTTCCCCATTCCTGTGCCGGGCCATCCGCTGGTAACGACATTCAGCGTTCCCGCGCATGCCTAAACTGCCACATGTTTCGGGGGCGGCTGTCGTACAGGCTTTGCAGCGTCTCGGCTTCGAGAAGCTCCGGCACAGTCCGGGAGCCACGTAATCATGCGCCGTGGGTCCAAAGGCTGTGTCGTACCCATGCACAGCGAGGTCAAGACCGGGACGCTGGCAGGTGTTCTACGTCAGGCCGACGTAACGCCCGAGAAATTCATCTCGGTTCTTTAACCGTGGTGCCCAACCCCTCCGTCAACCGAACCGCCTGCAAGCTGCGCTTGCAGGTTCGCTCCGGCCTTCGGCCTCGGCCGGCCGGTTACGTCGAACGTTAGCATGTAAAAATCCTATGGTCATAGAACCTCAATCTGCACAGACGTTCATTAACGGCTATTCAAGACTTCTGACCGAAATACATCGGTTGTCGAATGGAAAGGCCGGTTTGGAACTGTTGAATATGTTGGCCGCTGGGCGCGACGTGGCCATTACGTCGCCTTCAATCGTTGGGTCCGCCATTGCGGAACTTGAAAAGAAGGGAAATCCCGTACCACCAGAAGTGGTTGGCGCGATCAAATCCCTTCAGTTAAAACGATGGATATACCTTCGCGACACAACCGCCTACTCTGTCTTTCTGGACCCTTCTGGCAATGATGCCTACGCGGTACTTGGCCTGACAGACAGGCTTCGAGACATTCTCGGAGGTTCCGGTGTCTCTTTTCGAACTGGAGTTGTTGAGTTCTGTGGTCGTTTTGTGTGTGATGGCATCGTCTCAAATCCTGTCTGGCTTGGCTCGAACTACCGCAAGGAGTTCGCAGCTCGTCTGTCTGCGCTCAAGAAAGAGGGGAGGTTCCATGTTTCACCCGCACGCTAACGCATAAGGTTAGGTTCTGTTGACCCATCACCGCAGCCAGATGAGAGCGGAGACGAAGCGCAGCCTGCCCATGTAGTTGCGGGAGGTTTTTTCATCGCGTGAGAAAATCCTCCGGTAATGTTGGATTGGGTTGAAGAAGCACTCGATCAGGTGGCGCTCCCTGGAAACGAACCCATCGACCTCGCGGGGTTTGGTACAGTGGCTGCGGGATGGGATGACCGCGTCCCTATCGCGCGCCTCGATGGCCCGGACGAAGGCGTCGCTGTCGTAGCCCTTGTCGGCGATGAGCGCCTGAGCCCCCCTTAGGCAGCGCTTCCCCAACGCCATGGCGGCACCCGCGGGAGAAGCACTTGAAAACCGGGTTCCACTGGCCAGGGGCGGCAGGCAGCAAGCGCCAGGGCGCCCCCGACCGCAGCACCCACAAGACCGCTACCAGGAAGGCCCGGCAGGCGGGTTCCGAGGCCATGCGGACAGGCCTGTGGGCCACCAGTATCGGGTAGATCGCCCCCATTCTTCGTCGCTGATTTCGAGCCGGTTCGCCATCGCCAAAAGGCTCCAACCCTCGCAGTAGACGGGGCTTGTGTCAACAGAACCTAGTCAGGCGGGTGTGAATGAAAGTGTTGGGAGGTACCGATGGCTCCCCTCCCCCCTCGCGGGGGGCGAAGGCGGGGTTTCGCGGAGCACTGCTCCGCGCCGCCGCAGCCGGCCCGCGATGCAGCGCGGGCCGTGGAAGGGGTTGGGGGAGAGGGGCGTCCATGCCCTCGCAGATGTCAGCAGAGCAGACTGACGGCTTTGGCGATGTGCTGTCGCAAGGATTCGACGAATTCGTGTGCAACGATGGCCCCCTCTCCCCCAACCCCTCCCCCGCGAGGGGGGAGGGGTGATTACCGATGTCAACGCATCTCCATTGAACAAGAGACCTCGACCAACACTTTCAATCGCACCCTAGTCAGGCTGCAGCCTCCGGGGATAGAAGGTCCGACCGTTCGCCACCAGTTCCCGGAGCAGCGGCGCCGGTGTCCAGAAGTCCGGACCGAAACGCTCGCAGTAGTCTTCGATGCTGGCCAGCACCCGCGCCAGTCCCCATTGATCAGCGAAGAAAAGAGGACCGCCGCGCCATGACGGGAATCCGTAACCGTTGAGCCAGACCATGTCGACATCGATGGGACGCGCGGCGACGCCCTCGGCCAGGATCTTTGCGCCTTCGTTGATCATCGAGAAGAGACAGCGTTCAACGATCTCCTGATCGTCGATCGTTCGACGCTCGATTCCCCTCGCCCGCGAATGCTCGACGATCAGTTCCTCGATCGCCGGGTCCGGCAGGGGCGTTCGGTTCCCGGATTCGTAGCGGTACCACCCGGCAGCGGTTTTTTGCCCCAATCGTCCAAGCTGACAGACCTGATCGAGAAGATCGCAGTCGCGCACGCCCGGCTTGCGAAGATGTGCCCTGGCCTTGCGGTTGCGCCAGCCGATATCGAGGCCGGCAAGATCGCCGACCGCAAAAGGCCCCATCGGGAATCCGAAATCGACCAGCGCCGCGTCCACCTGCTGCGGTAGCGCTCCTTCTTCCAGCAGGAACCAGGCTTCGCGTGTTCTTTGCGCAAGCATGCGGTTGCCAACGAAACCATCGCACCCGCCGACGAGAACGGCGATCTTGCCGAGTTTCTTGCCAAGTTGCATGACTGTCGCCAGGACATCGGGGGCAGTCCTGTCTGTACGCACGTTCTCCAGCAGGCGCATGACGTTGGCCGGACTGAAGAAGTGCATTCCCACCACATCCTGCGGTCGCCGCGTGAATTCGGCAATCTGTGCGACATCGAGATAGGAGGTATTGGTGGCGAGGATGGCGCCCGGCCTGGCAATCGCATCGAGTTGTTCGAACACCTGACGTTTGACGTCCAGATCTTCGAAAACGGCTTCGACGACCAGGTCGACCTCGGCAAGCGCCTGCCAGTCCAGCGTCGGCCGGATGCACTCCAGCCGGCGCTGCATATCCTGCGGCGACAGCGTGCCGCGCGACACGCTGGCCTGATAGTTTTTCCTGATCGTCGCCATCCCTCTTTCCAGCGCCAGCGCTTCGACTTCCTTGAGCAGGACGCTGAAACCGGCATTGGCGAAACACATGGCAATTCCACTACCCATCGTGCCGGCGCCAAGCACGGCGACCTGGACGATTTCGCGCGCCCGTACATCGGCGGCCAGCCCCGGAACCCTGGCCACCTCGCGCTCGCCGAGGAAGGCGTTGCGCAGTGCGGCCGCCTGCGCCGAGGCCCGACGTTCGAGAAACCACTCGCGTTCGCGCCGCAACCCCTCATCGAAAGACAGACTGGCCGCTGCGGCGACCGCTTCAATCGCCGTCAAGGGTGCTTGCAGGTGTCGCTGCTTCTCGCTTGCCTGCCGTCGCGCTTCCTGAAAAATCTCCGGTGCCACCGGCGCCACCGGCAAGGTGCCCGTACGCCGCAGGATGGTACCCGGTGTGGCCAGCCGGCGTGCGGCGGCAATCGCCGCGGCTTCCAGATCGCCCTGGGCAATTTCGTCGATGGCGCCGATTTCCAGCGCACGTTCGGCAGCGATGATTGCGCCACTGCTGATCATCTGCAAGGCGGTCGGTACGCCCACCAGGCGCGGCAATCGCTGCGTACCACCCGCGCCGGGGATGACCCCCAGCCTGACTTCCGGCAGGCCCACCCTGGCCGTCGCCGTGGCAATCCGGTAATGGCTGGCCAGGGCAATCTCGAAGCCGCCACCCAGCGCCGTCCCGTGCATCGCCACGACCACCGGCTTGAGGGCGTTCTCGATCGCCTGCGTCACCGCCGGCAAATGCGGCTCCTGCGGCGGACGGTCAAACTCGCTGACGTCGGCGCCAGCGATGAACGTTCGTCCGGCGCAAAGAATGATCGTCGCACGCACTTCCGTGTCCGTTTCCGCCTGTCGGATCGCGTTCAGCAAACCGGCACGTACTTCCCGGGCCAATGCGTTTACCGGCGGATTATCCACAGTGACCAAAGCGATTTCGCCATCGCGACGATAGCTGACAAGAACTGACGACATGCTGGGAACTCCGATGGGGCGCCCTGGCCCTCTTCAAGACAAGAAAAACGCCGACCCGGCCGATCGATGACCGGTCTATACGCAACAAAGGCTCCGGGGGACCGCTGAACGGCCCCCCGGAGCATCAGACCTTGGCCGGGGTACGACTCAAAGCGCTTCGAAAATGCCGGCTGCGCCCATGCCGTGCCCGATGCACATGCTCACCATGCCGTACTTCATCTTCTCGCGACGCAGACCATGCAGCAGCGTGGCCACCTTGATGGCGCCGGTCGCTCCCAGAGGGTGACCGAGAGCGATCGCTCCACCCAGCGGATTGACGCGCGCCGGATCGAGCTCGCAGGTCCGCATGACCGCCAGTGCCTGAGCGGCGAAGGCTTCGTTCAACTCGATCCACTCCAGGTCGGATTTCTGCAAACCGGCCTTCCTGAGCGCGTCGGGAATCGCTTCGATGGGACCGATGCCCATGACCTCGGGCGGCACACCGCGAACCGAATAACTGACGAATCTGCCCAGCGGCTGCAGGTCGAACTGCTTCAGGATCTTCTCCGAAACCAGCAGCACTGCCCCCGCACCGTCCGACATCTGCGAACTGTTGCCGGCCGTCACCGAACCCCTGGCAGCGAATACCGGCTTCATCTGCGCCAGTTTTTCCGGCGTCGCGTCAGCTCGCGGCCCTTCGTCGTCGACCACCACCCGCTCGACGAGCCTGACCTCGCCGGTGGCGGGGTCGGGTACGCGGGTCCTGACGGTAAACGGAGCCGTTTCGGCCTTGAACTTGCCTTCGCGTATCGCGGCAATCGCCTTCTGATTCGATCCGGCCGCGAAGGCATCCTGGTCTTCGCGTGCAACCTGCCAGCGCTCGGCCACTTTTTCGGCCGTGATGCCCATCCCGAAAGCGACACCGAGATTGTCGTTACCTTCAAAAATACTGGGGTTGATGACCACCTTGTTGCCCAGCATGGTGACCATGCTCATCGTTTCGGTACCGCAACCGATCATTACATCGGCATCACCGAGGCGAATCCGGTCGGCCGCCATGGCGACCGCTTGCAGCCCCGACGAGCAGAAGCGGTTCACCTGCACGCCCGGAACGCTGTGCGGCAAACCAGCCACCATCGCCGCCATGCGCGCGACGTTCAGGCCCTGCTCGGCCTCGGGCAAGGCGCAACCGGCGACGATGTCGTCGATCAGCGCCGGGTCGAGCGCCGGCGCTTGACCAAGGACCGTCCTGATCGCGTGTACCAGCATGTCATCCGGGCGGGTGGTCTTGTAGTAACCGTTGCGCTTGCCGATCGGCAGGCGCGCTGCAGCGACAATGTAGGCGTCTTGAATTGGCTTGTTCATCTCAAACTCTCCGAAAATCAACGTAAATCATGGTCGCTCAATTGCGCAGGGGCTTGCCGTTTTCGAGCATGTAGGTCATACGCTGCTGCGTTTTCTCGTTCTTCAGCAGCTCGACAAACTGACGACGCTCGATGCCGAGCAACCAATCTTCATCGACCAGCGTTCCGGGTTCGACGTCACCGCCGCAGAGCACCAGGGCCGACGCTTCGGAAACCACATAATCGTGCGCACTCATGAATCCGCCTTCGCGCAGGTTCACCAAATCCATGTGCAAGGTCGCATTGCCGGGACGGCCAACCACCTTGATCGCGCGCGCCGGCATGGGCGGCCGATAAGCGCCTTCGAACATTGCCCGGGCCTGACGGATGGCGACGTAAGGAAGCTCGCGCGCGTTGAACAGGACGGTGTCGCTCTCCGCCGCAAATCCCATGCTCTTGGCGTCGATGGCGTTTTTCGAGGTCATGCCGCGGATGATCGAACCGAAGGCTTTCTGGATCTCTTCCCAGGGGTCCTGCCGGCCGCGGCGCATGGCGGCTTCGGATGCCCGACGTGCCATTTCCTTGCAGCCGCCGCCCGCGGGGATCAGGCCGACACCGGCTTCAACCAGCCCGATGTAGCTCTCCAGGGCCATGACGCGGTGTGCGCAATGCATGGCCACTTCGGCCCCGCCGCCGAAAGCCATCCCATCCACCGCAGCGACTGTCGGCACCTGGGCAAAGCGTAGCGCCTTGGTGGCGCCCTGGAAATGGGCGACCACCTTGTCGAGTTCGTCCCATTGCTCTGCCTTGACCAGTTGCATCACCTCAAGCAGATTGGCACCGACTGCAAACGGAGCGTCATGATAGACGACCAGGCCATCGAAATCGGCTTCGGCCATCGCCACGGCCTGATAAATTCCTTCGACGACCTCCTTGCCCAGTGAATGCATCTTGCTCTTGAACGACAGAACGGCGATGCGCGAATCCACCTTGGGCATGCGCCAGATACGCACGCTGTCGTTCTCCATCAAGGTTTCGCCACGCTCGTGTTGCTCGCCGACGATCAGATCGGGGAACAGTTGGCGACCATAGACCGGCAGACTCGAGCGCGCCTTGAGCGCGTTCTCGGCTGCCGAATAGGAGCCTTCGGCCTGGTGCACATGGTCGCGTTCGGCAACCCAGGCAGGTAGCGGTGCGTTCGACATCGCCTTGCCGGCGGCAATGTCCTGTGCGATGGCCTCGGCGGTCGCCTGCCAGCCGGCGGACTGCCAGATTTCGAAGGGTCCTTGCGCCCAGCCGTAGCCCCAGCGCATGGCAAAGTCTACGTCGCGAGCGTTGTCGGCAATCTCTGCCAGATGATAGGCGCAGTAATGAAAGACATCGCGGAACATCGCCCACAGGAACTGCGCCTGCGGATGGGCGCTGGCACGCAAGGCGGCGAAACGTTCCGCGGCGTTCCGGTTCCTGAGAATCTGTTCGATTTCGGGGGCGACACCGGCGCCTGCCGGCTGATAATCCAGCGACGCCATATCGAGTACATGGATGTCGCGTCCCACCTTGCGGAAAACGCCGCCACCCGCCTTCTGCCCCAGCGCGCCCTTGCCAATCAAGGCGGCCAACCACGCCGGGACCTTGAAGTGCTCGCGCCAAGGATCATTGGGCAGGGTTTGCTGTTGTGAATCGGTGACGTGCGCCAGCGTGTCGAGACCGATCACGTCAGCGGTGCGATAGGTGGCGCTCTTGGGCCGGCCAATGCGCGGCCCGGTGAGGGCGTCGACTTCGTCGAACCCGAGCTTGAACTGCTCGGTGTGATACATGACCGCCAGAATCGAGAAAAGGCCCACCCGGTTGGCGACAAAACTCGGCGTATCCTTGGCGCGAACGACCCCCTTGCCCATGCGGGTCACCAGCCAGGATTCGAGCGCGTCGAACATGGCCGCATCGGTCGCCGCCGCCGGGATCAACTCGACCAGTTGCATGTAGCGCGGCGGGTTGAAGAAGTGTACTCCGCAAAAGCGCGACCGGCGCTCAGCCGGAAAAGCCTCGGACAACTGGTTGATCGAAATGCCGGAAGTATTCGAAGCGACGATCGCCTGGTCGCTCAGATGCGGCGCAATCTTGTGATACAGGTCGACCTTCCATTCAATCTTTTCGGATATCGCCTCGATGACCAGGTCGCATTCGCGCAATTTGTCGAGATGCTGGTCATAGTTGCCGACATCGATATTCGCCAGCCGGTCTCGGGTCACCAGCGGCGCCGGTTGCATTCTCTTCAACCCTTCGACGGCTTTCTTGACAATGCCGTTGGGATCACCCTCCCTGGCAGCCAGATCGAACAAAATGACCGGCACGTCTGCGTTGGCCAGGTGCGCGGCGATCTGCGCGCCCATCACACCGGAACCAAGAACTGCCGCCCTGCGAATAAAAAGACGTTGCGAACTCATGCTTCTCCTCCAAAAAAACGGCGTATCGCGCCGCTCAAGAAAATGGCCTGGCGCTCCGACACGCGAGCACTGCGGCTGGAGCCACCAGGCGCAACAGCAATCAATGACCGCTTCACCGCGGGTGTGCAACCGGCAGGAGTGCCGGCTGAGCCGCCGTGCTACGGCGCTCATCGAGAAAGCGACGGATGATCGGCACGGCCATTTCGGCCTGGGTCACCAGGAAGAGATGCCCGCAATCCAGCTCCACCAACTCGGCATTGGGAATCAGGGCCTTCATGATCTTCCCGTTGACCGCCGGCACCAGAGGGTCATCGCTACCCACCATGATCAGCGTCGGCTGCTTCACCGTGAACAGCCAATGGACACTGGTCCAGCCCCAGATCGCGTACATTTGTCCGAGGTAGCCGAGCGTATGGGGGGGAACGATCTCGCTCATGTGCTGCCGGGCATACTCCGGGTTCTTGCGGAACACCCCCCCATAGATGGTGCCAGCGTGTTTCACGATCGACTCCGCATCGTTGAAGCGGCTCGATGACATCAGCTTCCACAGGGCGCGCAGGTCGCCCGGCACGGCGAACAAACCGGTGGACGTCGCGGCCAGGATCAGGCGACGGCAGCGACCCGGAAAACTATGGGCGAACTGCTGCGCCAGGGCCCCTCCCCATGACACGCCAAGCACGTCAACCTGCCCGTAGCCCAGTTGGGTCAACAGGCCCGCCACCAGCTTCGCGAAACCGCCCATTCTCAACGGCATCACCGGCGTCGCCGAGGCACCGGTCCCTGGCGCGTCGAAGGCAATCACCTCGGTTCCGGGCAATTGTTCGGCAAAAGGTCGCAACACCTCGATGCTGCCCCCGATTCCATTGATCAGCAGCAGTGGCGTGCCCCCTGGTCGATCCGAGGGCCAGATGGCCACACGAATCCGCTGTTTTCCTACATCGACCATCCTGATTTTCATTGTCAACCCCTTGCCAAAGGCAACGCCAAACTGCCGGCGTCGCGACTGCACATTGCCTGCCACAAGACATCACAGGCCCCGGCCGGCAACCTCCGTCACCGGCCGACCGGCCCTGGTATTCGATCAGGGCTCCAGAACATAGGTACCCGGCGCCGGATCCATCGGCTTATGGGATGCGCTACCCAATCCCTTCGGTGCGGCCACCAATTCACCCGAGCGCTCGCCCAGCCAGACGATCCATCTGTCCCACCAACTGCCCTGGTTGGTCTTGGCACCTGCCAACCAATCCTCGGGGTCCGCCAGGCGTGCCGGGTTGGTGAAATAAATCGATTTCTTGTTGCCCGGCGGGTTGATCATCGCCTGGATGTGTCCGCTGTTGCTCAGCACGAACTCGCACTTGCCACCGAAGAACATCGTGGACTCATAGCAGTTCTTCCACGGCGTAATGTGGTCCGTGTCGCCGGCCATGGCAAAAACGTCGCAATCGACCTTCTTCAGGTCAATCGGAATACCACCCGACTCGAACTCACCAGGGTGGGCGAGATACTTCCGGGCCACGATGTCCATCAATTCCGTGTGGAACTTCGAAGTCAGGCGGGTATTGTCGCAGTTCCAGTACAGGATATCGAAGGCCGGCGGCTTGTTGCCCATCAGATAATTGTTGACCCAGTAGTTCCAGACCAGATCGTTGGGACGAAGCCAGGCGAACATCCTCGCCATTTCCTTGCCATCCAGGACCCCCTTCTTGGCCGTGTGCTTGCGAGCCTTGTTCAGGAGTCCTTCGGTCGCCATCATCCCCATGACCGAGTCTGTAGGCATATAGAGAATGGTCACGTTGAGCGTGAAGGAATTGACCAGACGTTCCTGGCGTGCCGCCATTTGCGCCAGCATCACCGAGCCGATGATCCCGCCTGCACAGCCCCCCCAGATGTTGCAGTCTTTCGCCCCTGAAATCTCCAGCGCGGCCAGCAGCGCCTCGCGAGCGGAACTGGCATAGGTGTTGAAGTCCCATTCGCTATGCTCTGGTTTCGGATTGCGCCAACTGATGATGAAGACTTGCTGCCCCTTTTGCAGGAGGTAGCGAACCATGCTCTTCTCCGGCGTCAGGTCCATGATATAGAACTTGTTGATCGGAGGCGGCAGCATGAAGAAGGGGCGCTGGTGAACCTGCGGCACCAACGGCTTGTATTGAATCAATTCGATGAGATCGTTGCGGAACACCACGGCACCTTCGGTGGTGGCGAGATTCTCGCCCACCTTGAAGGCGCTCTTGTCGACCATGCTCGGCATCCCGCCTTCATTGACCAGATCGTGCAGCATGTTCTTGGCGCCCCGCTTGAAGCTGTCGCCGCCGGTTTCGAGCATCTTCTTGAGTGCTGCCGGATGGGCCATGCTATTGGTTGGCGAGAACGCGTCCGTGAACAACGAAATGAAGAAGCGGGCACGCTCACGGTCGGTCTCGTCGACCTTCAGATCATCGATCACCGATTGCCAGTAGGCATTGTTGGCCAGATACGCCTGCATCGTCCGCCGATACATCGGGTTGTCGTGCCAGGCGGGGTCGGCAAAGCGCCGATCGGTCTTGTCCGGGGCCAGTGTCGATTTGCCGGCCAGAACCTTGAACATCTCGCCAGCCAGCGAGACCTGATGCTTGAAAACACTCACCGGGTCACGAAAGGGTGACGTGAGAACTGCCTTCAGTGTTTCCTTGAAGCCCCGACTTTCAAATCCCAGATCCGGCGGCACCCAACCAATGATGTCTTCAGCATTTTCCACCATTGCCTTGTCCGTTTTAACAACCCTACTCATGGCCTTTTCCTTTCATTGAATCGCCATACACCACCTGAAGTCCGACCCGTCGGAGCATGCCTTTTGGCAAGACCCAAGCCGTTGCGGAGCTATTCGCCCTCTGCGGGCAGTTGAAAATCCCGATACTGCTTGCGGAGTGTGAGTTTCGAGAGCTTGCCCGTCGCGGTCATCGGCAACTCCGGAACGAAGCGAACATCGTCAGGAATCCACCATTTGGCAACCTTGCCCTCGAACCAGGCAAGCAGCTCTTGTTTGCTCACGGATTGGCCCGGCCTCAGCACGACAACCAGCAATGGGCGCTCGCCCCACTTGATGCTGGCGACACCAATGGCTGCCGCCATCGCCACCGCCGGATGCAATGTGGCGATGTTCTCCAGTTCAATCGAACTGATCCATTCTCCCCCGCTCTTGATCATGTCCTTCGAACGGTCGGTAATCCTGAGGTAGCCTTCCTCATCGATCACCGCGATGTCGCCCGTGGGAAACCAGCCGTCGATCAGGGCGCTCCGATCGCTCTTGAAATAGGTATCTACCGTCCACAATCCGCGAACCTGCAGTTCACCGACGGATTGCCCATCACATGGCACCGCTTCCCCCTCTTTTCCGACCAGTCGCAGGTCGACGCCAAATAGCGGCCGACCGTGATTGGTCTTGAACTCCAGCAACTGGTCGGGGCTCCACCTGGCGTGCTTGCGCTTGGGCGTCGTCAGCGTGCCGATCGGGCTGAGTTCGGTCATCCCCCAACCGGGCAGGGCCTCGACGCCATAGTCGTGCCACATGGTACGAATGATCGAAAACGGACAGGATGAGCCGCCCACGAGAAATCGCCGCAAACTGCCAAATTCGAGTCCGTGCGCTTGCATGTAATCGATCACCCCTTGCCAAACGGTTGGCACCGCCCCGGCAAAGGTCACCCCCTCGGCTTCGAACAGCCGGTACAGGCTCTCGCCATCCGTGTTCATTCCGGCGAGGACCAGCTTGCTGCCGACCATCGGACAGGTGTAGGGAAGACCCCAGCCGTTGGCATGAAACATCGGCACGATCGGGCAGACGACCTCACTGGCCGAAATCGACAAGGCGTCGGGCAAGGCCGTGGCCAGGCTGTGCAACAAGGTCGTGCGATGCGAGAACAGAACCCCTTTGGGGTTGCCTGTCGTCCCGGAGGTATAGCAGAGCAGACAGGCGGTATTCTCGTCGAACGACGGCCACTCCAGCAGACCCGGCTGGCGCGTCAGCAGTGCCTCGTAGGACTGGGCGAAAGGCGTGTCCGCCGGGATGTTTTCGGCCTCGACCAGGGCAATCCAATACTTCACCCCCGGACAGCGATGTCGAAGTTCGGCGACCAGCGGGGCAAAAGAAGCGTCGAAGAAGAGCGCCACGTCTTCGGCGTGGTTGATGATGTAGACGATCTGCTCGTGAAACAGACGTGGGTTGATCGTGTGGCAAACCGAGCCAATGCAGGGAATCGCAAAATACAATTCCAGGTGCCGATAGGTGTTCCAGCCCAGGGTCGCGATGCAGGCGCCCTCCCCCAGGCCGAGGTCCAGCAGCGCTCTTGCCGTCTGCCGCACACGCTGCGCGAGATCGCGGTAGGTGTAGCGATGAACCTGACCCGCAGGCATTCGGCTGACGACTTCTTCGTCACCGTGATACTTCTCGGCGTGTGTCAACACACTCGAGAGCAGTAGCGGCTCCTTCATCATTTGTGCCAGCACGATCGTTTTCTCCTGACTCTTACTCGTCGCAGTCCGATGGCCACCATCCCCTCAGGGCAGACAGACCACCGCCTCGCCGGCAATCTTGACCTCACCCTCCTGATTGCTGGTCTGGATCTCCAGCCTGGCCCGCCGTTCGCCGTTTTCTTCGAAAATCTCGAGCACCCGTCCGCCACAGGTCACGCGGTCGC
Organism: Accumulibacter sp.; assembly: GCF_036625275.1. Taxonomy (GTDB): domain Bacteria; phylum Pseudomonadota; class Gammaproteobacteria; order Burkholderiales; family Rhodocyclaceae; genus Accumulibacter. The sequence continues at coordinate 84,368 of NZ_JAZKUD010000008.1, forward strand.
CCAGATGGGTGATCCCCAAAAAGCGCACCGACCAGGTACGCAACTGCGACTGCGGGACCCAGGCAGTCAGCAACCGCCCGAGCCAGGCCATGCTCAGCATGCCGTGCGCAAAGACGTCGGGCATTCCCGCCTTGCGCGCAAAATCGATGTCGATATGAATCGGGTTGTGATCGCCGGATGCGCCGGCGAACAAGGCCAGCGTCGTACGCGTGACTGGCGGCAGTTTCAACTCGGGAATGGCATCGCCCACATTGACCACAATATTTTGTTCGACCATCTCACCCTCTCCTAGTTGCGGACCACGATGACACTACGGAATTCTGCCGCCAGTTCACCGCTGGCGTTGGTGACGCGGGAATCACGGACGATGAATTCCAGGGCACCCCCTTTCTTGTCGTAGATGTCGGAGATTCTCGAACATACCGTGACCGTCTCACCGGCACAGACCGGCTGGTGATAGGTGTAGCCCTGCTCGCCATGCAGGATTTTTCCCAGCGATACGCCCATTTTTGCCAAAGTACTGAACAGTTCATTCGAGTCCAGATCAGCCGCCAGCAGGAAAGTCGGGGGTACCGGCAAGTCTCGGTAGCCGGCTGCCTGTGCCGCTCCCTGATCCAGATAGATCGGATTGCTCTCGCCGATCGCCTGCGCGAAGAATTTCAATCTTCCTCTTTCAATATCAAAGCGTACTTCTGGTCCTGTGTAGCCAATCCACTTCTTGTCGATCATCTCTGCCTCCCAAAATCGGGTACCACCCGCAGGTGTCCTGCCTCACCCGGTTGTCAATAACCACCTTGAATCGTCACTGTCCACGTTGCCAATGCTAAAGCAAAGAACTGCCCGCACACCATTGCACTGAACGCCTAAAAATTGCAGAATTTGCCAAAATTCCCAGGAAACTTTTGTGACCATGAACTCGCCTCCGATCTCCGTACACATCGGCTTCGTGCGCGAAACGCTGGGTGGACTCAAACTCCGCCAGCAGGATCCGCAACCGTTTCTGGAACGTGCGAACATCCGGCGCGAGTTGATCGAATTGCCGTTGGCACGCATCTCCGGAACGCAGTATCAAACTCTGGTACTTTCGCTGATGGACGACCTGGACGATGAAATGATGGGCCACCTTGCCAAGCCGCTGCGACGGGGTTCCTTTGTCTTCCTTGCCCGTGCATCGCTGTTTGGCGCACTGTCGCTATACGTGGTACTGGCACGCTGGGTCAAAGCCCACCGCCTGCTGACCGACGAGATTCACCTGAGCTTCCGAAAGGAAGGCGACGTTGCCTGGGTGACCTTGACCGGACCCTCCTCCCGCTCCCAACAACACCCAACCTTTCTGCCGGTCGTCTATTTCAAGAGCCTGCATATCCTTGCTTCCTGGCTGATCGGCGAACGCATCAAATTGACGGCGGTTCGTTTCGCAGGGCCGTGTCCGATACACGGCGACGAATACGCTCGTTTGTTCCCCGGCGAAATTGCCTTTTCCGCTCCCGTATCGGCCATGGGCATCCCGGTACCTTACCTCGACCGGGCAGTCAGCCAGGATGTCGATTCTCTACACCAGTTCCTGCGCGCCGCGCCGGGAAATCTGCTATGGCAATATCGCGCCACCGACCTGCTCAGCGAGAAGATCCGTGCCATCCTGAAAGATGCGCTGCCAGCGCATGTGGACATCGCCGAAGCGGCACAAGCAGTCGGGTTTTCGCAGCGGACGCTGCACCGCCGGCTGATCGGCGAAGGCACCAACTTCCAGGAGATCAAGGATGGTCTGCGCCGCGACGTCGCCATCGACTGCCTCGATCACTCTCGCCTGTCGATCGAGGAAATCGCCGAACACATCGGTTTTTCGGATGCTGCCGCTTTCTACCGGGCGTTCAAGACCTGGACCGGCGTGGCTCCCGGCGTCTATCGGCAGCGCACGCTGAAAACCTGATCCAGGACAAAGGATCGCCGGGCGGCAAAAGTTCCCCCTCGCCGCCCGGCAAGGCCACTCAGACCCGTTCCAGCAACATCGCAATGCCTTGTCCGACACCGATGCACATCGTACATAGGGCATAACGGCCGCCGCGCCGTTGCAGCTCGTAGGTGGCCGTTGTCGCCAGCCTTGCCCCGCTCATTCCCAGAGGATGGCCGATGGCGATGGCCCCCCCATTGGGGTTGACCTGCGCGGCATCATCGGGCAGGCCCAATTGCCGCAACACGGCCAGGCCCTGCGCCGCAAATGCTTCATTCAGCTCGATCAGATCGATGGCCATGAGGTCGATGCCAAGACGCGCGAGCAGCTTGCGCGTCGCAGGAGCCGGCCCGATCCCCATGATCCGCGGTGGCACGCCGGCGACTGCAGTGCCGACGATGCGCGCCTTGGGAACCAGGCCATGACGCACCGCCGCCGCCTCACTGGCCACCAGCAGCGCACACGCGCCATCATTCACCCCGGACGCATTACCGGCAGTGATCGTCCCGCCACTCTTGACCACCCCCTTCAGTGCCGCCAGCGCTTCCAGCGTCACTTCCGGACGCGCATGCTCGTCACGAACGAAGCGCTTCGGCTCGCCCTTCTGCTGCGCAATCTCGACCGCCAGAATCTCGTCTGCGAAGCGGCCGGCGGCGTCGGCAGCCGCCCAGCGCTGCTGGCTACGCCATGCGAATGCATCCTGATCGCTGCGGCTGATGGCAAACTCGGCGGCGACGTTCTCGGCCGTTTCTGGCATCGAGTCGATCCCGTACGCGGCCTTCATTTTCGGGTTAACGAAACGCCAGCCGATGGTCGTATCAAACACTTCGAGGCTGCGCTGAAAAGCGCTGGCGGCCTTGCCCATGACGAACGGTGCCCGCGACATGCTTTCGACACCGCCGGCAATCATCAAGTCCGCTTCCCTGGCGCGAATCGCGCGTGCGGCCTGGGCAATCGCGTCCAGGCCGGAACCGCACAAACGATTGAGTGTGGTGCCCGGGACATCGACTGGCAGCCCCGCAAGAAGGACGGCCATGCGCGCCACATCGCGGTTGTCTTCACCGGCCTGATTGGCGCAACCATAGACGACATCATCGACCTGTTCCCAGGCGACACCCGGATTACGCTCGACCAAGGCCCGAATCGGCAGGCTGGCCAGATCATCGGTCCGTAAAGTGGCCAGACTGCCCCCATAGCGACCGACCGGCGTTCGCACCGCGTCGCAAATGAACGCTTCAGCCATTACCCAACCTCTTGTCGATGACCCGCTTGGCCTTGCCCACCAAGGTTCGGGTGATCGAGTTTGGTGGCAGGACCTGGACCTGGGTCGATACGCCGATCAGCGACTTGATGGTCTGCTGCAAACGCCGCCCCACGCCTGCGACGTCGGCCGGGGACATTTGCTTGGCGACGCCTGGCTGCAGCTCACACAGCACTTCCATTTGGTCCATGAGACCATCGCGGGACACCACGATCTGGTATTGCCCGGATAATTTGTCGTCGCGGAGGATCATTTCCTCGATCTGTGTCGGAAATACGTTCACTCCACGGATGATCAGCATGTCGTCGGAACGTCCGACGATTTTCGCCAGCCGCCGGAAGGAACGCGCCGTCGGCGGCAGCAAACGGGTCAGGTCGCGAGTCCGGTAGCGAATCACCGGGAAAGCCTCCTTGGTCAGTGAGGTGAACACCAGTTCGCCCTCCTCGCCATCGGCACACACTTCACCGGTCTCCGGGTTGATCACTTCCGGGTAGAAATGGTCTTCCCAGATCACCGGGCCATCTTTCGTTTCCACGCATTCGCTGGCCACGCCCGGACCGATGACCTCCGAAAGACCATAAATATCCACCGCATCGAGACCCATCTTGGATTCGATTTCGCGACGCATCTCGTTGGTCCAGGGCTCGGCTCCGAAAATCCCGACCTTCAGTGAGGAGTCGCGACCATCAAGGCCCTGATTGGCGAACTCTTCGGCGATCACCAGCATGTATGAAGGGGTGACCATGATGATGTCGGGCTTGAAATCCTGAATGATCTGGACCTGTTTTTCGGTATTGCCGCCGGACATCGGAATCACCGTACAGCCCAGGCGCTCGGCGCCATAGTGCGCACCCAGGCCGCCGGTGAATAGCCCGTAACCGTAAGTCACGTGCACGATGTCGCCAGGCCGCCCGCCAGCGGCGCGGATCGACCGAGCCACGACATTGGCCCACATGTCTATGTCGTTACGGGTATACCCGACCACCACCGGTTTGCCAGTGGTCCCCGATGAGGCATGCACGCGCACCACCTTTTCACGTGGCACGGCAAACAAGCCGAAGGGATAGTTGTCCCGCAAATCAACCTTGGTCGTGAACGGGAATTTCGCCAGGTCTTCAAGGCTGCGCAAATCGTCTGGATGGACACCCGCCGCGGCAAAAGTCCGTTGGTAGTGCGGAACGTTGTCATAGGCATGCTTCAGGCTCCACTTCAGGCGCTGCAATTGCAATGCCGAAATTTCGTCGCGGCTGGCGGTTTCAATGGGCTCCAAATCTCCCGGCTGGGGGGTTTTGCTGGTCACGATCTCCTCCTTGGTTAGAAATATGACGGAATACGATTCCTTGGGTGACAGTGGACGAATCTGTTGCTGCAACCATTTACTGCGGCAACTGCGGCAGGCGAAATATCCTCTCTTCTTGATCCATTGGACGGATACTTCGCAGCCTCACTGACGCCTCACCGCGAGCATGGCGCCAGCCGTGTTACCAGGGGCGGACGGCCTATTCGCCGGTATATCGCGGCGACCGCTTTTCCATGAAGGCACTGACGCCTTCCCGATAATCATCACTGTGACCGAGTTCGCGCATGAAATCGCGTTCGAGGTCGAGTTGCTGCTCCAGGGTGTTGAGGTGGCTGGCGCGCATCGCCTGCCGGGTGCGCACCAGCGCCTTGGTCGGCGCCAAGGCGAGTTGTGCGGCCAGACGGTCGACCGTCTCGGCGAACTGCGCGTCATCGACACATGACCAGATCAGGCCCCATGCGGCTGCCTGTTCGGCGGCAAGCTTGTCTCCGAGCAAAGCCAACCCCATCGCGCGCGCAACGCCGATACGCTGCGGTAAAACATAAGTCCCTCCCGTATCCGGAATCAGACCGATCTTGCTGAACGACTGGATGAAGGATGCAGAACGGCTGGCCACAACCAGGTCGCAGGCCAGTGCAAGGTTGGCGCCCGCACCGGCGGCAACACCATTCACCGCACAGATCGTGGGCATCGCCAGATTCTGGAGCGCCAGGACGAGCGGTTTGTAGTTGTTCTCGACACTGGCTCCCAAATCCACCGGGGCCTCGCCAGGCAGGACACTGCGATCAGCCAGATCCTGGCCGGCGCAAAAACCTCTGCCAGCACCACTGAGAACGAAGACGCGCGCCGTTTTGTCCTCACGGAGCAGCGCCAGGGCCGCCCGCACTTCCGCGTGCATCTGTTCGGTAAAGCTATTGAGGCGATCCGGTCGATTCAGCGTCAGGCGCGCCACACCGTCCACCACGGAGAAAAGAATAGTCTCGAAAGCCATGCACACCCCTTTCATTCACCAGTTTTTTGGCCCGATCCCAGCCGGGAGCGTTCTCCGTTCTTGCGAGCCGGGGGGAACGCCTTCGGCCACGGATCACTCAATTTCGATCGCGGCGCAACCGCAATGCACCGTCGGACGCCCCTTGCAGACCCGATCCTGGCTTCCCCGGTCGGCACGCCTTGCACGCACCGCAGCCGTCGTCGACCAAAGCGCTAGACGTGATAACGCCTTTGTACGACACGGAAACGATTGGCGACGAATGCTGCATCGGCATAACAGGTCGTTGCCGCAGGATTGCCTCCGGTCGCATGGTAGTCGGAAAAAGCGGCCGACTGGTTGACATAAACCGCGCTGGTCAGGTTGATCGACAGTGCCACCTGGGAACGGCAAGTCGCTGCGGTGACGGCTTCGACCATTTCGGGTTGCGTCGAATAGAGACCAACCGTCAAGGCGCCATGTTCGCGCACCAGGCGCTCCGACAACGCGACAGCAGCAGCGCTGTTCTGCACACGGACCAGAAAGCTGATCGGGCCAAAGCGCTCCTGCATGTAGGCCCCTTCATCGGCAGCATCACACTTGAGGATGATGGGCGTGCGGACTTCTGCCATGGGATATTCCGCGTGCTCGATCTTGCGTGAAGCGACCACGACCTCGCCAAGCGCCGCCGCGTCGGCAAGTCGCGCCAGGGTGTCGGAGGATTGAATGGCGCCGAGCACCGCGGTGGCGATTTCCGGTTTCGCCAACAAGCCGTCGAGCGCGGCCCCGAGATCCGCGCCAACCTGGTCGAAACTCTTGTGCCCTTCATCGGTTTCAATGCCTCCCGCCGGCACGATGATCGCTTGCGTCGTCGTACACATCTGCCCGGAGTAAAGCGCCAGGGTGAAGGCCAGATTCTTCAACATTCCCTTGTAGGCATCGGTGGATTCGATGATCACGTTGTTCACACCCGCCAACTCCGCATACACCTGAGCCTGCCGACAGTTTTCCTTCAACCATTCTCCGAAGGCGTTACTGCCGGTGAAGTCCACAGACTTCACCGCCGGGTTGCCGGCAAGCGCCTGCGTCGTCTTGCGGTCGGTGGTCACCGCGAGCGACACCAGATTCGGATCGATACCGTTTTCCGCCAGCACTTCGCGGATGATCCTGACCGATATCGCCGCCGGCAGAATGGCGTTTTCATGCGGCTTGACAATGACGGCATTGCCTGTTGCCAGCGCCGCGAACAGACCCGGATAGGTATTCCAGGTCGGAAAGGTTCCGCAACCAATCACCAAGGCCACGCCACGGCCAACAATCTCGAAGTGCTTGCGCATCGTCAGGGGTGGATTCTTGCCCTGCGGTTTTTCCCAAAGCGCTTCGTTCGGAACAAAGGACATCTCCCGCCAGGCATAGGCGACCGCCTCCAATCCGCGGTCCTGCGCATGCGGCCCGCCGGCCTGGAATGCCATCATCCAGCCTTGCCCGGTGGTCATCATCACCGCATGGGCAATCTCGAAGCTGCGCTGATTGATGCGCTGCAGCGCCTCAAGGCAAATTCCGGTACGACCGTCGGCACCAATCTTCTGCCATGCCGGCATGGCCGCGAGACCGGCGTCGATGAGCGCCTGCGGATCGCATTCCGGATAGCTGATCGCCAGTTCTACGCCGTAAGGCGAACGTTCGGACGCCACCGCCGCGATTCGCCCCGGCATGTCGAGCAAAAACTCCTGACCACGCAAGGCATCGATGGCGGCCTTGCCATCCTGCATCGCCGTTTCCCCATAGACTTTGGGGCTCGGCATCTCGGAATACGCCGACCAGTAGCCGCGCACACGAATCGCTTCAAGGGCAGCATCCAGCGTTGCGCGGTGCCTTTCAAATAAGGGGTGAGCCATAGTTCCTCCGCATGGTTTTGAGATCAACGCATCGCCCTCGCCAACGGCTCGATCAGGGCGGTGGTCTGGCAACAGTCCTAATGAGAAACGTTACAAAGAACAGGACGGACTGTCAACGCCTTGTATCGATAATAACTCCACGCCAGATCGGAGGTACGACCTGAACGTACCCTTGATAGTGATGAAATGAGGAAATTTATCCGATTGTTGTGGGTGCAGGGGCCTGGCCTGTTGATTCGGCATACGCCTGTAGAACCGGGCAGTACCGACCTTAAAGTGACACATGAATGCTTGACACACCCTAAAAACATGTAACATTATTAGGCCAATTGGCGGGTCGGCGAGTCTGGCCACAGCAGATTTCCTGAGCCCCATCGCCTACCGTCCAAGGCTTGGATTCCTGGCAGGTCTTTGATTTCGCAACGAGCAGCGCCGCTCTGCGGTCGGCGCGACAGCCCCCCCGTAGCACCATACCCGCTGGTGTCTCGGAACCACGCAACCAAATTGAGAGGGAATCATCCATGTCGAAACATGAGCGCATTGCTGGCAAGATGGAATTACCGACGGCAACCGAGCAGCCCAACATCTTTCCGTTGAGCTGGCCCGCCAAAACCAAAAAACTGGAAGACATTTGGGACTCTTCGCTGCGCGAAGCCTGGGATCCGAAGAAGCTTCCCTGGCACACCCTGGATTTGTCGAAATACTCGTGGGAGCAACGGGAAGCCATGGCCTATTGGTGGACCATCCTGTCCGTTTTCGACGCCTCCGCGCCCCCTGTATTCGCCGCGGCGCTGATCAAGACTTACGAAGCCCATGAGGAAGAGGCCGTCAGGCGCTGCTTTTTCTCGGTGACTCGCGACGAGCAGAACCACGAGCAACTGTGCGGAATGGCCATCACCAGACTGCTTGAACACCCCGATGTTCTGACTTACGTTCCAAAAACGGAGATCGGCCGGAAGGCCCAGAAAAATGCGCACTGGCTGTACTACAACGGTTCCCGTTATTGGGAGGGGTACAAGACGGCAGTCCCCAAATACAGTCTCGCGGTTCTTTTCAGCTCCTTCCTGATGGGCGAGATCGCCGCCGCGACGATCTTCCACCAGATGGCCGCGCAATGTGTGGAGCCGGTGTTCAAGGAGGCGTTCCGCAATGTCGGACGGGACGAAGGACGGCACATGGCGATTTGCATGTCGCTGATGGAGCGTGATTATCCCAAACTCGACCTCACGGATCGACCGCTGATCACCAAGCAAATCCGTGCCGGATTCCTGTTCCTGTCAGGCGTTCTCTTCGAACCACCGGAGGCTTTCTGGGATATTCCGGCTGACTTCATCGCCAACCAGCGCGAAGCTGAGGCCATTGCCCGCAGCGCGGGTTTCCACATTCCGGAGTATGAAGCCAAGAAAGACAACTGGCGCAACGCGATGCTCAACCTCAAGGGAGTTCTCGACAAGTTCGACATCCCCTTCCCGGCGATCCCCGAGGTCGGCATTACCGGCGAGGAGATTCGCGATGTGGACATGGAGGACATCATTCCCGTGTTCTAGACCGGCAACTTTTCGTTGCCCGGAGTATGGCGGCCCACTGCCGGCCGCCGTTGATCAATCGGCTGAGTACGTGAATGGCCATGAAACAGATTCGTTTGCACCCTTCGGGGCACATCGTTGAATGTCAGGAAGGTAGCGCGGTACTCGAAGCGCTGGAAGCGGCAGGTTATGCCTTGCCCAACAACTGTCGAGCCGGGGCCTGTGGAGAATGCAAGGTCAAGGTTCTGAGCGGTACCTTCGATCAGGGTTTCGTTCTGGACATGGCCCTTTCCCAGCAGGAGCGCCATGAGGGTTACGGGCTGATGTGCATGGCCAAGCCGATTTCCGACGAGCTGGTCATCGATTGGGGAACCGAAGATGCCCAACCCAAACTCTTCCCGCCCCGAGAAAACCAGGAGTTCATCGTCGTCGACCGCCTGATGCGTACTCCCCGCATTCTGGAATTGCGGCTACGGCCACTGGCCTCGCCCATGCGCTACTGGCCAGGACAATACATCCTGCTTGGCTCACCCCAGTCCGGTATTCCTCCACGCTCTTACTCGATTGCCAACGCCCCCCGACCAGACGGTGAAATCTCTCTGCAGATCACGCGCGTCGACGACGGTATCACCAGCGCGTGGGTACACCAGAGTCTGAACGTCGGCAACACCGTGACCTTGTCGGGGCCCTATGGCACATTCATCGGAGACCCTTCGGTTGACGCACCGGTGCTGTGCATTGCTGCCGGTTCCGGCCTGGCGCCGGTACTGGCCCTGGCTGACGCGGCCCTGCGTCGTGGCTACAGCCAACCCGTCACCCTGCTGTTCTCTGCACGCACCACCGACGATTTGTACGAGTCCGGTCTGATGGCGTGGTGGCAGGCCAAACATCCAGGATTCCGCTACCTCTACACGCTGACACGCGAAAAGCATGAGGGTCTCTGTGGCCGCGTGCCACAAGTGCTCCCTTCGCTGTTCAACGATTTGTCGGAATTCTCCATTTTCATCGCCGGCAGCCCCGCATTCGTTGAAGACTGTGTATCGGCAGTAAAAACCTTGGGGGCCAAACCCAGGATGATTCACAGTGAAGGCTATTTCCAACAACAACGGCCTGTGGTGGCACCCGCCAGCCAGATGGTATCGCTCCAGACCTCGCTCAGCGAACGGTCATGACTTTTCCAGGCACCCCCGATGATGAAAGTCATGACCGTTTCCCCTCTCCCCCGACCCTTCCCACGGCCCGCGCTGCATCGCAGGCCGGCTACGGCGGCGCGGAGCAGTGCTCCGCGAAACCCCGCCTTCGCCCCCCGCGAGTGGAGAGGGGAGATTCGTGAGTCGCTGACGCGACTTTCACATTAAGGACGCGCTTCGGTGGACGCGCCCTTGACCACGACCCGCCAGCTCCCCTGCTTCCCCCGGCGACCTCAACACGATCGTAGACGCGTGCGCTCGCCATCGCCTGCAGAACGGATGGTCGAGCATCCCGCCACAGGAAGCACAGGATACTGGAGACGAGTCATTCACCCCGACCAGGAGTCAGGAGGGATGCCTATGTAGAAGATGGAGCGCCTGTTTTCGCGGTTGGGAACTGACATCAAAAAGACAAGCAGACCATCGAGGGACGCATCCAAATACAGGCCCCTCGAATTCATCAAGAGGAGACAAGAGTCGTATGTCCACCGAAATTTATCGTAGGATTCTCAACGATCCTAGATACGCAGAACTGGTCAGTCGCCGCAAGCGACTGGCTTGGTTGCTGGCTGGCAGCACCTTGGGCGTGTTCTTTTCTTTCGTATTGATCGTGGCGTTCAAACCAAGCCTCCTGGCAATACCCGTATCAGGCGCTGGTGTGACCACCATCGCCATTCCACTGGGAGTGGCAATGATCGTGTTTTTCTGGGTAGCGACCGGCATCTATGTTCGCCGCGCCAGCCGCGATTTTGACGGCCTAACCGACCAGATCGTGCAGGAGGCCAGCAAATGAATGGACTGACCGCAAAATTGACCACGAGTCTTGGATTGCTGACCTGGACAGGCCTGGCTCTGGCCGCATCAGACAAACAAGGGCAAACTGCCAACATTCCGGCAATCGCAATGTTTCTGCTCTTTGTCTCGATCACGCTCGGGATCACTTATTGGGCAGCCAAGCGCACCAAGACGGCCAGCGATTACTATGCCGCAGGAGGAGGCATCACCGGCACCCAGAATGGCTTTGCGATCGCTGGCGACCTGCTCTCGGCAGCCACCCTGCTCGGCATCAGCAGCCTGATTTTCGCCAAGGGTTATGACGGCTTTCTCTATTGCCTGTGCCTGATCGTGGCCTTTCCGATGATTCTTTTCATCATGGCCGAGCGGCTGCGCAATCTCGGGCGTTATACCTTTGCCGATGTCACTTCTTTTCGTCTGTCGCAGCGCCCGGTACGAACGACAGCGGCGATCTGCTCGCTGACGGTGGTCATTTTCTATCTGATTGCTCAGATGGTGGGTGCCGGCCAGGTGATCAAATTGTTGTTCGGAGTTGAGTACTGGATCGCGGTCGTGGCTGTTGGCGTGTTGATGGTCATCTATGTGACCTTCGGGGGAATGTTGGCGACCACCTGGGTACAGATCGTCAAGGCGGTCCTGCTGGTTGCCGGCGGCACCTTGATGGCGTTGCTGGCTTTCTCGAAATTCGGCTTCAGTTTTGAAACGATGGCCAGCAAAGCCGCCGCCGTGCATAAGGACGGGATCAAGATCCTCGCCCCTGGGGTCATGTTCGCCGACCCGGTATCCGCGGTTTCCCTGGCACTTGGAATGGTCTTCGGTACCGCTGGCCTGCCGCACATCCTGATGCGTTTCTTTACGGTACCGAATGCCGTGGAATCGCGCAAGAGCGCCTTTGTCGCCACAGGCCTGATGGGCTTTTTCTTCCTGATGATCGGCTTGATCGGTCTGTCGGCCGTTGTACTCGTCGGCACCGACCCGCAGTACTTCGAGGGCGGGATCATCGGCGGGAAATTGCTGGGCGGCGGCAACATGCCAGCAATGCATCTGGCGCATGCCGTGGGCGGCAACCTGCTGCTCGGCTTCATGGCGGCAGTGGCGTTTGCAACCATCCTGGCGGTGGTATCGGGCCTCGCTCTGGCCGGAGCCTCGGCGATTTCGCACGATATCTACGCCAACGCAATCAAGAAGGGCACGGCAACCGAGGCCGATGAAATCAAGGTGTCCAAGATTGCTTCCTTGGGCCTGGGCGTGCTCGCGGTCGTTCTCGGGATCATGTTCGAGAAGCATAATCTGGCGTTCCTGTCCGGTCTGACGCTGGGCATTGCCGCTTCAGCCAACTTCCCGGTCTTGATACTCTCCATGTACTGGCGAGGTCTGACCACTCGGGGTGCCGTTCTCGGCGCCATGGCTGGACTGATTTCGGCCCTGCTGCTGGTGGTCTGCTCCAAGGCCGTGTGGGTGACTGTTCTCGGCAATCCGACCGCCTTGTTCCCCTACGAACAACCGGCACTCTTCTCGATGCCTCTGGCGTTTCTTGCCGCCTGGCTGGGATCGGTTCTCGATACCAGCGAAAGCGCAGCCCGCGAAAAGGCTGCCTTTGCGGAACAGGACGTGCTGGCCGAAACCGGTTTCTACAAGAAGCAGACCAGCCCGGCCTCGTAAAGCGAACGGGAAATCACACAGCCTCGCATCGCCCCACACCGGAGCACCGACCTTGCGGCCAGTGCTCCGGTTTCGTTTGCCCGGAACGTCGTGAATGCCCCCTCTCGCCTCACCCTCCTAGGGCGTGTCCCCAACAATGTTGGTGCAGAGATCACCGGCCGTCGCCACATCGGTGGGCAGTCCGTAGGCACGGCTCGGGGGTAGCCGTGGTCGTCTATCCCCTCGGGCTGGCTTCCACCCGTCGTCGGCTGGATCTGAAGTACGCCAGAGCAGTGCCGACTGAGGTAACATTCTCGCCTGATCTCATGGCAGTACAACATCATGTCGACAACAGACCGATTCGCGGCAGCCGTACGCCATCACGACGCGCAAATCGCCGCCATGGGCCTGACCATCTGGGTTGGCTCCGAACCGACCTTCA
>NZ_JAZKUD010000009.1:0-85941 GCF_036625275.1 Accumulibacter sp.
GGAGATCGGGCGCAGGTACTGGCGACCGTGCCGCAGGCAAGGGTACTGCGCACGGATCGCATGGATCGCGGCAATGCGGGTAAAGGCCGGACTCTGCTCGTCGAAGCAGTGCTGGCCAGCGGTTCCGAACGGGCCAAAGCCAGGCAGATCCGGGTCCAGGGCAGACTCCAGGCCGGCCCGCCCGCTCCGGAGCGGATGCGCCGGGCCGAACATGGCTTCGCGGAGATAACGATCCGAACCCTTCCACTCCGGCAGCCAGAAACGCTCTGCCGGCTCCGGCCCGGCCAGGCTCTGTTCGGTCCCGTAATAGATGCACGGGATACCCAGCGTGAAGGCCTGCATGGCCACACCGGCGGCGATCTGCTGCGGCGAGGCCGCCTCGCTCGAAAAGCGCAGTTTCTGACCGAACACATGGTCATGGTCGTCGAGGATCGAAACATGCCGGTTGCCGAGATTGCGGTGCGAACCCATCCCCGCGGAACCCGGGTTGAAACCGTTGAAGTAGGCATGCGGGTGCACCAGCCCCTTGGCGACGCCGTTCAGCGTCGGGCGCATCTCGCCAATGTCGAGCGCGGCGTTCAGGTTGCGGTCGAGAACATCGAGATAGCGGTCCTGGCTGTAGTCGCCGCCTGCGACCTCACCGACGAGGAAGAAATCGTCCTTGCCGAGGTTGCTGGCGAATTCCTTGATCGCGCCGCAGAAGTTGCGCGCGTCTTCGAGCGAAACATGCTTCAGCGTATCGATCCGAAAGCCATCGCAGTCGCTCAGCGCAATCCAGTACTTGTAGCACTGCGCCAGGTCAGCCAGCACCGTGTTCTGGTCAAAATCCCGCAGGGTGATGAAATCGCTGCGTTTATGCTCGGCAAACGGGTCGTTGATGTCGCCGGCACCCAGGCTGCCGCTGCCGGCACGCGTGTAGCACTCGGGAGCCTGCAGTTCGCTCGGCCAGGCACCGTCCTCGGGACCGGCGATGGCGCCGACCGTCTGTCCCTGATCGCCGAGCCAGGCACCGAAGGCGTAACGTCCCTGCGTATAGTGGGGCGTCGATGTGCCGCCCGGTGTTCCCTGCGGATAAACCCAGTTGGAACCCGAGTGATTGAAAATGATGTCGAGGATGACTCGCAGTCCCGCCTGATGCGCTTCCGCCACCAGGGCGACCAGATCGGCGCGATTGCCAAAACGCGGGTCGATGTCGAGGAAATCCTGGACACCGTAGCCATGATAGCTGTCGAGGTGCCCGCGCTGCTTGAAAACCGGACTCAGCCACAGCGCCGTCACGCCGAGCCGTTTCAGGTACGCCAGTTGCGAGCGCACCCCCGACAGGGTTCCACCCTGCCAGCGATCGGCACCCGATGCCGCCCAGAGATCCCAGCGCCACGGTTGACCATTGGACTGGGCAGGCCGGGCAGCGGCCAACTGGTGCCGGTCGAGCAAGGGGCGCGTCGCTTCGGCGCCATCGCTGAAACGGTCAACCAGCAAAAAATACAGCACTTGGTCTCGCCAGTCCGTCGGAGAGGGAAAATAAGCCTGCCGGCGTGGCAGTTTGACATTGCGGCGGATACTGTCAGGCCGCGGACGATTGAGTGCCTGGTCGACGAATTGCATGATGTAAGACTCCCTGGACGAAATGAACGAAATCAACGAGACTGATGAGATGAACAAGATCCTAATTAAATAGAATACTTGTCCAGTTTTCAAGAGCGCCTTGACGAGTATGTCGGCAAATCGGGCGCCAGGGTCTGAGCACAATTACACACTATTAAACCCTTTTCAGCACTGCAGCAGCGCGCTAGTATGACGGTTTTGGGGCCAGCGGCCGCGGCTCCTGACTTGTCCCGATGAAAGGATACGTTCTTCTTGAAGCCTACCGATATCGGCGCACCCGACTACTTTCACAAAGTCGTTGATTGCCAGTGGGCATGCCCGGCCCACACGCCCGTTCCCGAGTACATCCGTCTGATCGCTGCTGGTCGCTACAGCGAAGCCTACATGGTCAACTGGGTGTCGAACGTCTTCCCTGGCATCCTCGGTCGCACCTGCGACCGTCCCTGCGAACCCGCATGTCGCCGCAGCCGCGTCGAGGACGAAGCGGCCGATGGGCGCGAACGCAAGGAAGCCGTCGCCATCTGCCGCCTGAAACGCGTCGCCGCCGATTACAAGCAGGATATCCGGTCGCTCTTGCCACGACCGGCCAAAGAGAAGAACGGTCGGCGCATCGCCTGTGTCGGCGGCGGTCCGGCCTCGCTGACGGTGGCGCGCGACCTCGCACCGCTCGGTTACGAGGTGGTGATCTTTGACGGCGACGCTCGCCCCGGCGGCATGATGCGCACCCAGATTCCGAAATTTCGGCTGCCCGAAGCGATCATCGACGAGGAAACGGGCTACGTTCTCGGCCTCGGCGCCGATTTCCGTGCGGGCGAGTACGTCAAATCACTGAAGAACCTGCTTGCCGAAGGCTATGACGCGGTCTTCGTCGGCTCCGGAGCACCACGCGGCCATGATCTCGACATCCCCGGTCGCAAGGCCGCAGCCAAATACATCCATCTCGGCATCGACTGGCTGGCCAGCGTCGCTTTCGGGCATACCACCTCGATCAGCAAGCGTGTCATCGTTCTCGGCGGTGGCAATACGGCGATGGACTGCTGTCGTTCTTCGCGACGACTCGGCGGCGAAGACGTCAAGGTCATCGTCCGCTCGGGTTTCGAGCAAATGAAGGCCAGTTCCTGGGAAAAGGAAGACGCGATGCACGAAGGCATCCCGATCCTCAACAATCTCGTCCCCAAGGCATTTACCCACAACAGCGGCCGCCTTACCGGCGTCACCTTCGAGAAGGTGCGCGCGGTATTCGACGAGCAGGGACGGCGCAGCCTGATCCCGACCGGCGAGCCCGACGCACACTTCGAATGCGACGAGGTGCTGGTGGCCGTCGGTCAGGACAACGCTTTTCCCTGGATCGAGCGCGACATCGGCATCGAGTTCGACAAATGGGGGCTGCCCAAGCTCGACGAACGGACGCTGCAATCGACCCTGCCGAATGTCTTCTTCGGGGGCGATGCCGCCTTCGGCCCGAAGAACATCATCTGGGCAGTCGCGCATGGCCACGAGGCGGCAGTCTCGATCGACCGCATGTTGAATGGCGAAGACCTTGCCGTTCGTCCGGCACCCAAAACCCGTCTCGTGTCGCAGAAAATGGGCATCCACGCCTGGCGCTACGACAATGCGATTTCGGTCGATCGCCGTCTGCGCGTACCGCTGCGCGACATCAGTACGGCACTCAAGAATATCAGGATCGAGGTCGAACTCGGTTTCGACCCGCAACTCGCTGCCAAGGAGGCGCAGCGCTGCCTGAACTGCGACGTGCAGACGGTGTTCACGCCCAAGCTATGCATCGAATGCGATGCCTGCATGGACATCTGCCCGATGGACAGTATCAGCTTCACCGCCAACGGCGAGGAGAACGAGCTGCGACCGCGGCTGCGCGCCCCGGCACTCAACCTGCACCAGGATCTGTACGTGTCGGAAACGCTGAAGACCGGACGGGTGATGGTCAAGGATGAGGATGTCTGCCTGCACTGCGGTCTCTGCGCCGAGCGCTGCCCGACCGGCGCATGGGACATGCAGAAGTTTCTGCTCGAGATGACACATGCCGGCGCCGGCTGTCGCAGTGCCGGTACGCAGACAGCAAGCGCTTAAGGAACGAGAATGCAGAAGATCGAAGCAGTCAATGATTTCGTGGTCAAATTCGCCAACATCAACGGCTCCGGGTCGGCATCGGCGAACGAGCTTTTCGCCCGCGCCATCCTGCGCATGGGCGTGCCGGTCTCGCCACGCAACATCTTTCCGTCGAACATCCAGGGGCTGCCGACCTGGTTCGAAGTGCGCGTCACCGAGCAGGGCTATCTCGGTCGCCGCGGCGGCGTGGACATGATGGTGGCCATGAATCCGCAGACCTGGGACCAGGATGTCCGGGAAATCGACCCCGGCGGCTACCTCTTCTACGACAGCTCGAAACCGCTGCCGCGCGCGAAGTTCCGCGACGACATCCACGTCCTGGGCATGCCGCTCACCGAGATCTGCAATCAGGCCTATAGTGACGCACGCGAACGCCAGTTGTTCAAGAACATCATCTATATCGGCGCGCTGACCACCCTGCTCGACATCGACCCGGCCGAAATCGAGAAGCTCTTCGGCGAACAGTACAAGGGCAAGGAGAAATTGTTCGAATCCAACGTCCAGGCGCTCAAACTCGGCATGGACTACGCACGTTCCAGCCTCAAGCCGATTGCGCTCAAGGTCGAACGCCGCGACGGTGTCGGCAACCGCATCTTCGTCGATGGCAACAGCGCCGCCGCGCTTGGCTGCATCTATGGCGGCGCGACGGTCTGTGCGTGGTATCCGATCACTCCTTCGTCTTCGGTCGCCGAAGCATTTCAGCGCTACGCGCAGAAGCTTCGCATCGACCCGGAGACCGGTGCGCATCGCTACTCGATCGTGCAGGCCGAAGACGAGCTGGCATCGATCGGCATGGTCATCGGCGCCGGCTGGAACGGCGCACGCTCATTCACCACCACTTCCGGTCCCGGCATCTCGCTGATGAGCGAGTTCATCGGGCTGGCCTATTTCGCCGAGATCCCGGCGGTACTGATCAACGTGCAGCGCGGGGGCCCGTCCACCGGCATGCCGACGCGTACCCAGCAGGCCGACATACTGGCCTGCGCTTACGCTTCGCACGGCGATACCCGGCACGTCCTGCTGTTTCCCGAGGACCCCTATGAATGCTTCGAGATGTCGGCGCAGGCACTCGACCTCGCCGAGCGCCTGCAGACACCCATCTTCGTCATGACCGACCTCGACATTGGCATGAACCAGCGACTTTGCAAGCCGTTCGCCTGGGACGACAGCAAAGAATACGACCGCGGCAAGGTGATGACCCGTGAGGCGCTTGACGCCGGCACCGATTTCGGCCGCTACCTCGACGTCGACGGCGACGGCATTCCCTACCGCACCTATCCCGGAACACACCCGACCAGGGGAGGTTACTTCACCCGCGGCACCACCAAGAACGCCTACGCCGGCTACTCGGAAGCCGGCGCCGACTACATCTACAACATGCAGCGGCTACGCCAGAAGTTCGAGACCGCCAAGTCGCTGCTGCCGCTGCCGGTGCTCTGCGCCGCCAGATACCCGGCGCGCTTTGCCGCCCTCTTCTACGGCTCGACCGGCCCGGCCATGCAGGAGGCACTCGACGCACTCGCCGAGCAGGGCATCTACATCAATGCCCTGCGCATCCGCGCCTTCCCGTTCCAGAACGAGATTGCCGACTTCATCGCCTCGCACTCCAAGGTGTTCGTCTTCGAACAGAACTTCGACGGGCAACTGGCGACGCTGCTGGTCAACGAGGCCGGCGTCAACCCGGCCAACCTGATTTCGGTACTGCACTACGACGGCACGCCGATTACCGCTCGCTTCATCACCCAGGAGATCGCCGAGCGCGTTTCGCGCCTGAACGTGCGCCCGCTCCGACACGACATGGTGGCCTGAGATGACCTACCTCGCCAAACCCAAGCTGCACCACCCCTCGCTCGCCAAAAACCGGGTCGGCTACACCCGCCGCGACTACGAAGGCCGGATTTCGACACTCTGCGCCGGTTGCGGCCACGACTCGATCTCGGCCGCCATCATCCAGGCTTGCTGGGAACTCGACATCGAGCCGCACCGCGTTGCCAAGCTCTCGGGAATCGGTTGCTCGTCGAAGACGCCGGATTACTTCCTGGGCAACTCGCACGGTTTCAACACCGTGCATGGACGCATGCCCTCGGTGCTCACCGGCGCCTATCTGGCCAACCGCGACCTGATCTACCTGGGTGTCTCGGGTGACGGCGACTCGGCGTCGATCGGCCTCGGCCAGTTTGCGCACGTCATGCGCCGGGGCGTCAACATGACTTACCTGGTCGAGAACAACGGGGTCTACGGACTGACCAAGGGCCAGTTCTCGGCGACCGCCGACAAGGGCTCAAAGTCGAAGAAGGGGCAGACCAACAACGACGCGCCGATCGACCTGGTCACGCTCGCCCTGGTCATGGGGGCGACCTTCGTCGCGCGCGGCTTCTCCGGCGACAAGACCCAGCTGGTGCCATTGATCCGCGCTGCGCTGGCCCACCAGGGCGCGGCGGTGATCGACATCCTCTCGCCGTGCATCGCCTTCAACAACCATGGCGGCAGCACCAAGAGCTACGACTACGTACGCGAGCACAACGAGGCGGTCAATCGCCTGGACTTCTTCCCGCAGCGCGAAGAGATCACCGCCGAGTACGGCGCCGGCGAAGTGACCGAGGTACGCCAGCACGACGGTTCGGTGGTCCGCCTGCGCAAGCTGCACGCCGACTACGACGCCAGCGACCGGATCCGGGCGATGAGCTACGTTCAGGAACACGCCGCACGTGGCGAGCTGATCACTGGCCTGCTCTACCTCGACAGCGACGCCTGTGACCTGCACCAGGAACTCAATACCGTCCTGTTGCCACTGAATACGCTCGGCGCAGCCGAGCTGTGCCCAGGGTCGGCAGCCTTGGAGAAGATCAACGCCTCGCTGCGCTGAGGCATCCATCAGATCATCTGCGCCAATGCCAACAGGATTGCGGTGGCGACTTCCGCGGCGAGAGACTCATCCGCAAGAGCCGGGATTTCCCTGATCAGCCTGTTCGAAATCTTTGCGCCGTTGTCCCGCACAGATCCGATGATGCGATCGATGTCTCCATCCGGTCCTTCGATGACCTGCTTGACGCGCTCGCGCGAGCCAAAGAGTGTGCAGATAAACCACTTCCTTGCCAGGAAGCGCCGGCCCGGCAACTGCAAGATGCGACGTAACAGATGCCCAATTGCATCTGGTCAGCGGGCGGAACTGCACGTCACCGGATCGGGAGAATGGCAGGTAGCGAACTTGAGCCTGATCGGGTGGGTACCATGCTATGGTCATTGATGTTGCCAGGCTACGACCATGACCGATACTTCCCCGCTTTTTCCCGACGAACCGATGACGCTAGCGAACCCGACGAGCCAGAGTGGAGCAAAGGTCTTGCCACCGAAAGCCGCGGCGCGTGTTCTGATGCCCAACCGCCATCAGCCCGAATGGCGGGCGAGCGACCTGGACTCACACCTCCTGCGCCTTGCTCCGGTAAAACGCCAGGGCGGCCTCAAGGTTCAGCGACTGATCGCCGCGACTTCGGACGCCTTTCGCGCCGAACTCCTGGGTCTTGTATAAGATTCATGCAATCGCCCTGCCGCCAAGCCAACCGGCAGCAAATTATGTGCTGTTCGGACCTATAATGGCCAATTTTTTCGGGTCCGCTCATGTGGTTCAAAAATCTTCATCTCTACCGCCTGCCCAGAAACTGGGCTGCTGACGCTGAGCAACTGGCGGCGCAACTCGGCAAACTGACCCAGCAAGGATGCCACGCCACCGATCCGCGCAGCATCGGCTGGGTCGCGCCACGGGACGGCGGCGCACTCGTCCACTCCGTCAACCAGCAATGGCTGCTCGCCCTCGGGGTCGAGGAAAAACTGCTGCCGGCCTCGATCGTCAAACGCTTCGCCAGCGACAAGGCCAAGGAGATCGAGGAAGCCGAAGGCCGCCGTATCGGTCGTCGCGAGATGCGCGAGATCCAGCAGGAAATGACCCTCGAACTGCTGCCGCGTGCCTTCATCCGCAGCCGCAGCACTTATGGCTGGATCGACCCGATCAACGGCTGGCTGGTCATCGACTCCGCCTCGCCGGCAAAAGCCGAGGAGTTCCTCGAACATCTTCACAAATCGCTTGATGCCTTGCCGGCCAAGGTGCTCAAAGTGACGCAATCACCGTCGGCGGCGATGACCGGCTGGGTGGCCGATGGCGAAGCCCCCGTCGGATTCACCCTCGACCAGGACCTCGAGCTGCGCTCGACCGACAAGGCCAGCGTGCGCTATGTCAATCACACCCTCGAAGGCGAAGAGATCCGCCAGCATATCGCCACCGGCAAGATCGTCACCCGCCTGGCGATGACCTGGAACGACCGCATTTCCTTTGTGCTCAACGACCAGTTACAGATCAAGCGCCTGGTCTTCCTGGACATCCTCAAGGAACAGGCCGAAGGCCAGGGCGAGAACGCTGATGAACGCTTCGACATCGATTTCACCCTGATGACCGGAGAAGTGGTGCAGTTGCTCGATGACCTGGTCACTGCGCTGGGTGGAGAAGTGGCGGCGTAGGCATGTGTTCCCGGCTACATCCCGGCGACTCGGGTCGTCCATCCTTGCTGCGGGGCACTCATGGTCATCGTGCGTACCCGTCTGCACGGCGGCGCTCCACGCACACCTGGCTCTGGCATGCCTGAATCCAGCTATCTCGCCCTGTTGTTGATCGGTCTGCTGGGGGGGACGCACTGTGTCGGCATGTGCGGCGGCATCGTCGGCGCCCTGTCGATGGGTGCCCCTGCAAGCTTTGCCCTGCACCTGGCGTACAACAGCGGACGCATCGTCAGCTATGCCACCGCCGGTGCCATGGCCGGTGCGCTTGGCGAAGCCAGCATGGCCCTGGCCAGTCAATGGCCGGTTCGCACCCTCCTTTATCTGCTCGCCAACGGGATGTTGATCGCGCTGGGTCTCTACCTGATCGGCGTCACCCGGGCACTGGCATTCAGCGAGCGCTGCGGCCAGAAACTGTGGCGACATCTGCAACCGCTGAGCCGCCGCTATCTGCCTGCACGCACCGTGGCGCAGGCCTTTCCGCTCGGTCTGCTGTGGGGTTGGCTGCCCTGCGGCCTAGTCTATAGCGCCCTGGCAACTGCCCTCACCAGCGGTTCTGCGGTGCATGGAGCCGGTTTGATGCTGGCCTTCGGTGTCGGCACCCTGCCCAATCTGCTGCTCGCCGGTCTGCTCGCCGCCCGCCTCCAGGCCTATGCCATGAAACCAGGGGTTCGCCTGGCTTGCGGCCTGCTGATTCTCGGTTTTGGCATCTGGGGACTGCTCGGGGTGCTGGGGTTGGCGCCACAGGTGCTTAATGTGAAAGTCGCGTATGCGACTCAAGAATCTCCCCCCCTCGCGGGGGAGAGAGAGGTTGAGGGAGAGGGAAACGGTCATGACTTTCATGATCGGGGGTGCCTGGAAAAAGTCATGACCGTTCGCAGCGGATGAGCAATTCAGGCCCCGATTCCCGGCAGCCCCTCGACCTGCCGCCGCAGACTCTGGAACTGGCCATCACCGGCATGAGTTGCGCGGCCTGTTCGGCACGGCTGGAAAAAATGCTCAACCGTCTGCCGGGGGTGGACGCGGTGGTCAATCTGGCGACCGAGCGAGCGACGGTTCGTTACCTTCCCGGCGTCGTCGCACCAGCGCTACTGATCGCCACCGTCGAGCGCGCCGGCTTCACTGGCCGTTTGGCCGATAATCGTTCCCAGACTGACGAAAAGGCCAGAAAACGCGCCAGCGAGCGGGCCGAATTGCGTCGTTTCTGGATCTCGGCCGCGTTGACGCTGCCACTGGTCGCGCCAATGCTGGCCATGTTCAACCCTGGCGCAGACGCTCACCAGGATCTCCTGCCCCGCTGGCTGCAACTGCTACTGGCAACACCGGTGCAATTCTGGATCGGCTGGCGTTTTTACGATGGCGCCTGGAAAGCCCTGCGCAGTGGCGGTGCCAATATGGACGTGCTGGTCGCGCTCGGTACCAGCATGGCTTACGGCTTCAGCCTGGTTGTCACCCTGTCGCTCGCTGCCGACCTGCATGTCTATTTCGAGGCCTCGGCGGCGGTGATCACGCTGGTGCTGCTCGGCAAGCTGCTCGAGGCGCGCGCCAAGGCAAAGACCAGCGAGGCCATCGAGGCGCTGATCCGCCTGCAACCGAGAACGGCCCGTGTCGAACGCGACGGACGACTGCTCGACATCGACACCGTCCTGCTGGTACCAGGGGACATCTTCATTGTCCGTCCCGGTGAAAACCTGCCGGTCGACGGCGAGGTGATCGACGGTTCGTCGAACGTCAATGAAGCCATGCTGACCGGCGAGAGCATGCCACTGGTCAAGCGCCGCGGCGACCGCGTCTTTGCGGCCACCGCCAACGGCGAGGGAATGCTGCGTTGCCAGGCCACCGGTGTCGGCGAGCATACCCTGCTCGCCGGAATCATCCGTATGGTGGCCGAGGCGCAGGGGTCGAAAGCGCCGGTGCAGAGACTGGCTGACCGGGTTTCGGCAATTTTCGTCCCGGTCGTCTGCGCCATTGCCCTGCTCACCTTGATTGCCTGGTGGGCTTTCTCCGGTGTATTCAGCAGCGCGCTGGTCAATGCCGTGGCCGTCCTGGTCATTGCCTGCCCCTGCGCCCTCGGGCTGGCCACGCCGACGGCGATCATGGTCGCCAGCGGTCAGGGCGCCGCGGCCGGCATTCTGGTCAGGAATGCCGAGGCGCTCGAGCGTGCCGAGAAGGTCGACGTACTGGCGATCGACAAGACCGGCACCCTGACGCGTGGCGAACCGGTCGTCACCGATCTCGTCCCTTTGGCGACGTCTGCCAAAGAAGCGCTGGCGCTGGCTGCTGGCCTGGAACAGGGATCGGAACATCCGCTGGGACGGGCCATCCTGCAGCACGCACACGCCGCCGGGACGATCTTGCCGGAACTTGACGAGTTTCGGGCGATTCCCGGTCGCGGCGTCGAAGGCCGGGTCGCCGGGCGCTGGCTGCGACTGGCTGCGCCGGACGGCTGCCATGGCCTGGCCTTGCCCGAGGATCTGATCAACACCCTGCAGCGCGCCGGCAAGACCGTCGTGGTTCTGACGGAGAAGCGCAGCCCCCCATGTGCCGAAGACGATGCCTCACTGTCCCTGGCGCTTCTGGCCATCGCCGACCCGCTGCGCGAGACTTCGCGTGCCGCCGTGGATCGTCTCAAGGGCATGGGAATCCGCGTCGTGATGCTGACCGGCGACCATCCCGCAACCGCCACGGCGATTGCCCGGGAGACTGGTATCGATGATTTTCAGGCTGGTATCCTGCCCGCGGACAAGGCTGCAGCGGTCAATGCACTGAAAACCGGCAAGGCGGTGGTGGCGATGGTCGGCGACGGAATCAACGATGCGCCGGCACTGGCGGCTGCCGACGTCAGCTTTGCCATCGGGGCCGGCTCCGATGCGGCCATCGCGGCCGCCGACGTGACGCTGGTGCGCAGCGATCTCAACGGAATCGCCGATGCCATCCTGCTTTCGCGTGCGACGCTACGGAAAATCAGGCAGAATCTGTTCTGCGCATTCCTCTACAATGTGCTTGGCATTCCCCTGGCGGCGCTGGGAATGCTCAGTCCGGTGATCGCAGGCGCCGCCATGGCAATGAGTTCGGTCTCGGTGGTGTCCAACTCGCTGCTCCTCAAACGCTGGCGCGCCGGTGACAAATAGGGCATAGCGCCGGGCTCTCTGATGGGAAAGGTCTGATGGAAAGAATCGTGATTGCAGTAGCCGGGATGAGTTGCCAGGGTTGCGTGCAGAGTGTTACCGCTGCCCTCCAGGCGCTGCCCGGCGTCGAGCAGGTGGAAGTATTCCTCGCTGCGGGGCAGGCCAGCGTCGCCTGTGACCCGGCGCTGGTAAGCGTCACCGAGTTGCGGCAGGCGGTCGAAGAAGCGGGATTCGACGCCAGTTAATGAGAAAGTCGCGTCCGCGACCCACGAATGTTGTCGCGTAGCGATCTTCGCCATCGCTTTTCACACCGCATGCCTGCCCTACCTGGTTAATAACCTGGTTAAAAAAATGTCCAGAAAAAAACCCGCAACCAACAAGGTTGTTGCACCGCAAGTTCCCTCGACCGCAGCGATCAGACTGACGCAGTTCTCGCACGGCGGCGGTTGCGGATGCAAGATCGCTCCCGGCGTACTCGAACAGATCCTCGCCAAGACCTCGTCAGCGATCGTGCCTCGGCAACTGCTGGTCGGTATCGAAACCAGCGATGACGCTGCCGTCTATCAACTCAACGACGAGCAGGCGCTGGTGGCGACCACCGACTTTTTCATGCCGATCGTCGATGATCCCTTCGATTTCGGCTGCATCGCCGCGACCAACGCGCTCTCCGATGTCTATGCCATGGGAGGCGTGCCGCTGCTGGCCCTGGCGATCGTCGGCATGCCGGTCAACCAGTTGCCACTGGCGACCATCAAACGGATTCTCGAAGGCGGTGAGTCGATCTGCACCAAGGCAGGTATTCCGATTGCCGGTGGGCATACCATCGACTCGGTCGAGCCGATCTACGGCCTTGTCGCCATCGGTCTGGTGCATCCGGACAACCTCAAACGCAATTCCGGTGCTCGCCCCGGCGACCAGCTGATTCTCGGCAAGGCACTCGGAGTGGGCTTCTTCAGCGCGGCGCTGAAGAAAGGATTGTTGTCACAGGCCTGCTACACCGCGATGATCGCCGCAACGACCCAGATCAACACGCCGGGCCGCGCGCTCGCCTGCCTGTCCGGCGTGCATGCGATGACCGACGTCACCGGTTTTGGCCTGCTCGGCCACCTGGTTGAAATCTGCAAGGCCTCGGGCGTTTCGGCAAAGATCGATTACACAGCCCTGCCCTTGCTGCCGAATGCGCTTGGTTACGCAGCCAAAGGCTGTATCACCGGCGCTTCCGGGCGCAACTGGGCGAGTTATGGCGAACACGTCAGTCTCCAGAAGAAATCATTCAGCGACCCCGAACAAGCGCTGCTGACCGATCCGCAGACCAGCGGCGGCCTGCTGGTCGCCTGTACGCCCGAAGTGGTCACCGAAGTCCTGGCGATTTTCCTGCAGGAAGGATTCGACCACGCCACGGTGATCGGAGAGATCTGCGAAGGCAAGCCGCAGGTGTCCGTGCTCAAGAGCCAGACCGGCTGAAGCTTGCAGGTGCGAATGAAAGTTTACCGTGAGCGACTCACGAGCCTCCCCCTCTCCACTCCACTCCACTCGCGAGGTCGGGGGGTGATCACGGGCGTTTGCTACAGTAGCTCGAGCACCTTTTCCGGTGGCCGACCGAGCACCGCCCGGTCACCGCGCACGACGATCGGACGCTCGATCAGAATCGGGTACGTTACCATCGCCTGTAGCCATTCGTCGTCGCTCAGAGAGCGTCCGGCGTAGTGCTCCTTGAACACCGCTTCACCGCGACGCACCAGTTCCGATGGCCGCAGGCCGAGTTTTCGCAGAAGATCGCGCAGCTCTTCGTGGCTCGGCGGCGTTTTCAGATAGTCGACGATCTCGGCATCGACCCCCTTTTCGGCGATCAACTGGCAAGCGGCGCGACTCTTCGAACAGCGATTGTTGTGGTAGATGCGGATTGACGCATGGCTCATCGGTTTTCCTCAGGCAAAGGACGATCGCAAATGGTAACGCAGCAGGCAGGCAGCCGGCCTAGCGCCACAGGCTCAGCGGCGGATCGGTGATGATCGCACGCAGGATGTCGCTGCGCGATACGAAACCGACCAGCACCTGCATTTCATTGACAATCGGCACGCCATCGACCTGGTGTTCGAGCATCACCCAGGCGATTCGCCGGATGTCGGTGATCGGGTCGGCGCTGACCACGGGCGTGGTCATCACATCGCTCACCTTCCTTGCCAGCACATCGCGCACGCGCCCGTCTTCGACGTTGACGACGGTCAGCAGGTCGCGCTCACTGACGAGGCCCACCAGCCGGTAAGTCGGGTCGAGCACCGGCGCCTGGTGAATACGGCGTTCGAGCAGTATCCGCCACGCCCGTTCGACGGGATCGTTGCTGGTCACCGAGACGATCTGCCGTTGCATGATCTGATAGGCATGGTACAGCGGACCCCGCTCAGGGTCGCCGCGCAGCATTTCCTTATAAGCGCTCACGGCCTGCGCTGTCGGAGCACTGAAGACGGGTGCCGGCTCGCTCTCGGCAAGGGGTCGAACTGCGGAGCCCCGATGAACCTCGGCGACATCCTTGAGGCCTTCGAATGTACCCCGGTAGATTGGACCACTCAAGCCATAGACCGCAAACACGTTCTCCTCCTCATCCAGCGCAACGGCGCTTCAACAGCAATCCCCGTCCATTATAGCGACTCGCTTACGCCAGACATGCCAGACATGAGACATGCCGGCCGCCGCGAACGGGTGTGAATGAAAGCGTCATTATGATTGGGGGGGCTGGAAAAGTCATGACCGTTAATGTGAAAGTCGCGTCAGCGACTCACGAATCTCCCCTCCCCCTCGCGGGGGAGGGGTCGGGGGAGAGGGAAAACGGTCATGGCTTTCATGATCGTGGGGTGCCTGAAAAAGTCATGACCGTTAGACGGCCAGCAACATGCCATCGACGTCCCGCAGGGTCCCCGCCCGGATCAGGTCGCGGACCAGCCATTGTGCGAGCACCTCATTGCTGTGGCTCAGATAGCGTGCGTTGACGCTCCGGCAGAAGCTGAGGCTGGCGAGGAACTCGGGAAGATCGGCGCGCGGCAGTTGCCGCCTTTCCAGCAAGGCAAAAGCGAGAATGACCCGCAGGGCATGTCTGGCCAGCAGCTCGACATTCTGTTCGAAGGTGGCCAGCCGCTGATAGGCGCGCTCGAAGGCGTCGGCCACCTCAATGAAGGGCGCACCGTGGCCGGGGATCACCCCATCGATCGGCAGACGTGCCAGGACGTCGAGCGTTTCACGCGCAGCCTTCAGCCCTCCCGCGCCCTCCGGATGACTCAACAGTTCCGAGAAGATCACCCCGAAGCCATTGCGCCACAGGGCATCACCGGAGATCAGCAGGCGTCGCTCCGGGTTGTGAAAGGCCAGCGCATCCATGTCGTGACCGGGAACGGCAATCGCACGCCAGTTGAGCCCGCCAAGTTCGACTTCATCGCCGGCAGCGATCGTTGCATCATGGCAAAAGCGCGCGCCCGACTGGCCGAGCGGTGAGAGCAGCAAGGCCTCTTCGTCCCACTCGGCAATCGTCGCATCGATGCCCTGGGGAACGATCACCTGGCAACCGAAGGCCTCGGTCACGGCCGCGTTGCCCCCGATATGGTCGGAATGCGAGTGGGTGTTGAAGAGCCGCGTCAGCCGGCGGCCGGCCAGCGTCTGTTCGAGCAGGGCGACCGTCTGTGCGGCATGCGTCACGTAACCACTGTCGATCAGCGCCGCCTGCTCGCCTTCGAGAAAGACGATGTTGTTCGACGACAGCCAGCCGCGTTCAAGAACCCGCAGACTATCGGGAAGCATCAGCTCTGATCTGGCGAGTCGTTGTTCGGCAAGGCGTCATAGATGGGTTCGCGGCGCAGTTCCTCGACGACGATCCCTTGCGTGATCGACGAGACCGGCACCGGCGGACGACCGCAGCCGAGGCAGTAACCGGAATCCGGGTCGGGCATGCAGATGCCGACACAGAAATATTCTTCTTCAGGTTTGTTCATGATCAACGATCGCAATCAGCACGGAAATCACCTCCCGACGCACAGCCGGCCGGATCGTGCTCGAAACGCCGGCGCTCGACGGCCAGCAGAATCTGCAGGCGCCGGTCGTCGGTGGCGCGGCTCCAGACGGCAATTTCTTCGATCGTCCGGAAGCAACCCAGACACCAACCGGTTCGATCGTCCATTCGGCAGACATTGATGCACGGCGAGACGACCCCTTGCGTGACCAGTGTATTTCGAGCAGTGCTCATCGGGCGCTCTGCCTGGCGAGCAAGGCGCGCGCCACTTTCGACGCCGGTTCGCGGCCCAGGAAGTGTGCGATGAACCGGCTGGCGACCAGCAACTTGTCCCTATCGACGCCGCATTCAATGCCCAGGCCCTGCAGCAAATAGACGACGTCCTCGCTGGCCACGTTGCCACTGGCACCGGCGGCATACGGACAGCCACCGAGTCCGGCGATCGAGCTGTCAAACACCGCCATGCCGAGTTCGAGCGAGGCGTAGATGTTGGCAATGGCCATCCCGTAGGTGTCATGGTAATGTCCCGCCAGTTTTTCGATCGGCACCACTGCCGCGCAGGCCTCGATCATTCGCTGAATCGATGCCGGGGTGCCGGCACCGATGGTATCGCCGAGGGAAACTTCGTAGCAACCCATTTCGAGCAGTTGCCCGGCGACCCACGCACTTTTCACCGGATCGATGGCACCTTCGTAGGGACAGGCGACGACGCACGAGACATAGCCGCGCACCTTGACTTCGAGTGCGCTGGCGGCATCGACGACGGCAGCGAAGCGCTTCAGGCTCTCGGCGATGCTGCAGTTGATATTCTTCTGCGAAAAGGTCTCCGAGGCCGCAGCGAAAATCGCGACTTCCTGCGCGCCGGCTTCGATGGCGGCGTCGAAACCCTTGAGATTGGGGGTCAACACCGGGTACGAGGGCTGCGGCCGGCGTTGCGGGCTGGCCAGCAGCGCGCGCAGCACCTCGGCGTTGTCGGCCATCTGCGGCACCCACTGCGGCGAGACGAAGGAGGTGGCCTCGATGGCCAACAGTCCGGCATCGGCAAGACGTTCGATCAGCTCGACCTTGATCGCCGTCGGAACGATCGCTGGCTCGTTCTGCAAGCCGTCGCGTGGCCCGACCTCGACCAGTTTCACGCGCGCTGGCAGGGTCATGGCTCGACCTCGAAATCGACCAGTTCGGCTGCATCGGCGACCTGGTCACCGGCAGCGTAGTGGAAAGCCTTGACGCGACCGTTCTTCGGTGCGGTAATCGTGTGTTCCATTTTCATCGCCTCGAGAATCAGGAGCGGCGCGCCCTTGTCCACCCGCTGTCCGACCGCGGCCAGCAAAGCGATGACCTTGCCCGGCATCGGTGCGGTCAGACCTCCGCCCTGCGCTCCGCCCGCTGCGACGAGGTGCAGCGGATCGTCGCGCAGGATGACGTAATTGGTGCCATTGAGAAAAACGTGGCGTTCCTGCTTTTCGGTCACCGCGACGACACTCGCCACCAAACGGCGATCGTCGAGTTCGACCGCCAGTTGCCCGGCGAACTGGCCGCTTTCGAGGACGCGGCCACGCGCGAGGACCGACTCGTTGCCGAGCGTCAGGCGCCAGCCATCGGCTGCGTAGGCGACGAGGACCTCGTGCCGGGTATCCCCGCTGCGATAGCTCAGCGTGCGTCGCGGCTGGATGTTCAGACGCCAACCGTCGTGCAGGCTCCACGGCGACCAGGGATCACCCGAGTGGCTGGCCCTGGCGAGCGCTGCCGCGTATTCGCGCAGCAAACCGGCGACCGCGGCAACGAAGAAAACGCTGCTCGGAGGATCGCTTTGCGCCGGAAAAAGAAAGTCGCGGCTGCGCTCGATCAGGGCGGTATCGAGATCGGCGTTGGCAAAAGCCGGGCAGGCCACCAGCCGTGACAGGAAGTCGATGTTGGTACTGACCCCGACGATGCGGTAATCGGCCAGCGCCTGCCGCATGCGCCCGAGCGCGGCATGCCGGTCGACATCCCAGACGATCAGCTTGGCGATCATCGGGTCGTAGTAAGGCGTGATCTCGTCGCCCTGTTCGATGCCGGTATCGACGCGAACGTTGAGGCTCTCGGCCGGCCGCGCCAGATGCAGCAGGCGCCCCGTCGAGGGCAGGAATTGCTGGTCAGGATTCTCGGCGTAGATGCGCGCTTCCAGCGCGTGTCCGCGAATGTCGAGCTGTTCCTGACGCAGCGGCAGGGGTTCGCCACTGGCGACGCGCAACTGCCACTCGACGAGGTCCTGTCCGGTGATCATCTCGGTCACCGGATGTTCGACCTGCAGGCGGGTGTTCATCTCCATGAAATAGAAGCTGCCGTCCTGCGCGAAAGTCTCACTGGCAATGAATTCGACGGTACCGGCGCCGACGTAGCCAACCGCGCGGGCAGCGTCAACCGCTGCCTGGCCCATGGCGGCGCGGCACGCCGGCGTCATTCCAGGTGCCGGCGCCTCTTCGAGGACTTTCTGGTGGCGGCGCTGCACCGAGCAGTCACGTTCGAAGAGATGCACGCAATTGCCCAGCGTATCGGCAAAGATCTGGATCTCGATGTGCCGTGACCGGCGCAGGTATTTCTCGATCAGCACCTGGCCGGAGGCGAATGACGAGATCGCTTCGCGCCGGCACGAGGCCAGCGCGGCGGCAAAATCGTCGCTCTTCTCGACCAGACGCATGCCCTTGCCGCCACCGCCGGCGGCCGCCTTGATCAGCACCGGGTAGCCAATGGCGTCGGCCTGCATGTGCAGGAAAGCAGGGTCCTGCTCGTCACCGTGGTAGCCTGGCGTCAGGGGAACACCGGCTGCGGCCATCAGTGTCTTGGCCGCAGACTTCGAACCCATGGCGCGAATCGCCGCCGCCGGCGGGCCGATAAAAACGATCCCGGCAGCCGCACAGGCGTCGGCGAAGCGGTCATTCTCGGAGAGAAAGCCATAGCCCGGATGCACCGCCTGAGCGCCGGTACGCCTGACCGCATCGAGCAGCCGCTCGGCGACCAGATAGGAATCGCGGGCTGCAGGCGGACCGATGCACACCGCCTCGTCGGCGAGGCGAACATGGCGGGCGTTGGCATCGGCTTCGGAGAAAACGGCGACGGTGCGCACCCCCATGCGGCGGGCGGTGCGGATCACGCGGCAGGCAATCTCGCCGCGATTGGCCATCAGAATCTTGGTAAACATTGCGCAAAACCTTTCGCCAGACAGCAACATGCAAACCGCTTACAGGTGATTGCCATTTCAGTCGGCGACCCAGTTCGGCTGCCGCTTTTCGAGAAACGCCGCCAGACCCTCCCGGCCTTCGGGGCTGGCACGAACGCGCGTAATCCGCTGCGCCGTCTCGTCGATGGTCTCGGCATCGATCGGCTGGCCAGCAACGATGCGAATCAGCGCCTTGCATTCGGCCTGGGCGTGCGGACCGTTGGCGAGCAGACTGTCGAGGATCTCGGCGATCGCCTCGTCGAGTTGCTCCTCACCGGGAACGAGTTCGTGCAACAGGCCGATCCGGTAGGCCTCGGCGGCCGAGAAACGCTCGGCCGTCAGCATGTAGCGGCGGCTGTAGCGCTCGCCGATCGCCGCCAGCACGTAAGGGCTGATCACTGCCGGCACGATTCCCAGCTTCACTTCACTGAGCGCAAACACCGCATCGTAGGTCCCGATGGCAATGTCGCAGGCGGCGATCAGTCCGACGCCGCCGCCGTAAGCCGGTCCCTGCACACGCGCCAGCGTCGGTTTCGAGAGTTCATTGAGCGTCGACAACAACTCGGCCAGCCTTTTCGCGTCGAGCAGGTTTTCTTCGGGAGTGCAGCCGGCGACACGCTTCATCCAGTTCAGGTCGGCACCGGCGCAGAAGCTTTTTCCGGTGGACGACAGCACGACGGCGCGAACGCGCGCATCCGCCTCGAGTTCGCGCAGGCCTTCGGTAATCTCGGCGATCAGTTGCTCGTCGAATGCGTTGTGCCGCTGCGCCCTGTTCAGCGTCAGGATGCCGACGTTGCCGTCGATTTCGGTGAGAATCGATTGATACTCGCTCATCATGGCTCCCTCACATGCGGAAAATGCCGAACCGGGTCGTTTCGGCGTCGGCATTCAATGCCGCCGACAGACCGAGTCCGATCACCCGGCGGGTATCGGCCGGGTCAATCACGCCGTCGTCCCAGAGGCGGGCGCTGGCGTAGTAGGGATGGCCCTGCAATTCGTACTGTGCGCGGATCGGCGCCATGAAGGCCGCTTCTTCGTCGGCGCTCCAGGCCTTGCCGGCGGCCTCCAGGCCGTCACGCCTGACGGTTGCCAGCACCTGCGCCGCCTGCTCGCCGCCCATCACCGAGATGCGTGCATTGGGCCACATCCACAGAAAACGTGGCGAGTACGCCCGACCGCACATGCCGTAGTTGCCGGCGCCGAAGGAACCGCCGATGACCACCGTGAACTTTGGCACCCGCGCGCAGGCGACGGCGGTCACCATCTTGGCGCCATCGCGGGCGATGCCGCCGTTTTCGTATTTGCGACCGACCATGAAACCGGTGATGTTCTGCAGAAAGAGCAGCGGGATGCCGCGCTGCGCACAGAGTTCAATGAAATGCGCGGCTTTCAGCGAAGATTCCGAGAACAGGATGCCGTTGTTGGCGACGATACCGATCGGATAGCCCCAGAGACGGGCGAAACCGCAGACGATCGTCGTCCCGTAGCGCGCCTTGAATTCGTCGAAATCGGAGCCGTCGACGAGGCGGGCGATGATCTCGCGAACGTCGAAGGGTTTCCTGGCGTCGGTCGGGATCACGCCATACAGTTCGTCGGCCGCATAGATCGGTTCGCGCGGTTCGGCGAGGCTCAGCGGCGGACGCTTGCGCCAGTTGAGGTGGCCGACGATGCTGCGGGCAATCGCCAGCGCATGTGCGTCATTCTCCGCGTAGTGATCGACGACGCCGGAAATCCGGGTATGCACATCGGCGCCGCCGAGTTCTTCGGCAGTCACCACCTCGCCGGTCGCCGCCTTGACCAGGGGTGGCCCGCCGAGGAAGATCGTTCCCTGCTCCTTGACGATGATCGACTCGTCGGACATCGCCGGCACGTAGGCCCCGCCAGCGGTGCACGAACCCATCACGACGGCGATCTGCGGGATGCCGGCCGCCGAGAGGTTGGCCTGATTGTAGAAGATGCGGCCGAAATGCTCCTTGTCGGGAAAGACCTCGTCCTGCATCGGCAGGAAAGCGCCGCCCGAATCGACCAGATAGAGGCACGGCAGACGGTTCTCGGCGGCGATCTCCTGCGCGCGCAGATGTTTCTTGACCGTCAGCGGGTAATAGGTGCCGCCCTTCACCGTCGCATCGTTGGCGACGATCATGCATTCGACCCCATTGACGCGGCCGATGCCGGTAATTAGTGAAGCCGCCGGCACCTCGAAAGGATGGGCCTCGCCATACATGCCGTAGGCTGCCAACTGTGACAGTTCCAGGAAAGCCGAACCGGGATCGATCAGCGCATCGACCCGCTCGCGCGGCAGCAGCTTGCCGCGCGCAAGGTGCTTCTGGCGCGCCGCTTCCGGGCCGCCGAGGGCAATCCGGTCAACCGTGGTGCGCAGGTCAACGACGACGCTGCGCATCGCTTCGACGTTGGCCCTGAAATCGTCGCTGCGAGGGTCGAGTCGGGTTTGCAGGATGGGCATCAGAAATCTCCGCTGCTCAGCCCGCGCCCGATCCGTGGCAGGCGGTCGCCCCCGGAAAACGGTTCACCGCCGAGCAGGCAA
Source organism: Accumulibacter sp. (assembly GCF_036625275.1). Taxonomy (GTDB): domain Bacteria; phylum Pseudomonadota; class Gammaproteobacteria; order Burkholderiales; family Rhodocyclaceae; genus Accumulibacter. The sequence continues at coordinate 21,150 of NZ_JAZKUD010000009.1, forward strand.
AATGGTCGCCATTTGACCTTGCAAGCGTCGCGATCGGCAAGCGGTTCGATCTGCTCCGGGCCCAGGTAGCCATAGAGCGATGTCAAGTCGAAATGGAACTCGATGTACTGCGGCATGCTGCACTCTCCTTCTGCCGGTGAATTTCCGTGATCCCGTCCCTGTGAGGTTCCCTCGGTTTTTCGTCTGCCCAAGGGTGGGGCTTCATGCTACCAGTTTTTCCTGATGCTGCTGCCTTATCCAGTGTTCCAGACAGGGCAATCGCTTACGCAGACCTCATCCAGTTCGTGTGCGTCGGTCCGGAGAAAGCCAAGGTGAGCTTCCCCCGAAATTTCGTCTGCCCAGGGTGACCTAAAATTGATGTCATTTTTGGAAGGCAGGAAATGAAGAGACCGAAGCAGGTCACGACGGACTCGAAGCCTGGCTTGCCGGTGGCGGACAACCTGCTGGCCAGAAACTTCACGCCGACGGCACCCAATCCGGTCTGGACGTCGGACATCACCGACCTCTGGACAGACGAGGGTTGGCTGTACCTGGCCGTCGTACTCGACCGGTTCAATCGTGAAGTCGTTGGCAGGTCGCTCAAGCCGCGCATGACAGCAGACCGGGTGACCGATGCGCTGACCATGGCGGGGTTCAGGAAGCGTCCGGTGCCGGGGCTGCTGCACCCCTCCGACCGGGGAAGCCAGTATGCCAGCCATGCCTTTCAGGACAAGCTCAAGGCGTACGGCATGATCTGCCCGATGAGCCGGAAAGGAAATTGCTGGGACCATGCGCCGACGGAGAGCGGGTTCAACCGCTTCAAGAACGAGCGGCTGCAGGGTGTTCACGACGCGACGCCTGCCGAGATCAAGGTTGCCGCCTTTGAATACATCGAGGTTTTTGACAACCGGAAGCGCCAGCATTCGACCCTCGGCTACCAGTCGCCCGTTCAGTTCCTGGAGAACTGGATCAGCGAGCAGCGTCAGGAAAAGGGGGTAGCATGAAATCCGTCCTTTGGCAGACGAAAAACCGAGGGAACCTCAGTCGCATACGCGACTTTCACATTAAATATGTCAGAGAGGCAAGGAAGTTGCTATCCTTGGTATTCTTACCGGCAATAGGGGAATACTGATGGCAATGAACGACGATATCCAGACAGGCGAAGCGGAAGAACGGCCGCACGCTCGCCCGCCACGGGCGGAACTGTATGCCCAGGGGAAGAAACTGCGTGTCAGTTGCCCGCGTACTTCACACGCCGCATGGAAACCGCAAGCCGACCGGCCCGAACCGATCGAATTACTGGAAAAGGCAGATCAAGGACGAGTTCCGCGACTTCTGCCGCTTCGTCACGGGCGCATGCTGCAGAGCCCGTTTGTCTTCTTCCGCGGTGCGGCATTGCACATGGCGACGGACCTTGCCCACACACCGACGACGGGCATCTATGTGCAGGCCTGTGGCGACTGCCACTTGTCGAATTTTGGCGGCTTTGCGACGCCGGAACGGCGCCTGATCTTCGACATCAACGACCTCGACGAGACGCTGCCCGCGCCCTGGGAGTGGGATGTCAAGCGCTTGGCCACCAGCTTCGTCCTCGCCGCCCGCGACAATGGCTTTCGCAAGCGCGACGCGCGCAAGGCGGCGCTTACCGTGGTCCGCTCGTACCGTGATCGGATGGTCGAGTTCAGCAGGATGCGCGTGCTCGACGTCCTCTATGCGAGCATCGATGTGGACTGGATCCTCAAACAAATGAAGAACAAGCAGACGCGCAAGGGAATAGCACAGCGCGTGGCGAAAGCGCGCACGCGTAGCGTGGCCGAGTTCGATTTTCCTGAGATGGTGAGCAGCGAAGGCGGCAAGATCCGGATCAAGGACAACCCGCCGCTGATCTACCACATTCCTAACGAGGATCCCGATGAGGTCATGGCACATGTGCGCAAAGCATTCGGTGCTTATCTCAAGACCGTTCCCAAGCACGTGCGGCATATCCTCGACCAGTTCAATCTGGTCGATATCGCGGTCAAGGTCGTCGGCGTCGGCAGTGTCGGCACCGCCTGCGCCGTGCTGCTGTTGATGGCGGAAGAGCGGGATCCCATCTTCCTACAGGTCAAGGAGGCGCGCGCCTCGGTCCTCGAGCCGTTTGCCGGCCCGAGCGAGCACGCCAACCATGGCGAACGTGTCGTCGTCGGTGCCCGGATCATGCAGGCAGCGAGCGACATGTTTCTCGGCTGGACGACCGCTCGCGGGGACCGGCACTTCTACATCCGCCAGCTCAAGGACATGAAGGTCAAGGTTCCCATCGAACTGCTCGCGCCGACCGACCTGTTGCAATACGCGGCCCTCTGTGCCCGTGCCCTGGCACGGGCACACGCCTGCACCGGCGAGGCGGCGAGAATCGCCGGCTACATCGGCACGGGCGACGTCTTCCCACGCGCATTGACCCATTTCGCAATGGCCTACGCGGATCAGAGCGAACGCGACCACAGGACACTCAGGGAGGCAGCTCTCGCGGGACGTCTGGAAGTTTTCGTCGAAGAAGCGTGATGCGTCGACGCCGGGTACGCGATGGGTGGCATTTCAACGGCGAGCCAGCTCATTCCGACCCTTCATGGCGCACTGGCGCCCGGTGCCTGGAGTCTCTTCAGGATCTCCATTTTCTTGAGTCGGGTTTTGCGACTCCACGTTCAGCGGGCGTGGCCGGAGTTCTACGCTCTCCGGCAAGATCTGCGCCTCCCGTCTTGCGGTGACATCGGGAGGCGGGTGTCTCGCTCGGATAAGGCTTAGGCGCCTGGTCGCCTGGTTGTCGCTGACGATGCTGTTGTGTTGCTCGGCCTTGGCGCAGGGCGGGAATCCGCCACTGCGAGTGGCTACCTTCATTCTGCCGCCCTTTGTCATGGAGCATGACGCGGAGCTTACCGGCTTCAGCATCGAACTCTGGAAGGAGATCACGGCGCGCCTGGGTGTGCAGACGGATTATCAGATGACGCCCGACGTGAAGGCCGTGCTCGATTCTTTGCGCGCGGGACAGGCAGACATTGCAGTCTCCGGCCTGTTTTACACATCCGACCGCGACCGCGAGTTCGATTTTTCGTATCCGATCCTGAACACGGGCCTGCAGATCATGGTACGTGGTACCAGAGAGGCCGTGCCCTCCTCACCGCTGCAAAACATGCTGGACTTGTTGTTTTCGCAAACGACCCTTGCCTGGCTCGGTGTCGCCCTGCTGTTCGTCGTAACCGCCGGCCATGTGGTCTGGATCGTCGAGCGTCGCTACCAGGACGGGATGATTCCGACAGACCGCTACTTCCCCGGCATTTTATGTGCCATGTATTGGGCGGCTTCGACCCTCCTGACGCAGGCGGAACAAATGCCACGCCAGTGGCTCGCGCGAACGTTTTCCGTACTCTGGATGTTTGTCGGCATCAGTTTCGTCGCGCTCTATACCGCGCAACTGACTGCGACATTGACCGTGCAGCAAATCCGCGGCCCGATCAACGGACCGGAGGACTTGCCCGGAAAGCGCGTTGCCACGCTCTTGGGCGGTTCTGCAGTGGCCTATCTCAAGGAACAGAACGCGGTCGTGCAGGAGTTTCATGAAACCGCAGGGATGTATCAAGCCCTGCTGGACCGGAAGGTTGATGCTGTAGTTCTGGGCACCGCAGGCCAGCGTTATTATGCGACTCACGAGGGAAAGGGCCTGGTGACGATGGTTGGCCCGGAGTTCAACAAGAATGATGTGGGTTTCGTGTTCCCGCAGGACAGCCGGTTGCGCAAGAAGGTCAACGGTACTTTGCTGATCCTGCGCGAGAATGGAACGTATCAGAGGATTTACGAAAAATGGTTTGGTACGAATTAACGTGAATAACCTTGGCCATGCGAACGGCTTGTCCGGCTGTGGGTGAAGGGGACGTTGTGATCAGTGGCGAAGCGCCAGATTGCGATGCGTGGCATGGGTAATGGACTGCCCCGTTCGTTGACCTCGTGACAGGCCGTCACCGGCAGGTCGATCATGCCGCCGGCCCAGGTTGGTCCGGGTACTTCGAAAACGTAGGTCAGCACCATCGCCTCAGCCATTGGCAGGCCAAAGAAATCGCCCCTCAACGCCGCCGTGCATTGCCCCGGCATCATGGGGTAGTGCGTGAGATGAATCGCAGCCGCCATGGCCGCAGAATCGTATTGCACCGGCGCAGACATGCCGGGAGGAAACTCGCCGAGGCCAATCTTGCCGCAGGCGCACTGCGCAGCCAGAACCAAAGGCTCCGTGACCTCGAAGCGCAACGGCGGCAGATCGAACATCTGACGCCTTTCGGCAACTGAAGCCTCGGGCAAGCGATGGTGGTATGCGTCGCCATCCGATGGAGGGGGATGCCTCACGGCAAGACTCCATGTGCCAGACTCTTGTGCACCGTCCAGGACGGGTTGATAGCGCTCAAGCCCCCCGGCAGATCAGCACCACCGCCTCGGTCGCGATACCTTCGCCGCGGCCGACAAAGCCCAGCCGTTCGGCGGTCTTGGCCTTGACGTTGACACAGCCTGCAGGCAACCGCAGGTCGGCAGCGATGTTGGCGACCATCTGCGGCAGGTGCGGCGCCATCTTCGGCTGCTCTGCGAGGATCGTCGCGTCGACATTGCCGACTTGCCAGCCGGCCTGCGTCAGCAGCGCCAGCGTCGCGCGCAGTAACTGCCGACTGTCGGCACCCTGATAGCGGGCATCGGTGTCGGGAAAATGACGACCGATGTCACCCAGCGCAGCGGCGCCGAGCAAGGCGTCGGTGATCGCGTGCAGCAGCGCATCCGCGTCGGAATGGCCGAGCAGGCCGCAGGCATGCGGAATGTCGACGCCGCCGAGGATCAGCTTGCGTCCCGGAACCAGCGCATGGATATCACAACCTTGTCCGATGCGGATCACTGGCCCGCCTGTATGTTCGCCAACAGGATCAGTTCCGCCAGTCGCAGATCGACCGGATAGGTGACCTTGAGGTTGCTGGCGTCACCCTGCACCAGCTTCGGCCTGAAACCGGCGGCCTCGACGGCCGACGCCTCATCGGTGCCGGCGAGCGGTTCGACCAGGACCCGGGTCAACAGGCCATAACGAAACATCTGCGGCGTCTGCGCCTGCCACAGGCCGTCGCGTGGCTCGGTACCGGCCACACGTCGCTCGGCGTCGGCGCGTTTCAGCGTGTCCGCCACCGGCACCGCAAGCAGACCGCCGATGGGATCGTCAGCAAGTTCGTCGCAAAGGACCGTCAGCATCGCCTGCGCAAGACAGGGGCGCGCAGCGTCATGCACCAGCACCCAGTCTTCGTCGTCGGCCGCCGTCGCCGCAGCGTCGAGGCCATTGCGGACGCTGGCGGATCGTGTCGCGCCGCCACAGAAAATGGTTTCGAGTTTATGACCCAGGCTTGTCCAATCATGCTGCCGCCACCATCTATCCTCTGGCGACAGCACTACCCAGACACGCTCGATGCGCGGATGGCGACAAAGGGCTGCGAGACTGTGATAGATCAATGGTTGGCCGGCAAGCATCTGATATTGTTTGGGCGTCTCGCCGCCAAAGCGCGATCCTGATCCGGCGGCGGGGACGATTGCATAGTAGTTCGGCATGGCGTAATTTTAACCAGTTATCTGCACAGGGATGGCGAAATGAATCCGCAGTGTTACGGCCAGACGATCACTGCCACACCCGTTCCGTGGTCACCGCGGCCCTCTGGTCGAGCCGCCTTTCATCGAGGAGCAAGCACGTGACGCACTCAACCCAGCCAATCCGTCCAGCCGCAGTCGCCGGCATGTTCTATCCCGGCTCCCCTTCGGCTCTGGCGCGCGACCTCCGGCAAATGCTGAGCCACCCGCCGCCGGCACCCGGTATCCGCCCGAAGGCGATCATCGCCCCCCATGCCGGCTATGTCTATTCGGGCCCGATCGCGGCCAGCGTCTATGCGCCGCTCGCGGACCTGCGCGAGCGCATTCGCCGCGTGATCCTGCTCGGACCCACCCATCGGGTCGCGGTCGAGGGGCTGGCGCTGCCCTCCTCCCGCGCCTTCGCCACACCGCTCGGCGTCGTCCAGCTCGACCAGGAAGCCATGGTCAGCATCGAGCCATTGCCGCAGGTCATCGTCAGCGACGCCGCGCATGCCCTCGAACACTCGCTGGAGGTGCAGCTTCCTTTCCTGCAGACGGTGCTTTCCGGGTTCACGCTGCTGCCGCTCGCAGTCGGCCGCGCTTCGGCTGAAGAGGTGGCTGAAGTGCTCGAATGCCTGTGGGGAGGAGACGAGACGCTGATCGTGATCAGCTCCGATCTTTCGCACTACCTGCCCTACGCGCTGGCCCGCGAGACCGACAGCAACACCGCGCGCCACATCGTCGCACTCGATGCACACCTCGACCACCAACAAGCGTGTGGCGCGACACCGGTCAATGGTCTGTTGCTGGCCGCACGCCGGCACGGACTGCAGGCCAGACTGATCGACCTGCGCAATTCCGGCGACACCGCCGGCGACCGCTCGCGTGTCGTCGGTTACGGCGCCTTTTGCTTCAGCGCGGAGACTGAACATGCCCACTGACACCCTGGGCAGCGCTTTGCTGTCGATCGCCCGCAACGCCATCGCCAAGCGTTTCGGACTCGCCGCGCAGCCCGTCGATCCGCTCCCGGAACTGGCCGAACCGGCAGCGACTTTCGTCACGCTCACCCAGGATGGTCAGCTGCGCGGTTGCATCGGCAGCCTCGAAGCACACCGGCCGCTCGCCACCGACGTCGCTGAAAACGCCGTCGCCGCGGCCTTTCGTGATACACGCTTTGCGCCTTTGAGTCCGGCGGAGTTTGCCCGCACGCACGTCGAGGTCTCGCTACTGACGCCGCCCGAGCCCTTCGCCGTCGCCGATGAAGCCGACGCGCTGGCGCGTCTGCGGCCCGGCATCGACGGCCTGATCGTCAGTTACGGCAGGCGGCGCGCGACCTTCCTGCCGCAGGTCTGGGAATCGCTCCCCGAGCCACGCCAGTTCCTGGCGCAACTGAAACTCAAGGCCGGGCTGCCCGCCGACTTCTGGCACGAGCAGCTCATCCTCGCGCGTTATGGAGTCCGAAAATGGAAAGAGAACTAGACCATTCCCCCAAGGTGCCGGAATCGGTCCATCCGGGTCGCTGGTGGCACGCCATCGAAGACGAACGCATTCAGTGCGACCTCTGTCCGCGTGACTGTAGGCTGCATGAGGGTCAGCGCGGCGCCTGCTTCGTTCGCCAGAACCTCGGCGGACAGATGGTGCTGACCACCTACGGGCGTTCGTCGGGTTTCTGCATCGATCCGATCGAGAAAAAGCCGCTCAACCACTTCCATCCCGGCTCGTCGATCCTCTCCTTCGGCACCGCCGGTTGCAATCTCGCCTGCAAGTTCTGCCAGAACTGGGACATCTCGAAGTCGAAAGACATGGACCGCCTGCTCGACGCCGCGACCCCCGAGGGCATCGCCGCCGCCGCAGTCGCCTACGGGGCTCAGTCGGTGGCCTTCACCTACAACGACCCGGTGATCTTCGCCGAATACGCGATCGACACTGCGCGTGCCTGCCATGAACGCGATGTCAGAACGGTGGCCGTCACTGCCGGCTACATCCATCCCGAACCGGCGCGCGAGTTCTACGCCGTGCTGGACGCCGCCAATGTCGATCTCAAGGCCTTCACCGATGATTTCTACTTCAGACTCTGCGGTGGCCACCTGCAACCGGTACTCGATACCCTTGCCTACATTCATCACGAAACGAAGTGCTGGCTCGAAATCACCACGCTGCTGATTCCGGGCAGGAACGATTCCACCGGCGAAATCAAGGCGCTCGCCGACTGGGTGGCACGCGAACTGGGGCCGGAAGTCCCGCTGCACTTCACCGCCTTCCATCCCGACTGGAAAATGAGCGACCTGCCCCGGACCCCGCCGTCGACGCTGACTCAGGCGCGGCGCATCGCCCTCGACGCCGGCCTGTACTACGTGTACACCGGCAATGTGCACGACAGCGAAGGCGGGACGACCTTCTGCCCCTCTTGTCAGGCCGCCCTGATCGAGCGCGACTGGTACACCATCCGGCATGACGACCTGCCAGCCGATGGCCGTTGTCCCCACTGCGGAACGCTGATTGCCGGCCACTTCACCCGTTTCGGCAAGCCTTTCGGACCACGTCGCGTGCCAGTGCGGCTGGAGCGGCGGTGAACGAAGCGATCCATCTTCCGGGTGACACGCCGATCGCCATCCCCACCGGGCAGGCCTCGCTGCAAGGCTTGCTGACCCTGCCGGCACGCTTCTCGGCACTGGTCGTGCTGATGCATGCCGGCAAACATCCCGAGGCGCGCGACGACGCGCTCGCCGTGGTCCTTCAGCACGCAGGCATCGGCACGCTGACACTCGACCTGCTGACGCACGCTGAAGAACGCTTCGCCGACATTCACCACAACGTCTCGCTGCTCGCCAGACGCCTGCTCGATGCGCTGGCACTGATCAAGCAACGGATGCTGCTCGGTGAATTGCCGACGCTGCCGATCGGCCTCTGCGCCGCTGGCGACTGTTCGCCGGTGGCGCTGCGCGTGGCTGCCCTGCGCGACCATGACATCTTTGCCATCGTCTGCCGCGGTGGCTTGATCGATCTGGCCGGCATGCTCTACCTGCGCTCGCTCAGCGCGCCCCTACTGGTTCTCGTCGGCGAGGACGACGAGCGCGTGACGGCAAGCAATCAGCGCGCCCTGCACGAGTTGAGCTGCCTCCAGGAACTGAAACGGCTGCCATCCGTGTCGCCCGATTCGGCCGCCGCTCTCGGGGCCGTCGCCCGCGAGACGACGCTCTGGTTTGTCCAGCACCTGCCCACACGAATCTGAGCAAGCGACGGTCGGCCTTGCCGGGCGGATCAGCCTGCGGCGCGTCATCCGACCAATCAGATCCGGCCCGGCGCTACCCGGAAACGAAAAAATCGTATATATTGCACTGCAACAGACTTACCGGAAGGGCCAGCACCGACTCGGCATCCCGCCTTCATTTCGCATTTCCCCTCCCCACTCGCGTGAGGGGGAAACAATTATGACTTTCATGATCGGGAGGTGCCTGGAAAAGTCATGATCGTTAGGTACCCTTCGACTGGTATGCTCTTACACCCCGGCGATGGCCAGCATGCGCAAACCAGCAAGCGATTGCCCCTCTTCGAAGAAGACCCGGCGCGGCGTTTGCCTGCCAGCCGCGGCGGAGTCTTGCAGCCCCTTACCGAGCCGCTGCAGCGGCAGACCACCAGGACCATTTTATGAAACCAGCCAATCCTTCCTTGTTGAGCAGGATTTCCCTTGCCTTTGGCACCTTTTTCTCGATTCTTTCCGATGGCCAGTTTGCCGCGCGTGTTCAGGCGCTGCGCTCTGGAGAACAGCGCGCCGAACCATCGGCACCGGCGCCGACCCCCAAACCGGTCGTCGTGCCGCTCCGGGAAGCCGCTCCCGACGGCGCGCTGCAACTCCTTGGCCTGCTGCAACGCGAGGCGCGCTTCATCGACTTCATTCAGGAGGATGTCGCTGCCTATGCCGACGCCGACATCGGCGCCGCGGTGCGCGTCGTGCATGAAGGCTGTCGCAAGGTGCTGCACGACAACTTCACGATCAGCCCGATCCGCGATGAAGCCGAAGGCAGCCGGATCACGCTGCCGGTAGGCTTCGACGCGGCGGCGATTCGCGTCACCGGCAACGTCGTCGGCCAGCCGCCCTTCCACGGCAGCATCACTCACCGCGGCTGGCGAGTGGTTGAAACCCGCCTGCCCAGGCTGAGCGGTAGTCATCAACTGAACATCGTTGCCCCCGCGGAGGTGGAACTATGAACGAACCAAAATTTTCGATCGGCATCGATCTGGGCACCACGCACTGCGCCCTCTCCTACGTCGATATCGGCGCCTGCGATGGCGAACAGGTCGTGCAGGAAGTGCTACAGGTGCCGCAGTTGACCGCCCCCGGCTCGGTCGAGGCGCTCGGCCTGCTGCCGTCGTTCATCTACCTGCCGCACCCGAGCGAACTCGCCGCCGGCGATCTGAACCTACCATGGACCGACGAACTGGACCATGCGGTCGGTGAAATGGCGCGCAGCCGCGGTGCAGCAACGCCGATCCGCCTGGTGTCGAGCGCCAAGAGCTGGCTCTGCCACGCCGGCGTCGATCGGCGCGCAGCGATCCTGCCCAACGACGCGCCGCCGGAAGTGGCGCGCCTGTCGCCACTCGAAGCCTCGCTGCGCTATCTCGGTCATCTGCGCGCTGCCTGGGATCAGGCGCAGCCGGAGGCTCCTTTCGTCGAGCAGGAGATCGTCGTCACGATTCCCGCCTCCTTCGACCCGGCGGCCCGCGAACTGACTGCCGAAGCGGCGCGCGCCGCCGGCTGCGAGCGCATGACCCTGCTCGAAGAACCGCAAGCCGCGCTCTATAGCTGGATTCAGCAGAGCGCCGGCGGCTGGCGCAAACAGGTACGACCCGGCGACATCATCCTGGTCGTCGATGTCGGCGGCGGCACCAGCGACTTCTCGCTGATCGCCGTGCTCGAACGCGAAGGCAACCTCGAACTGCATCGCGTCGCCGTTGGCGAGCACATCCTGCTCGGCGGTGACAACATGGACCTGGCGCTCGCCTATGCCGTCGCCGGCAAGCTGGCCGCGCAGGACAGCAAACTCGACGCCTGGCAACTGCGGACGCTGACGCACGCCTGCCGGGGTGCCAAGGAAACGCTGCTCAGCGATCCCGATCTGGCTGCCGTGCCGCTGGTAATCGCCAGTCGCGGTGCCAAGCTGATCGGCGGATCGATCCGCAGCGAACTGACGCGTACAGAACTCAGCGCGACACTGCTCGAAGGTTTCTTCCCGCCCGCGGCCATTGCCGATCGCCCGCAGGGTCGTGGGCGTGGCGGTCTGACGCAGCTCGGCCTGCCCTATGCACAGGACGCCGCCGTCACTCGTCACCTGGCCGCTTTTCTCGCCCGTCAGGTCGCCGCAACCGCCGATCTCGAAGGGTTTGCCGGCAAATTGCCCGAAGACGCGACCTTTCTGCATCCGACCGCCGTGCTCTTCAACGGCGGCGTCTTCAAATCCGAACTGCTCGCCGAGCGCACCCTGGCGACGGTCAATTCCTGGCTCGGCGCCGAGGCTGCTCCGGCCGCACGCCTGCTCGAAGGCGCCGACCTTGACCTCGCCGTTGCGCGCGGTGCCGCCTATTACGGCTACGTCCGGCGTGGCCAGGGCGTGCGCATCCGTGGCGGCACGGCGCAGGCGTACTATGTCGCGGTCGAATCGGTGATGCCCGCCGTGCCCGGCCTGCAGCCGCCGGTACAGGCGCTGTGCCTGGCGCCGTTCGGCATGGAGGAAGGTAGCGAGGCCGCCCTGTCGGAGCAGGAATTCGGCCTGGTCGTCGGCGAACAGGTGCGCTTTCGCTTCTTCGGCTCTTCGGTTCGCCGTCAGGACCAGGTGGGCACCCTGCTCGACGATTGGCAACCCGAAGAACTTCAGGAACTCGACGAAATCCAGACCACGCTGCCGGGCGAAGGCCGTGCCGCCGGCGAGGTGGTACGCGTCAGGCTGCATGCGCGCGTCACCGAAGCCGGCACGCTTGAACTCGAAGCACTGCCGCACGACGGCCCGCAGCACTGGAAAGTCGAGTTCGACGTGCGCGCCGGCGCCAGCGACTGAGTGCGGATGAATAGCCTGTCGCACATGATCTGAACGAAGGCGAAGGGCCTTATACTTGGCGGAATTCTTTGCTCTCCTTGTACTCGCGATGATCCCCTGCCTCGTCAACTCCCTCCGCCGTCTTGCCGGATGGCTACTGATTGTTCCACTGCTGTGCCCGGCCATCACTGCGCATGCCGGGCTGGCGATCGCCCTCAATTCGGCAGATGGCACGCTCAGCCTGATCGATACCGAAACCTATCAGGTCACTGGCAAGGTAGCCGTCTGCAAGGAGCCGCACCACCTGATGCCGACTCCTGATGACAAGTCGCTGATTGTGGCCTGTGCCGCTTCCAACCAACTGGTCTTCTTCGACCCGAACACCGGTCAGGAGCAGAAACGCATCCGCAACATCTCGGACCCCTATCAACTGGGCTTTTCGCCGAATCGCAAATGGTTTGTCGCCACCTCCTTGCGACTTGACCGCGTCGACCTCTACAACCCCAACGACTTCCAACTGGTCGCCCGCCTGCCCGCGCCGAAAACACCGTCGCACATGGCTTTCGACAACGATAGCCAGTTTGTCTTTGTGACCCTCCAGGACTCCAACGAAATCATGGCCATCAGCCTCGGCACGCAGACCATCGCCTGGGTCATCCCGGTCGCCGCGACGCCGGCCGGGATCATGATGGCCCCCGACAACCGTCATCTCCTGGTGGCCTGCATGGGCGCAGGCGTCGTCGAGGTCATCGAATGGCGCACTCGCAAGAGCGTGATGAAGATCGCCACCGGCACCGCGGCCCACAATCTGCAGCCCAAGGGCGATGGACGTCATTACTATGTTTCCAACCGTACGATCGACGGCAGCATTTCGCTGCTCGATACGCAGACGATGACGGTGGTGGAAAAATACGAGGTCCCTGGCGGACCAGACGACATGATCGTCCGCGCCGACGGCAAGGAACTCTGGACAACCGCACGCTTCGCCCGCAAAGTGCAGGTTCTCGATCTGGTCACCAAGAAAATCAAACAGTCGATCGCGGTCGGCAGTTCGCCGCACGGTGTTTTCTTTACCAACCACGCCGGCCTGAGATGAAACCTGACCTTCGCCGCCTGCTTCCGGTCCTGCTAACAACCCTGCCGGCACTGACCATTCCTGCCGCACATGCCGATGCGTGCAAGGGGACGCTCTACCTGACCTTTGACACCGGCAATATGCGCCATGCCGAATTGATCGCCGAGACCCTGGCCAGGCACGGGGTCAAGGCGACCTTCTTTCTGGCGCAGGAAACCACCAGCCGTGGCGATCACGCCCTCGATGCCAGTTGGGCACCCTACTGGCAGGCACGCGTCGCCGAAGGCCACGCCTTCGGCAGCCACACCTGGCGACACGGAAGTTTTCGTGCCGACAGCGGCGAACAGGTGCGCTACCGGCTGCCGGATGGCCGCACCGAGAACCTCGATGCGCGCGCCATCTGCAAGGAATTGCAAGATCCCGATCAGCGTTTCCAGGAACTCACCGGGCGTCGACTCGACCCTCTCTGGCGTGCTCCGGGAGGCCGTACCACACCGAACACGCTATCCGCCGCACGAGCCTGTGGCTACCAGCATGTCGGCTGGGCGCCGGCGGGCTTTCTCGGCGATGAGCTGCCTTCCGACACCTACCCCAACCCGGTGTTGCTGCAGCGCGCCCTTGACCGTCTCAAGAACGGCGACATCGTCATGGCCCACCTCGGCATCTGGTCGCGCAAGGATCCTTTTGCACCGATGCTGGACCCCCTGATCTTCGGCCTCAAGAACAAGGGCTTCTGTTTTGCCACGCGGCGGGCATCATGATCAACGCCGGCATCGAAGCGTTTGTCGAACTGCAGGGCTGGCTATTGACGCATCTGCTGCAACCCGTGCTGCTGGCCACGGGCATGGGCAGCTATCTGGAAATGGCTTTCGACGGCATCGAATTCTTTCTCTGCGGGGTATTGCAGATCACCGCTGCTTTCCTGCTGCTGCGCCCCCTGGAGGCGCTGCGACCGATCGAGGTCTGGCCGGACCGCAAGACGGTGCGGGTGGACGTCCTGTATTCCTTTCTGGATCGCCTGGGAGTCGTTCCGCTGCTCGTTTTCGCCCTGCTGGCCCCGCTGTTCGCCAGCTTCGAAGGCTGGTTACGCTTCAACGACATCATCCCGCCGCAACTCGAGGATCTGTTCCCCGCCCTGGAAGCCAGGCCATTGCTCGGTTTCCTGATCTATCTGTGCATCCTGGACTTTACCGAATACTGGCGCCATCGCCTTTCGCACACCTTCCGCTGGTGGTGGGCACTGCACGCGATTCACCACAGCCAGCGCCAGATGACGCTGTGGACGGACAGCCGCAACCATCTCCTCGACGACCTGGTAGGCGGTGCTTGGTTCTCCATCGTTGCACTGCTGGTCGGCGTCCCGCCGGGTCACTTCGTTGGCCTGCTGATCGTCGTCAAGACCATCGAAAACCTGTCGCATGTCAATGCCTGGCTGTCGTTCGGACGCTTTGGCGAACTCCTGCTGGTCAGCCCCCGCTATCATCGCTGGCATCATGCCATCGACCTTCCGGCCGGCCGGCAATACCGATTTGGCTGCAATTTCGCGATCCTTTTGCCCATCTGGGATCAAATCTTCGGCACCCAGTATCGCGGCCAGACGATGCCACCCTGCGGCCTCAGGCCAGGGCCGCTGCCGGAATCGGCTGCGCAGAGTGGCTTCTGGCGACAGCAGTGGGAAGGATTGTGCGCCCTTGCAGCCTCGTTCTTCCCGGCCGGTCATGGCGAACAACGCCAACGCGAATGACGAAGACCACGACGCCATGACCGTTTCCCTCTCCCCCAACCCCTCTCCCACTTCGGGGAGAGGGGAGCGTCGTGAGTCGCTCCGCGACATATGATGAAACCCGCCCATGCTCGATGAAGCCCGCTCTTTTGCGCTGACTGCGCACGGTAGCCAGATGTACGGCGACCGGCCATACGCCTTCCATCTCGAAGCAGTCGTCGGTCTGTTGTCGCCTTACGGCGCCGAAGCCCAGATCGTCGGCTATCTCCACGATGTGGTCGAGGATACAAAGATTAGCGAAAGCGAGATACGCGAGCGCTTCGGGCCCCTGATTGCCGACTGCGTCAGCCTGCTGACCGACGCTCCCGGTGCCAACCGGGCCGAGCGCAAGGCCAGCACCTACGCCAGACTGGCAACGGTCAGCGGTGCCACCGAACTGGCCCTGGTGGTCAAGGCTGCCGACCGCCTGGCTAACGTCAGGAGCTGCATCGCCGACCAGCGGCACCGTCTGTGGGAGGTCTACCGTAAAGAGCACCCGTGCTTCCGGCAAGCCGCTTATCGTGACGGCCTCTGTGACCCTTTGTGGGCAGAACTCGACGCCTTGCTGGAGGTTTCATCTCTCATCCTGCCAAAGAAATCGACCCGTGTTTGAAATCCAGAACTACGAGAGCTTCGTCGCCGCGATTCTCGTCTTCCAGTTGATACCCGGTCCCGGCACACTGGCGATTCTCAACGCCACGGCGCGCAACGGCATTACCGCCGGCCTGGGAGCCGTCCTCGGCACACTGCTCGGCGATATGGCCTATATGATCGCGGCGATTGTTGGCCTGGCCGCCGTGATGAAGGCAAACCCCGCCCTTTTCCAGGGCCTGCAGTGGTTTGGCGTCGCCTATCTGGGCTGGATGGGGCTGCAACTGCTGCGCCAACCGGTCAGCAGTTGCAACAGTAGCCCGGAGACCAGAAAAAGCGCCTGGGTGTATTTCCGGCAAGCCTTCACGGTCGGTCTCACCAACCCGAAGGTGGTACTCTTCTTTGTGGCCTTCTTCCCGCTCTTTCTGCGCGCCGACGCTTCTGCCTTGACGCTCGGGGTGATGATCGCGCACGTGACCCTGATCAGTTTTCTCTACCAGGCCGGCCTGGTGCTGCTTGGCAACGCGGTCGCGCGCCGGCTGCGGTCGCTACCCCTGGTACGCAAGCTGGCAACCCGCCTGGCAGGCACCGCACTGCTCGGTTTCGGTGTCAAGCTGGCGCTCGACAATCGCTGAAGAACAGACTCCGCCGCACCCCAAGCCAGAAGCAACGGCGCCTCGACGGCCGCTGTGTACAATATCGCCATTTTTCAACCTGATGATTTTACGTGGTTTTGTGATTGATTTGGCATAACCGTTAAGAAGCCTCACCTACCGGCTCACGCGGGTGGCGGCAAAGACAAGGGCCGCACGATGCGGCCCTTGTCTATCTGCCGATTCGTTGTGCCGCTTGGGCCGCCGTGACGATAGGCATGCCCTGATGGTTGCCTATCGACAGCAAGTCAGAATCGCCGGAGACGATGAGATCGGCGTGCGCGGCGAGGGCGGCAGCGATCACCTGATCGTCATCGGGATCGTCGGGCACCACGCGCGGAACGGACAAGGGTTCGACCAGTTCGACGGCGTCGACGTAATCAGCCAGCACCTCGTGCGCCGTCTTGCTGATGATCGCCAAGTGCTTGGTTACCGACGGCCGGGTGAGCACGTTGGCCAGTTCTTCGAGCAGCGCCGCGCTGCTGCACAGTTGCACGCTCGGGCGCTGGTGAATGGCTTCGAGAAGCTGATGCGGCGTGCCGCGCCATAACAGCGCCGACATCACCACGTTAGTATCAAGGACGACCCGCACTGGCGGCGCCCTTCGCGGCTTGCTCCCGGGCGCGCCGCTCGGCGCGCGCCGCCTTGACCTCGGCGGCGATTTCTTCCTCGCTCATCGGTGCCACCCCGGCCGCTTCCAGAGCCGGCGCGATGGTGAGCAGGCGGTCGAGCGCCGCGCGCCGCGAAGCCTTGGCGGCCAGGAACTCCACAAAATCTTCCACCTCTGCCACCTGCTGTGGCGACAGCGTTCTGATCTTCGAGATCAATGCTTGTTCGACAGTCGTGTTCATCGCGTCATTCCTCCAGCATCAGCGCGCCAGCGCCTGAAGGTACTTCTGGGTCAGGAACGCAGCGAGCAGTTTCTTGACCACGTTCTTGTCCTCGTCGGGCAACTGTTCGACTTCCTGAAACTGCTTCAACAGTTCCCGATCCTCGAATCTGGCCTTGGCCGCCTCGTCGGTGGCGCCGTCGAGTAGATAGTCACTCGTCACGCCGAGCGCATCAGCCAGGCGTTTGAGCGTGTCGCCCGAGGGGCGCGAGGTTCCGCGCTCGAAACGTCCGATGTGCGTGTAGTGCAACTCGGCCAAGTGCCCGAGTTCGGTTTGCGACCGGTTCTTCTGCTTGCGTAGCTCGCACAGCCGCTGTTGGAGACATCGACGCTTCCATGCCTGATTGTAGCGTATTGATGCTTGACAGACTCAAGCATATTGCTGAGCAACGATGCGGACGGAACAGGCGCATCGACGGCCGCTGGGGTACAATATCGCCCTTTTGCAACCTGATGATTTTACCGAGGTTTATTCGTGCTCGTCGCCAACAACATCACCATGCAGTTCGGGGTCAAACCCCTTTTTGAAAACGTTTCGATCAAGTTCGGCGAGGGCTATCGCTACGGGCTGATCGGCGCCAATGGCTCTGGTAAATCGACCTTCATGAAAATCCTGGCCGGTGAACTCGAACCCACTGCCGGCAACATCTCGAAGGATCTGCACGAACGCATGGCCTATTTGCGCCAGGACCAGTTCGCCTTTGAAGCACAGCGTGTGATCGACGTGGTGATGATGGGTCACGAGCAGATGTGGGCCTGCATGCTCGAAAAGGACGCCATCTACGCCAACCCGGAGGCAAGCGAGGAAGACTATATGCACGCCGCCGACCTCGAAGCCAGATTCGCCGAGTATGGCGGCTACACGGCCGAAGCGCGCGCCGGCGAACTGCTGCTGGGCGTCGGCATCCCGGCCGCACAGCACTTTGGCCCGATGAGCGATGTCGCTCCCGGCTGGAAGCTGCGCGTCCTGTTGATCCAGGCGCTGTTTGCCGACCCGGACATCCTGTTGCTCGATGAACCGACCAACAACCTCGACATTGCCACCATCCGCTGGCTGGAAAACACGATCAACGAGCGCAACAGCACGATGATCATCATTTCCCATGATCGACACTTCCTCAACCAGGTCTGTACGCATATGGCCGACCTGGATTACGGCAAGATCTCCGTCTATCCGGGTAACTACGACGACTTCATGGAAGCCTCGACACAGGCCCGCGAGCGCCAGCAGAGCGCCAACGCCAAGGCCAGGGAGCGCATCGCCGAACTGCAGAATTTCGTTCGCCGCTTCTCGGCCAACGCATCCAAGGCCAAACAGGCGACTTCCCGCCTGAAGCTGATCGACAAGCTGAAACCGGAAGATGTCAAACCTTCATCGCGCCAGTACCCGTGGATCCGCTTCGAGTTCGACGAGAAAGAAAAGCTGCACCGGCAGGCCGTCGAAATCCAGAACCTGAGCTTCGGCTATCACGACAGCGAGCGAAAGATCTTCAACAAGCTCGATCTGACGCTCAACGGCGGCGACCGTCTGGCCATCATCGGCGAAAACGGCGTCGGCAAGACCACCCTGCTGAAGTTGCTGATGGGCGAGTTGTCACCCCAGCGCGGCAGCATCAAATGGGCGGAAAAAGCCCGCCCCGGCTACTATGCGCAGGATCACGCCAACGAATTCAACAGCGACCTCAGCCTGACCGCCTGGATCACTGGCTATGCACGCAGCAGCGCCGGCGACGGCGATGACCTGTCGACGCTGGTCCGCGGCACGCTCGGACGCCTGCTGTTCTCGGGCAACGAAGTGCAGAAAGCGGTCAGGGTGATCTCGGGTGGCGAGCAGGGACGGATGATCTTCGGCAAACTGATGCTCATGCGACCGAACGTGCTGGTCCTCGACGAACCCACCAACCATCTCGACATGGAATCGATCGAGTCGCTCAATACTGCGCTCGAGAAGTTCAAGGGAACCTTGATTTTCGTCTCGCATGACCGCGAGTTCGTGTCATCGCTCGCCACCCGCATCCTCGAAGTACGTATCGACGGCAAGGTGATCAGCTACCTCGGCAACTACGAAGAGTATCTTGCCAGCCAGGGCATCGCCTGAGAGGCGGTGAAGAAATCATCGCGAGCAGGCCGAATAGTGTAAATTCGCCACCTCTGATCCATGCCCACGAGGTATCGGGTAGACCGCTGCCCGGCCCAACGGCCGATGCCGTGCGCCCGACCAGAACAACACGGAGAGCGCCATGCCGGAACTGAATTTCAAGGGCCAGGAATTCGTCTTCAACCACCATCTGGCCGTGTCGCATCGTCCCCTGGTGCCCGATGCCGCAAGGTCGATCGGCGAACCGCGCCTCGACGGCAATCTCATCATTCACGGCGACAACCTGCACGCCCTCAAGTCGCTGCTGCCCATGGTGGCCGGCAAGGTCGATTGCGTGTTCATCGACCCGCCGTACAACACCGGCAACGAGGGCTGGCGCTACAACGACAACGTGAACAGCCCGATGATGCAGCAGTGGCTGAGTGAAAACCCGGTCGGAATCGAGGACGGCCTGCGGCACGACAAATGGTGCGCGATGATGTGGCCGCGCTTGCGGTTGCTGCATGACCTGCTGGGTGAGGCCGGCAGCCTCTGGGTGACGCTGGACGACAACGAGATTCATCGTGCGCGGGCGATGCTGGATGCGGTCTTCGGCGAACAGAACTTCGTCGCGACGTGCATTTGGCACAAGAACTTTTCCCCCAAACCATCGGCAAAGTTCTTCTCTGAAGATCACGATTACTTGCTGATCTATGCCAAAAGAAAGGACGAATGGCGTCCAAACTTGCTGGAACGTACCCAAGATATGGATGCGAGATTCACAAACCCCGATAATGATCCTCGTGGCCCATGGACATCTGGGGACCTTTCGGCCCGCAACTACTACGGTGAAGGTACCTACCCAATCACTTGTCCATCGGGTCGTGTAGTCGAAGCCCCCCCGAAAGGAATGTATTGGCGAGTATCGAAAACCAAGTTTGAAGAGTTGGATTGCGATGGTCGAATCTGGTGGGGTGAAAATAAAAACAATCAGCCACGGCTAAAGCGGTTCTTGTCTGAAGTCAAAACCGGCCGCGTTCCGCAAACCCTGTGGGAATACGCGGAAGTCGGGCATACCCAGGATGCGAAAAAGGAACTGCTCTCGATTCTGGACTTCGCCAGTTCCGATGACGTATTCGTAACCCCCAAGCCAGTCGCGCTACTCACCCGGATTCTCGAACTGGCGACGACCGAATATTCCATCGTTCTCGATTCTTTCGCCGGGTCGGGTACCACGGCGCACGCGGTGCTTGCCGCCAACCAGCGTGACGGCGGCGACCGCAAGTTCATTCTGGTCGAGTGCGAAGACTACGCCGATAAGCTGACCGCCGAACGCCTCCGGCGAGTGATCAACGGCTATGCCTTTCAGGGGACACGGCGCGAAACGCTGCTGCAACAATCCCTCACGTTCAGCGACCTGAAAAAGGCCGACAAGCTGCTCGACCAGATTGCCGGCATCGAAAACCTCGAAGGCCATCGCTTCGACCGGATCGAAAAGAAGGTCCGGGCGGGCGAATTGCAGGTCGAGGGCGTGCAGGCAGTTACCGAGCGGGTGGCAGGCCTGGGCGGCTGTTTCACCTACTGCACGCTGGGCAAGACCGTCGATCTGGACCGCCTGCTGACCGGTGACGCATTGCCGGGCTTTACGCAGCTTGGCGCGCTGCTCTTTCACATGGCGACCAACGAGGCCATCGACCCCGCCAAGGTGCTTGAACACGACGGCCACGGTTATCTGGGCGAATCGTCGGCATTCCATGTCTGGCTGATCTACAAGCCGGAACTGGACTTCCTCAAGTCCCGCGAATCGGCGCTGACGCTGGCCAAAGCCAAAGCCCTGTCGGAAAGCAAGCCGGGCAAAAAACATCTGGTGTTTGCGCCGGCGAAGTTCGTCTCGCAAAAGATGCTCGACGAAGCGTGCCTGCCGGTCGAATTTGCGCCGCTGCCGTGGGCGCTGTACCGTGTCGAGCGAAAAGGACAAGGAGACGGATATGCAAGCCATCCGTTATGAGGCGACGGTCGGCAGCGATCATGCGCTGCATGTGGCGACGCCGGATTTACCCGAGGGGACCGTCACGGAAGTCATGGTCCTGGTGCGTCATCGCCCCTTCAAGGTGAACAAGGATTTCGCGACAATGCTGGGTCAATTTCCCCATTACCGTGATCTCGAGGAAGTCAATGATTACGTCAACCCACTCAGACGGGACAGGTGATGTGGCTCCCGAACACGATCACCGGACAAACCGTTTATCTCGACGCCAATGTCCTGATCTATGGGTTTGCAACCGAGACGTCGCCGATTTGACATCGAGATTCTGCTGCTTTCCGACTTGACGAGCTGGTGACCAAATGTTGCGCGATCTCGACTACCAGGGCCGCGTGCTGGCGCGGCTGGGGGACTATCTGACCGAATTGTCCGGCCAGAAACTGAAGGCGGACAAGATCGTGGCCGCCAACGCGGGGGAGACCGACCCGGACCTGATGCGCCCGGTCCCCGACTTCCCCCTGAAAACCTGGGAGACGCTGCGCGCCAGCGGCAAGCTGCCGGATTCCCGCCTCGCCGTTCCCTATTCCATCCGGCAGGACGGCATCGGCCGGGCGGTGCCGAATATCGTTTTCAAGGTGCCCACGGGCGGCGGCAAGACCTTTCTGGCGGTGGCCGCCCTGTCGAAGATATTTGGCCGCTATCTCGGCCGCAACAAGGGCTTTGTACTCTGGATCGTTCCCAACGAGGCCATCTACGCACAGACTCGGCGGCAACTGGCCGACCGCCAGCACCCCTACCGGCAGATGCTCGATGTGTTGTCGGGCAACGCGGTTCGCTTCCTGGAAAAGACCGATCAGCTCGATGCACGCGATGTCGAAAGCCATCTGTGCGTGATGTTGCTGATGCTGCAAGCGGGCAGTCGCGAGAACAAGGATTCGCTGAAGATGTTCCGTGACCGGGGCGATGTGCATGGGTTCTTCCCGCCGGAAGGGGAGCAGCAAGCCCACGCGGCGGCACTTGCGGCGACACGCAACCTCGACATTTACGATCTGGCCGGGTCAAGCTACCCATGGCCGCAGGTGAAGGATTCGCTGGGCAATGCGCTGCGCCTGATTCGGCCGGTCGTGGTCATGGACGAAGGGCACAAGGCGGTGTCCGAACTGGCGTTTTCAACGCTCTACGGTTTCAACCCCTGTTTTGTCCTTGAACTGACCGCGACACCGAAGGACATTGCGCCGACCGGCGGCAAAAACCCGAAGCCGGGTCGTCGCGCCAATGTGCTGGTCGAGGTCAAAGGCATCGACCTGGACCGGGAAGGCATGATCAAGATGCCCTTGAACCTCGATCCGCGCAGTGGAAGCGACTGGCGATCGACCCTGGCCGCCGCGCTGGGCCGCTTGCGCGACCTGGATGCCTCGGCGCGGGCGCTGCACGCCAACACCGGCATCACCATTCGACCGATTCTGCTGGTGCAAGTGGAGCGAACCGGCAGCGACCAGCGGGACGGCGGGCACGTTCACGCACTCGACGCCAAGGAATGGCTGACCCATGTCGGCGGACTGGACGAGGCGGAGATTGCGATCAAGACGGCCGACACCAACGATCTGGCCGCGCCCGAGAACCAGGACCTGATGAGCGCGACCAACCGGGTGCGCGTCATCATCACCAAGCAGGCGTTGCAGGAAGGGTGGGATTGCCCCTTTGCCTATGTGCTGTGCGTGCTCGCCGCCAGCGCCAATCTGTCGGCCATGACGCAACTGGTCGGCCGGATTCTGCGTCAGCCATACGCCAGAAAGACCGGCATCGCTGCGCTCGATGAGAGCTATGTCGTTACCCACCACGCGGACACGGCGGATGTCGTGTCCGCCATCAAACAGGGACTGGAAGATGACGGCATGGGCGATCTGGTCAGGGAAATTCGAACTTCCGACCCCAATGCTTCAACCGGACCCCGCGCTGTGCAGCGCCGTCCGAACCATGCCCGTACGGAAATCTATTTGCCACTGGTGCTGCGCGTCACGGACGACCAGGTCCGCCTCCTCGATTACGAAGCAGATGTGTTGTTTGCGCTGGACTGGTCCGATATCGACGTATTGCCTTTGGTCAAACGAATTCCCACCCAGCTTTCCAGATCCGAGCATCAGATGCGCCGGATTCGCCTGGCGGATTCGGGCGACGAGCTGATCGTCGCCGAGTTCGGCGAGCCGTCGCAGGAGCCACAGGTATTCGACCCCACCTATGCGACCCGCATGATAAGTGACCTTGTACCGAACGCCTGGATTGCGCGAACGATTGTCGGCGACCTATGCACCGGACTGGTGAATCGGGGTTTCACCCCGGAGCAGCTGGGGAAACACGCCGGGCTGATCGTTGAAGAGTTGCGCATGTGGCTCGACACGCTGCGCAATCAACGTGCCGAAGCGCATTTTCGTGCCGAGGTCGCCGCCGGACGAATCCAGTTCCGCCTGCGCACCGACCGACATAACTGGCGCATGCCTTTCGAGACGGAAACATTTGAACCGCCGACTGCAGAGAAGCTTGCAGTCGAAAAGAGTCTGTTTTCCCCCATCTATCGCGGTGACTTTTCGAGTCAGGACGAGCGGGAAATCGCCGTCTATCTGGATGGCGAATCTGCCCTCAAATGGTGGCATCGCAACGTTGCCCGCTCGAACTACGCAGTGCAGGGGTGGCGGCGCGACAAAATCTACCCTGATTTCATTTTTGCTTCGCTTGGCAGCGGTCCAGGTGGCGACCCCCACAACCGTTTGACCGTACTTGAAATGAAGGGAAAGCATCTGGCCGGAAATGACGACACCGAATACAAGAAAGCCGTATTGCAACTGATGAGCGATGCGTTCGCTATCGAACCATCCTCACCTATCGGAGAGCTTGAATTGGTGATTGAGGACGGAACCAGCGTTGCATGCGAACTGGTGTTGATGCCCGACTGGAAAACGCGGTTGCCGTGCCTCTGAGAGGGGGTAAAGAAATCGTGGCGAGCAGGCTAGGAGGCAGGGTGCCAGTAAACGACGAGACATATCAGATAGATAGCTGCGGAGTGAGCAAACGAGCGCGCAACGTCACAGGTCGTTCGCGCAGCAGATTTATTCACCACCTCTCAGTCGGCGGCGACCTTGCCGGCTGACTTGCCCGCGTCCCTGGCGGCCTGCCTGGCCTCGCGCTCGGCATCCTGCTGTGCCCGTTTTTCGATTCTGGCCTGTCTCTTGGCCTGCCTGGCCGCCTCTTTGCGGCGCCCTTCTTCGGTCTTGGCCGCTTTGGCGACCAGCTTCTGCTCGCGCGTAGCGGCCTGCGCAGCCTCCTGGGCACGAAAGCGCTCGGCGCTCTCCTGCTGCCCCGCTTCGCGGCGCGGCTGATCGGCGAGCCGCTGTGCTTCCTTGGCCTCGACTTCCTGCCTTTTCGCCTCGCGCTCGAAGTCACGAGCCGGTTGATCGAGCCGGCGAGCTTCGATGATCGCTGCCGTATAGCGCTTCTTGGCGGCTGCAAGACAATCGTTGACCAGAAACCGGGTATGGCAATCCTTTTGCTCGGCCTCGTGGCGACGTTCCGCCTCGGCGCGCATCGACGCGGCCCGCTGCCGCTGTGCGCCGGCCTCTTCGAGCGTTTGCGGCTGCGGCGGCGGAACCTCAGCCCAGGCCGCGCAACTGATCCCCAATGAAACCACCAGCCATCTGCCAGCACGCATTGCATCCTCCTGTCCGGCAGCCGAATGCCACCGACCGGTGGGCTTCGCGGCAAGCGACGCGCGCCCGCCAGACTACCAAGGGGTGCACTATAATCGGCGCGAGCGCGTCTTGGCTAACGGTCATGACTTTTCCAGGCATCCCCGATCATCAAAGTCATGACCGTTTCCCTCCCTTGCAGGGCGCATTCCGGCTGGCACGCGCCGGAATCGTTCGATGGGCGCAGAGCAGTCTCTGCGAATTCCCCCTCTCACCCTCCGACCCTCTCACGCGAGTGGAGAGAGGGAGATTCGTGAGTCGCTGACGCGACTTTCACATGAACGGTCATGGGTGCGATTGATCCAGTCCAGGCTGCGCGATCCGTGCGGGAAAGAGGAGCCGGCGTAGAATGTCATCCTTTGACCGCTGTCAGAGGTCGCCTCAAGTCATGCCTCAAACCGATCACGTGCTGCCCATGGCTCCGCACCGGCGCCCGGCGAACCCGCTGCAACGCCTGTTGCTCCTGCGCCGGATTGAAGTGCTGACCCAGGCCATGGTCCTGATCCTGGCCGTGGCCTGGCTCAAAATCCCGCTCGAAGTGGTACCGATGAGCGCTGCCATCGCCGTCCTCGCTGCGGTCAATCTGCTGACCCAATGGCGCATCCACCAGGGCGACCACTGTTCCGAAGGCGAAATCTTCGCCCATCTGGCCATCGACGTCGGCATCCTGGCGCTGCTGCTCTACTTTGCCGGAGGCTCGACCAATCCCTTCGTTTCGCTGTTCCTGCTGCCACCCACCCTGGCCGCGGCGATGCTGCCGGCGCGGCAGGCCTGGGCGATGGCGGGGGTGACCCTGATCGCCTACACTTTCCTGATCTTCTGGAAGTTGCCGCTGCCTCCCCCGCAAGGCGATCTTGCGCAGTTCGACGCCCTGCTCGCACGCGCCACCGGCAGTGCCGACGAACATGCCGCGCATGGCAGCGGCTTTGCCCTCCATGTACTGGGCATGTGGTTGAATTTCGTGATCAGTGTCGGCGTCGTCGCCTTCTTCCTGACGCGCATGGCCAACGCCCTCAAGGAGCGCGAACGCGAACTCGCGGCTGCCCGCGAGGAGGTGTTGCGAAACGAGCAGATTCTCTCGCTCGGCACCCTCGCCGCCGGCGCAGCACACCAGCTGGGGACACCACTCGGGACGATGGCCGTGCTGATCCGCGAACTCGAGCTCAACCACACAGACCCGGCTGAATGGCAGGAAGACCTGCAACTGTTGCGTGAGCAGGTCGATCGCTGCAAACAGACGATCTCGCAAATCCTCGCTTCGACCGGCCAGGGGCGTGACGAAAATCTGCGTTCGCTGCCGCTCGACGCCTACCTGCACCGTCTGCTCGACGAATGGCAGATCATCCGTCCGCACGCACGGCTCAGCGTGACGCTGCAGGGTGCACAGCCGGCACCGCTGATCGCCGCCGACCGTACGCTCGAACAGGCGCTCCTCAACCTGCTCGACAATGCAGCCGATGCCAACGGCAGCAGTCCGGAAGCTCTCCGGTTTTTTGCAGGCTGGGATGCCGGGCAACTGCTCATCGAGATACTCGACCGTGGCAACGGCCTCGATGCGGCAACGGCGCAGCGCCTTGGCGAAGCCTTCTTCAGCACCAAGGTTGATGCTCAGGACCGACCACGCGGTATCGGCATCGGCCTGTTCCTCAGCAACGCCACCATCGAGCGTTGCGGTGGCCGGGTCGAACTCTGCAACCGCGATGACCCACCCGGCGGCGCCTGCACCCGCGTCACCCTGCCACTGCACCGCCTGAAAGTCTGATGCCATGATCGCCACTCCCGAAACCAATCAGGCCGACGACGAGCGATCGACGCTGCTGCTGGTCGATGACGACGACGCCTTTCGACGCGTTCTCGGACGCGCCCTGGATCGTCGCGGTTATGCCGTGACCGTCGCCGCCAATGTCGCCACGGCGCTCGCCAGGGCCCGGACCCAGGCCCCCGAGTACGCTGTCATCGATCTCAAGATGCCGGGCGAATCGGGGCTGGTGCTGATTGAAAAACTGATCGAACTCGACCCGAATACGCGCATCGTCATGCTCACCGGCTATGCCAGCATCGCCACCGCGATCGAGGCCATCAAGCTCGGCGCCGTCCACTACCTCGCCAAACCCTGCGATGCCGATGCCGTCGTCGCAGCGCTCAACAAGAGCAACAGCGGTGATTCGGCGATTCCGGTTGGCGGCTCGCCGCTGTCGATCGGTCGACTCGAGTGGGAGCATATCCAGCGCGTGCTGACCGAGCACCAGGGCAATATCTCGGCCACCGCACGCGCCCTGAAAATGCACCGCCGAACGCTGCAGCGCAAGCTCGGCAAACATCCGAGCCGGGAGTAAGGCGATGAGTAAGGCGATTTCCGTGAATCGATATACCGCCTGCCAGGGAGAGGGAGGAATGACCTTGACCAACCCGACGCAAGCCGTACTGGGGCACATGCGCATCGATAAATGGCTGTGGGCGGCACGCTTCTACAAGACGCGCTCGCTGGCGGCGCAGGCGATCGCTGCCGGCCACGTCAAGATGGACGGTCACACCGTCAAGGCGGCACGCGAGCTGCGCTGTACCGACTGCCTCGAAATCGCCATCGGCGACATCGTCTGGAACATCGTCGTATGCAGCCTCAACGAACAACGCCGCCCGGCAAGTGAGGCGCAGCAGCTCTACGAGGAAAGCGCCGAGAGCCGCGCGCGGCGCGTGGCGGCCCGGGAAGCCCGGCAACTGGCGCCGGTTCCCGGTAGCGAGCTGCGTGGTCGGCCGACCAAGAAGGCGCGGCGGCAGATCAAAAGTTTCAACGAAAATTCCGCATGAGCGATCGATTCCTGGCAGACGCCCTCGTCCTGGTTCATCTGCTGTTCATCGTCTTCGTCGTTCTCGGAGGCTTGCCGGTACTGCGCTGGCCACGGCTGGCGCTGGCCCACCTCCCGGCCGTCTGCTGGGGCGCCCTGGTCGAGTTGACCGGCAGGGAGTGTCCGCTGACGCCGCTGGAAAATCGCTGGCGACAGGCTGCCGGCGAAGCCGGTTATCGCGGCAGTTTCATGGAGCATTACCTGCTGCCGATCATCTATCCGGCCGAACTCACGCGCGGCCTGCAGATTGCCATGGGCGCGGTGGTGATCGTCGTCAACCTGTCCCTATACGGCTGGCTTGTCCATCGCTACCGGCACACCCGCTCGAAACAGGCGAAACTGCCGGACGCGGTGCCGGCCCGAAGGGATGGTGACCGGAAAGCGAACGCTCGGTAAGCTGGATCAGCTCTGCGGAGAAGCATCCTCACACGCTCTCGCGTCACTGCGCCAGGCTCCTCAATCGGGTACCGATATGCCCTCCCCCTCGCGAGGAAGGGGTATCCACCGATGTCAACGCATCTCGATCGAACCAGGCCGTTCGACCAACACGGTCATTCGCACCCACCTGGGTATCTCGAATCGCCATGACCGTTGGACGCGAAGTACAATAGACAAGACAAGTTGAAACCCCTTTGTTGCAACCCCTTTCTTCGCCTGGCCCGCCATGCAGTCTGATCAAAGCCATCTGCCGCAAGCACCAGAAACAAGCGAAGATCGCTTCGCCATTCTATGTGCCAGCAAGGAACTCTTTCAGCGCCGACTTACCGACATCATCAGGCAGTGCGGGATACGCGTACCGGCCGTGCTTGCGGCCTTCGATCAGGAAGTCGGCGCAGCGCATGACGAGTTGGCCAGCGCATCCGATTCGGATCAGGACACCGATCAGCATACCAACCTGACAGCCTCGCGCCTGACCTTGATGGGTGACGAGGACCTTGAACTCGACATCCGGATCAACGCCCTGATCACTCGCTTGCGCGAGACCGGCGGTCGCAACCTGTGGCGCTGTCAGTCGCGCTACATGACCTTGCTCTCCCGGCCGGCGATGAGCGAGACCATCAATCCGGTGGGGCCGGAAGCGATCTGTCTTGGCTTGTGGGCGATCTGCAGACACGCCGGCGGGGGTCTCGAGCCCACGCTGGCGCTGCTCGACCGGCTCGAACAGGGCCTCTGCCAACAGATCTCCGGAGTCTATGGCGAAATTGACGGCCTGCTGGCGGGCCACGGCATCGGGCCAGCGCCCACAGGACAAAACCCGTCGGGCAGCACCGATCCCCGAACCGGCCGGATACCCTCCGGCGACACCCTGCCCGCAAACGCCAACGCCCTGTCGGCCCTACAACAGGCGGTCAGCCAGCAACTCGATGCGGATCAGTCGACCGTCCTGCAGTTTGCTCACCACGCCGCGGGATCGGGAAATCCCACGCTCGATGCCGCCGCGCTGATCATGCTCAACCATCTGTCTGAGCGCCTGACGGCGCTCGAAAACCGGTCGGTGTCGGCCAGCCGTGACGGCGCACCCGCAGAATCCCCCCTAGGGACCCTCAGTGCGAAGGATCTCGACCTGCCCCTGGGCAAACACGAAGCGGTCGCCTTCGACACCCTGGCGCTGATTTTCGAGGCCCTCTTCGACTCCGCCGACCTGCCCGACGCGATCAAGGAAGCGATCGGGCGGCTGCAGATCCCACTGCTCAAACTGTCGATCATTGATCCTGCCTTGTTGGCCAACGCACAGCATCCTGCTCGCTCGCTGATCAATCGCATGGCTCGGGCAGGCGTTGGTCTGCCACCGGGGTCGAATCATCCGGTCTGCCAACGGATCAGGCAGTTGACCGCAAGCGCTCGCCTGATGCTCGAACAGAATGGCTCGCTCGATCCGCAACTGGCGGAACTCGACACGCTGATCAGGCAGCGTGATCAAGCGGTTCGGGAAGCTGCCGGGACGCATGTTCAAACCGTGCTTGAGCACGAAAACCGGCAATACGCGATGCTGCTCGCTGACCAATGGCTGCGCCTCATGCGGGCGCGAACCGGTTCGCCGGAGATTGCCTCGTTCCTTGAGCAATATTGGTGGCGAGTCATGATCGCTGCCGCTGCCGAGGGCGGAACCCAGGGCAAACACTGGCAAGAGGACAGCAACACGGCCGACGAACTGATCTGGAGCGTGCTCCCGAAGCACACCGCCGACGAACGTAAACGCCTTGCCGGGCTGGCCTCATCGCTGCTTGGGCGAATCAGCGCCGGGCTGGACGCAATCGGTGTCCCAGTCTCCGAGAGAAAACCCTTTCTCGACACCTTGTTCGACCTGCAGACCAGTGCCTTGCGCAACCAGACGCCGACAGCGCCGTTGCGGGCAGCACCTGCGCTCGAACGCCAGCCGGGCGCCGGGGCCAGCAAGCCGATCGCCGAAATCATCCTGCGCGAGCGTCACGGACAAGCGATCCGTTATCTGCCCGATCCGGTCGACAGCAAGGCGCCCCAAGGGATACCTGCCGGCAGGAGTCTGGTAGGCGACTGGCTGCGTTTCGTGGTCTCGCCTCAGGAGTCGTCCTGTGGTCTCTGCTGCTGGCAGAGCCCGGCCTCGGGCAGGGTTCTGTTGTTCAATCCGGAGTGGGGCTCTGCAGTGGCCATGCCATACACCGCCCTCGATCAGCAGCTACGCTCGGGCCACGCCCGGATCATTTCGCGTATCGCCGTCTTCGACGCGGCTGCCGAGCGTGCGCTCAAGCTCCTGAAGCGGCGATGACAGCGGCAAGCCGGGCGCTGGCGCAAAGCCGGGCACCGGTCTTCAATCAAGGTATAATGCGTCGATCGTTTATTATGCAATTGATTTTTGACTGATTTAAGGGTTTTGCGGATGCGTTTTGATGAACTGGGCCTGGCGCCTGATCTCCTGAGAGCCCTTGCCGATCAGGGTTACACCGAGCCCACACCGATCCAGGCACAAGCGATACCGGTGATCCTTGCAGGCCGCGATCTAATGGGTGGGGCACAAACCGGTACCGGCAAGACGGCCGCATTCACGCTGCCGCTGTTGCAGCGTATTCTTACCTTCGCCAGCCCGAGCCCGTCACCCGCGCGCCATCCGGTACGGGTGTTGATGCTGGCGCCAACGCGCGAACTGGCGATCCAGGTGTACGAGTCGGTCAAAACCTACAGCAGGTATGTTCCGATCCGGAGTTGTTGCGTTTTCGGGGGAGTCGACATCAAGCCGCAGATCGCCGAGATCCGCTGCGGAGTCGAGGTGCTGGTGGCGACCCCCGGCCGGCTGCTCGATCTCTTCGAACAAAAGTGCCTCAACTTCGCCAGCGTGCAAGCACTCGTGCTCGATGAGGCGGATCGAATGCTCGACATGGGCTTCGTCCCCGACGTCACGCGCATCATCAACCTGCTACCCAGGCAACGGCAGAGCCTACTGTTCTCGGCGACGTTCTCCGAGGAGATCAAGAAGCTGGCCGACGGCATGCTCAAATCGCCGGTGCTGGTCGAAGTGGCCAAACGCAACACCGTGTCCGAGACGATCACCCACCGCGTCCACCCGGTGGCTGCCGAAGCCAAGCGCGCGCTGCTGATCAAACTCCTGAAGTCGGCTGATTTCAACCAGGTGCTGGTGTTCACCCGCACCAAGATCGAAACCAACCGGCTTGCCCGCGAACTGCAAAGGGCCGGGATTGCCGCCGACTCGATCCATGGCGACAAGAGCCAGCAGGATCGCCTGAAGGCGCTCGAAGCTTTCAAGGAGGGTTCGGTCCTGGTGCTGGTTGCCACCGACGTCGCCGCGCGCGGCCTCGACATTGACGAACTGCCGCACGTCATCAACTTTGAACTGCCACGCACGCCAGAGGACTACATCCACCGTATCGGCCGTACGGGTCGTGCGGGCAAACCGGGAACGGCCATTTCACTGGTCTCGGCCAGTGAGGTTCAGTATCTGGTCGAGATCGAGAAGCTGATCCGGATTCAGGTCGAGCAGGTTCCGGTGGCCGGCTTCGAACCCGAATACGACTATACTTACCCACCCGGCAACAAACGCAGCCATCGCCGACCACTCTCGCCACCGCCGCCGGCTCTCGCCCCCCTGACGGCCCCGCGCAGCGAGCGCATGACGGGCCGCAATGCCCAGCGCGAAGGCGCAACCCGTGCCAGCAGCGGGCGTCTCTCACAGATTGCTGCAGATGGTTTCGACTTCAGCAAACCTTACGAGAGTCCTGCGCCGCTCGCGGCGGCAGTCGGCAACGACGCCGACCGAGCGCTGCACCATAAGGAACGCCCGCACAAGCCCCGCCGTCTGGTCGCGGCGCTACTTGGCGGCCTGGGGCGCAGCGAGTAGCCGGCCCATAGACATCCATGACTGGAGGTGGCAGCCATGGGCGGCCTTTTCATGCGTACAACGCTCCGGGCGTTCGCGCCGGATCTAGTGCCGGCCCCCCAGTCCGAGATAGCTTTCGATGACCCGGGGATCGGTCAGCAGATCGCCACTGGGCCCTTCCAGCGACAGGCGACCGGTTTCCAGAACGTAGCCATAGTCTGCCACCTGCAGTGCCGCACGCGCGTTCTGCTCGACGAGCAGAATCGCCACGCCGAGCTTCTTGAGCTGGGTGATCGTTCGGAAGATCTCCTTGATGACCAACGGAGCCAGTCCCAGGCTGGGTTCGTCGAGCAGCAACAGCCGGGGCTTGGCCATCAGGGCGCGACCCATGGCCAGCATCTGGCGTTCGCCTCCGGAAAGCGTGCCGGCCATCTGCGCACGCCGTTCTCGCAGCCGCGGAAAGATCTCGAACACCTGATCGATGGTCTCGAGCTGGTCGCGATGACCGGCCCGGTAACGATCGAAAGCACCGAGCAGGAGGTTGTCCCTGACGCTCATCTCGGAAAACAGTTCGCGCTTCTCCGGAACCAGCGTCATCCCCTGGCGGACGAGCTTTTCGACACTGCGCCCGCCATCCTGCTGTTCACCAAGATAGATGAGATGCCCGCGTACCGGTAACAGACCGATCAGGGCGCAAAGCAGGGTCGTCTTGCCGGCGCCGTTCGGGCCGATCACGGTGACGATCTCGCCACGGTGTACCTTGAGGGCAATCTCATGCAGCGCGTCGACCTTACCGTAACTCACCGACAGGCTGGAAACCTCGAGCACCACGATCCTTTCGGCGGCGCCGGCCAGTTCGCTCATTCGACACCTCCGAGGTAGGCTTCGACCACCGCCGGATTCCGCTGTATCTCTTCGGGCAGACCGGCAGCCAGCTTGCGTCCGAACTCCATGACCAGCACGCGATCGGCCAGTCCCATCACGAAGTCCATGTCGTGCTCGACGAGCAGGATGCCGATCCCTTCATCACGCAGGCGGCGCAGCAGGTCCGCAAGCGCCTGTTTCTCCAGGTAGCGGAGTCCGGCAGCCGGCTCGTCGAGCAGCAGCAGACAGGGATCTGCGGCCAACGCCCGGGCAATCTCGACGATGCGCTGCTTGCCGAGGGGCAGGCTTCCAGCAGCTTCGTACATTTGCTCGGCGAGACCACAGCGCTCGATCTGGGAAGCGGCTTCGTGCAGCAGGCGGGCTTCCTCTTCGCGATCGGTGCGACAAGCGGCAGCGATGAAACCCTGGTGTCCCCGCAAGTGGGCACCGATGGCGACATTCTCGAGGACGCTCATTCCGGCCAGCAAGCGGACATGCTGGAAGGTCCGGCTCATGCCGAGACGGGCGATGTCGCGCGCCGGCAGGGATTCGACGCGCTGGCCACGAAAGGTCACGGTACCGGAAGTCAGCGGGTCGACACCGGAAATGCCATTGAACATCGTGCTCTTGCCGGCGCCGTTCGGGCCAATCAAAGCCATCACCTCGCCGGCCATGACCGAGAAACTCACCCTTTCGTTGGCGACCAGACCGCCAAAACGCTTGGTAGCATCCTTGATTTCGAGCAGCAACGAGCCGGGTTTCGGCAATGGGCGGCGCGCCAGCGGCGCAGCCTCGACCACCTCCCTGGCCGGCGTCGATTGCTGTGGCCACCAGCGGGTGATGATCGGCCACACCCCGTCACGCGCGCGATGGAGCACGAAGATCATCAGCAGTCCGAAAACGATGACTTCGAAGTTGCCGCTCTGACCGAGCAGTTTCGGCAACCAGTCCTGCAGCCATTGCTTGAGAATGGTGATCAATCCTGCCCCGATGATCGCCCCCCAGACATGCGCGATGCCGCCGACCACCCCCATGAACAGATATTCGATGCCTTGTGTCAGCGAGAAAGGGGTCGGATTGACGAAGCGTTGCAGGTGTGCATAGAGCCAGCCGGAAACACTGGCGTAGAGCGCAGCGATGGTAAAGATGACGATTTTCGCACGCGGCGTGTTGACCCCCATGGCTTCGGCCATCAGCGAGCCGCCGCGCAAGGCGCGGATGGCGCGCCCCTCGCGCGAGTCGAGCAGGTTGCGCGTGGCAAGGACGAAAACCAGCAAGACCACCCAGATCAGATAGAAGAACGCGCGCCCGGATTTGATTTCCAGGTCCAGGATTTGCAAAGACGGAATGCCGCTGATGCCGGTGTGACCCCCAAGCGCTTCGAGGTTCCCGAAGAGATAGTAGAGGCTGATCCCCCAGGCGATCGTCCCCAACGGCAGGAAGTGTCCGGATAGCCGCAAGGTTACAATACCGATCGACAGGGCGATCAGCGCAGTGGCCAGCAGACCGGCCGGTAGCGTCAACCATGGCGAGACCCCGTGCACGGTCGTCAGGTAAGCCGCCGTATAGGCGCCCAGGCCGACGAACGCCGCCTGGCCAAACGAAGTCAGACCGCCCACGCCGGTGAGCAGGACCAGCCCGAGAGCAACAATCGCGTAAAGCCCGATGTAGTTGAGCAGCGTGATGTAGAACTCGGGCAGCAGTAGCGGTGCCAACGCCAGGGCGGCGATGAACAGCAGCAGGACGGTCGTGGTGTGCGCAGCGTGCTTCATTCCTCCTCCACGTGGTGCGTTTTCAGCGAGCGCCAGAGCAGCACCGGAATGATCAGCGTGAACACGATGACTTCCTTGAAAGCACTGGCCCAGAAGGACGAATACGATTCGAGCAGGCCGACCAGGATGGCGCCGGCGGCGGCAACCGGATAACTCGCCAGACCGCCGATGATCGCCCCGACAAACCCCTTGAGGCCGATCAGGAAACCTGAGTCATAATAGATCGTCGTGATGGGTGAAATCAGGATGCCGGAGAATGCGCCGATTGCCGCTGCCAGGGTAAACGACAGCATGCCGGCCAGAGTTCCGGAAATGCCCATCAGGCGCGCGCCGGTGCGGTTCATCGCCGTGGCGCGTAGCGCCTTGCCGTAAATCGTCCGCTCGAAAAAGAAATACAGGGCCATGATCAGCAGCACGCTGGTCACCACGACCAGGATCGCCTGCCCCTGCAGGAGGGCATCGCCGAACGAGAAACTGACCTCGGAAAACGGCAGGGTGCGCGACCCTTCGGCGCCGAAGAACAGTAGTCCGATGCCCATCAGGGTCACGTGCACCGCCACTGAAACGATCAGCAGGACCAGCACCGAGGCTTCGGCAATCGGCTGGAAGGCCAGGCGATAGATCATCGGCCCGAGCGGTACGACCAGCATCAGCGCAAGACCCACCTGCACCGGTAATGGCAGAGTGGCTGCGGGAATGGCGAACAGGGTACCGGCGAGCAGCAGCGGAAACACGCAATAGACCGACACAATCCACAGGCCTCGCCTGAACTGACGGTTGCGCAGCGCCAGAGCGCCATCGATCAAGGCGATCAGCGTGCCCAGGGCCAGCAACAGCCAGAGGGTTCCGGGCAGCTTGCCGGCCTGCAGACTGACCAGGGTCAGGGCGCCAAAGGCGACGAACTCGCCTTGCGGGATGAAAATCACTCGCGTCACGGCAAAAACCAGGACCAGCGCCAGCGCCAGCAGCGCGTAAATGGCGCCGTTGGTCAGACCGTCCTGCCCAAGCAGCAAGGCAATTTGCATGTCCATCAGCACTTCTCCAGTCGATCCCCCGGCGGCCGCAAGTCCGGCTGCCGGGGAACAGGCGAGCAGGCGTCGTCACACCGGGACGCTGCCCATGCTTACCGGCAAGGCCGGCAAGCCCTGCGGGTTGTCGTACCCAGATGCCGGTTTGCAGCCTTCCTTTTTACTGGACAAGTTTCCAGCCACCCCCGTCGATCCTGACCATCACCCGTGCGCGCTGGTCGAAGCCGAGGTGATCCTGCGGACTCATGTTGAATACGCCATGTGTGGCGGTGAGGTTTTTCGTGCTCTCGATGGCGTCGCGCAGAGCCTTGCGGAACTCCGGCGTTCCCGGCTGACCCTTCTTCAGTGCTTCCGGAATGGCATTGCCGAGCAGCATCGTGGCGTCCCAGGCATAGGCACCGAAAGCCGATACCGATCCCTTGCCGTAGGCTGCCTCATATTTGTTGACGTATTCCAGCGCCACCTTCTTGATCGGATTGCTGTCGGGCAACTGAGCCGCGACCAGTACCGGACCGGTCGGCATGAAGGTGCCGTCGCAATCCTTGCCGCAAACCCGCAGGAAGTCTGCGTTGGCCGCGCCGTGGGTCTGATACATGATTCCCTTGTAACCCTTTTCCTTGAGCGCCTTCTGCGGCAAGGCAGCCGGTGTCCCGGAGCCGCCCACCAGCACCGCGTCCGGTTTCGCAGCCAGGATCTTGAGCACCTGACCGGTGACCGAGGTATCGGTGGGATTGAAGCGTTCGTTGGCCACGATCTGGATCTTGCGCACCTCGGCAATCTTCGAGAACTCGTTCCACCAGCCTTCGCCATAGGCATTGGCAAACCCGACATAAGCGACTGTCCGGACATGGTTGTTGGTCATGTGCTCGACGATCGCCGTCGCCATCTGCGCGTCGCTCTGTGGCACCTTGAACACCCAGGCACGTTTGGCGTCCATGGGCTCGATGATGCGTGTTCCCGCGGCCATGCTGATCATCGGCGTCTGGGCCTCGGCGGCAACGTCGATCATGGCCAATGAATTCGGCGTGGTTGTCGAGCCGATGACCACGTCGACCTTGTTCTCGGCGATCAGCTTGCGCGTGTTCTTGACTGCCGTGGTGGTATCCGAGGCATCGTCGAGAACGATGTAGTTGATCTTCTGCCCGGCGATGGTCGTCGGCGCCAGCGTCAGGGTATTCTTCTCGGGAATGCCCAGCGAGGCCGCTGGCCCGGTAGCGGACACGGTGACCCCGACATTCACGTCGGCATGCACAGGAGCGGCGAGGGCCGCTGTCAGCATGGTCAACAGCCAGGCAAGCGATGCTTTTCTTTTCATGGTCTCCTCCAATACGATGGATTATTTTGTTGTCGCCACTGAATTGAGCGGCGTATCGCTATTCTGCGGCCATGGCCATCGCGGCACAAGTGAAAATGAGTCGGCATGATCCGGGTCGATACCTCGATCTGGAATCACACGGATGCGGGGACGCGTCGCGCGGCCGGGGTCGACCGGGAGGCAGGCCGGGAGTGTGCTTCGCTCCGGGCCTGTACTTCCTTGTCCGCGAAATACCTTGCTGGCTTTTTCTGGTTTGACTAGACTGGCTAACGGTCATGACATTTTCCAGGTACCCCGGTCATGAAAGTCATGACCGTTAGGCTATGGTGGATTCGTGATGGCGGCCTGATCGGTTCTGGCAACAATCATCGTGCCTCCGGAACCCCTTGCGAACCCGCTCCCCCACTTTTCGCCAAAGCGCCTGTGAACTCGAACCTGCTGCTTGCGGCCATCCCGGCGACGGCCTTTGCTGCCTTTCCCCTGCCACTGCTGCTGCAGCGCTACGGGCGGACCAGTGCGGCCGTAGCGGCGGCAACCGTGATGGCGATGTGCCTGGGCCTGCTGTTGCCACTGGCACCAGCCGCTCTGGCCGGTCATCGCGAAGTCGCCCGCCTGGCCTGGCTACCCGCTTACGGGCTCGACCTCAGCCTGCGCCTCGATGGTCTCGGCCTGCTGTTCTGCCTGCTGATCCTGGGCATCGGCCTGCTCGTCGTGCTCTATGCCGCCTGGTACCTGCCGACGAGCGATCGCCTCGGCCGTTTCTATTCGATCCTGCTGCTGTTCATGGCGGCGATGCTCGGTGTCGTGCTCGCCGAGAACCTGATTCTGTTGCTGATCTTCTGGGAGCTCACCAGCCTGTCGTCGTTCCTGCTCGTTGCTTACCGCAGCGACAAGCATGAATCGCGAATCGGCGCCCGCATGGCGCTGGCGGTGACCGGTGGTGGCGGTCTGGTGCTGCTCGCCGGCATTCTGCTCCTCGGCCAGATCGCCGGCAGCTTTGAACTGACCGTCATCCTGGCTGCCGGCGAGCGCATCCGCGCACACGCCCTCTACACGCCGATGCTGATCCTGATCCTGCTCGGCGCGTTCACCAAGTCGGCGCAGTTTCCTTTCCACTTCTGGCTGCCGAGCGCGATGGCGGCACCGACGCCGGTCTCGGCCTACCTGCACTCGGCGACGATGGTGAAAGCCGGTGTCTTCCTGCTCGCCCGCCTTTACCCGGCGCTCGGCAGCAGTGATGGGTGGTTCTGGCTGGTCGGCGGCACCGGCGCGATCACCCTCGTCTACGCCGCGGCAACGGCGCTTTTCCGCAACGACATCAAGGGGCTGCTCGCCTATTCGACGATCAGCCATCTCGGCCTGATCACATTGCTATTCGGTCTCGACACGCCGCTCTCGGTCGTCGCCGGCCTCTTTCACCTGATCAACCACGCGATCTTCAAGGCCTCGCTGTTCATGGCCGCCGGCGTCATCGACCACGAATGCGGCACGCGTGACATGCGCCGCGTGAACGGCATGTTCCGCGTGATGCCGATCACCGCAACGCTGGCGATCATCGCCGCCGCTTCGATGGCCGGCGTGCCGCTGCTCAACGGCTTCCTCAGCAAGGAAATGTTCTTTGCCGAAACCGTCAGTTACCCGCAGTTCGAACCACTCGGCTGGGCATTGCCCCTGCTCGCGACGATCGCCGGGATGCTCGCCGTCGCCTATTCCTCGCGCTTCGTCCACGACGTGTTCTTCAATGGCGAACCGGTCGACCTGCCACGCCAGCCGCACGAACCGCCACACTGGATGCGCGCACCGATCGAACTCCTCGTCGTGCTCTGCCTGCTGGTCGGCGTTTTCCCGGCCTGGACCGTCGGGCCGCTGCTCGACGCCGCGGCCGGCGCCGCACTGCAGGCGCCGCTGCCGGATTTTCATCTGGCACTCTGGCACGGCTTCAACAAGCCCGTGCTGATGAGCCTGCTGGCGCTCGCCGGTGGCGTGCTGATCTACGCACTGCGCCGCCCCCTCTTCGCCTGGCAGGGCCAGTTGCCGCCGATGCACCCGCGCACGTCCTTCGAGCGCTTCTACCGTGCGCTTGCCAGCGGCGCGCGCCGCACCGTGGCGGCAGTCGACAACGGTTCGCTGCAGCGTTACAGCGCCCTGCTTTTCGGTTTCGTCGTTGTGCTCGGCGGCTGGGCCTTTTTCTCGGCACCGGGCAACACCGGCGTCAGGCCAGCGGCCCAACCCGCTGACGAGGCCGCGGTCGCCGCCCTGCTCGTCCTGCTGCTCGGTACGCTGGGCGCCACCGCGCTGTACCGCGAACGGCTGTTGGCGCTGATCCTGGTTAGCGTCGTCGGACTGACCGTGACGCTGACCTTCGTTCGCCTGTCGGCGCCCGACCTGGCGCTAACCCAGCTCGCCGTCGAGATGGGGACGATCGTCCTGATGCTGCTGGTGCTCCATTATCTGCCTCCGCGCAATGCGCCAAGGAGCAGTGCCCGCCGGCTGATCCGCGATCTGCTTCTGGCGCTGCTCGCCGGTGGTGGCCTGGCGTTGATCACCCTGCAGATGCTGGCGGCACCGGTCGATACGATCGCCGGTTTCTATCTGCAGCAGTCGCTCCCCGGCGGCGGTGGTGCCAATGTCGTCAATGTCATCCTCGTCGATTTTCGCGGTTTCGACACGCTCGGCGAAATCACCGTGCTGGCGATGGTCGCGCTGGCTTCGCAGGCCCTGCTCGACCGGCTGATCCTGAGCCCGCCACAGCGCGACGCGGATGGACGGCGCTGGGCGGCGGAAGCACATCCCCTGTTTCTGTCGATACTGATGCGCCCGCTCCTGCCGCTGGCGCTGACGGTTTCAGTCTATATCTTCCTGCGCGGGCACCACCTCCCCGGCGGCGGTTTCGTCGCCGGCCTGATCACCAGCGTCGCACTGGTCATGCAGTATCTGGCCAACGGCATCGCCTTCGCACAACCGCGCATGCCGCAACAGCAGGTTCGCTTGCTGGCCCTCGGCCTGCTGCTCGCCGCCGGCATCGGCGTGGCCAGTTGGCTCTTTGGCCGTCCGTTTCTGACCAGCGCACACGGGCACGTGCCGCTGCCGCTGCTCGGCGATGTCGAACTGGCTTCGGCGATGGTCTTCGACCTCGGTGTCTATGTCGTCGTTGTGACGGTCGTCGTCACCGTCCTCTCGGGACTCGGCCGGCTATCGCTGCGCGCCCGCGATGGCGAAGAGGCGACCTGATGGAAGCCATGCTGGCCATCGCCGTCGGCGTGCTGACCGCCTGTGGCGTCTTCCTGATCCTGCGCGCGCGCACCTTTCCGGTGCTCCTCGGCCTGACGCTGCTGTCCTATGCCGTCAACCTGTTTCTCTTTGCCAGCGGCCGCCTGCAGGTCGGTGCACCGCCGTTGATCCGCGCCGCTGCCGCCTATGTCGATCCCTTGCCGCAGGCGCTGGTCCTGACGGCCATCGTCATCGGTTTCGGGATGACCGCCTATCTGGCGATCCTGGCCTTGCGCAGTCTGGCCGAGTCGGGCGGCGATCACGTCGACGCGGTTAGCACGGAGGATGCGCGGCAATGAACACGCACGCGCCGATCCTGCCGATCCTGATCCCCTTTGCCGCCGCCCTGCTGCAGATGGTGGCCGATCGACTGGCCTGCCAGCGCGTCGTCGGCCTGCTGGCGACCGCCCTGCTGGTCCTGGTCACCACCTGGCTGACGCTGCTCGCCGACGATGGCCTGCTGCGCACCTACGCGCTCGGCGACTGGCCGGCACCCTTCGGCATCGTCCTCGTCGTTGATCGTCTCGCCGCCGGCATGACGCTCCTCACCGCACTTCTCGGTTTCACCGCCCTGCTCTATGCGAGTGCCGGCTTCGACGAGCGCGGACAGCATTTCCACCCGCTCTTTCAACTGCAACTGGTCGGCCTGACCGGTGCCTTTCTGACCGGCGACCTGTTCAACCTCTTCGTCTTCTTCGAAGTGATGCTGCTGGCCTCCTACACGCTGCTGGCACACGGCGGCGGTCTCGCCCGGACACGCGCCGGGATCAGTTACGTGGTCCTCAATCTGATTGGCTCGGCGCTCTTCCTGATTGCCCTCGGGCTGCTCTATGGGACGCTGGGGACGCTCAACCTTGCCGATCTGGCGCATCGTCTGACCCTGCCTGGGCACGATCCGGCGCTCGCCCGGCTGGCGTTTGCGCTGCTGGTCGCCGTCTTCGTCTTCAAGGCCGGGCTGTTGCCGCTGTCGTTCTGGCTGCCGCATACCTATAGCGCCGCCGGCGCGCCGGTCGCCGCGCTGTTTGCGATCATGACCAAGGTCGGCATCGTCGCCCTCCTGCGCGTGCAGGCAATCGCCCTGACGCCGGCCATCCCCGATCTGCTCGGCTACTGGCTGACCGCGCTGGCGATCGCCACCGTCATCTTCGCCGCGCTCGGCGTCCTCACGGCCAGCCGTCTGCGCGTTCTCGCCGCCTGGCTGGTGCTGCTCTCCGCCGGCACGCTGCTGCTGACGCCGGCGCAGGCAAGCGCCCAGGTCGCTGCGGCAGCGTTCTTTTACCTGGTGCATTCGACACTGGCCGGTGCCGCCT
Source organism: Accumulibacter sp. (assembly GCF_036625275.1). Classification (GTDB taxonomy): domain Bacteria; phylum Pseudomonadota; class Gammaproteobacteria; order Burkholderiales; family Rhodocyclaceae; genus Accumulibacter. The sequence continues at coordinate 62,262 of NZ_JAZKUD010000009.1, forward strand.
TCTTCCTGCTGGCCGGCGTCATCGCCGAACGGCGTGGCGACGCGGCCGATCACTTCCGCTCCGGATCGCCACTGCCGATCTGGCTGCAAGTCGCCTTCCTGATTCTCGCGGCGACCACCGCCGGACTGCCGCCTTTCTCCGGCTTCGTCGGCAAGCTGATGTTGCTGACCACCCTGCGTGCCGCCCCGGCCGGGACGGCCATCTGGAGCGTGTTGCTGGCGTCGGGTTTCATCGTCATGATCGCCCTCGCTCGCGACGGCTGCCTGATGATCTGGAAGCCGGCGACGCTTGCCGCACCGCCACCGACCGGAGCAATCGCCTGGCAGAGAGCGACGGCAACGCTGCTGCTGGTCGCCGCCGGACCGTTGCTGGCCATGGCCGCGCGCCCGCTGGCTGCCTACGCCGAACGCACAGCCAGCCAACTGCAGGCGCCCGGCGCGTATGTCGCCGGCGTGCTCGGGCCGACCCTGGCGACCTCCTTACGCGAGGCGGCGCGATGATCGACAGGCTGTTCCCGCGGCCCTTCCTGTCGCTGACCGTCTTTCTGCTATGGACGGTGATCACCAACGCTGCATCGGCCGGCCTGCTGTTGCTCGGCGCCTTGCTGGCCATCGTCGTGCCGCGGTTGACCCGACCCTTCTGGCCGGACCCACCGCGCCTGGTGCGACCCGGCCCGGCGCTGCGTTTCCTCGGTATCTTTGCGCTCGACATCGTCACCGCCAACTGGCGGGTCGCACGCCAGGTCATCGGGCCGCTGCACCGGCTATCGCCAGCCTTCGTCGAAGTGCCGCTCGACCTGCGCGACCCGTTCGTTGCCACCCTGCTTGCCAGCGTCGTTTCGCTGACCCCCGGCACGCTGTCGATCGACGTCGACCGGCAACGCTGGATTCTGCTGATCCATGCGCTCGATGCGCCCGATCCGCTGGCGCTGGTGCGCGAGATCAAGGCGCGTTACGAGTCGCCGCTCAAGGAGATCTTTGCATGCTGAATTCCGCCATCGAGATCGCCTTCGTCCTGATCGGCACAGCGCTGGCGCTCAACCTCTATCGATTGCTGCGCGGACCCGACGCCAGCGACCGCATCCTGGCGCTCGACACGCTGGGAATCAACGCCATCGCGCTCCTGGTGCTGTTCGGCATCAGCAGTGCGAGCACCGCCTACTTCGAGGCAGCGCTGCTGCTGGCGCTGCTCGGCTTCGTCGGCACCGTCGCGCTGTGCAAGTTCCTGCTGCGCGGAGACATCATCGAATGAGCCCGCTGAGCGAAGCCGCCGTCGCCGCCCTGATCGTCCTCGGCGCACTGTTCGTCCTGCTCGGTTCGATCGGTCTGGCGCGCCTGCCGGATTTCCTGACGCGTCTGCACGGCCCGACCAAGGCGACGACGCTCGGCGTCGGGGCGCTGCTGCTCGCTTCGGCGATCTTCTTTTCCAGCCGCGAGAACGGCGGCATCAGCGGCGGCATCAGCCTGCACGAGCTGGCAATCCTGTTCTTCCTGTTCATCACCGCCCCCGTGACCGCACACCTGCTGGCCAAGGCAGCGCTGCACCGACAGAGGAGGGCTGACGACGGCAAGCAACGGGAGCGGACCAGGGAAGAACGCCAGGAAGGCCCGTGAAAAGTGTTGGGAGATACCGATAGGCCCCTTCCCCCTCGCGGGAACGAAGGCGGGGTTTCGCGGAGCACTGCTCCGCGCCGCCGCAGCCGGCCCGCGATGCCGCGTGGGCCGTGGAAGGGGTTGGAGAGGGGGGGCTTCCATCCCTTTGCCAGTTACGAATATTGTAAGATTCGTGGATGCTCGCCTGCCTGCCATCCGAACCGGGTCTTGGCCTGGCCCAGAAATTTACGAGGCACAAAGAAAATGATCGATCTGTACACTGCGGCAACTCCCAACGGGCACAAGATCTCGATTGCCCTTGAGGAACTCGCCCTGCCCTACACGATGCACACGCTGAACCTGTCAAATAACGAACAAAAACAACCATGGTTCCTGGCCATCAATCCGAACGGTCGAATTCCCGCAATCATCGATCGTGCTGAAGACGATTTTGCGGTCTTCGAATCTGGTGCCATCCTGCTCTACCTGGCGGAAAAGACCGGCCGTCTGATACCCGACGACACCCAAGGCCGCTCACGAGTCCTGCAGTGGCTGATGTTCCAGATGGGCGGGATCGGACCGATGATGGGCCAGGCCAACGTCTTCTTCCGTTACTTTCCGGAAAAGATCACCGCTGCGATTGATCGCTATCAGGGTGAATGCAGGCGACTTTTCCGGGTTCTCGATGGTCATCTCAAGGAGCACGAGTTTCTCGCCGGCGACTACTCGATCGCCGACATCGCCAACTGGGCCTGGGTACGTACGCATCGCTGGTCAGGCGTGGACATCGATGACCTGCCGCAGCTACAACGCTGGCTTGAACAGATCCGCGCCCGCCCGGCGGTACAGAAAGGAATCAATACGCCGCCGTCAGCGATCGATCGCCATGCCAACGACGAGCAGGCACAGCAGTTCGCCGCAGAAGCGCGCCGGATGGTTGAAATGGGTCAGTCGCGCCAGCGGGGGGGCTGAGGCCCTGGGCTGCGACCCTCATGATCCGGGCATCATGGCTGCCGATGGCTGCCGATGGCCCGCATCTCCTGGTCGAGTTCGACCTCTGCCACCCCGCGAATGGTTTTCAGCGTACCGATGGCAGCGCGCGCCACGCTGCCGGAAATGATGCCCACCGTGGGCAAGACGCCCGAAACCTGCATCCCGGCGAGGACCAGAGCATCCGCCACTGTTTGAATCGATTCCAGATGCTGGTCATCAATCGTGACGATCACGGCGTCAAGCAGCTCTTCGTTCATTTCACTTCCCTCCAACCCTCGGTCATACCCTTACTTGCGGTAGTAAACCTGCATAGCCTGACACAAGGAGGCGATCGTCGGCAAGTCGGCCGCCGACGATCGCACTGGTTTCTTCCCATGACCGGCTGACAAACCATGCGCCAGGGTGAAAAAATCCCTCGCATCGCTGCAAGGGAACTTCCCTCTGCCGATCAGGGCCATGACGACTACCCGCAGGGCCGCTTGCAAATCAGGCGAAGCGACCCTGCCTGGCCGCATCAGGGAAGCGGCGACTGCACCAGGCCGCTGCCGACGTCACTCGTCGGCAGCGGCAGACGAACCGCTCGTGAGGTGAGCACCTGCCATAGTGCAGCGCCACGGTTGGCCGCCGACATCTGCGCCCACAGGGCCGCAACTCCGGCTACGTGCGGCGTCGCCATGCTGGTCCCGTTCCAGCTTGCATATCGTGTCGGCAGCTTGGTTGATGAATAGACGGCCACCCCTGGAGCGACCAGATCGACATTGGCGCCCGAAGCCGGTCCCGATCCACACGAGAACGATGCCAGCCGAAGCCCATTGTCCACGGCGCCGACGGCCATGATTGACGGGCTGTTGGCTGGCTGCCCAACGGTGCCTGCAGACCGGTGGTTGCCCGCCGCAGCGACGATCAGGCATTTTTTCTGGAGCGCGCGACGACCCACGGTTTCGTAAGCGGTAGAAGGAGTCGGGGTGGTGTTGCCGAGCGACATGGAGATGACCTGACAGCCGCTATTGATCGCCCACTCCATACCCGCGATGATGCCCGCACTCGACCCGCTCCCGGAATTGCTCAAGACCTTGCCAGCGTAAATGGCTGCTTTCCAAGCAATTCCGTAGCGCCGGCCGCTGGCATCCTTGTATCCACAGGCGGTCCCAATGCAGTGGGTTCCGTGCCCGTGCCCGTCCTGGACGGCTTCCCCCGAGACGAAGGACTGCGTGACGATCCGCCGCCCTCGGAAATCAGGATGTTGCAGGTCCATGCCGGTATCGAGCACGGCCACTTTCATGGCGCTGCCCGTACGCGACGAGTGGATCGCGCGCGTCGCTTTCAGACCCCAGGTCGATAATGCATCGTCAGCAAAGGTCGCCATGGCGCCCAATCGCTCCTCGGCGGCCATCGCCATGGCTTTTTGGTAGAGGTTGTCGACGGCATCCCGATAACCCTCCAGGTAAGCACCGGACAATGAACCGCTCTCGCCGATGGCGTAGAACATGCGCTCCGGTTCGATATCGAGAATCGCCCCGTCGCCGTCTTCTGCCTGTGCCGTCATCAGGCTGTTCAGGGCATCGGGATCAAGGGTGACCAGCGCAATTCCCAAGGTCGGAAAGACTGCTCCGCCTGCCCTCGCCACCTGTTCCATATCGATCGCCGAATCGGCGAAATCGGCTGCACTCGGCAGGCCAGCGACTGCAGCCCGCTTCTCGATCGTCCCCAGACCTTTGGCAACATCGTCTTCACGAAAAGTGATCAGATAACGCCCGGTCGTCTGCTCAGACTCGTTCGCACTGGCAGCCGAAAATGTCGCTTGCTGTGACATGATTTTCTCCTTTCGAGGGATGGACAAGGAAACTCTCGACCGTTCCCGATCGGCGGCTCATCGCGAACTTGAGCAGCCTCCGGAGCGGCTCGATAAAGAACACTCAAGCTAATGCTTTAAAAGAGATTAGTTCACAGATTGACAAACTTCAAGGAAGCATCGGCCCCTGCCGCCCGGTCTGGAGCGTGATCATCGGAAAGGGGGAATCTGCCTTGCTGGCCAGCGACGTACGAGGTCGCCAGCCATACCGTGGCGATCGCGTCAGCGGTGACTGGCGTACCGATAGACAGTTATAATCACAGCTCCCGCAACCAGTAGAGAGATCACGCCAATGGGCCTAGATCGCGTGCCGCCTGGCAAGGCACTCCCCAACGATTTCAATGTCGTCATCGAGATTCCGATGCATTCCGATCCAGTGAAATACGAAGTGGACAAGGAGAGCGGCGCGGTCTTCGTCGATCGTTTCATGTCCACTGCCATGCACTACCCTTGCAACTATGGCTACATCCCGCACACCATTGCCGGCGACGGTGATCCGGTCGATGTGCTGGTGGTGAGCCAGTTTGCGCTACCCCCCGGCGTGGTCGTGCGCTGCCGCCCGATCGGCATGCTGGCGATGGAAGACGAGGCCGGGCCGGATGCCAAGCTGCTGGCTGTCCCGGTCGATAGTCTGACGTCGATGTATCGTGACATCGAATCGCCGCGCGATTTTCCGCAGGTCATTCTTGACCAGATCTCGCACTTTTTTGCCCATTACAAGGATCTCGAACGTGGCAAATTTGTCAAGGTCGCAGGCTGGCTCGGCAGTGACGAAGCCAAGAAGGAAATCATCGACGGTGTCAGGGCCTACGCGAACGCCAAAGAGAAGCCGGCATTCTGAACCTCTCTGAACGATTCCACTGCGCACGCCGACTGGCGTGTGCGCGCCCCTTTGGCGGGTACCTGCTCTCATGTCCCTGAAAATTGCGATTGCCCAGATCAATGTCACCGTCGGTGACTTCGCCGGTAACCGTGAACGCATCGTCGATTTTGCCGAACGCGCCCGGCGACAGGGCGCTGACCTGCTGCTGACGCCGGAGTTGGCGCTCTGCGGTTACCCGCCTGAGGATCTGCTGCTGCGCGACGACTTCTGCGCTGCCTGCGACCGCGAACTGACGACCCTGGCCGCCAGCCTGCCTGGCATCGCGCTGCTCGTGGGACACCCGGAGAAACGTGGTCCACGCTGTTACAACGCGGCGACACTGATTGACGACGGCAGGCGGGTCGCCACCTATTACAAACAGCGGCTACCGAGCTACGAGGTGTTCGACGAGGAGCGCTATTTCGACTCCGGTGACGCCCCCTGTATCCTGACGATCAAGGGCGTTCGCTGCGGCGTGAATATCTGCGCCGATGTCTGGGAAGCCGGTGCGGCCGATCTGGCCCGACAGGCTGGCGCCGAGATCCTGCTGGTCCTCAACGCCTCGCCTTATCATATCGGCAAACGCGAGCGGCGCACCGAAGTCCTGCGTCAGCGCACTGCCAGCACCGGCCTGCCGGTGGTGTACGCGAATCTGGCCGGCGGACAGGACGAACTGGTCTTTGACGGAGGCTCGTTCGTACTGGACTCACAAGGTGCGCTCTGCTGCCAGTGGGCACAGTTCGAGGAGGCTCTGGGCATCGTTGACTTCGTCGATGGCCAGCCGCAGCCAGGCACCATCGTTCCGGCGCCGTGCCTCGAAGCCGAGGTCTATCAGGCCCTGCTCCTCGGAGTCCGCGATTACCTCGGCAAGAACGGCTTTCCCGGCGCCATCATCGGCCTGTCGGGTGGCATCGACTCGGCGCTGACCCTGTGCATCGCGGTCGACGCACTGGGTGCCGACAAGGTCCGTGCGGTGATGATGCCTTCTCCATACACCGCCGAAATCAGCCTCTCGGACTCGCGCGAGATGGTCCGCCTGCTTGGCGTACGCTACGACGAAATCGCCATCGAACCGGCGATGCAGACGCTCGGCGGCATGCTCGACAAGCAGTTCGCCGGCCTGCCGGCCGATACCACCGAAGAAAACCTGCAGGCCAGGATTCGCGGCATGGTCCTGATGGCCATCTCGAACAAGACCGGTTCGCTGGTACTGACCACCGGCAACAAATCGGAAATGGCCGTCGGTTACTGCACGCTCTACGGCGACATGGCCGGCGGCTTCGCGGTGATCAAGGACATAGCCAAGACACTGGTTTACCGTCTCGCGCGCTGGCGCAATACCGTCGCCTACGCCATTCCCGAACGGATCATCGACCGTCCGCCATCGGCCGAGTTGAAACCCGACCAGACCGATCAGGATAGTCTGCCACCTTACGAAGTGCTCGACGCCATCGTCGAAGCGTATATGGAGAAGGATCTCAGTCCGCGTGCCATCATTGCCCGTGGTCATGCCGAAGCCGATGTACGCCGTGTCGTGCATCTGCTCAAGGTCAGCGAATACAAGCGACGGCAGGCGCCGGTCGGCATCCGTGTCACGCAGCGCGGTTTCGGGAAGGATTGGCGCTATCCGATCACCAACCGCTACCGCGACCTCTACTGATGGCGTTCGCAAGTCTACTGATCACTTGCGAACGCCTGATTTCTGATACGATTTCCTTACGATCTTCCCTGGAGCAGAGGCCATGAAAAAAATTGAAGCGATCATCAAACCATTCAAGCTCGACGAAGTCCGCGAGGCACTGTCGGAAATTGGCGTTACCGGACTCACCGTCACCGAGGTCAAGGGCTTTGGCCGCCAGAAAGGCCACACCGAACTCTATCGCGGAGCGGAATACGTGGTCGATTTTCTGCCCAAGGTCAAGATCGAGATTGTCGTTTCCGACAGCGCGGTCGACAACGCCATCGACGCCATCGTCAAGGCTGCGCGTACCGGCAAGATTGGTGACGGCAAGATCTTCGTCAGCACCGTCGATCAGGTCGTGCGCATCCGCACCGGCGAACTCGACGAGTCTGCGATCTAACGGTCATGACTTTTCCAGGCCCCCGATCATGAAAGTGAGCTTCCCTCGGTTTTTCGTCTGCCAAAGGGTAGGTTTCATGCGACCAGTTTTCCTTCCTGTTGCCCGCTGAGCCAAGCCGCCAGGAACTGCGTTGGCGACTTGTAGCCGAGGGTCGAATGCTGCCGTTTTCTGTTGTAAAAGACCTCGATGTATTCAAAGGCCGCAGCTTTGATCCCGGCGTGTGTGGCGTAGCGAACGCCATGGACCCGCTCGTTTTTGAAGCGGTTGAACCCGCTCTCCGTCGGTGCGTTATCCCAGCGGTTCCCTTTTCGGCTCATCGAGCAAATCATGCCGTATTCCTTGAGCTTGTCCTGAAACGCGTGACTGGCGTACTGGCTTCCCCGGTCGGAGTGGTGCAGCAGCCCCGGCGCTGGTTTCTTGCGGAACCAGGCCAGGGTCAGCGCATCGGTCACGATGTCCGCGGTCATGCGGGGCTTGAGCGACCAGCCGACGACTTCGCGGTTGAACAGGTCGAGCACGATGGCCAGGTAGAGCCAACCTTCATCTGTCCACAGATACGTGATGTCCGACGTCCAGACTTGATTCGGCGCCGCCGGGGTGAAGTTTCTGGAGAGAAGGTTCTCTGCTACTGGCAGACCATGCCTGGAGTCCGTCGTGACCTGGTAGCGCCGCTTGTGGCGGGCGCGGATGCCGTTGTCGCGCATCAGCCGTTCGACCCGTTCCTGACTGGCCGAGAAGCCTCGGGTGCGCAACTCGCGCGTCATGCGCGGGCTGCCGTAGGCTCCTTTGAGTTCGACATGAATCGAGCAGATCAGCGCCAGCATCTGGCGGTCGGTCAGGCGCTGACGATCCGGCCTGCCGCCACGCTTCCAGGCACGATAGCCGCTGATGCTGACATCGAGCACGTCGCACATTTCGGTCAGTGCAAACGCATTTCCCTGCCCGGCAATCCAGGCGTCCTTCACAGCACATCCCTTGCGAAGGACGCCGTCGCTTTTTTGAGGATTTCGTTCTCCCGCTTGAGACGGCCATTTTCGGCTCGCAGCCTGGAGAGCTCCCTCTCTTCGGGTGTGACCACTCTGCTCCCCGCTCCATTGAGCTGGCCTTCTGCTGACGCTGTTATCCCGTGACGCAAGGTCTGGTCGCCCAGCCCAAGTTCCTTGACCACGGCACGGATGCTCTGACCATCCTTGACCCGTTTGACCGCCAGTTCCTTGAATTCGGTCGTATCGGCTTGCTTCGGTATCTTCATGTCTTGCCTTCCAAAAGTGACTCAATTTTAGGTCACCCTGGGCAGACGAAATTTCGGGGGAAGCTCACTTCCACGCGCTGACTCTGACTTTCCAAGGCCACGCCCCTCAGCCACGCTTCGTTTGAAATCCAACGCCAGATCACGAGCGACTACCTGAGGAGTTACTGGGATTGTTTGTCAATTCGGGGCGCATGGCTTGCAGTATACTGGGGTCGTTGCCGCGGCTTTCCGATCCGCGGCCTGTGCTCACACCTCTTTACTTTCCCGGGACTCCATCATGTTGCAGAAGTCTGCCTCTTTCCCTGGTATTCAGGGCCCGATCGTGACGATCGTCATGGACGGCTACGGCATTGCCAAATCCGATGTCGGCAGTGCGATTGCGGCTGCCAGAAAGCCGACCCTCGATCATCTTTTCGCCAACCACCCGAACATCACTTTGCGCGCCCATGGCACCGCTGTCGGCATGCCTTCCGACGAAGACATGGGCAATTCCGAGGTCGGCCACAATGCCATCGGTGCCGGTCAGGTCTACAGCCAGGGCGCATCGCTGGTCGCTGACGCCATTGCCTCCGGCTCGATATGGCAAGGCGCTGCCTGGCAGCAGATCATTGCCGGAGCCAAGGCTGGCCGTGGAGTGATTCACTTCATCGGCCTGTTTTCCGACGGCAATGTGCACAGCCACATCGATCACTTACGGGCGATGATCCTGCGCGCCAGAGAGGAAGGCGTGCCGGTGGTGCGGATTCACATTCTGATCGACGGGCGTGACGTTCCCGAGACCAGCGCGCTCGAATACGTGCTGCCTTTCGAGGCCTTCCTCGCAGAAATCAGCCGCGATGGCTTCGATGCCTGTATTGCCTCGGGCGGTGGCCGCATGAACATCACCATGGACCGCTACGAAGCGAACTGGAGCATGGTCGAGAAAGGTTGGCAAACGCATGTTCTTGGCAACGGCGAGCAGTACGAGAGCGCATCGGCAGCCGTGCAGGCACTGCGCGTCAAGTTGCCGGGAACGATTGACCAGGATCTGCCTGCGTTCGTCATTGCCAGTGATGGCCGACCCATCGGGACCATCGAGGATGGCGATTCGGTGATCTTTTTCAACTTCCGCGGTGATCGCGCGATCGAGATCACGCGTGCTTTCGAAGAAGCGGGTTTCGACAAGTTCAATCGCGTCCGCATGCCCCGCGTGACCTATGCCGGTATGCTCCAATACGACGGTGACCTCAAGCTCCCCAAGCGCTTCCTGGTCGATCCGCCGGCCATCCTCGATACCATGGGCGAGTGGTTTGCCAAATCCGGCATTACCCAGTTTGCCTGTTCCGAAACGCAAAAATTCGGACACGTGACCTATTTCTGGAATGGCAACCGCTCAAATAAATTTGACGGCGAGACCTACCAGGAAGTGCCCAGCGACGTAGTACCCTTCGAACAGAGACCATGGATGAAGGCTGCAGAGATTGCCGACGCCATGATCGAAGCCCTGCAGAGCGGCCAGTACCGGACCTTGCGCTGCAATTTTGCGAATGGCGACATGGTTGGCCACACAGGCAGTTTCCGTGCGGCAACCATGGCCATCGAGGCCGTGGATCTGCAACTGGCGCGCATCCTGCCGGTCGTCAAGGCGCTCGGTGGCGTGGCGCTGATTACCGCTGACCACGGAAACGCCGACGAAATGTACGAAATCGACAAGAAGACCAGGCAACCGGCACAGAACCCGGACGGATCGTTCAAGGCCAAGACCTCGCACACCCTCAATCCGGTACCGTTCATCCTTTATGACGCAGTCACTGGCGGCAAGCTGGGCCTCAGACCGTTGCCCGGCGCTGGTCTGTCGAACATCGCCGCGACGATCACCCACCTGCTCGGCTTTGAGAAGCACGCCAAGTGGGATGAAAGCCTGCTGGAGGTCGGACAGGGATAAAAGCTCAGGAAAGACCAGGCGGCGCCGGGGAAACCCACGGCGCCCAGGGGTGCGAGCGGACAGGTACCCGGTATCCAGGGAGCCCGCACCCTTGGGATAATTGCAGTGCCGCAACGGCAATACCTTCGTCATTGATGGAGAATTCGATGTCAGTTCCAGTTTGTCTTGTGCCGGGCCGCAGCAGTCAGCGCGCCGGCCTCGCCTCGCTTCTTGCCGCGCTCATTACCGCTCTGCTGCTCTTCAGCTCCAACCTTGCGGGCGCAGCGTCAGCGCTGCAGAAGACCCAGGTGCCTGGCTATTACCGGGTGATGGTCGGCGCTTTCGAGATCACCACGTTGTATGATGGATACATAGATGTCGACAGCAAGCTGCTGAAAAACGCCAGCGAACAGGAGATCCGAAGCCTCCTGGCACGGATTTTCGTCAAGGGCCCGCAGATGCAGACCGCGGTGAACGCTTACCTGATCAACACCGGCCAGCAACTCGTGCTCATCGATACCGGTGCGGCCAAGAAGTTTGGCCCCTCGCTCGGCTATCTCATCGATAACCTCAAGGCCGCCGGCTACGATCCGGCACAGGTCGATACGGTGCTGATCACCCACCTGCACGGCGACCACGTCAATGGACTCGTCACCCCCGAGGGCAAACCGGCCTTCGCCAACGCCGAGATCTGGTCGGCCAAGGCCGACAATGACTTCTGGTTGAGCAGCGAGGTTGCCGCCAAGGCACCACAGGATGCACAGCCCTTCTTCAAAATGGCACAGGACGCCGCTGCACCGTACCAGCAAATTGGCAAATGGAAGGTCTTCGCTGCCGATGGCGAGATTGTTCCCGGTATCAGGAGTGTCGCCACTCCTGGCCACACTCCTGGGCACAGCGCCTATCTGGTTGCCTCGAACGGTCAACAACTGCTGATCTGGGGCGACCTCGTGCATAGTCATTCGGTACAGTTCTCGCGTCCCGAAGTCGTCATCGAGTTCGATGTCAACAAGAAACAGGCGATCGCCACGCGCAAGGCCATGTTCGCTCGCACGGCGAAGGAAAAGCTGCTGGTCGCCGGTATGCACCTGCCCTTCCCCGGCATTGGCCACGTCCGCAGCGAAAGGAAAGGCTACGCCTGGGTGCCGATCGAGTTCGGGCCGATCCGCGAGTAGCCCCCCTTGCTCCCGACTGGATATTGCGTGGGCATCGCTCACCCTGTCCGCGAATGCTAGAATCGCGCTTTTTGGCCGCCTGGCCGGTTGTGACAGCCACCCCGACGCGTGCGCCAGATCAACCAGAAGACACAAGGAGCAGCGACCGATGGCTGAAGAAGGTCAGTTTTTTCGCCCGGTAAAGGATTTCTGTCAGCGCACCGTAGTGACCTGCGAACCGGATGACGCGCTGGTCGAGGTGGTCAGAACCATGCGGGAGAAGAACATCTCCAGCGTCGTGGTCTGTGAAAACCATCTGCCTAGCGGCATCATGACCGACCGTGACCTGCGCAACAAGGTCGTCGCCACCGGCACCGATCCGTCTACGCTCGCTGTCCTGGCGATCATGAACCGCCCATTGTCGGTGATTGGCGAGAACGATCTGCTCTACGAAGCCCTGTATCGGATGTCACGCGAGCGGATCCATCGTCTGGTAGTCGTCGACGGCCAGGGCAAACTCTCGGGAATCATCACTGACAGCGACATCATTCGCCTGCAATCACACTCTCCGCATCAACTGGTACTCGATATCGAGAATGCCCGAGACCTCGAAGAACTGAAAATAGTCTACACGAGAATCCAGGACCTGGTCCTTCACCTCAGCGGCAGCGGTACCAAGACGCGCGACGTGGTGCGCATGATTGCCCATCTTAACGATCAGATTCTCCTGCGCCTGATTGCCCTCATTCGCCAGAATCGCTTCTCCGACCTACCGGAACGCTTCGCCTTTGTCGTGCTGGGTAGTGAGGGGCGCGGTGAACAGACCTTACTCACCGACCAGGACAATGCGATCATCTATGGCGACGAACTGGGGCCTGACGAGATCCGGAAAATTGAAGAGTTCTCGCAGGTGCTGATCGATTCGCTGATTGCGATTGGCATTCCCCCCTGCACAGGCGGGATCATGGCGAACAACAAGGAGTGGCGACGCAGCCTCGGCAAGTGGAGCGATCAACTCGACCGCTGGTTGCAGGCACCCACTCCGAGCCACGTCCTCAGTTGTGGCACTTTTGTCGACATCCGCACCATCTACGGCGACCCGTCCTTTGAAGAGCAGCTCAAGACACAGGTCTACAAGCACGTGCAGCGAAACGAATTGTTCCTGATGCGCATGGTCGAGAACACTCTGCGCTTTGCCCCCCCGATCGGCTGGTTTGGCAAGATCAAGGGCGAAAAGGACGGGGAGCACTCGGGCATGCTGGAGATCAAGAAAGCCGGCATCTTTGCGCTGTCCGAGGGCGTCAAGGCGCTGGCGATTCAGGCCGGCAAGCTCGAGGGCAGCACCCATCAACGCCTGGAAACGCTGCTCAGGGAGAAGGTGGTCAACAAGAAAATGCTGGCCACCATTGCCGAGAGCTTCGACTTCCTGGTCCTGATGCGCCTGCGCGGACAGGTGGAAGCCCTGAGCGAAGGGCGCAAGCCCGACAACTACATCCCGCTCGAGCGCTTGAACATGATGGAGTTCGGCAGGCTGCAAATCGCCTTGAAAGGCGTCGCAAAATTCCAGGAGTTCATCAAGGGCCATTTCAAGCTGCATCTGCTCAGATGATGACCTGGCGGCGTCATGCCAGGGCACGGTTGTCGTGTGAACTCCCGCCTGAACGCAGGTTGTTCATAACGCATGGCACCGCAGCATGTGGACGGCTGCGTGCGCCCACCTAACGGTCATGACTTTTCCAGGCACCCCCGATCATGAAAGTCATGACCGTTTCCCTCTCCCCCGACCCCTCCCACGGCCCGCGTTGCATCGCGGGCCGGACGGCGGCGCGGAGCAGTGCTCCGCGAAACCCCGCCTGCGCCCCCGCAAGGGGAAGGGGAGATTCATGAATCGCTGACGCGACTTCCACATTAAAACAGGTTCACCTCCGAATCGTCGTCCTTTTTTACGCCCGGTTTGCGTCCGCGCGCCGGCGTCGGCGGATCGCACGAGAGGCGACAACTGATGCCCTCGATCTTCCGGCCATCGATGAAGCGGGTTACCCTGCAACAGATTACATCTCCCGATGCAGCGAGCTGGGCGATCTGCTCGCGTAACTCGACAATCGGGATATTGAGCGCTTCGGCCATATCCACATCGAGTTGCTCCGCATTGGCTCTCAGGTAAGCAACAATCGTTTCGGTCATCTGACTATCCCCAAAAAATGCCTTCGCGAACTGGAAAGGTATGGCAGTTTGCGCCGCAGATTCGGTTCTGGCAATTCCTTCCAACATTCCTTCCAGTAATCCTGTCCGTTTTTACCGCATAGCGATCCCGCTGACAAGCGCTTCGCTGTCGTCTTGTGCCAGCCCACAGACATACCACCGTTGCTGTGCAGTTCGCACCGGCGACCGACGCGCCGCCCCTGTTCGGCAAGCGGAGAAAGGAAACGCGAACGACCTTGATGGTCGACGATTCCTGAGAAAGTTGTCGTCGTGCGGCGAAAAAAAACCCGGTGCCCGGCACCGGGTTTTACGAAAGCGGCACGCCTCGAATAAGTATCCTGAAAACAGGATCAGCAGGATTTGATCCGCTTAACTGCTGCTACCTGACCAATTGCTGCCGAACTGTCCGTCAGCAATTTGACGCCCTGGTCATCGTTCTGGCCGGCCTTCGAGAGCAGCGATTTCGCAGTCCCAACCGCGAAGTCGACAACCGGCAACAGCTTCTGGCGGCTCTTGGCCAGCGTCTCCACCAGACCGCGGCCGAGGCCACCGACCTGGCCTTCGTAGACATCGACAAAGGCATTCGAGAACTCGTTGTAGATTTCGTATACACGCCGCGAGTAGGCTATCGACTGCTCGACAGCGGCCATGGCCATCGGTTGTCGCAGGGCCAGCAAGCCCGACAGGTCCCGAACCTCGGTAAGGGCATTGAGGTTTTCGTGACCGCGCTCGGCGACGGCCCGTGCCGTTTGCAAGTTCAATGCTGCCAACTGGCCAATGCCATCCAGCGCAGTATTGACCGCTGTCATGAGCGCATCAAAATTGGCGGCACTGGTGAATTTTTCTATCGGGTTGTACATACCATGCTCCTTGAGGTTGCGAAATATTGCCCCGGCGGGTTCGCATCACCTGAGGTCAATTGCTGCAGCGCAGCGAAGACTGGATTCTAACTGTTAATGAGCGCTTGTCAAGCCTTTTGTTGCGTCGCAACATGGCTGCTCAGACCGCCAAGCTACCGGTGCCTCATCGAGCGATTCCGGCTGCAAGGAAAGGCAACGGTCATGACCGTGATGATCGGGTGTGCCGGAAACGTCATGGCCGTTAGCACCGCCCAATTGCATGCGCAAGCCAGTCGGCCCAGGCGGCAAGGCGATAGTGCCACTGCCGCCGTTTCGGGTGCGAATGAAAGTGCTGGTCGAAGTCCCTTGTTCGATGGAAAGGCGTTGAGACATCGGTGATCACCCTCCCCCTTGCCGGGAAGAGAACCCTGTTGGGACCTCCCAACACGTTCATTCACACCCCACCGTTTCCGCGGCACAACGGGCAGCGCCCGCCCGTGCTAGAATAGCGCCCCTTCTTCAAAGGCTTAACCCCCTATGTCCCGCGCCGTCCGCAATATCGCCATCATCGCCCACGTAGACCATGGCAAGACCACCCTGGTGGACAAGCTGCTGGTTCAGGCCGGCAGCTTCTCGGCCCATCAGCAGATCACCGAGCGGATGATGGACTCGAACGACCTCGAAAAGGAACGGGGCATCACCATCCTGGCCAAGAATCTGGCGGTCGACTATGCGGGCGTGCATATCAACATCATCGATACGCCGGGACACGCCGACTTTGGCGGCGAGGTTGAGCGGGTCCTTTCGATGGTCGACGGTGTCCTGTTGCTGGTCGATGCCGTCGAAGGGCCGATGCCGCAAACCCGTTTCGTCACCAAGAAGGCGCTGGCCCTCGGTTTGAAACCGATCGTGGTGGTCAACAAGATCGACCGCGACGGCGCGCGGCCGGACTGGGTGATCGATCACACCTTCGACCTCTTCGACAAACTCGGCGCCAACGACGATCAGCTCGATTTCCCGGTGATCTACGCGTCCGCACTCAACGGCTACGCGACACTGGATCTGTCGAAGCCATCGCCCGACATGCGACCGATGTTCGAAACCATTCTCAAGCATGTTTCGCCGCCGCATGCCGACGAGATCGACGGGCCGCTGCAACTTCAGATTTCCGCCCTCGATTACTCGAGCTATGTAGGACGCATCGGGATTGGCCGCCTGCAACGCGGGCGTTTGAAGCCAGCGCAGCAGGTGATCGTGATGTACGGACAGGCTGACGGCCAGGGCAGGTTTGAACATGGCACGCCAAAGACTGCCAAGGTCGGCCAGGTGTTCGGTTTCCGCGGTCTCGAACGGGTGCCGCTCGACGAAGCGATCGCTGGCGACATCGTGCTGGTGACGGGAATCGACGATCTCTCGATCGGCTGCACGATCACCGATACCGATCAGCCCGAAGCACTGCCGATGCTGCGCATCGACGAGCCAACGCTGAACATGACCTTCATGGTCAACAACTCGCCTTACGCCGGCACCGAGGGCAAATTCGTCACCAGTCGCCAGATCGGCGAACGCCTGCGCAAGGAACTGCTGACCAACATGGCCCTACGTGTCGAGGAGACCACCGATACCGACAGCTTCCTGGTCTCCGGCCGGGGCGAGTTGCATCTGACAATCCTCCTTGAAACTATGCGTCGCGAGGGTTATGAACTCGCAGTCGGGCGTCCAAAAGTGATCATCAAGGAGATCGGGGGGGAAGCCTGCGAACCCTACGAACTGCTCACCCTCGACGTCGAGGAAGTGCATCAGGGCGGCGTCATGGAAGCGCTCGGCTATCGCCGTGGCGAATTGCAGGACATGTCTTCCGATGGACGGGGTCGTGTCCGTCTCGAATATCGCATCCCGGCACGCGGACTGATCGGTTTCCAGGGCGAGTTCCTCAACCTGACCCGCGGTACCGGCCTGATGAGTCATGTCTTCGACGAATATGCGGTAGTCAAAGGAGACATTCCGGGCCGCCGCAACGGTGTCCTGATCTCCGCCGAGAAAGGCGAGGCCGTCGCCTACGCGCTTTGGAAACTGCAGGAGCGCGGACGAATGTTCACCGTTCCCGGCGACAAGCTCTATGAAGGCATGGTGATCGGTATCCACAGCCGTGAAAACGACTTGGTCGTCAATCCGATCAAGGGCAAGCAACTGACCAACATACGTGCCTCGGGAAACGACGAAGCGGTTCGCCTGGTGCCGCCGGTCGCCTTGACGCTGGAGTCGGCGGTCGAATTCATCGACGACGATGAACTGGTCGAAATCACGCCGAAGAGCATTCGCATCCGCAAGCGCCTGCTCACCGACAACGAGCGCCGCCGGGCTGCACGCGAATAGATCATAGACCCTAGATATTTCCCGGCCAGCGTGAAGGTATTATCCGGACATGCTTCGATCAGCCAACACCGAGTCAGGGTAAATCGATGACCGACAGCAATTCCAGTGGCAGGCCATCCAGCCGACTGATCAGCGGCGATGAGTACCGCGACTCACTGCGCCGTTACACACCGAAGGTCTACGTCGATGGCGAACCGATCGCGTCGGTTGCCGACGCGCCAACGCTGCAGCCGGGAATCAACGCGCTTGCCGTCAGCTACGATTTCGCGCGCGATCCGGACAAAACCCCACTGATGACTGCCATGCAGACCGGCAGCGGCGCGACCGTCAATCGCATGCTGCATATCAACGAATCTGCAGGCGACCTGTTGAACAAGCTCGAAGCGGTGCGCCTCCTCTGTCAGGAGACCGGTTGCGCACAACGCTATCTGGCCCACGATGCACTCAACGCGATCCATCAGGTTAGCGCCAGAATCGATGACGCGCGCGGTGGCAACGAACATCGGGCGCGCTTCGCGGCCTATCTCGAAGAAGTGCAGGCGAGCGACTGGTCGCTGGGAATCGCCATGACCGACGCCAAGGGCGACCGCTCGAAACGACCACATCAACAGGCAAACCCGGACACCTACGTCCACGTCGTCGAGCGCAATCCTCGGGGAATCGTCATCTCCGGGACCAAGGCAATCGTGACCGGCGCGCCGTACATGCACGAGTTCCTGGTCATGCCCAGCCGCAACATGGGTCCGGCCGATGCCGATTTCGCGGTTTGCTGTGCGCTGCCGGTCGATGCGCCGGGACTGACCATCGTCGCCCGACCGGCCGGCCGCCCCGGCGAGAAGCTGGAACACGGTGCGGCCCTGTTTTCACGCCGCTACGGGCAATCGACCGCGGTGCTCATTTTCGATCGCGTTTTCGTCCCCTGGGAGCGTGTATTCTTTGCCGGCGAGTGGGAGCATTCCGGAGCGTTGACCTACCACTACGCGACCCACCACCGCCATAGCTGCATCGCCGCGCGTGCCGGCTTCGGCGACCTCCTGATCGGCGCCGGCGCTCTGATGTGCGAAGCCAACGGCTTCGATCCGGGCCGCCAGGCCAGCTTGCGCGAACCGATGGTCGAACTGATCAAGATCACCGAGGGCTTTTTCGCCTGCGGCGTCGCCGCCAGCGTCTACGGGACACCAGACCCCTACAGCGGCAGTTTCATGCCCGAAGCAGTTTTTGCCAACGTCGGCAAACTACTGCTGGCCACCCAGATCTACGACATGCATCGCCTGGCGCACGAAGTGTCGGGTGGTCTGATCGTCGCGCTGCCCGGCCCCGACGAAGACCACAACCCGGCAAGCGCTGCGACCCTCGCCGAAGTGCTGCGCGCCCATCCCGACGTGCCCTACGACAAGCGCATCGCAGTTGCCCGCTTCATCGAGGATCTGACCGCATCGTATCAGGGCGGCTGGTATTCGGTGATTAGTCTGCACGGTGGCGGCTCGCCGGCCGCCATGAAACAGGAGATCTGGCGCAATTACCCGCTCGGCAACAAGGTTGAGCTGGTGGAAAGGTTGCTGGACCGTGGCGTACTGCATGAAGCGCGTGCGATCACGCGTAACCGCCAACCCGGACGCTGTTGTGATGCCGGCTGTTCGCCACCGGGGCAGGCGATCATGGTACCGCTGCCGCACTCCGGCAAGGCTTGAGAGCCCGGCATTGCCGGAATGGATGATTGCATTTCGCTTCGCCAGGCCCGTCACTGGTCGCCACACTCCACCGCGGAGCACAACAACAAGGGGGGAAATACAAGAGATGAATACCGCGAAAAGACTTCTGCTCCTGGCCCTGCCGGCCCTGCTGGCCAGCCCGTCGATTCTGGCCAAGGAGGGTCCCGACCAATACCCGAACGGCTCCGAGAACTTCATGGTCGGCGCCCTGCCGCCGGCAGGCAACTATTTCATCAACTACCTCGGTCATTACCAGGGCGACTATCGCGCCAACGACAGTCAAAAGGTGCCGGGGCTTAAGGTCAGCGCCACTTTCGATGCCCTGCGTTTCATCCATGTCACCCAGCAGAAGATCCTCGGGGGCGACTGGGCGGTGCATGCGATCGTGCCGCTGGTTGACCAGCGACTGCACACCCCGATTCCGGGCATCGGCAACGGCAGCGCCTTCGGCCTCGGCGACATCGTCATCGACCCCCTGATCATCGGCTGGCATTTCCCGCCGGACTGGCACCTGACCGTCGGCATCGACATCTACCTGCCCACCGGCAAGTACAGCAAGACCAACCCTACCGACAGCATCGGCGCCAACTACTACAGCTTCGAGCCCATCTTCGCCTTTACCTACCTCAATCAGGGTGGTTTCGAAGCCTCTGCCAAGCTGATGTACAACCTCAAGACCAGGAACCTCGACACCCACTACCAGTCCGGCAACGATTTCCACATGGACTACCTGCTTGCTCAGCACTTCGGGCCGTGGGCCGTCGGCCTGGCCGGCTATTATCTGACCCAGACCAGCGACGACGAGCGGAATGGCCGGACAGTCCACCCGGACGGCAACCGCAGCAAGGTCTTCGCCTACGGCCCGGCAGTCAAGTACGACTACAAGGGGATGAGCTTCGTCGCTAGCTGGAATCACGAAACCCGTGTCGAAAACCGCTTTCAGGGCAACAAGTTCTTCTTCAAATTCGTCACCGCCTTTTGATAAGGCGCGATCCGGTATCTGCTCAGGCATTTTTCTGAGCTGGCCTGTGCGGCAGTTCGATCCGTCCTGCGATCTTCTCACCGTCTTGCCATCAAACGCCACGACGCCTTTGGCCGCGCCGACGATGCGGTCGATCCACCGCCGGAAGCAAGATTCGAACGTCGCCGCTTCCAAAACGCGAAACACCTGACCAAACGTGTCCTGCGACGGCGTGCCATGCTTGAGAACCCGGAACGACTTCAGCCGTAAGCGTTTAGCCCCCTACGACGCGTACCCAGCAGATTGGTGCGGAGGGTAGCCGTAGCCCTGTTGGCAACAAAGGGACTTCCCGGAATTTAACCGGTGGATAGTGTTACCGAACTTGGCTGGATGTCGACGAACCATTTCTCCACTCCAAGCAGTCGCTGAATCTTGGTTTCAAGCGTATGCATGGCCTCCTTGGTCAGTTTGACCCCCATTTCGTAGGCGGTATCCATCCGGCGGACGAGCGGGTGTTTGCCCTTCCAAGTCATGGATGAGGCGTAGCCCAGTACGGCATCGATGGAGTCGAGTAGCCCCCCGTTCCAGTGGTGCTCCAGGATGCCCCAGCAGCGTTCGATGAGATTGTATTTGCTGTGATACGGCGGATAGTAGGCCAGTCGGATGGTGAGTCCGGTCTTCTCGACGAAGGCCACCATCCGGGCCATGAATGGGGTTCGGCGGCTATGGCATTCGGGGCCATTATCGAGGTTGAGGAGCCGCGTGTTCACCTCGGGAAAGCAGTGCCGCTGCTCCTCCCCAAAGGTCTCCAGACAGTCCGCCAGGCCATCACTGGTAACCTTCGTCGTGACTGCAAAGAGATGGAGGTCGTCGTGCTCGGGCACGAAAATGCCGACCGGAGTGACCCGTGCCTCGGGCTGGAAATCGTGGTCCAGCGCCTGGGTTTGGGGAATCTTTTTCAAGGGGCGCGTCTTGGCGACCATCCGGGGGGAATACCCCAGCCGCTTGAGACGTAACCGCAGCGCCTCCTGTTTGGGTAACTCTTCGTCAGCAGAGTGCTTCTGGACGATGAGCTGCCGGCGCACTTCCTTCACCGAAAGCCAGGTGTCCAAGCGCTGGTTGCGAAACTGCGGGTCGGTTTGGCTTTGCCCATCCACAATCGCCTTGATGTCGTCGAGCAAATGAGGCAAGCGGCTCTCGACCGGCTAACGGCCTCTGAGTGAGGACGCATCCACACAGACTATCCCGCTCTCCAACTCCCTCAACCCCTTGCGGATAGACCACCCCGACCATCCCAGCTCGCGCATGGCACGCGTCTGGCCACCACGTCCCAGCGCCTGCACGATGCCGGCCATGAATCCTCGCCGCGCGGCACCTTTCAAAGACTTCGCCGTGGCTTGGTCAAGGTGCTTCAGCGCATCGGTCAGTTCCATTACTTACTCCGGAAAACGTATCGTCGTATGAGAACACATTCTTCGGTTAAATTGTGGCAAGTCCCTTAGCAGTTGCCTTTCTTGGCCTGGCCCGGCGGGCAGTGTCCTCCACCTTGGTGCGGGACGCCATTGTTGCCGCGTCCGGTGTAGTACTTCTCGCCACGTGGGCCATTGTGATCTTTCCAGTACCTGGGGTCGCGGTAGTCGTAACCATCCCAGTAATAGCCACGATTGTCGCGGGTGCCGAAGGTTACGGTGACGCCCGGGGCCTGGACGCGCACGTTGCCGAGATTCACGTTAATATCGCCTGCATTGGCAAACAATGGCGAGGCTGCAATCAAAGTACCTAGCAGAAGTTTTTTCAAAGTTGATGGCCTTTCGTTGAAGTTGTGGTATCCCACGGCAAGCTCGACAGTCGGAGCGTAGCGACGCAGATTGAAAGGGTTGTACGCCAAAACGCTTACTGGGGTCAAGTTCTTAGTTCACCCGACTAAACAACCACCGGCTAAAGCCGGTGGGTTTATCTTGCGGACTGAAAGTCCGGATACGCGTCGCCTAAACGACGCGTCCTAGTTGGGTTCCGTTTTGAAATCGTCATTCGCGTTGGGCTCAAAGTGATGCTCCAAATACTGCCTGATCATCTCGTCCGTCATTTGCCCTACCGTCGCACAGAAGTACCCCCTGGCCCAGAAGTGCCGACCCCAGTACCTCTTCCTCAGGCGCGGATACTCTTCCAACAGCTTGCTCGACGTCCGCCCCTTGATCCGCCTCATGATCTCGCTCGGCGCCATCGTCGGCGGGCAACTCGTCAGGATGTGCACGTGGTCCTTGCTCACCACACCCTTCACTATCCGAATCTCAAACGCCTCACACGTCTCCCGGACCAACTCTCGTACTCGCTCCGCGACCTCTCCCGTCAGCACCTTGTACCGGTACTTCGTCACCCACACAAAGTGGTATTCGATTTGAAATACCGTAGGGCTGCCATATCTGTAGTCCATGCCGCACCTCCCCTAGCGCAGCATATTTTCGCAGCTAAAGGGCGTTGGTGTAGTATATTGGCATGAACTCCGGATGGATATCCCGTATGGTTATATTCCTGGCTTTCGGCAAGCCCTCCCTCTTTTTCTGCCCTTCGTCATGCAGTAGGCGCGATTTGCCCTACCCGGACAGATTCCGGCATGCCCAGGTAGGTAAAGGTGTTGAGGATCGCAGCTCTGACGTGGGCTTCAGTGACTTGCCGCTCGAAGGTCCGGGAGTATAGGGTGTCGCCCAGTTGCTTCAGTCGGTACATCCTGTTTTCCGCGAGGCTGCGCCGGTGGTAGCCGCTCTCGTTCTTCCAGACGCTCTTTCCCTTGGTGTCGATCTCCTGGAGGATCGCATCGCGGGGATGATCGTCTCCCCAGGCGACGGCACCTTCCCGCGGGGGAATGGCGGCACGAGCGCCCCGCTCGGCAATGGCGGCGTGGCAGCCGTGGCTGTCATAGGAACCCTCGGCCGATACCTGGGCGATCTCGCCTTCGATCTGATCGAGCAGGCCGGGCAGGATTTCGCTATCGCCCCAGTCAGCGGTGGTCACTTCAATGCCGATGATGTCCTGGGTGCTTTCGTCTACGGCCAGGTGGATCTTGCGCCACGTGCGCCGCTTGCCGACCCCGTGCTGGCGTACCTTCCATTCCCCTTCGCCGAAAATCTTCAGCCCGGTCGAATCGACCACCCCATGCGTCGGCCCCTGGCGCGGCCGGCGCGGAATCTTCACCGAAAGTTCCGCCGCCCGTCGCGACAGATAGCTGTGGTCCGGGACCGGCAGGTCCAAGTGGCACAAGCCCATCAGCGACCTCACCAATCCTTCCGTCGCCCGGTAAGGCCACTGGAACAACGCCTTGATCGTCAGGCATGTCTGGATGGCCAGATCCGAGTACTGCCCAGGGGTGCCGCGCCCCACCGGCGGCGGTGGCGTCCAGTGGTCTCGAAGGTTTTCATCGTCGAACCAGATCGTCAGATTGCCGCGATTGACCAGCGCTCGGTCGTACTCCGACCAATTCGTCACCCGATACCGCTGCTTCAGCACCACCTCGTCCGTGTCCGGCTTCACCCGCATCGCCATCTCGCACCTCCTTTTGCCACCCAACCCGGAACCCCGGGTATTCATGCTAATATACTACACCAACGCCCAGCTAAAGCTGACCGGCTAAAGCCGGTGGTTTTAACCTTATGATCGACAATAAATGTCTTTAGGCTTTCTGGTGCCCTTCGGTAGGGGCGCCGAGTAGTAGTTGCCGAGCATCTCCAGGGATAGTCGGGACCCACCCTGACTACTCTCCATTCTTTGTTGAAGGAGTTAGGTTCTGTTGACACAAGCACCGTTTACTGCGAAGGTTAAAGCCTTTTGGCGATGGTGAACCGGCTCGAAATCAGCGACGAAGAATGGGAGGCGATCTACCCGATACTGGCGGCCCACAGGCATG
>NZ_JAZKUD010000010.1:0-80166 GCF_036625275.1 Accumulibacter sp.
CATGCCTGTGGGCCGCCAGTATCGGGTAGATCGCCTCCCATTCTTCGTCGCTGATTTCGAGCCGGTTCACCATCGCCAAAAGGCTTTAACCTTCGCAGTAAACGGTGCTTGTGTCAACAGAACCTAGAATGAGGAACTGCCAAGTGTCCCGAGATCGGTCATACCGACCCCATTCGGGCCGGTGATGAAGGCATGAGAGTCGCCGTTCAGTGTGGTTGCATACCCTACCACCTGCCCGAAGGCATTGACACTGGTGGCACGACTGAATGAACCACCAAGTGTCCCGAGGTCGGTCATGCCGACCCCATTCGGGCCGGTAATAAAGGCATGAGCGGAGGGTGTAAACGCCGTCCCCACCACCTGCTCGGATGCGTTGATGCCGGTGGCAGGACCGTCAAGGGTAGATCCGCCGAAGGTCCCGAGATCCAGGGCAGACCAAGTCAAGGCGCTGGTCGAGGTGGAAAGAACGAGCCCAACGCTCAGTGCGGCAACCAGGGTCAAAGAACGGCGAGTAGTCATCGAAAAAGACCCCGGAGGATACATAGATTGGCGACCGTGATTTTCCCGGAAAAACCTGTCGAAGCGCGGCAAATGTAACCCCGGCGTAACCCCGGAAAAAAGAACGTCCTTGTGATGTGCCCTAAGCGCTTGATTTCTTGGTGCCGCTGCCCGGAATCGAACTGGGGACCTACGCATTACGAATGCGCTGCTCTACCGACTGAGCTACAGCGGCACGGGTATTATTGATGACACCCCATGCAGATTTGAAATTGTAACAGCGGACTCCTTCCTTGAAAATACCCCCGCATTTTCTGGGGTGCGAATGAAAGTGTTGGGAGGTACCGATATGCCCCACCCTCGCGGGGGTGATCACCGATGTCAACGCCTCTCGAGCGAACAAGGCACTTCAACCCACACTGTCATTCGCGTGCGCTGTGCAAAGGCGCCGTTTTCCAGCGGATGCGAAACCCGCCCGGCAACTTTCGCTCCGGCCGGCAGCAACTGGAGCCGTCGTGGAGGAAACGAAACGGCTGAAGCCTCTGGTGTAGAGAGTTCTGTCAGGAACTCGGCGAACATGCCGGCCGTATAAGTTGATTGAACCCTGAGCAGGCCTCGAAAAAGTGTGATGCAAAAGCCGACCCGGCGCGAATACGGGGAAGGCCACTGTGCCAGGTGAACGCGAGCGAAACACAGCCTGGGGTTCTGCCGGGGTATGGGTGACGGCAGGTGGGGAAGAGGAAGACCCCGAGTCAGCGCTCTTCTCCCTACGCGGCGATGTCTTCGAATCACACCCCATTCACTCCGGGGGCTCCCTGGTTGGCTTGGCAGCTTCGCTCGGCGTGGTCGAGCACGTCCCGTCGATCAATCTTGTCGGTCACAGTTTGAGCAGTTCATCCTGTCACCTCCCTGGAGCCTTGCAAGCCTGAGAAATCTGTGGCCAGGCGACGACGCCCGGAGCGATCGCCGGCCACCCGCATCAATACCTGGCGCACGGCTGCCTCATCGCGCGCCTCCAGAGCCACGCCGAGCTGCCCAATCAGCCCGTTCAGCACCTCCGCGTCGAGACAAGGCTCGTCACCTTTCATGATCTTGGGGTGCAAGGTGCCCTCGGCGTTACTGCTGGCGATAAGCAGCTCCTCGTAGAGTTTTTCGCCGGGACGCAGACCAGTGATGGCAATTTCGATGTCGCCTTCGGGGTTGTCCTCATCACGTACCGAATGGCCAGCCAGCCGGATCATGTTGTGGGCCAGATCGAAGATTTTCACCGGCTCGCCCATGTCAAGCAAGAAGACCTCACCGCCGAGCGCCAGGCTGCCGGCCTGGATGACCAGTTCCACGGCTTCATGAATCGACATGAAATAGCGCGTCACTTCGGCGTGCGTGACGGTCACCGGACCGCCCTGGGCAATCTGGTCCTTGAACAGTGGAATCACCGAGCCGCTGGAACCGAGGACGTTGCCGAAGCGAACCGCACAGAATTGCTGACCGCTGCCTTGCGCACTGGCCTGCCGGGCGATGCCCTGGACGACCAGTTCTGCCCAGCGTTTGCTGGCCCCCATGATATTGGTTGGGCGCACCGCCTTGTCGGTCGAAATCAGGACAAAAGTTTGTACACCGGCAGCAAATGCCGCCTGCGCCAGGGTCAAGGTGCCGAGCACGTTGTTGCGGGCGCCTTCGAGGGGGTTGGCCTCGACCAGCGGTACATGCTTGTAAGCGGCGGCATGGTAAATGGTTTGCACCCGATGTTCGGCCAGCAGCCCCGACACCAGAGCGGCATCGCCAACCGATCCCAGACTGGCGATGATCCTGCAGTCCGCGATCGAACGTAGCAGGCGATCGATCTGGTACAGGGCATGCTCGCTCGTTTCCAGCAACACCATCCGGGCCGGGGCGAGAGCGGCGATTTGCAGACACAACTCCGAGCCGATCGAACCGCCGGCACCGCTCACCAGAACGGTCTTGCCGGTGATGCAACGTCCGAGTAGGCTGGGATCGGCGCCAACGGGGTCGCGGCCCAGCAGGTCGCCGATATCCACTTCCCGAACCATGTTCACCAAGTGCCGGCCGGTGGCAATGTCGGTCAGTGCAGGGAGAATGCGTACCCGTACCGGATGCTCCTCGAGAAACGACACGACCTCACGCCGCCGGGCACTGGAGGCAGAAGGCAGGGTCACGATCACATCGTGAATGTCGAAACGCTCGATCAATGCCGGCAGGTGCTCGGGTGGATACACCCGCAGACCGCCCATGTCCTTGCCTTGCAGGGTGGCGTCATCATCCAGGAAACCGGCGGGGAAGAGATCCCGCCCGCGTCGCAGTGAAGCGGCCAGTTGCCGACCGGCTTCGCCGGCACCGTAGATCAGCACCTGCCGGCCGGCAAAACGATTGCGCAGTGGAAACCAGAGCAACCAGCGTGCGGAAAACCGAGAACCACCGACCAACACCATGCCAATCAGCCAGTACAACAGCGGTACGGCCCGGGGTACGCCTTCGAGTCCGGTCATCTGGGTCATGAAGGCCAGCACCGCCCACGACAGTGCTGCCAGCGACATCCCCTTGAACACCGACCACAGCGCTTGTTCGCCCAGGTAGCGAATCACCGAGCGATACAAGCCCATCTTGAGGAAAACGGGCATCGCCAGCAGTGGTGCGACGGCCATCAATACCAGTTGTGAACGGTTGGGAATGAACCACTCGCCCAAACGCAAGGCATACGACGCCCAGACAGCGAATACCAGCAGCAGTGCATCGGCAAGCAGCATCAGACCCTGCTTGCCATGGCGTGGCAAGAGGATCAGTGCGCTCGAAATATGCTCGGGAATGAGTCTAGGCATCATTCCTCCTGACTGGCTGCAAAGGATGGGACGGTGGCACGTGCAGCCTTCGGCTTCATCTCGGCAGGTCCTTCTGCCCAAGCAGAAAAGGGCGAGGGGAAAATCCGAGATCACGCGCTGCGTCGGTATGATCGAACACCAGGTCCCGATTCATGCGTTCAGCCATGCCGCCTGACCAGTGCCGGCATCTGGGCAACAGTCGCAAGAGTGCCAGCACCGACTTGAATGCCGCCAGTGGGATGGCAAACAGCCGCGGTCGAAGATGAAGTGCAGCAAAGACGCGCCTCACCATCTCCCGGTAAGGCAGGGTCTCCCCGCCGGAAATGTTGTATGCCCGGTTTGCCGCGGCAGCACAGTGCAATCCCGCCAGGCATGCCCATGCGACGTCTTCGGCATGAACGGGCTGACGCGCCCCGATTGCCTCGCCCAGCAGCGGAAAAAAACCGAAGCGTTGAATGAAGCGGGCCAGCTCCGCAATGTTCTTGTCCTGCCCGCGACCGTAGATCAGG
Organism: Accumulibacter sp.; assembly: GCF_036625275.1. GTDB lineage: Bacteria > Pseudomonadota > Gammaproteobacteria > Burkholderiales > Rhodocyclaceae > Accumulibacter. The sequence continues at coordinate 3,845 of NZ_JAZKUD010000010.1, forward strand.
GTTGGACGCAGGATCACCCATTCCACGCCGTGATCTTCAGCCCAGGCCTGCAGGCGTGCCTCGGCCTCGGCCAGGCGATGGGCCACAGCGCGTTCTTGCTGATCAGAGGAATCATCTTTCGTGAAGCGACTGGTCGAAGACAGGGCGACCACGCGCCGTGCGCCATGCGCCGACAGCAAGGCGAAATGCTCAGGCAATACCCAGATGGGTGCCACGCAAATCCACAAAGGTAAACGCCTTGCCGCGGGCAGAGGCTCGGGGCCGGGGGGTGAGGGAAAAGCCGCGTTCGACAGGCATCTCCACTCCACTCCCTCAGCCACTTGTCCGATCTGCCGTCGCGAGAAGGCGGCGACGCGCCAGCCGGCCTGCGTCAGCAGGGGCAACAAGCATTCCCCCACCAGGCTGGTGGCGCCGAGGACGCCCATCGGGTACTCAGCCACGGCCTATTCCCATTCTGACCAGAGCGTAGTGGATGCCATGATAGCCGGCAACCATGATGAACCGCATCCATACCCCCGCCACGACCAGCCCCCAGAGGAGGCCAGGGTACTGATGATGGTAGAACTTGCGATAGAACCGCAACATTCCATGATGCTTGTGCCATTCCACAAACAGGGGACGGTTGCGGCCACACGCTCCCCGGACATGAACAACCTGGGCATCGGGAACGAACATCACCTTCCAGCCCCGTTGTGCAAAGCGCATGCACCAGTCGAGATCCTCACAATGGAGAAAGTATCCTTCGTCCCAAAGCCCTACGTCCTCGATCGCCGTACGTTTGACCAACATGCAGGCCCCGGAAATTGCCTCGACAGCCACCGGCTGATCAGGCAATGGCTCGGCGTGCTGGAGAAAATCTGAAAACGTTTCCGGGAAGAAGCGGGCCAGGCGAGAGAGGCCAAAAGCCCGCAGGAAGGCTCGCTGGGGGGTAGGGAAAGAACGTCGGCCCCCAGCCTGTTCAGACCCATCGGGATTGCACAGGAATCCGCCGACCATTCCAATCGTCGGTGAAGAATCCAGCACCTCGATCATGCGTGCCAATCCGCGCTCGGTCAGAACACCATCTGGATTCAGGAACAACAAGCGGCTGGCCGATGACGCTCTTGCGCCAATATTGCAGGCAAAGGCAAATCCCAGATTCTGGTGGTTGCAAAGTAGCGAAAGTTTCTTGCTCGGGATGGCACGTTCGAGATATTCCAGGCTGCCATCTGTCGAACCGTTATCCACCACAATGGCCCGCGCGGCATTGGCGTTGAGCACGGAGGAGACGCAGTCGGTCAACAGTTTGCCTGCGTTGTAATTGACGATGACTACATCACAATCAGGAGGGGATGCCGTTGGCGTCAAGAGGCCCCCTGTGGATTGCTTTCCCAGTGTTGTTATTCATTTATGGCAGATTTCCAGGTGATTGCCGAGTGGGCCCGTCTGGCCGGAGAGGGTGAATTCTATCTTGATCCCCTCGCCGTGGTGAGATTGCCAGCTTTTTCGGGTGGTCCGACCGCCAATTTTGGCAACTTCCCCGCTCCGCGTACTGTGTCTGGAAGCTCCCAAGTGGTAGACTCGCAGGCCACTCCAATGATGATCCGTCTTGACTGGAAATATCTGCATGAAACGTAAAGGCATCATTCTTGCTGGTGGTTCTGGCACCCGGCTTCACCCAGCCACCCTGGCAATCAGCAAGCAGTTGCTCCCGGTATTCGACAAGCCAATGATCTATTATCCGCTCAGCACCCTCATGCTGGCGGGAATACGTGACATCCTGATCATCTCGACGCCACAGGACACGCCGCGCTTCGAGCAACTGCTCGGTGACGGTTCGCGCTGGGGTATCCGTCTTCACTATGCCGTTCAGTTCAGTCCCGACGGTCTGGCGCAAGCGTTCATCATCGGGGAGTCGTTCATTGGCGATGATCTGTCGGCCCTAGTGCTGGGTGACAACATCTTTTACGGCCATGACTTCCACCACCTCCTGGCGAATGCCATGGCTCGTGACGAGGGGGCAAGCGTCTTTGCTTACCATGTGAAAGACCCCGAGCGTTACGGAGTGGCCGAGTTTGATTCCTGCGGCAAGGTGCTATCGCTGGAAGAAAAACCCAGGCAAGCAAAGTCCAATTACGCCGTCACCGGTTTGTATTTCTATGATCGACAAGTAGTCGGGCTGGCCAAGAACCTGCAACCCTCGCCGCGTGGCGAACTCGAGATCACCGATCTCAACCGCCTGTATCTGGAACAGGGGAAGCTCAAGGTCGAAATCATGGGACGGGGCTATGCCTGGCTGGACACCGGTACCCACGAATCGCTGCTCGATGCCAGCCAGTTTATTGCCACGCTGGAAAACCGCCAGGGACTCAAGGTGGCCTGCCCGGAAGAAATCGCTTATCGACAGCGATGGATTGATGCCGAGCAACTGGCCAACCTGGCACAGCCAATGGCCAGGAACGGCTACGGGCAATACCTGCTGCGCCTACTGAACGAAAGAAATCTGGCCGGTTGAAGCAGATGCTTCCGGCCGCCTCTATCACCGCCCCTTGTTGCGGCACCGCCGGTCAGGAAGAACTCTGGCCACATCCTCATCACGAAAGGCAGCCCAGACGCAATGAAAGCAACTGCTTTGGCCATCCCTGATGTCATGTTACTCGAACCCAAGGTATTCGGAGACGACCGAGGCTTCTTCTTCGAAAGCTTCAACCACGCACAAATCGAAACCGCGCTTGGCCGGAAAGTCAATTTCGTACAAGACAATCACTCCCGCTCGGCAAAGAACGTACTGCGTGGCCTGCATTACCAAATCAGACAGCCTCAGGCCAAATTGGTACGCGTTGTGCTTGGCGAGGTTTTTGACGTGGCGGTGGATATTCGCAAGTCCTCACACACCTTTGGTCGATGGGTGGGCCAAATCCTGAGCGCAGAAAACAAGAGACAGATGTGGGTCCCCGAGGGCTTTGCCCACGGCTTCGTCGTGCTCAGCGAGACAGCCGAATTCCTTTATAAGACCACTGACTACTGGGCACCGGAGCACGAGCGCTGCATCGTCTGGAATGACACCAATCTGGCGATTAACTGGCCCATCGATGGCGATCCCGTGGTCTCTGCGAAAGATGCGGAAGGTGCCGCATTTCAGGCCGCAGAGGTCTACGCTTGATGCGGAATTTTTCGATCTCACCAAGAGAAATGGCGGCCAGCTTATGGCGCAACCGCACTTTGGTAAAGGCCCTCGTGCAACGTGAGGTTGTCGGCCGTTATCGTGGTTCGCTGATGGGCATCTTGTGGTCACTTTTCAACCCGATTTTCATGCTGATAGTATACACATTCGTTTTTAGTGTCGTTTTCAAGGCGCGCTGGAACGTGGGGAGTGATTCAAAAACCGAATTTGCCCTGGTGTTGTTTGCTGGCCTCATCGTTTTCAACATGTTTGCAGAATGCGTCAACCGGGCTCCCGGCCTGATTCTTGGCAATGCGAACTACGTCAAGAAAGTCGTTTTCCCTTTGGAGATACTTCCCTGGGCGGCCTTGGGGTCAACCCTCTTTCACGGTACGGTCAGCCTGTTGGTTTGGCTGGTCGCTTATGCGATATTTTTTGGAATGCCTCAAATAACGGTGCTGTTGTTTCCATTGGTCATTATTCCTTTGCTGCTATTTATTATGGGTTTGACCTGGGGGTTGGCATCGCTGGGAGTCTACCTGCGCGACATCTCGCAATTCGTCGGTATTGTCACGACCGTGTTGATGTTTCTTTCGCCTGTCTTCTATCCCGCCAGCGCACTGCCGAAAGAATACGGCTACCTCCTCAGCTTGAACCCCCTCACGCCCGCAATCGAGCAGGTTCGCGAGGTGCTATTCTGGGGCAGAGTGCCTGATCTGAAGGTCATGTGCGTGTATCTACTGAGTGCCGGAATCGTCGCCTGGCTGGGTTTCGCCTGGTTTCAGAAGACGCGCAAGGGGTTTGCCGATGTCCTCTGATCGCCAGGACAGGCTGCCTCCGCGAAAACCTTCGAGCGAAAACCGCGGTCACGAGGATCAGGGTGCGCCAGTTCGCGATGATTATGCTATCCGTGTCGATAATCTCTCCAAATGTTACCAGGTTTACGAAAAGCCGCATGACCGTCTAAAGCAGTCGATTTATCCATGGCTGCAAAGACTCCTGGGCAAGCCGACCAAACAATATCATCGTGAATTCTGGGCTTTGAAGGATGTTGCTTTTGAGGTGAAAAGGGGTGAAACCGTCGGCATTATCGGACGCAATGGCGCAGGCAAGTCGACTCTACTGCAGCTCGTTTGTGGCACCCTGGCGCCGACGACCGGAACAATCGAAGTCAATGGGCGGGTTGCTGCCTTGCTCGAACTGGGGGCTGGCTTTAATCCGGAGTTCACCGGTCGTGAAAACGTTTACATGAATGCCTCGATTCTCGGTCTCTCGACAAGGCAAATCGATGCCAGGTTTGAACAGATCGTTGCCTTTGCGGATATTGGCGAATTTATCGACCAACCGGTCAAGGCCTATTCAAGCGGGATGTACGTGCGCTTGGCGTTCGCGGTGATCGCGCATGTCGACGCGGATGTTTTGATTATTGACGAGGCGTTGGCTGTGGGCGATGCATTCTTTACGCAAAAATGTATGCGCTTCATTCGTCAATACCAGGAGAAGGGTGGCACGATTCTCTTTGTCAGCCATGACATGGGTGCCGTGATGAATATATGCCAATCTGCGGTGATTTTATTTGGCGGGGGGCAGAAAAAGGCCATTACGGGACCTGCAGAGACTTTGTGCAAACAGTACCTCAGTCAAGTTTATGATGATCCGACACGCCATCAGGCCGTCGTTGAACAGCGCATGGTGCAGCTCCACTCGCCATCGCGAGACAATGACCGAGCGCCACGGGTGCTCAAGGGAACAGCTCCGGAAGCCAATATCTATTCCGTGTCAGCCTATCGCGACGATACCGAGGCTTTTGGTGTTGGTGGCGCAACGATCATCAATGCGGGTTTTTTTGATGAGAATGAAAAGCAACTCGTGATGCTTACAGGCGGGCACCCGGTTTGTTTTGTTGTGAGGGTGCAGGCAAATCAAAGTATTTCATACCTGGCAGTGGGGCTGATGCTGAAAGACCGACTCGGGCAATATCTTTACACAGAAGGAACCGATCCCACTTTTCGCCACCTGCAGCCCAGCCTCTCGGCAAGGGATATGGTCGATGTCAGATTCCGCTTTACCATGCCAATACTGATCCGCGGTCAATATACGATGAACATAGCTGTCGCCGAAGGTCGGGGCGATGATCATATCCAGCATCACTGGGTTCATGATGCGATGATAATTGAATCGATTTCCGGCCCGGTCGTCCATGGCCTTGGGGGGTTCCTGAATACAGAGATTGCAATGAATTTTTTCCCGCAGCTGCAGGCGGTTGCACCGTGAGCGTCATCAGCACTGCGTATGGTGACTTCCGGATCATCGATGCCGATAGCGTGATCTCACGATCACTGAGTCTGTATGGCGAGTGGGCTCAAAACGAGATTGACATGCTCGTCAATTTCATTCAGACCGGTTTTGTAGTAGTGGATGCCGGTGCGTTTATCGGGACGCATGCGCGTGCCTTTTCGGCGATGGTTGGAGAGTCCGGAAGGGTCATTGCATTTGAACCTCGCCAGAATATCGCAGAGGTTCTCGACCAGAATGCCAGGCTGGCCCCGGTCAACAATATCACGGTGATCAGGGGCGCACTCGGAGCGGCAGAAGATCGGCTATCAGTACCAATTCTTCATCTTGAGGGAAGTCATAACTTCGGTGCCTCCGCACTGGCTGCCTTGGATGACGACGGAGACGATACCAAAGAAACCGTCACCGTCCGACCCCTGGATGATTACCGGCTTGATCGCCTCGATTTTCTCAAGATTGATGTGGAAGGGATGGAACTGGCGGTTCTGGAGGGCGGTCGAGAAACCATCAGACGATGTCAACCAGTCATCTTTGCAGAGTCCAACTCGCTGGCAGCGAGTGCGCCAATCTTCGAGTGGTGTGCACAGGAAGAATATAGAATTTTTGGTGTTTTAAGTTCGGCATATAATCAAGAAAATTTTGCCGGTAATCAGGTAAACATTTTTGGGTCGTCTCTGGAAGCAGGATTGCTGCTGATTCCCATGACTTCGTATGCGAGGTTTGAGGACGTTCTGTCGACAAATAATCTCCCGCCGCTAGAAACGGTTGACGATCTGGCCCTGCTGTTGCTCCATAAACCACAATATCTGCTTGATGTTCTTGCGCATTGTTCAGCTGGAGCGAAACTCTCGCTTACCTATCCATCGCCGCTTGCCGCACTGCTCGTCCAGAACGCCGAGTACGCCAATATCTTGGAACGTCTGAAAGCGACAGAGCACGCCAAGGATATCGCCGAGCGAATGGCCTATGACCGGCAGGCCGAATTGGAAGCGATTCGAGGTAGCATTTTCTGGCGCGTTGGCGAAAAGCTTCGTTTGGCTCCTGCGAACAAGGCCAAAGCGGATGGATAGGGTGCACTTTGGCATTGATTCCCTCGTCTTTCGAGACCAGACGATCTTTGGCTTCGGTTGGTTGTTCCACGCGCTCGAAGAGGTTGCAACGCTGAGCCTGCGCCTTGTCTCCGCAGATTGTCAGGAGGTGTGCGACATCTCCATCGAGTATGGGAAGCCGAGGGCCGATGTGCAGGACTCTTATTCTGCCTCACCCTACTCGCTCAACTCGGGGTTTGTAGTATACGGCGGGTGTGCCAAGAGAATTGATCAGATCACTCGACTTTCACTGGTGGGCAGTTTGGCGGGCGGTGATTGCTTTGAAGTGCACGTCTCCTCCTCTTGTCTGACAAACCTGGATGCCCCGAATGCATCCTGGAGTCATACCCTGCGTTGGCATCGTACCAAGAGTTTTCTCCGGCGTGGATGGGGTTTGATCAAGCAAGGACAGTTTGCGGTCCTCAGCGATAAGGCCAGGCGCCATTTGAGAGGAAACCGGAAATTTTCTGAAGTCAGCGTCGATGCCATCGTCCATAGCCTGACACTCGGCGGCCCTGGGAAGAACGTGCTGGTCATCGATCATGATCTTGGCGGAGGCGCAAATCAATACCGGGATGGGCTGGTGGCGGACAGATTAAGCCAGGGGGCTACGGTTCTGGTCCTGAGTTATCAAGTGGCGACCCTTAATCATATGCTTTTGGTATGCGGCCGGCAGCCCGATCGTCGATATTCTATTCCTGGCCTGAGCTTCGTGCGCGACCTGGCGCACAGGGTGCGATTCGACGAAGTGATCTATAATACTGCGGTATCTTTCGTTAAACCAGAAGAAACTCCAGACCTGATCGTTGCGCTCAAGGCTGAGCAAAATCCTTTTGTGACCATGCTCCTGCATGACTTTTTTACAGTGTGCCCATCGCATTTCCTGCTCAATCATCAAGGGGTATTCTGCAACCTGCCAGAAGGAAAAAAATGTCAGGAGTGCCTAGAAAAAAATCAGCAGGGATTTGCGACGCTTTTTCAGTTGAAGAGTATCGAGCATTGGCGCACCTCCTGGGGCAAGGCTCTGGGTGTGGCGGATCGAATCATTGCGTTCTCGAATAGCTCACTGCAGTTGTTGTCCCGCGCCTACCCGCAACTGGATCTTTCGCATGCAGAGATATTACCGCACAAGGTCGCTCCTCTCCGGAGCGAACCGCTGTTGCCCAGTCAGGTGACTGCCCTGCGTATCGGCGTCGTTGGTCATATTGGCTACCATAAGGGGGCAAAAATTGTACAGGATCTGGCACGAGAAATCGCACGCCGCGATGCCAAGATCCAGATCGTGGTTTTTGGTACTCTTGATGCCAACTGCCCTGAGCGGGTGGTGACGGTGACCGGTCCCTACAAACAGGCTCAACTCCCGGTATTGATCAGTGACCACGGAGTCAATACCTTCTTGTTTCCTTCCATCTGCCCCGAGACCTTTTCCTATGTTGTCCAGGAGTTGATGGAACTTCATTGCCCAGTCGCCTGCTTTGATCTGGGTGCGCCGGCCGAGCGCTTGCGCAACTACTCAAAAGGACTGATATTGCGGGAGCAGGGCGGAAGCGCGGTGCTCGATGCATTGATCGAGTTCCATCGGAAAACATATTTGCTACCGACTGCCTGTGCGATTTCCGCCGAGGATGCTGCTTGATGCTTGTTTATACTTCCGTAACTAAAAGCTATATTCCAAAGGCTCGTGTTCTCGCTCGTTCTGTCAAGCGATTTCATCCCAATTGGAGTTTCCATCTGGTTTTATCGGATAATCTCCCGAGCAAATTTGATCTGGCAAACGAGCCCTTCGATGGTGTCCTTACCATCGACCAACTCGGCATCCCCGGCTGGAAGTCCTGGGCTTTTGGACATTCCATCGTGGAATTGTGCACGGCGGTAAAGGGCGTCGCCGGGCTGTTGTTTGCCGCTCGCCCTGGAGTGGACAAGGTGATGTACCTTGATCCTGACATCAAGGTATTCAATTCCCTGTCGCCACTTGACGAACTGCTTGATCAGTACGAAGTGTTATTAACCCCGCACCTGTTGGTTGCAGAAGAGCAAACCCAGGCGATCATGGATAACGAAATATCAGCGTTGAAACACGGGGTCTACAACCTTGGATTTTTCGCTGCGCGTGCCGGCGGGCAAGGCCGTGAATTCATGGATTGGTGGGCAAAGCGACTGTTGCTATTCTGCATTGATGACATCCCCGGCGGCCTGTTTACCGATCAGCGCTGGTGCGACCTGGCGCCGTGCTTCTTTGATCGCTTACATACTCTGCGCGATCCTGGTTTCAATGTGGCCACTTGGAACCTGGCGCATCGGCCGATCACCAAGGATGTCCATTGGACATATCGTGCCGGAAGTGCGCCACTTCGGTTCTACCACTTTACCGGTTATGATAGCGGCGCTGGCCTGGGTATGCTCATGCGTTATGCTGCAAGTCAGCGGGTGGCGCATGAGCTTTGGAATGGGTATGCTGCTGATCTGAAGCAGGCCGATAACAGCAATCCGATCTACAAGCACTGGACATATGGAAGCTTCAGTAATGGTGAGTTGATCCCATTGCAGGCAAGGCGCATTTATCGCAAACGTGGCGATCTGAGAGCCGCCTTCCCTGATCCTTATCTGGTCGAGAAGCATGATTGTTTCCTATCCTGGTGGAAAGCCAACGGGCAAACCGCCAGCAGTGAGCTGCCAGCCAAGAGGGGATTTCGGCATCGCATCATCAATCTCTTGCCACCTCGCGTTGCCTTCATTGCTCGGCAGGCAAAGCAGAAGCTTGCACTTGGGCGTCCGCGTCGGCCTTGACCGGGCGGGATCCAGTCAGCCAGGGTCAGCGGTGTTCCGTTTGCTCGATCGCTGCCACCAGATCGTGGACAAATCGCACGTCTGACTGCCTCGCTTGGTCGGGATAATGCTCTTATCCATCAAGCGCCAGATTTCACGCACCGTTGTAATCCGGGAGGATTGAATCGAACGCCGTTTCCGCCACATTTTTGGAATACTCTTGAGCGCGTCCCGCTTGGCGCGCAGCATCGTTAGTCCCTGGCCGCGCCATGAGAACACCATCAGGGCGACCAGATTCATCGCCAGATGCAAGGGCAGGAACGCCCAGAACAGTATCCATGGCATGTTTTTCACGTAGGTCCACACCAGATTACGATGCCCGTGATACACGGCAAAATCGCTATGCTGCCCACTGGTCGTACCCGAGCCTACGTGATGGGCCACCGATGTGGATACATAGAGGCAGCGATACCCTGCCAGTCGTAAACGGAAACCGAGGTCCAGATCCTCGAGGTAGCAAAAAAAGTCCTCATCGAAACCACCTGCCTCGACCAATGCGCTTCGCCGATACAGCGCTGCCGCCGCACAGGGGGAGAATGCTTCCCGCGTTTGCTCTGAAACCGATGTGACAGGTGCCCCATGCCCTCGCCGCCAGACCAGGCCGCTGACGTGATAGGCATCACCGGCCCCATCCAATATGGCCGGATCGGCGGCAGCAACCAGCTTGCTACCGAATATTTCAAAAGCCGGATAGTCGCGCGTTGCCAACAGCAATGCTTCCAGCCAGCACGGCTCGACGAAAGCATCCGGATTGAGCAAGGCGATCCATTCAGACTCGGCTGCCGCCTCTTCGATCGCCAGATTATTCCCGCGCGCAAAACCGAGGTTTCGGTCCTGCGCCAGCAAACGTACCGAGGGAAATCTGCGTACGAGGTCGAGCGAACCGTCGGAACTCGCGTTATCCACAAGAATGATCTCATGCGGTTCCACCGTCTGGGCCAGCAGCGCCGATAGACAACGGTCAAGGAATCGTTCGCCGTTCCAGTTGACAATGATCACGGTTACCTTGGGCCATCTCTCATTCATCTGATCATTCAATGTGATTCTTACGAAGACTCAAAAAAACTCTCCTAGCTTACGCGAATGTCACGCGCGCATGCTGGAAAAAATGAGATTTCTGGTGCTCGCCGAACCCCGTCATGTGAAAGTCGCATCAGCGACTCACGAATCTTGCCTACCGCTTGCGGGGGAGGGCTCGTCGATCGGGCGCAGGGTCACCTTCCAGTGTGGATTGTTGCATGTCCAGGCAACCCGGAAAGGACGAGAGGCCAGCCGGTTGTGCGGTTGTGCGATCATCGCGCTTTTTCCAGGTAAGGCGCTAGAATTGTGGATTTGCAACGCTTGGCGGTGACTTGATGGAGCAAACCCCGCAACCGCCACCCTCAGCACCTGCCCGCGCCGACGAATCCCATGCGCCGCCGCCCGCACGATTGTTGCGGCTGTCGCGGTATCTGGCGCTGTCCTACCTCGTGTTGATCATCTACGCGAGCCTCTATCCCTTCGCCAACTGGCGCGATCTCGGCGTCTCGCCGCTGGAGTTCATTGACGCCGCCTGGCCGCGCTACTGGACAATTTTCGACCTGGTGGTCAACGTCGTTGCCTACGTGCCGCTGGGCTTCCTGGTAGCGCTGGCGCTACGCCGACTGCCCGGTGGACGCTGGACCGCAACCATCGTCGCGCTACTGCTCGGCAGCCTGCTGAGCCTGGCCATGGAGTTCCTGCAGAACTGGTTGCCTGCACGCGTGTCTTCGAATCTCGATCTCGCTTGCAATACTGCCGGTGCCGCCATCGGTGCAGTGATCGCGTTCTCCAGTGGCCGGCAAATCTTCCGGCGCATCGGCGAAGTCCAGCAGACCCTGTTGGCGCCGCTGGAGCACCTCGAACTCGGTCTGGTGCTGCTCGGTACCTGGCTGTTGACGCAGCTCTCTCCGGAAACGCTGCTGTTCACCACCGGCGACCTGCGCAGCGTGCTCCAACTGACGCCGGCGGTTCCCTACGCGGCGCACTCGTTTTTCGTTCTCGAAGCCGGTGTCATCGCCCTTAACACCATCGTCATCGGTCTTTTTGCGCGCACACTGCTGGCCGATCGGGCCGCGCCGCATCTCGCGCTGTTGGTCTTCTTCGTACTTGCCTTGGCCATCAGGACGTTTGCCGCCGCGGTCCTGGTTGCTCCACAGGAGGCGTTTGCCTGGCTGACGCCGGGTGCCGAACTCGGGCTGCTGATCGGTGGCGTGCTGCTCTCGCTGCTACTGCTGTTGCCGGCACCCGTTCGTATCGCGTTGGCGGGTGTGGCGCTGATGGCCGGTAGCGCGCTGGTCAATCTGACGCCGGCCAACCCCTACTCGGAAGCGGCGCTGGCCGCCTGGCGACAAGGACACTTCCTCAACTTCAACGGTCTCACGCGCTGGGTCGCCAGTTTCTGGCCTTTCGTCGCACTACCCTATCTGACGGTAGTCGGACGCCACTTGTAGGGCGCTCAAGCGTCACCCGATTGGCGGCGAGCACGCAACTGGCGTTCCCAGGCAGCGAGTTGGGGCGCTCGTTGCTCGATGTCGGCCGCCAGGTGCATTTCGAGTCGTTCAAGCAGCGCAAGGTCCTCGGGGCCCACAGCCTGCGGGAAGATGCACTGCAGATGCAGCACCAGATCGCCGACTGCAGCACCTTGCCTGTGTGGAAAACCCAGGCCTGGCAGACGTTGCTCAAGCGAGCGCTGCGGTAGCAGTTCGAAGCGGGTTGTGCCGCGCAGGGTTGGCACCTCGACATGGCCACCGCCGAGCAGGCGGAAAATACTCACGGGTAGTTGACAATGCAGATCATGGCCATCGAGGATGAACAGCGGATGTGTGGCCAGGCTGATTTCGAGGTAGAGATCGCCAGCGATGGTATTGCCGGGAGTCAGTGGCGCCTGTCGGGCCAGGCGTAGTCGCTCGCCGTCGCGCAGCCCTGGTGGCACGCGCACGGCCAGCGTTCGCCATTCCTGGCGCCAGCCACTGCCCATGCAATCGCTGCAGTCCGTCTCGCGCAGATAACCGCGCCCGGCACATCCTTCGCACACACTCGTGCCGCCCCCTTTGCGAGCGACCCGACCGCAGCCGTTGCAGCGCGGACAAGGCAGCGAGTGCTTGTGCTGCAAGCGACCGCTGCCACGGCAGCCCGCACAGCGAATGTGGTGCAGCAGTTCGATGTGTTTCAGGCAACCCGCCGCCGCTTCTTCGAGCGTCAGCGTCAGGGATTGCGTCAGATCCTCGGCAACCGGAGCGGCGGCGGTCGGGCGGCCCTCCCTGGCCGCTGCCGCCTGCGTCAACCGCCATTCGGCCAGGCGTTGCGGGTCGAGCAGCAGTTCGTAGGCAGCCTGGATGCGCAAGAACTCTTTGCCGGCTGCAGACGAGTGGTTACGATCCGGGTGCCACTGCATGACCAGTCGACGATACGCGCGCTTGACTTCGTCAAGCGATGCATGGCGGTGTACGCCAAGAATGGCGTACGGGTCCTCGCGGATATTCATGAATGGTCAGAATGGGCACTGGTGAGGCGAACGCGGCGGGGGGTCGCGACCATGGACACCAAGGCTACGGGCATTTTATGCGATATCGGTGCTCGTGGTCGGCAGATCTGCAGGCTGATGTGTGCTGCCAGCAACGGCGACAGCAGAATCAGGGTTAGAATCGGGCGCCGCAGCCAGCAATTCACCTGAAGGAGCCAGTCTTATGAGCCATTTCAAGCATCATGTATTTTTCTGCTGCAACCAGCGCGGCGAGGGCGAAACCTGCTGCAACCATGCCGGCGCCACCACCGCTCAGACCTACGCCAAGGACCGCATCGGCGAACTGCGCCTCAAGGGCGCCGGCAAGATCCGCATCAACAAGGCTGGCTGCATGGACCGTTGTGACCAGGGACCGGTGCTGGTCGTCTATCCGGAAGGGGTGTGGTACAGCTACGTTGACTGTGAAGACATCGAGGAGATCATCCAGGAGCATCTGGTACAGGGGCGGGTCGTCGACCGTCTGCGCATCTGAACGGAAGCAGCACGAGATCAGTGAAGGAAAAACGATGAGACCGCAGGCAGAACAACTGCTGATCGATGGACCGGTCGGCAAGATCGACATCACCGTCGAGAATCCCGGCGCGCCGCGCGGTATCGCGCTGATCGCCCACCCGCACCCGCTGTTCGGTGGCGGTAATACCAACAAGGTGGTGCAGACGCTGGCGCGCACCTTCATCCACTTCGACTATGTGGCGCTGCGTCCCAATTTCCGTGGCATCGGCCTGAGCGAGGGAAAACACGACGAAGGCAACGGCGAAAGCCAGGATCTGCTGGCCGTGCTTGCAGAAGCCAAGTGTCGCTACGGCAATCTGCCGGTCGCGCTCGCCGGTTTTTCCTTCGGCGCCTATGTGGTGACCCGCGTCGCCGAAGCCTTGCTTGCCGCCAGCCATCCGGCACAGCGGCTGGTGCTCGTCGGTACCGCCGCGGGTTTCGTCGAAGGCGCTCGCACATACCACACCAAGGCCGTGCCGAGAGACACCCTCGTCATTCATGGTTCGGAGGACACCACCGTGCCGCTGGTCAACGTCATCGCCTGGGCCAAGCCGCTGGACCTGCCGATCATCGTCGTTCCCGGCGCCGACCATTTCTTTCACCGTCGCCTGCACCTGATCCGCGAAATCGTCAGCCACGCATGGCGGCACTGAACAGCACGGGTACCCGCAAGACGTCGTCAGGCGATCCGCCGAACGACCCCACAAACCGGACACCCCTGCATCGAAAACGGCTTCTCCAGCCGGCACCGCGCGAGCAGCGCGTCGTCCCGGAATAGTTCGCGGGTTTCCCCGTCAGCGGCGACTCGTCCCTCGTGGAGAACGACGGTGCGCTCGCAGAGGTCGATCACCAGGTCGAGGTCATGGCTGGCAATGATCCGGGTGTGGCGGAAGCCCCTGACCAGCGCCATCAGTTGCCGGCGCGCAAAAGGATCGAGGCCGCTGGTCGGTTCATCCAGGACGAGAATGTCCGGCGACATGGCCAGCACCGTGGCGATGGCGACGCGCTTTTTCTCGCCCCCGGAAAGCAGGTACGGTGGCTTGCTGCGCAAGTGCCAGGCGCCGACCAGAACGAGGGCATTGCGGCTGCGCTCTTCGGCTTCGGTCGGCGGCAAGCCGAGATTGAGCGGTCCGAAGGCGACGTCGTCCAAGACTGTCGGCATGAACAACTGGTCGTCCGGGTCCTGGAAGACCATACCGACGGTGCGCCGGATCTGCGGCAGGGTTGCCTTGGTCAGTGGAAAGTCGCCCACCCGCACCTCACCAGAACTGGCGACCAGGCAGCCATTCAGGTGCAGCAGCAGCGTCGACTTGCCGGCGCCATTGGCACCAATGACGGCAACGCACTCGCCGTGCGTGATGCGGAGCGAAACCTCGTTGAGCGCAGCAGTCCCATCCGGATAGACGTGGACCAGGCGCTTCAGCTCGACGAGATGGTGACTCACGGCAGCGCCCGCTCGACCAGCGCGCCAAGAAGCTGCGACGCGTCGTACACGCGCAACAGAGCGAAGAGGGCCATCCAGCCAGCGACAAAGGCGACTTCGCTGCTACCGAAATTGCCGGCCTTCCGGCTGTGGAAATCACCGCGGTAGGCCCTGGCAAGCATCGCCATGTGGATGCGATCTGCCCGCTGCCAGGTTCGCAGCAGAAGTAATCCGATCAGCGAGGCGACGGTCGGCAGGCGCGGCAACCGGCCACACGAGCGCAGTTCCAGCGCGCGGGCGCTGCGCCGGGCGTCCTCGATCAGGACAAAGAGGTAACGGTAGAGGAACTGCATCTGCATCGCCAGGACCTTTGGCATGCCGAGGCGTTCAAGCGCTTCACAGACCGCAGGGAATCCGGTCACGCCGATGAGAATCAGCGCTGCACTGAGGGTAAGCACGGCACGCACGACGATCGACGCGCAGGAAATCCAGCCGGCACTGATCGGGATCGACCCCAGCTCGAAAAGCACCCGCTGGTCGAAAAGCGGGTTGAAGAGACCGATTGCCAGCGCGAAGGGGATGGCCACGGCAACGTTCCTGGCGACATACGCCGTTGGCAGCTTGCCGAGTGCGGCCAGGACGACCGGAAAAATAAAAAACGGCAGCAGGGCCGCCACGGTGTATCGGTCGAAAGACGCCACGACGACGATGAAGGTCAGCGTCACCACGACCTTGGCGCGTGCATCGAGACGGTGGATGGCGGTGTCCGCGCGGGCAAGCTGGTCGAGGAGACGAAAGTTGGCGGCCCTGCCCTCGATCGATGCCATGCTGCGCGCTCAGGGGGAAAGCAAAGCGACTGGCGACTGGCCGGATGCCATCAAGGCAAGCCGCCGGCACGCGGCATGCGGCGGACGCGTTTCTTGAGCAGGAAGCCGATTAGGAATGCCAGCAGCAGCGCCAGCAGACCGCCGACGATCCCCGAGACGCTGCTGCCGAGCCGGCTTTCCGGATAGGCGTCGCCGTTCCCATCGCTGCCCCCGTTGTCCTGTATTTGAGCCTCGTTTTTCCGGAAGGCGTAATCCGGGAGGATCGCGATCCTGTCCTGGAGCGCGGCCAGTGCCGCGTGCATTCCCTGCTCTGGCCCCTTGAGCTCGGCCTCACCGCTCACCTGGGCAATCGCCCATTCGAGTCCGTCCGGGTCTTTCGACGCAAACCAGGAAAACAGTCCACCGGTCAGCATGGCCCCGACGAGAAAAGCCAGCAGCAGTTTGCGTAGCGATTGCTGGCCAGGCGTGGCCGTCGGCCGGGCTGCACTGATCAATTCTGGCCGTGCACGATGGACGAACGAGACAATCGCGGCTGTCACCACGCCTTCGACGATTCCGATGGCCAGATGAATGGGCTGCATGAACAGCACGAAAGTGGAAAAGGGTAGCGACGAAATCCCCGAGCTGACCGTCTCGACGACGACCCCGAACGCTCCCAGTTGCAGCCCGACCGTCGCTGCGACGATGGCCGCCACGCTCAGGCGCATTTGGCCTGGTCGCTGACCGGCGATTTTCCGGTAGATCAGGGGGTAAGCGATGAATGCCGGAAAAAATCCCAGGTTGAAGAGGTTGCAGCCGAGAGCCAGCAGACCACCGTCGGCAAAGAACAGCGCCTGCACCAGCAGAACCGAGGCGATGGTCAGGAAAGCGGCATGCGGCCCGAGCAGAATCGCCAGCAGCAGCCCGCCGCCGAGATGGCCACTCGAACCCGTGCCGGGGATGCTGAAGTTGATCATCTGGGCAGCAAAAAGGAAGGCGCCGAGAACGCCCATCAACGGCACCTTGCGCTCGTCGAGTTCGTCCGTGACCTTTTTCGAGCAATAGGCAATGGTGCCCGTTGAGACTGCCCACATCGTTCCGCCGACAGCCGGCGACAACAGTGCATCCGCCATGTGCATGATTTTCTCCCGAGCAATGATTGCACCAACATAGAGGATTCTGCCACAAAGCGAAGCTGTGGTTTGCGGACCTGCGCGGTGCTGCAGGGAGAAGCTCAGGTCGCTGGCGTACGTTCGAAGAGGGCGATCGATTCGACGTGCGAAGTCTGCGGAAACATATTGACCACGCCGGCGCCGCGCAGCCGGTAATGCTTCTGGGCGACCAGAATGCCCGCATCGCGTGCCAGCGTGGCAGGACTGCAGGAAATGTAGACGATCCGCTGCGGGCCGTCCGCGTCGAGCGATTTGATCAGTTCGAGCGCGCCTTCGCGCGGCGGGTCGATCAGCATCCGGTCAAAACGGCCGAGCGCCGCCAGGCTCTCCGGTGTGGTCTCGAAGAGGTTGGCGACGCGATACTCGGCGAGATCGTCCAGGCCATTCGCCGCTGCGTTCCCGGCAGCGCGGCGAACCAGCTCGGTACTCCCCTCGACCCCCAGCACGCGTGCGCCGGAGCGGGCAATCGGCAGCGTGAAGTTGCCCAGCCCGCAGAACATGTCCGCAATCCGCTCACCCGCTTGCGGATCGAGCAGGGCCAGAGCGCGCCGCACCAGCACGCGGTTGATCGCGTGATTGACCTGGGTGAACTCGGTCGGCGAGAAAGCGTGTTCGACCGCAAAATCGGGGAGCCGGTAAGAGAGTGGCGGCCCGTCGAGCGGATGGAAGCGATAAGCCGTTGCCGGCCCCTGCGGCTGCAGGTAGAAGACCACTGCATGGCGGTCGGCGAAGTCGCGCAGCAGGGCCTCGTCCGCCGGATTGAGGGCTTCGAGAATGCGCAGCACCAGCGCCGTCATCCGCTCACCAACGGCCACCTCGATTTGCGGCAGGCGATCCCGGATCGACAACTCGCCGATCAGTTCGCGCAGCGGCAAGAGCATTGCCGACAAGTGTGGCGGCAGAATCTCGCATTGTTTCATGTCGGCGACATAGCTGCTTCTCTTCTCGTGGAAACCGACGAGAACGCCCCCCTTCTTTGGCACCAGGCGAACGGAAAGGCGCGCTCGATAGCGGTAGCCCCAGGGCAGGCCGTAAATCGGCGCGTAGAGCTGGTCTGCCTTGACGCGGCCGAGGTGCCAGAGATTGTCCTCGAGCAGGCGCTGCTTGGCTGCGACCTGCGCCTGTGGATCGAGATGCTGCATGCTGCAACCGCCGCAGACGCCGAAATGCGGGCAGCGTGGCGTCTCCCGCTGCGGCGACGAGGCCAGTATCTGCAGCGTGCGTGCCAGCTCATAGCTGGGTTTCCGTCGATAACTGGCGTACTCGACGCACTCGCCCGGCAAGGCGCCCTCGACGAAAACCGTTTTACCGTCAAGACGGGTCACTCCCCGCGCTTCGTGGTCCAGCGACTCGATGATTCCGGTAGGCATGCGACGCTTCCGCAGAGAAAACGCGCGATTCTATCCCGAATATCTGCCCGGTTCACGGGCTGATTTCCCAGAAGAAGCGAATCACTGGGGGATCGAAGCGGTCTCCGCGCACCGGAAACCCTTCACAAATCCGGTTCCGCTGGATGCCGAAATGTGCGTCAGGGTCTGCTGTGAACCCTGTGCCGGCTCTTTGCGAACGTCACGGGAACTGGCCAAGGGCCCCTTTTTTTGTGATCAATTCACTGATTAAAATGATTTTTCTAATTCGAAACCAATTTTCACAGAGCGCAATCGATCGCGCATGGTTCAATCGAAGATGTGCCATAATCATCGCCTTTGCAGCTTGGATCAAACGGACGCGAGTCCGCATCCTGCAAAGCGGCCTGATGAATTGCCCGGCAATGAGGCAAAGCGCAAGCGATCGGGCCCAGGAGGAGTGAATCTTTGGCTTGTCAATGGAGGAGGAATATCCTGTGAACAGTTTACTCAAGCTTTCCAGCCTGATCGATGGGCTCACCGAGCGCATCGGCAAGGCGATCATCTGGCTGGTCCTGGTGGTTACCCTGATCGGCGCCGGCAATGCGGTCATGCGTTACACCATCAACTACAGTTCGAATGCCTTTCTCGAGATCCAGTGGTACCTGTTTTCGGCGATTTTTCTCTTTGGCGCGGGCTATACGCTGAAGCGCAACGAGCATGTGCGCATTGACCTGATTGCCGGTCGCCTGTCGAGAAGAAGCCAGGCGTGGATCGACATTTTCGGCATCATTTTCTTTCTGCTGCCGATGGCGATTGCCGTGATGTATCTGTCGTGGCCGATCTTTCTGCTCGCACTGCACAACAATGAACAGTCGAGCAACGCCGGCGGCCTGGTGGTCTGGCCCGTGCGCCTGCTGGTACCGATCGGCTTCTTCCTGCTGGTCATCCAGGGCTTTTCCGAGTTGATCAAACGCATCGGTTTCCTGCAGGGAAAATGCCCCGACCCGACCGCCAAGACGCACCAACCAACGCCTGAAGAAGAACTGGCGTTGGCCATCAAGGCCCAGAAGGGAGAACTGTGATGACCGAATTCCTGATCGCCAACATGGCGCCGATCATCTTCGCTTCGATGGTCGTTTTCCTGCTCGTCGGTTTTCCGGTGTCCTTCGCACTGGCGGCCAACGGCATTTTCTTCGGCTTTGTCGGCATCGAACTCGGTCTGCTCGGGCCACAACTGTTTCAAGCATTGCCGGATCGCATCTTCGGCATCATGAACAACGATACCCTGCTGGCGATCCCATTCTTCACTTTCATGGGTCTGATTCTCGAGAGATCAGGCATGGCCGAAGACCTGCTCGACACCATCGGTCAACTTTTTGGGCCGCTCCGTGGTGGCCTGGCGCTCGCGGTGATTTTCGTCGGCGCGCTGCTCGCCGCAACGACCGGTGTCGTCGCCGCCTCGGTGATTTCGATGGGGCTGATCTCGCTGCCGATCATGCTGCGCTACGGCTATGACAAGAAACTCGCCTCCGGCGTCATCGCCGCTTCCGGAACACTGGCGCAGATCATTCCCCCCTCGCTGGTGCTGATCATCATGGCCGACCAGTTGGGCAAGTCGGTCGGCGACATGTACAAGGGTGCCTTCCTGCCGGGCATGACGCTGACCGCCTTCTACGTCGGCTACGTGGTACTGGTGGCGATCTTCAGACCGCGCTGGGCGCCGGCCCTGCCGCTCGAAGCGCGGACCTTGCGCGGCGGCAAGCTGCTGCTGCGTGTGCTGACCACGCTGGTGCCACCGCTGCTGCTGATCTTCCTGGTGCTCGGCACGATCTTTCTCGGCATCGCGACGCCGACCGAGGGCGGTGCGATGGGTGCGACCGGTGCCCTGATCATGGCGCTGGCGCGCCGGCGCCTGTCATGGAAGCTGCTCAGGCAGGCGATGGATACGACCGCCAAGCTGACCACTTTCGTGGTCTTCATCCTGGTGGGCGCGCGCGTTTTCTCGCTGACCTTCTACGGGGTCGATGGCCACAAATGGGTCGAACATTTGCTGACCGGCCTGCCGGGTGGCGAAATCGGTTTCCTGATCGTGGTCAACGTCCTGGTTTTCCTGCTCGCCTTCTTCCTCGACTTCTTCGAGCTTTCGTTCATCGTCGTGCCACTGCTCGGGCCGGTTGCGCAGGCGCTCGGCATCGATCTGATCTGGTTTGGCGTTCTGCTGGCGGTCAACATGCAGACTTCGTTCATGCACCCGCCTTTTGGTTTTGCGCTCTTCTACCTGCGCTCGGTGGCACCGGCGTCGGTCAAGACGACCGATATCTACTGGGGAGCGATCCCCTTCGTCTGCATCCAGATCATCATGGTCGGAATCCTCATCTTCTTTCCGCAACTCGTCACTTTCGGTCTTGACCAGGACGAGAAGGTCGATCTCGATTCGGTACAGATCGAGATGCCAACGTCCGATTACGGTGCACCCGCTACCCCAGCGGGTTTCGAGAGCCCGAAAGAGGCGGCAGTATCCCCTGCCGATTCGGAAGACGCCGCCAGCAAGGCCGTGCGCGATGCGATGAAACAGGATCAGGCGAAGTAACTTCTCGGCGACTGCTCGACGGTCGGAGATCGTCAGGCAACCGCACGGGGATGGCCATCAAAAAGGAACGGAGGCGTCGGCCTCCGTTCCTCCTTTTCCTGCGCAGTCTAGCGGTATGGCGGCAGTGACCAACCTGCCGCCGGCTTCGCTCGATACGCCTGCCTAGCGCTTGCTGTACATGTAGCTGGAGTACGAGCCTTCGGCGATGCGGTGCCAGAGGTTCTGGTCGTCCATGAACTTTTTGTAGTCATCGTAGACCTTCTTGAACTGGGCATTCGATGCCGAGGTCTCGGCGTACAAATCCATTGCCGCCTTGTAGCAGGCGTCCATGACCTCTTTCGGGAACTGTTTCAGTTGCGTTCCCGAACCCACGAGCTGCTTGAGCGCCGTCGGGTTTTTCGCGTCGTACTTGGCGACCATGTCCACATGCGCGTCGGCGCAGGCGATTTGCAGAATGGCTTGGTATTCCTTCGGCAGTTCGGCCCACTTTTTGAGACTGACATAGGCCGACACCTGCGGGCCGCCCTCCCACCAGCCGGGGTAGTAATAGAACTTGGCCACCTTGTTGAATCCAAGCTTCTGGTCATCGTAGGGGCCGATCCATTCGGCCGCGTCGATCGTCCCCTTTTCGAGCGCCGGGTAGATGTCGCCACCGGGGATCTGCTGCGGCACGGCGCCCAGCTTGCTGAGCACGGCACCGGCGAAGCCACCGATGCGGATCTTCAGCCCCTTGAGGTCGGCGGGGGTCTTGATCTCCTTGCGATACCAGCCGCCCATCTGGGTCGTGGTGTTGCCACAGGGGATGGTCATGATGTTCGACTTGGCAAACACTTCGCCAAGCAGTTTGCTGCCGTTGCCGTAACGCATCCAGGCGTCCATCTGGCGGCTGGTCATTCCGAAGGGAACGGCCGTCTCGAGCGCGTAGGTGGGATCCTTGCCAAAAAAATAGTAGGAGACAGTATGCCCCATTTCGACGGTACCGTCCTTGACGGCATCGAACACCGCCGGGCCGGGAACGATTTCGCCGCCGGCAAAAACCTGAATCTGGAACTTGCCGCCGGTCGCTTCGGCAACCCGCTTGGCCATGTGCTCGGCACCTCCGTAGATGGTGTCGAGGCTCTTCGGGAAGCTCGAAGCCAGGCGCCACTTGACCGTCGGGGCGTTCTGGGCAATCGCCGGCATGGCCATCGTACCGACCGCAAGGCCAGCACCCGCATTCTTCAAAAAGGAACGTCTTTCCACAATTTGTCTCCTATAGGTTCTTGTCTTGTAAACGAGTTGCCCCGCAATTATAGCGAAAGCCGTGGAGCAGTGCGCCGCGAAACCCCGCCTTCGCCCCCGCGAGGGGGAGGGGAGATTCGTCAGTCACCCGCCACCTTCATCTTTTCGATGAGCAAAGAACCCACTTGCTTCGAGCCGCGTACCAGGACGTCGTTGCCGACTGCCGCAAGGTTCCTGAACATGTCGCGCAGATTGCCGGCAATGGTGATCCCTTCCACCGGGTGTACGATTTCGCCGCCTTCGATCCAGTAACCGGCTGCACCGCGCGAATAATCGCCGGTCACATAGTTGACCCCTTGACCGAGCAACTCGGTGACCAGCAATCCACGTCCCATCTTTTTGAGCAGGCCCCGCAGATCACGTTTCCCCGGCCGGACGATCAGGTTGTGGCAGCCACCAGCATTGCCCGTGCTCTGCATTCCCAGCTTGCGTGCGCTGTAGGCGCTCAGAAAGTAGCCCTGCAGCCTGCCGTCGACCAGCACTTCACGGTCATGCGTCGCAACCCCGTCGCTATCGAAATAGCCGCTCGCCAGGCCACTGGGCAGATGTGGCCGCTCGCTGATCTGTACCTGCTTCGAAAAGACGCGCTTGCCGAGACTGTCGACCAGAAAGGACGTTTTCCGGTACAGGCTGCCACCGCTGACTGCATGCACGAAATTGCCGATCAGTGAAGAGGCGAGCGGCGCCTCGAAAACGACCGGCACCCGGCAGGTCCTGACCTTGCGCGCGGCGAGTCGTGAGACGGCTCGCCGTGCGGCGATCTCGCCAATCGATTCGGGAGAGCCCATCGCCGAGGGGTTGCGAGCCGTCGAATACCAGTCGTCACGCTGCATGTTTTCGTTCTTGCCGGCAATCACCGAGCACGAAAGATAATGCCGCGAACTCGGGTAGCCGCCCATGAAACCCAGGCTGTTGGCTGAAATGAACTGCCCTTCCTGGATCGACACCGTCGCCCCTTCCGAGTTGCTGATCTGTGGGCTGACGGCAAACGCAGCCTGCTCGCAACGCTGGGCAAGCTCGACAGCCGCTTCGACCGAGAGCAGCCAAGGGTGGTAGAGATCGAGATCCGGCAGGCGGCCGCTGTCGATGGCCAGCAACTCCAGGTCGGGCAGGCCGGCACAGGGGTCGGCGGCTGTAAAGCGGGCAATGTTCAAGGCCGCGTCGACGGTCTCGCGCCAGGCCGTCGAAGAAAAGTCGGAGGTGCTCGCCTGCCCCTTCCGCTGACCCAGATAGACCGAGACCGCAATTCCCTTGTCGCGGTTGTATTCGATGGTTTCGACCTCGCCGCAGCGAACCGTCACCGACTGACCAAACCCTACCGAGACGTCGACCTCGCAGGCGCTGGCCCCCTGCTTGCCGGCATAAGCCATGACGTCCTGTGCCAGTTGCTGGAGAACTTCGAGACGGTGACTGAAGCGTGATTCGCTAACGGCAATGGGGGCTGAACGGGGCATGGGAGCGGTCGCCGGAGGCAAAAAACGCTATCATAGCAGTTCCCCGAAAGACGCCGCGCCGGATCGCCGGCCCTTCCGGTTTCACCCGCACCAGTGAAAGGCACGTTTCAAGCCGATGAGCACCCTCGAAGAAGCGCCCGCACCCCCATCGAAAACACAACGCAAGCGGGCCATGGAAGAACTCCAGGCGCTCGGCGAGGAACTCGTGGAACTGGCCACCGATCGGCTCAACAAGATCGCGCTCCCGGAAGATCTGCTCGCCGCCGTCCGTGAAACCCGGCGCATGTCCCGACACGACGATGCGCGGCGGCGCCAGCTACAGTATATCGGCCGCCTGATGCGCGACGTCGATCCGGCGCCGATCCGCCATGCTCTGGCGGCGGTGCGCGGCGAATCAGCCGAAGAAACCGGCAAACTGCACCGCCTCGAACGCCTGCGCGCCGAACTGATGGCGGATGAGCAGGTCCTCTACCGAATCGCCAGTGCGTCCCCGTCGATCGACCTGCAGCACCTGCGCTCGCTGCGCCGCGCCGCCCTGCTCGAGCAGGCACAGGGCAAGCCACCGCGCAGTTTCCGCGCCATCTTCCGGTTCCTCAAGGAACTCGAGCAGGGCGACCCCTCACCGGACAACAACGATGAACACGAACCCTGATCGAGAATTGCTGATCGGCCTGGTGTCGATCAGCGACCGCGCCTCGCAAGGCATCTATGAGGACCAAGGCATCCCGGCGCTACGCGAATGGTTTGCCGGCGCCTTGTGCAGTCCCTGGCGAATGGAAACCCGCCTGATTGCCGACGACCAGGCGGCAATCGAAGCAACGCTGGTCGAATTGGTCGATGCCGTCGGCTGCCACCTGGTGCTGACCACCGGTGGCACCGGCCCAGCCGCCCGCGACGTCACGCCAGAAGCCACTCTGGCGGTCGCCGACAAGGTGATGCCGGGCTTCGGTGAAGAAATGCGGCGCATCAGCCTCCACTTCGTTCCGACCGCCATTCTCTCGCGTCAAGTCGGGGTGATTCGTGGGCAGGCGCTGATCCTCAATCTGCCGGGGCAACCGAAGTCGATCCGGGAAACCCTGGAAGGAGTCAAGGCTGCCGACGGCACGGTGCTGGCGAATGGCATCTTCGCAGCAGTTCCCTACTGCATCGACCTGATCGGCGGTCCCTACATCGAAACGATTGATGCAGTGATCAAGGCTTTCCGGCCAAAATCCGCGCGCCGGCTGGCCTCGAAGGAGCCAGTGCGGACGCCGGACATGGGCGGCAAGACGAGTACCGCGGACGACACCGCAGCGCGGCCATCCGGCGAGGACGCGTGATTCGACGCTGACGCGCCGTTCACATTAAGCAGAGGTATCGACCCGATTACCCAGATGCGGCGGGTTGCTGGGAGCTGCCTGCGCAGCTGCTTCAACCAGTTGCAGCGCGCCTTGCGCCTGCACGTCGAGCGTCTTTTTCAGTACCGCCATCTGGACCGCATCGGCCGTTCTGGCTTGGCTCATTTCAGTCGCCGCAGCGGCGATTCCGCTTACGTTCATGATCGCTACTCCAATGAATTGATGACCCGTGCGATAGTCTCTACGGCACCTCCGGGCGGATCTTGAGGGCGGGTTATGCCTTGCTCACCGGCTGTCGTTCGCCAGCAGCGCCTCCAGGACCCTCTGCCGAATCGGGTGGGCAGGAACGCCCCGCATTGAGGCAGCCGCGAGACGCGGCGCACCATGACGAGGCGCAGTTGCCGAAAAAACGCCCGCGAGACAGGCCATCCCCATGATTTATCATGGTGGCACGCCTATTGCTCTGCACAATCAGGAGCCATCATCATGAACCAGCAAATCAAATCCACCTGTTGTTACTGCGGCGTCGGTTGCGGGTTGCTGATCGAAACCGAAGACGGACAGATCGTTGGCGTACGCGGCGACCCCGACCACCCCGCCAACCTCGGCCGGCTGTGCAGCAAGGGCGCGGCGCTGCACCTGACGGCAAAGCCGGATGATCGCCTGCTGCATCCGAAACTGCGCCTGGACCGCAGTCTGCCGCGTCAGCGCGTCGGCTGGGACACGGCGCTCGATCATGCGGCCGATCGTTTTGCCGAGATCATCCGCAGGCATGGACCTGACAGCGTCGCCTTCTACGTCTCAGGGCAGTTGCTGACCGAGGACTATTACGTCTTCAACAAGCTCGCCAAGGGGCTGATCGGCACCAACAACATCGACACCAACTCGCGCCTGTGCATGTCGTCGGCAGTGGTCGGTTACAAGCAGACGCTCGGCGCCGATGCGCCACCTTGTTGTTACGAGGACATCGCCCTGACCGACTGCCTGCTGATTGCCGGTGCCAACCCGGCGATCGCGCATCCGATCGTCTTTCGCCGTATCGAGGATGCCCGCGCCGCCAATCCGGAACTGCGGATCATCGTCATCGACCCACGTCGCAGCGAAACCGCCGCCCTGGCCGACCTGCACCTGGCGCTCAGGCCCGGTACCGACATCGCACTCTACAACGGTCTGCTCAACGTCCTGCTCGGCGAGCAACTCGTCGATCGTGACTACATCGCCCGGCATACCGAAGGCTTCGACGAACTCGAAGCTCTCGTTGCCGCCTACCCACCAGCGGCGGTGGCCAGAATCTGCGGCCTCGCCGAAACCGACATCATCCAGGCGGCACGCTGGTTCGGTACTGCCGGCGCGGCGCTGTCGCTATACTGCCAGGGACTCAACCAGTCGTCGCACGGCACGCACAACAACGCGGCGCTGATCCACCTGCATCTGGCCACCGGCCAGATTGGCCGCCCCGGTGCCGGCCCCTTCTCGCTGACCGGACAACCGAACGCCATGGGCGGCCGTGAGGTCGGCGGCCTGGCCAACCTGCTTTCAGCGCACCGCGACCTCGCCAACCCCAAACACCGGGACGAAGTGGCGCGCCTGTGGGGCCTCCCGTCGGTTCCCGCAGCGCCCGGCAGGACCGCGGTCGAACTCTTTGCGGGGCTCAAGCGCGGAGTGCTCAAGGCCGTCTGGATCGCCTGCACCAATCCTGCGCAATCGCTGCCTGACCAGGCCGAAGTACGCGCCGCGCTGCAGGCCGCCGAGTTCGTCGTGTTGCAGGAAGCCTACGCCAATACCGACACGGCCGCCTATGCGGATCTTCTGCTGCCGGCGACCACCTGGGGCGAAAAGGAAGGAACGGTCACCAACTCCGAGCGCCGCATCACCCACCTGACCCCGGCGGTCGCCCCGCCCGGCGAGGCACGCCACGACTGGCAGATCGCCGTCGATTTCGCGCGCCGTCTGGGTGCCCGCCTCGAACAGGCGCTGACCGCGAAGCTGTTTCCCTACACCAACGCCGAGGCAATTTTCATCGAACATCGTGAAAGCACGCGCGGGCGCGACCTCGACATCACCGGCCTGAGCTACGCGCTGCTCGACGCAGCCGGCCCGCAGCAGTGGCCTTTTCCCGAGGGCGCCAGCCACGGACGCCAGCGCCTGTACGAAGACGGCGTCTTCACGACTCCCAGCGGGCGGGCGCGTTTCGTCCAGGTCGAACACCAGCCGACTGCCGAAGGTACCGACGCCAGGCACCCGATCAGCCTGCTCTCCGGCCGTCTGCGCGACCAATGGCACGGCATGAGCCGCACCGGCAGCGTCGCGCGGCTGTTCAATCTCGATGACCAGCCGCTACTGTCGATGCACCCGGACGACCTTCAGCAGCACGGCCTCGCCGCCGGCGACCTGGCACAGGTGGACAGCGCACGTGGCGACATCGTCGTGCGCGTCAAACCGGATGCCGGTCTGTCCCGTGGTTGTGCCTGGCTGCCGATGCACTGGGGCAGCCAGTTCATGAACAGCGCCGGGGTCAACACGCTGACCACTTCGGCACGCGACCCTTACTCGCAACAACCCGAACTCAAGCACGCTGCGGTGGCGGTCAACAAGGCCGACCTGCCGTGGCAACTGGTGATTTTGCGCAAGGCCGGGCCTGGCGAACTGGCCGCGTCTGCCCTGCTCGCCAGGGCAAGGACACTGCTCGGCGAGTTCGCCTTCGCCAGTGTCGGACTCTACGGTCGCGCCGAGCCGCTGGTGATCTTTCGCGCCGCGCACCCGCAGGCACTGCCGGAAAGTCGCCTGCAGGAAATCGACGCCCTGTTCGGCCTCGGCGACAACGCGGCAGCGATCGTCTATGCCGACCCCCGCCGCCAGATCAGCAAACGCGCGCTGGCACCGGACGGCAAACTGACCGGCGTTCGCCTCGCTGGCGAGACGCAGGCAGAGGGGTGGCTCAAGGAGGTGATGGCCGACGACACGCTCGATGCCGAGCTGATCCGCTGGGCTGTCGCGCCGATCGGCCGGCGCCCCGGCAACCTGCCGCCATGCAGCCATGTGGTCTGCAAATGCGCCGATGTCACCGCCGCGCAGATCACCAGCGACCTTGCCGCCGGGGCGACGCTGGCCGTACTGCAGAAGCAACGGAAATGCGGTACCTTCTGTGGCTCCTGTCTGCCGGAACTCCGACAGATGATTTCTGGCCAGGCGCTGCGCGCCAGTGACGCCGCAGTGCTGTGAGCATACCGGGAGGGAGCATGGATTTTGCGTCGATCATCAGGGAAATCGGACGCGGTGCGACAGGCGCACGCGACCTGTCACGCAGCGACGCCCAGCAGCTCTACGGTGCGATGCTCGATGGCGAGGTTCCGGATCTCGAACTCGGGGCGATCGCCATCGCGTTGCGCATGAAGACCGAAACGGTCGATGAAATGGGCGGCTTTCTCGCCGCCGCGAATGCCCGCCTGCCGACCCTGCGACGCCCCCCGTGTGGAAAGATCCGGCCGGTGGTCATCCCGACCTATAACGGGGCACGCCGCAACGCCAATCTGACCCCTCTGCTGGCACTGTTGCTACAACGCTTCGATGTCCCGGTGCTGCTGCATGGCTTGAGCGACGATTACGGGCGGGTCACCAGTGAGCAGATCCTGTGCGAGTACGGCCTGCGGGCATGCGGCAGTGTGCAGGAGGCACAGCGCCTGATCGATCAACGCCGTATTGCCTACCTGCCGCTGCCCTTGCTTTCTCCCGGCCTCGCCCACCAGCTCGCCCTGCGCAGCCGCCTCGGACTGCGCAACAGCGCGCACAGCCTGGTCAAGATGATCGACCCTTTTACAGGCGACTCTCTGCTGGTCACCGCCGCGACACACCCCGATTACCTCAGCAGCATGCGCGCGCTGCTCACCGGCGCCGGCGCCAACGCGCTCCTGTTGCGCGGCACCGAGGGCGAACCCTTTGCCAATCCCAAGCGACGCCCACTGATCGAACATCTCCACGACGGTGTCAACGACATCCTCTTCGAAGCCGAGCACGACAGCCTCAGAAACCTGCCGCAGCTCCCCGAGAACTGCGACGCCAAAGCTACCGTCGCCTGGATGCGCCGCGTTCTCGTCGGCGAAGTCTCGCTGCCGCTACCGATCGCCAACCAGCTTGCCTGCTGTCTTTATGCCTGCGGCCGGGCAAGCAGCTTTTATCAGGCCAAGGCGCTGGTGGCGGTGGAGGGGAAGGGGTTGGCGGTGGTTTAGTGGCCGGGCAGGCAACATCCTGACCCGTCCAGACGGGCGGGATCTGACGATTTAGCGGGCGCTTCACTGGACTACTGCCCACTTCACCGTGTTGGCAATCCGCGCCCGGATTCACGACTTCGGCCACTGCCCAGGCGGCAGCGAGGCGTTGTTCCGCGCCGATCACGCTGAAAAGGACGACGTCCTGCGGGTTTTCGGTGGCGACGCGTTGACCGGTTTCACAACGATCAGATTCTACGTAGTCAACAGGCAGGACCGGCCCCCGCTGACGAATCGCTTGCCACTCTGGTGTAACGATTGTATATACAGGCTTTTTCGGCCATAGACCCATGAGAGAAGACTTGCCTGATGGAGCAGCGCGCATCACCGGCGTCATTCTCGCGGGTGGGCGCGGTCGCCGCATGGGCAGCGTGGACAAGGGGCTGCAGGAATTGTGCGGGCGGCCGCTGGTGGCCTGGGTCATCGAGCGCTTCGGCCCGCAGGTCGACGAACTGCTGATCAATACTAATCGGAACGGCGATTGCTACGCTGTTTTTGGCCATCGCGTCCTTGCCGACCGGATCCCCGATTTCGCTGGTCCGCTGGCCGGTCTGCATGCCGCGCTGACGGCGGCGACGCACTCGCTGCTGGCCACTGTTCCCTGCGACGCACCGTTCCTGCCGGGTGATCTGGTGCTTCGCCTGCTGCAGGCCCTGACCACGAGCGGTGCAGACCTTGCCGTCGCCCGCACCTTCGACCAGCCGCAACCGGTGTTCTGCCTGTGCCGGCGTCACGTCCTGCCGTCGTTGAGCGAATACCTGGAAAGCGGTGGGCGCCGCGTCGACCGCTGGCATGCGACGCTGCAGGTGGTCGAGGTGGCTTTCGACGACCAGGCCGAGGCTTTCGAGAACATCAACAGCCGCGAGGATCTGGATCGTCTGGATCACGTCGAGGGGTCTGGTGCGGGATAGCCCGCGTATCGGCGTACCGTGAACGTCGTTCCAGAGGCTGGTGCGTTTGGCGATCTTTTCCATGGTCTTGGGAGTGGGTGAGTGTAAAAAATACCGACAAGATCTTCCCTGGCTCGTCCCGCTCAGATCACCTTCTGCGCGCGCAAGCCGGCGATCTCGTCGGCACTGAAACCGCTCTCGCGCAGAATCTCCTCGCTGTGCTCGCCGGCACCCGGTGGCGGCAGACGGGCTTCAAAAGGCAGTTCGCTGATCTTGAAGGGCGGTGCGAACTGCTTGACGCCGGCGACTTCGACGATCATTCCGCGCGCCTGCAACTGTTCGTTTTGCAGGTTCTCCTCGAAACGCAGCACCGGTGTGACGCAGCAATCGACGCGCTCGAACAGCGTTGTCCATTCGGCGAAGCTGCGCGTGGCGAAAGTGGTTTCGAGTTCGTGGCGGATGCGCTGGCCTTCGGCACCGGTCGCAAACGCAAAAGGTTTGAGGTCCGGGCGGTCGATGGCCGTGCACAGCATCTGCCAGAACTTCGGTTCCATCGCACTGACCGCCAAATGGCGGCCATCGCTGGTCGCGTAGACACCGTAGCTGGGCATGCCGCCGGAGAGCACGTCCTCGCCGCGGGGCAGCGCCTGGCCGAGCCCGAGTACGGCCAGCAAGGGAAAGATCGTGTGCGCGAAAACCGCGTCGGTCATCACCACATCGACGTAGCGGCCGCAGCCACTGCCGCGGGCATCGTAGACGGCCGCGAGGACGCCGACCAGCGCACTCAAGGAGCCGCCGAGCAGGTCGCCGATCTGGAAGTTCGGTATTGCAGGGGCGCCGCCGGCGACGCCGATCTGGTCGAGCAGACCGCAATAGCCGAGGTAGTTGAGGTCGTGGCCGGCACGGTCACGATACGGCCCATCCTGCCCATAGCCGGTGATCGCGCAGTACACGATGCGCGGGTTGATCGCACACACCGCCTGGTAGCCGATCCCGAGCTTGTCTACCACGCCGGGGCGGAAGCCTTCGAGGATGACATCGGCGGACGCGGCGAGGCGCAGGAATGCCGCGACACCGGCGGCCTGCTTGAGGTCGAGGGTGAGGCTGCGCTTGTTGCGGTTCACAAGCTGAAAGTAGCTGATGTCGCCGTGCACCGCACCGGCGCTGCGCGCGTAGTCACCGGCGCGGGTATCTTCGATCTTGATCACGTCGGCGCCGAGGTCGGCGAGGTGCATGCTGGCTAGCGGCCTCGGCAAGAGGCTTGAGAAGGCGCTGCTCGTACTCGCCGAACGGCCGATCGCAACGGCCGGATCAGACTGGATGCAGTCGTTCAGATTCCTAGGCCACCGGCTGCCACCGACCCAGAGCAGACGGTGGAGGCTCTTGAGAGCGGCTATTCACCGCCCCCCGACAACACGAAAGCCGCCGTTCGTTACTCAGGAGTGCTACTCTTGCGCGATCGGCAGCTTTGAAGAGGAAGCGGTCAGTGGGTGCAGGATGGTGGTCGTCGGCAGCCGGCCATCAAAAGACATAGCGACTGAGACAGAGAATCTGACGCGAGCAGCGGGTAACTGATCGCTAACCGGCCGCCCAGCTCATTGCCGACTCAGGCAAGTCGTCGGCCATTGCAGGCATCGGTGATCTGGCAAATCTACGGCCGCAATGAAATCACAAATAGAGCGAGGCAAGAAGGATGATTGAGGTCATATGGGGTTCGGCGAAGGAGAAGCCCAATTCGTCGAGATCGCTGGCGGAAGACCTGACTGCGATCACTACCGGGGACGGCTACTTGTACCTGGGCTATCCGATCATCGGCACACCGACTGGTCCGATGAAACTGGATGCGCTATTGGTCTCCCCAACCTTCGGGCTCGTAGCGTTCGACTTGGTGGAGGGAACTGACCTTGGTGATTTCGGCGCGCGTCAGGACGATATTGGCTCGATGCTTGAGGTTCGCCTAAAGCCGTATGCCGGTCTCAAGACTGGTCGATCTCTCAAGTTCGACATCAACGTTGTGACCTACGCCCCTGTAAAAGCGCACTTGCCCGATGCCGCGCCACCCTACTTCGTTGCCAACCGAACCGATATCGGCGCGAAGGTCGAAACGTTCCATTGGAACGCTGCTGCTGGGGTCTTCCAGAACCTCGTGGCCGCTGTTCAGGTCGTTACATCAATTCGTGCAGGAAAACAGAAGCGAGAGCCGAAGAAGGCAGATTCACGGGGCGCAAAGCTGAAGCGCGTAGAAGAGTCGATCGCCAACCTCGATCAGCATCAGTCGCAGGCAGTGATCGAAACGGTAGAAGGGGTACAACGTATCCGTGGTCTGGCCGGCTCAGGCAAGACGATCGTTCTCGCTTTGAAGGTCGCTTACCTGCACGCACAGAATCCATCATGGAGAATTGCCGTCACCTTCAACACGCGCTCGCTGAAGGAGCAGTTTCGTCGCCTAATCAATAACTTCACGATCGAACAGACTGGCACAGAGCCCGATTGGGAGTGCATCGACATCATCAATGCCTGGGGTGGCCCCGGCGATGGGGAGCGCGATGGCGTTTATCACAGGTTTTGCCGAGTGAACGGAATACCTTTCCTTGACTTCGGAGCGGCCAAGAGTAAGTTCGCTAAAGGGAATGAGTTCGCAGGCGCGTGCTCTGAAGCTCTTGCAGTTGCCAAGCAACCAGAGCCGTTATACGACTTGATGCTGATCGACGAAGCCCAGGACTTACCCAGCGAGTTTCTGAGTCTTTGCTATCGCTCTCTCTCGTCCCCAGGGCGACTTGTCTATGCGTATGACGAATTACAGTCGCTCACAGGTTCTTCAGTTCTCCCACCCGAAGATCTGTTCGGCAACAGCCCTGATGGCTCGCCGCTGGTGCGGTTGAATCAGGATGAGAGCGGGCCTCGACAAGACATCATCTTGGAGAAGTGCTACCGAAATTCCCGCCCCCTGCTGACCACGGCGCACGCTCTCGGTTTCGGCATTTACAGGCAGCGCGGCCTGGTTCAAATCTTCGATCAAAACACCCTGTGGACCGATGTCGGCTACGTTGTCGAAGAGGGTGAGTTGGCCGGAGGTGAGCAAGTGACTCTGGCAAGAACACCAGACACCTCCCCGAAATTCCTTGAGGACCATTCGGGTCCTGACGACTTGATCCAGTTCCACAAGTTCGAGGGATCGGCGGACCAGACAGCTTGGCTTGTACGGGCCATTCAGACCGATATCCGAGAGCAGGAGCTGCGGCCCGAGGACATTGTTGTCATTAATCCCAATCCGCTCACGACTCAGAAGGAGGTGGGGCCCGCTCGCCACCAGTTGTTTGCGAACGACATCAATAGCGAGCTGGCCGGCGTCAGCACATCAGCCGACATCTTCAGCAAAGCTGGATGCGTCACCTTCACAGGCATCTTTCGTGCTAAGGGAAACGAAGCCGGAATGGTCTACATCATGAACGCACAGGACTGCGCGTCCGGATGGGACAAGACGGCCACGGCGCTCAATCGCAACCGCCTTTTTACTGCAATTACCCGGTCAAAGGCATGGGTGCGCATCCTCGGCATTGGACCCAGCATGGACCTGCTGATGCAGGAGTGGAATACCCTCAAGCAGAACGAGTACAAGCTCCGCTTTCAGTACCCTACTGACGAAGAGAAGAAGCTACTGCGTGTGATCAACAAGGAGATGCAAGGCAGGGCGCAGGCACGGCGAAAAGCAGTGCGCGAACAGCGCGACCAACTGCTGCAGGCCGCTGAGATGGGCGAAGTCGATGTCGATCAGCTCATCCTCGAACTAAAGAACATAAAGCGCACCTCGGGGAAGAAATGAGCCCTGACAGCGTGCGACGGCAGATCGCTGACCTGACCAGTCGCCTACTTATCGCCAGCATCTCAGTAAAGCAGTTCCAACCGACGATCCGGACCGTTGAAGGCGGCGCTATCGAAATTGGGGGAAGGCAGCGCACGACAATAGCGATGCGAGACATTCCATACGAGGACATCTATCGCGAGTTGGACTCACACGACGCGTACCACGTGAAATTGGTTGATGGTGGCTTACTTCTCTTTCAATATTCCTTTCGGCCGGATCGATCTCTGGCCCAGCATCGGCTCGCGTATTTCCCAAGCCCCGTTCTTCCGACGGTCGAGGAAGCCCCGGCGCTCTACGAACAGGATGAGATGTACGGGGATATAACCGCGCGGCGCCTAGTGCGGTTTCCAGTTCGGTTTGACTACGCGCCAGATCAGAAAGTTGACGTTCTTCATCCGGCATCGCATATGACGCTGGGTCAGTACGAAAGCTGCAGAATCCCTGTGGCCGGTCCACTCGGTCCAAGTTCGTTCGGGATGTTCATCATCCGCAATTTCTACTTTCGGGCCTATAAAAAATACAAGAACAACTTTGACCGGCGGCCTGTACAGATTGATCGCATAGTCACTATTTCCGCAAATGAGCAGCGAGTAACCCACATCGTTCATGGGCTGTGAGGGCGGCAATTCGAGGTGCAACTCGCGCTCGAGGCGCCTGTCCTTAAGGATCGCGTTGGCCGACCAGGAGGCATCCGGCTGAATTTCTTGACCGGCGGCTTTCTGTTCCGTAAACGGCCAGCGCACTTCTACTTGCCATTAGTCAGCGACGGGTCGGTGGCTGCCGGTGGCCTAAAAAATCTGAACGACTGCTTCCAGTCTGATCCGGCCGTTGATGCTCGGCCTCGGCGGTTTCCCATCGAGCTGGCCGCTCCGGGACCAGAAGCGGCCACTGAGTTTTCGTGGCTTGCTGTCGGCAACCGACCCACAGCGGTCATCGAGCCTTGGGAGCGTCGGATGACCCGTCCTGCGCCCTCAGCGGACATTCGCTTCGCAAGTGAACAGAACAATCGTCCTCGTCTCCAAAAGATGGCATCACCACCCCCCCGATGCCCGCCCGTGCGCCCTCGCTCTGGGAGATGCAGGGCGCCACCGTGGGCGAGGACGATCCCCAGGCTCAATCGGCGCCTGGTAGGTACTGGATGGAAGTAGCCATGCGCAAAGGTCCAGACTGAAGCAAGACGAGTTGACATCGCCCGTCGTGGGATTCGGATGACTTTTCAGGGGCTCATGGGACTCAATTAGAGATTGACGCCCCTTGACGGAGGCTCATATACTTTCCATGGCGCCGTTGGATTTCCTATCCTTAATAGCCGACTACGGAGATAAGTCATGCTGCGGCAAGCAGTCTTACGTTCAGCCGGGCGCGATCCTGCTATGCTGGGGAAATTCCTCGTGCCATCAGACGGGCGGCGCGCGGACTTCGCCGCGCCGTTGCTGCGCCGGACGGCCTGTGCCTGTGGCGGCAGCTGCCCCCGCTGTGCCGGTCGCTTACCGCCAGGCCTGCCGCTGAGCCAGCCTGGGGATGCACTGGAGCGCGAAGCCGATCGAATGGCGGAGCGCGTCCTGCGCCGCGCCGTTCCGGACGCGACGAGTGCGACGACTACAACGAACGCGGCGACACCGGCGCTGCCTGGGCCGGCTGCTGCTGAAGCTGTCGGGGAAGTTCTACGCTCGCCCGGCACTCCGCTGGACGGTGAGCTGCGAGCCTGGATGGAGCCGCGCTTTGGCCACGACCTGGCCGCGGTGCGGGTGCACACGGATGCGGTCGCCGCGCGCTCGGCACGCGCCGTCAACGCGCTGGCGTACACTGCGGGAGAGCACCTGGTGTTCGCCGACGGTCAGTATCGCCCGGCCACTGACTCGGGGCGCGCCTTGCTCGCGCACGAGCTGGCGCACGTGGTTCAGGGCCGCGCGGCGGGTTTGCCGCGCCTGCTGCGCAGCGTTGCCAGTTGGTCGAATTGCCCGGATGGGGTCAACAGCGCTCCGGACGACGCACGCTTGGCGCTGGCCACGGTCGATTCCCGAGCCGCCGAGATCGCCGCCAACGCCGCCGCGCTGCTCGGCGCGCAGCCGCCGGCGGCAGAGACGCTGGCCGCCTTCGAAGCGCGCTTTGGGCTACCGCCCGAAGTGCGCGGCGGTTTCCTGAACCGGCTCACCGGCCGCGTGCGGCCCGACCATGACACCGCGCTCGGCGAAGAGCTACGAATTCTTGCTCGCCGTTATTCGCTGGTCGCGGGACTGCTGGCGCAGCCGATCCAGTACGTCTGCGCCGGTGACCCGGCTTCGATAGCCCGCGCCCGCGTGCCCAACTGCGAGGCGTTCGCCTGGTCGCGTCGTGGCAGCGGCAGGATGGTTCTTTGCCCCGGTTTCTGGGATGAAATCGCCGACGACGACAGTCGCTCGGCCGTCGTCCTGCACGAGTCGGTGCACATCCTTTGGGGCCGCAACAATCCCCCCGAGCGCGGCGAAATCCGCGACCGGACGGCGTCGGGTCCGGGCGGTGCCTACGTGAACGCTCACTGCTACGACGAACTCGCGGCTGCGTTGATGGGCACAGGCACTCCGCGGGTGCGTTGCACGCCGCCGGCTTGATTTGTGTCACCTCACTCGATTTCGCCGGACCCTATTGGCAGCCCGGCCACGAGCGCGTCTTGATAGTTGCAGACATGGTAGAAATCGACGAGAAAGTGGCCTTGGAGTCCGAAGTGCTCACTCACCTGATCGGCAATCCAGGAGGCGCCGTCACCGACCGCATGGACCTTGGTGTTCCGCCCCAGTCCGGCCTGAACCGCCCTGCGCAACAGCGTCTCTCCGACCTGATCGGGCGGGCCCACGGTGGCGCCGAACACCGGGGTGACCGAGCCCGGCGCATGGACCAGACTCAAGCGCGCTTCCTTCCAGCCCACCTGGCGCGTCTTGCGGCGGTCCGCTTTCGCGTTCTGGTTGGTCGTGCAAAGGCCGCGGCGTCTGTCCCGCTGGTAACACCCGGCGGATGGTCGAAACCGCCGCCCATCTGGCCGACCACGTTGTTCCACCGTTGCCGGTCCGCCAGTGGGTGCTGTCGGTTCCCAAGCGGCTGCGTGATCACCTCGAACATGATCCCGCGATCGAGACGCTGGCGCTGCGCATTTTCCTGAGCGTCGTGGAACAAGCTCCGCTCCTGCCTTGAAAGGGATGCCTCTCAGATCACCTTCTGCGCGCGCAAGCCGGCGATCTCGTCGGCGCCAAAACCGCTCTCGCGCAGAATCTCCTCACTGTGCTCGCCGGCACCCGGTGGCGGCAGACGGGCTTCAAAAGGCAGTTCGCTGATCTTGAAGGGCGGTGCGAACTGCCTGACGCCGGCGACTTCGACGATCATTCCGCGCGCCTGCAACTGTTCGTTCTGCAGGCTCTCCTCGAAACGCAGCACCGGTGTGACGCAGCAATCGACGCGCTCGAACAGCGTTGTCCATTCGGCGAAGCTGCGCTTTGCGAAAGCGGCTTCGAGTTCGTGGCGGATGCGCTGGCCTTCGGCGCCGGTCGCAAACGCAAAAGGTTTGAGGTCCGGGCGGTCGATGGCCGTGCACAGCATCTGCCAGAACTTCGGTTCCATCGCACTGACCGCCAAATGGCGGCCATCGCTGGTCGCGTAGACGCCGTAGCTGGGCATGCCGCCGGAGAGCACGTCCTCGCCGCGGGGCAGCGCCTGGCCGAGCCCGAGTACGGCCAGCAAGGGAAAGATCGTGTGCGCGAAAACCGCGTCGGTCATCGCCACATCGACGTAGCGGCCGCAGCCACTGCCGCGGGCATCATGAACGGCCGCGAGGACGCCGACCAGCGCACTCAGGGAGCCGCCGAGCAGGTCGCCGATCTGGAAGTTCGGTATTGCAGGGGCGCCGCCGGCGACGCCGATCTGGTCGAGCAGACCGCAATAGCCGAGGTAGTTGAGATCGTGGCCGGCACGGTCACGATACGGCCCGTCCTGCCCATAGCCGGTGATCGCGCAGTACACGATGCGCGGGTTGATCGCACACACCGCCTGGTAGCCGATCCCGAGCTTGTCTACCACGCCGGGGCGAAAGCCTTCGAGGATGACATCGGCGGCGGCTGCGAGGCGCAGGAATGCCGCGACACCGGTAGCCTGCTTGAGGTCGAGGGTGAGGCTGCGCTTGTTGCGGTTCACAAGCTGAAAGTAGCTGATGTCGCCGTGCACCGCACCGGCGCTGCGCGCGTAGTCACCGGCGCCGGTATCTTCGATCTTGATCACGTCGGCGCCGAGGTCGGCGAGGTGCATGCTGGCCAGAGGCCCCGGCAAGAGTCGTGTCAGGTCGAGTACGCGCAGGCCGGCGAGAGGGAGAGAACGCATGGGAATGGGCTTTCGGGAAAGTGTTTTACTGGGAAAAAGGCTTGAAGGGCCCATTTTCCGGGATAATCGCGGCCTGTTCGATATTTGTACTCGCCACGCTCAAAAAAAGTCGGTCGGCTGCCGGGACAACAGGCGATTGCGTGTTTCTTCATGTCCATTCAATCAGGGTAAAACGGATGAAAATTTCATTACTGCTCGGCGCGCTGGCTACCAGCGTCCTGCTCATCGGTTGTGGCAAGCAGGAGGCGCCGAAGTCGCAGGCGGCAGCCCAGCCGGTTGCGGTCACCAGAATCGTCGTCGGCCTCGACGACAACTTCCCGCCGATGGGTTTCCGCGACAAGGAGAACAAGCTGGTCGGTTTCGACATCGACCTCGCGCGTGAAGCCGCTAAACGCCTCGGCGCCGAGGTCGAGTTCAAGCCGATCGACTGGAACGCCAAGGAGGCCGAACTTAACGGCAAACGCGTCGACGCCCTCTGGAACGGTCTGACGATCACCGAGCAACGCAAGGAAAAGATCGCCTTTACCACGCCTTACCTGGAAAACCGGCAGATCGTCGTGGTCACGGCCAAGTCGCCGGTCAAGAACAAGGCTGACCTGGCCGGCAAGGTCGTTGGACTGCAGGAAGGCAGCAGCGCGGTCGAAGCGGTCGAGAAGGATGGCGTCGCCAAATCGATCAAGGAAGTCAGGAAGTACGGCGACAACGTCACGGCGCTGATGGACCTGTCGACCGGTCGCCTCGACGCACTGGTCGTGGACGAAGTCGTCGGCCGCTACTACCTGGCCAAGAAACCCGGCGAATACCTCGTTCTCGAAGACCATTTCGGCACCGAGGAGTATGGCGTCGGTGTCCGCAAGGACGATACCGAGTTGCTCGGCAAACTGCAAAAGACCATGGACGAAATGAAGAAGGACGGTGCCGCGGCCCGCATTTCCAGCGAGTGGTTTGGCAAGAACATCGTCAAGTAAATTCTGTTTCTTGCCGATCGGCAGGCATGCCCGGCAAGAAACAGAAGGGGATGCTCGCGCTGCCTCTGACGCGGCCAGAGATTCTGCGCAAGCGGCGTTTCGCTGCTGCTTGCCGGCAAGCGCTGTGCCTTCCGGCTGACTAAGCTGACCCCATGGACTACATCCTCCAGATTCTCGGCCCGCTGCTCGCGGGAACGGCGGTGACGCTGCAGGTCTTCCTGCTGACCTTGCTGCTCTCGGTGCCGCTCGGGCTCGTCCTGGCGCTGCTGCGCGTCTCGCACTTGCGCGTTGCGAGCGGCATCGTCAACGGCTACATCTGGCTGATGCGTGGCACGCCGCTGATGCTGCAGATGCTTTTCATCTATTTCGCCTTGCCCTTCGTGCCGGTGATCGGCGTTCGGCTGCCCGATTTTCCGGCGGCGATCGTCGCTTTCGTCCTCAATTACGCCGCTTATTTTGCTGAAATCTTTCGCGCCGGCATCCAGTCGATCGAGCGTGGGCAATACGAGGCGGCCAGGGTGCTCGGCCTCACCTACGGTCAGACCATGCGCCGCATCGTCCTGCCGCAGGTCGTCAAACGCATCCTGCCGCCGATGAGCAACGAGACCATCACCCTGGTCAAGGACACCTCGCTGATCTACGTCCTGGCGATGAACGACCTCTTGCGCGCCGCGCGGGGGATCGTCCAGCGCGATTTCACGACCATGCCCTTCGTCGTCGCCGCTGCTTTCTACCTGCTGATGACGCTGCTCCTGACCTGGGGATTCCACTACCTGGAGAAGCGACATGCCGTCTACGACGAATGAGTGGCCCGGCGCGGCGCCGATGATCGTCGCGCGTGACCTCCGCAAGCGTTTTGGCGTCGTCGAGGTCCTTAAAGGCGTGTCGTTGAACCTCGAACGGGGTGACGTCGTTGCGGTCATCGGCCCGTCGGGGTCGGGCAAGAGCACCTTTCTGCGCTGCCTCAACCACCTCGAAAGGATCGATTCCGGTGCCGTCGCGATCGCAGGCGAAACGCTGGTCAGCACCGACGCCGCTGGTGTCTGCCGTTACGCGCCGGACGGCGAGTTGCGCCGAATTTGCCGCAAGATGGGAATGGTTTTCCAGCAGTTCAACCTGTTTCCGCACCTCACCGTGCTGCAGAACATCATCGAAGCGCCGATCACCGTCAAGGGTCTGGCGCGCGCGACGATCATCCCCCAGGCCGAGGAATTGCTGCGCAAGGTCGGCCTGCTCGACAAGCGCGACAGCTATCCCGCACGCCTTTCCGGTGGCCAGAAACAGCGCGTCGCCATCGCCCGCGCACTGGCCATGGAACCCGACATCATGCTCTTCGACGAGCCGACCTCGGCGCTCGACCCCGAACTCACCGGCGAAGTCCTGCGCAGCATGCGCCAGCTCGCCGAAGAGCACATGACGATGCTCGTGGTCACCCACGAAATGGCTTTCGCCCGCGAGGTGTCGACCAGCGTCGTCTTCATGGACCAGGGCGAGATCGTCGAAGCGCGTCCGGCGGGCGAAATGTTCGCGAGTCCGAAGCATCCGCGTACGCAGGCTTTTCTCGAACATATGCTTTAATGTCAAAGTCGCGTCAGCGACTCATGAATCTCCCCTCCCCACTCGCGGGGGAGGGGTCGGGGGAGAGGGAAACGGTCATGACTTTCATGATCAAGGGTGCCTGAGAAAGTCATGACCGTTAATGTCAAAGTCGCATATGCGAATCACGAATCTCCTATTGCCCGCAAGCGGGAGAGCTTGCCCTCCACGCCGCTCAGGCCGTCGCGCAGGCCGCACCACATCATGCGCAGATTGGCCAGGCGGTTAGGGGTCAACAGGCCGAAGAAGAAGAGCATCTGGAACAACCGCGACAAATCCGCGCGCCGCCACTTTTTCGGCATGTACGATCGACGACGAAGCAGGATGCTGTTGCGAAAAATATAGTAATAGCGGAACGGCGCATGAACCGGGACCCTGCGCCAGCGCAGGAACCAGATCGCCACTCTGCGCTCGCCGAGGGAGTGGCGCATGATGGCGTCGCACACACCGAATATCCCGAAGCCGAGGGAACGCGCCCGGAAGCACCATTCGGTATCGACATGGTCGATATAAAGCCCCTCGTCCATTCCCCCAATGGTTTCGATGGCGGTCATGGACAGCAAGGAACCGGAGGAAATCAGAAAATCGGCTTCAACGGTGCCCCCGTTCTCCCCACAGCCGACGCGCTGGAATCTGAAGCAGCTGGCTCGGACAAATTGCGAAAGCGATGCGTCGCTGGCGTCGCGATAGCGTGGCCCGACCGCAGCCGCCATCACGCCTCGCTGGGCGAGGTCGAGATGTGCGGCGCGAAGCTTGGCGACCGTCCCGAACTCCAGCTCGCTGTCCTGATCAAGCAGCAGCACAAACACGGCCCCACGCGATCGCGCCTTGTCCAGTCCGACATTGTAACCCGCTCCCAATCCCAGATTGTCCTCCTGGACCAACACCTCGACATCCGCTCGAAAGTTCCGGCTGGCGTCACCGATCCAGCCTTGGGGGAAGTGTTCCGACGCGTTGTCGACGACGACAATCGCGGCAACCTGACGTGCGACGGACTCGAGCGCAGGCAGCAAGGTCTTCGTGGTCGGATTGTGGGTGACCAATACAGCCACGACATCCGGGCAATATTCGCTCTCTGCGAGAGTGGAGGTTGGCCGCACGGCAAGCGGTTCGGCGCTTATCGATCGATCGCTCAAGAGGGTCGAATCCAGGGTCGAATCCAGGGTCGAATCCAGGCCTATGGCCGCGGCAGGAGCAGCCCCGCGATCTCGACGATATCCTTTTCCGACAGAACGCCGGCAGCCGTTTTCAACTGTAGCGTGCTGACCAGGAGCTGGTACCTGGCCTGTGCAAGATCCCGTTTGGCAACGAACATCTGGCGTTCGGCGTCGAGGACATCAGTATTGGTTCGAATTCCGGCCGCCATTCCCCGCTTCATTCCCTCGGCCGCCACCACGCTGGAATTGACCGCATCCTGATAGGCTCTGACCTTGC
This sequence comes from Accumulibacter sp., assembly GCF_036625275.1. Lineage (GTDB taxonomy): Bacteria > Pseudomonadota > Gammaproteobacteria > Burkholderiales > Rhodocyclaceae > Accumulibacter. Next base: position 46,006 of record NZ_JAZKUD010000010.1, read on the forward strand.
TGGCACCCGTCTCGACCGCCATGAACTGGCGCTTGACTTCAACCAGAACGTTGTCCACGGCAGCATCCAGTTCAGCCAGGGCACGCTCGCGGTTGGCCACTGCCTGCCCGGTCAGTGCGTTGACCCGCCCTCCCGCAAACAGCGGAATGTTGAGTTCTATGCCTACCGAGTTAGTGTTGATTTTCTGGTTGAGCGTGTCGACCGTTTGATTTTCTGTTCGTATGCTACGCGCAACGAAATCGACCTGCGGGAGATGGCCGGCGCGATTGCGATTCACTTCCAGGCTGGCCATCTCGTAGGCCTTGCGCTGAGCGCGAATCTCCGGATTGTTGTCCTGTGCCAGCACGTTCCATTCGTCAAGTTGACTCGGCTGTACGCCGTTCGGCATGAAATCCGGTCGCAGAATCCAGAGTTCTCCCATCGGCGTGCCGGTCATGCCTTCGAGTTTACGCATCGCCACCGCGACCCCGTCGAGCGCGTCGGCACGATTCGCGCGCGCAAGCTGAAGCCTGGCATCCGTTTCGGCCACCTCGGTCACGGTGCCTTCGCCACCCTTCCGACGGCGCTCGGCAAGCTGGCGCTGCGCACCATAAGCGGTGATTTCCGCATCCGCCAGGGCCAGCTTGTCGATGGCCAGCAAGGCATCGAAATAGGCGGCCGAGAGCTTGACGGCCATTTCCGCAGCTTTCCGGTCAAACACCGCATCGCTGTAGGCGACCTGGACACTGCCCTGTTGGTAGCGTACGAAGCTCTCATAATTGAACAGGGGCTGCCGCAGTGCAATGGTGGTATAGGTATAGTGGTAATCCAGTTGCTGGGTCACATTGACCACGGTCGACGATCGCTCGCCGGTGGTCTTCGAGTAAGAGCCTGCAATCGAAATGTTCGGCAACAGGCCGGCCAGACCGACGTCATAGTTGTACTGGCCGGCCTCCCGCTCGTAGCGGGCGGCCCGGAAGGTCGGATCGTTTTGCCGGGCCGCCTGATACGCGTCCAGCAGGCTTGCGCCGAGTACCCCCGAAGCCATCAGCGCCAGCGCGCAGCCGGTCAGCCTGGCAGTCCATTTTCTCATGCTCATTCCTCGGTCAATGCGGGCTTCGCCCGATCCAGCAGCGGCTTGACGATATAGTTGAGCAGTGTTCGCTCACCCGTCTTGATGATCACCTCGGCAGGCATGCCGGGTTTGATTTCGTGCGTGGTCAGCTTTTTCATCCCTTCCGGGGTCACCACCACCTGCCCGAGATAGTACGGCGGCATTCTGCCCTGCGGATCGGTCGTCGCGTCGGCGGCCACCTGCCCAAGCTCGCCCGGAATATTGGGCGTCACCTTCTGATTGAAAGCCGGAAAAATGATGTCCACCGGCAACCCCGGCCTGACCTTGTCGATCAAGGTGGTGGGAATCATGACATCGATACGCAAGGGCTCGTTTTTCGGCACCACCTCCATCAAGGGGGTGCCCGAAGCCAGCACCCCGCCGATGGTGTGCACTTTCAGACCGACGATGATGCCTTCCTTGGGGGCGCGGACTTCGGTATTGGCCAGTTCGAAAGCCAGTCCCTTGAGGCGGCTGTCAAGAGCGCTGACCTCTTTCTGGACCTCGGCCAGCCCGTTCTCGACCTCCTTGCGGTAATCCTGCTGGCGCGCCAGCATGCGCATCCGGATTTCGCCGATGCTCCGCTGCGTACGCCCCAGGTTTCCCAGGTCCTCGGAGATGGCCCCACCGAGTTGGGCCAGCAGCCGTTCCTGCTCGGACAGGCGGTTGCGTGGCAGGTAGCCCTCGGCCGCCATCTCCCGCAGGCCTTTCAGTTCCTCGAGCAGCAGCTTCGACTGCTGTTCCTTGGCGCGCCGGGTGGCCTCCAGACCGGTGGCGGAGGACTGCAGGCCCGCCAGCGTATTCTCCATGGCGCCCAGTTCAGCCTGCAGGGCAGCGCGGCGGGAACGCAGCAACTGCGTCTGGATGGCCATCGCACTGGCTGCTCGCGGATCGTCCTTGTCCTTCAACAGGTCTTCGGGGAAAGTGATCTCCGAGCGGCCCTGGACATCGGCCAGCAGCCGCGCTTCGACAGCTTTTGCCACCAACCACTGGGCGCGTGCCACCTCGTACTGCGAGCGGGCCTGTGTCGGGTCGAGTCGAAGCAGCACGTCGCCCTCCTTGACCTCGTCCCCGTCCTTGATCAGGATGGCGTCGACCATTCCTGGCGCGAGGTTTTGCACCGTCTTGCGATTGCCGGTCACCACCACCTGCCCGCTGGTTGGCACCCCCTGGTCCAGCGGTGCCAGGGCAGCCCACAACAGGAAGCCACCGAAGCCCAGTCCGAGCACCCACAGGCCGACGCGCATCGGATGGCCGGTATCCATCGGCAGATCAGCTTCCCCCTCAAGGGTCATGGGCAAGGCCTTGGGCCCCTGGAGACGATTCAACATATTGCGAATAGCCATAACGATGGTCCTGAATCAGAAATCAAGCGGGTTGAGGAGTGGGAACGCCGGCACTCTGGACGGGTGTCCGCGGCTGCGAAGCCGCCATCACCTGCTGGCGTGTGCCATAGGTCTGGATCACCCCGTTGTCCAGAACCAGTATCCGGTCTGCGACGGCGAGAATGTTCATGCGGTGGGAAATGAAGATCACCGTCTTGCCCTGGGCCTTCAGATCCAGGATGGCATGGATCAGCGCTGCTTCGCCTACGTCGTCCAGATTGGCGTTTGGCTCGTCGAGTACGATCAGGCTGGGATTGCCATACAGCGCCCGTGCCAGACCAATGCGTTGCCGTTGTCCTCCGGAAAGGAAGCTGCCAGCTTCCCCCATGGGCGTGTCGTAGCCACGCGGGAAGCGCAGAACCATGTCGTGGATGCCCGTCCGCTGTGCGGCTTCGATGACCTGGGTCGAGTCAATCTCGCCGAAGCGGGCGATGTTTTCCGCGACAGTGCCTTCAAAAAGCTCGACATCCTGTGGAAGGTAGCCAAGGAATGGCCCCAGTTCCTCCCGGTCGAGACTTTCGATCGGCCTGTCATCGAGCAGAACCCGACCCTGGACTTCCGGCCAGATACCCACCAGGCAACGCGCCAGAGTGGATTTTCCGGAACCGGACGGGCCGACGATGGCAATCACTTCCCCAGCGGGAAAGTCGGCAGTGAGCCCCGCGAGGATGGGTTGTGCACGATTCGACGCCGTCGCCACGAGGTTCTCGATGCGCACTGCGCCGCGTAGCGCCTCGTGGATCAGGCCGGCCGGCCGCTCGGGATGGTCCCGCAGCAGGGACTCCAGCGCTTCGAAGGCCTTGCGGGCCGATTGCCAGCCTGCCCAGCTACCGACAATCGTATCAATCGGTTGCAGGCAGCGGCTCATCAGGACATTCGCCGCAATCATCCCGCCAACGGTCAGTTCGCCCTCGATCACCAGCAGGGCGCCGGCCCCCAGCATCAGGGATTGCTGGCTGTAGCGGATGAACTTGCTCAAGGCCTGAATGCGCCGCTGTCGATCCTGCGACGCCGAATAGAGCGACATATGCCGTTGATGGTGACCCAGCCAGCGTTGGCGCAGGTTGCCCAGCATGCCCAGGGATTCGATGACTTCGGCGTTGCGCAGCTTGCTGTGCAGATACACCGCCTCCTTGACCCCGGCTTCCGTGGTTTTCTGCGTCGGCGTCTGGGTCACCCGGTGGCTGAAGATCGCTACCCCGGTCAGAATGCCGGCGAACACTAGGGAAAGAACGCCCAGCGACGGATGCAGCATGAACAGCACCAGCAGGTAAATCGGACTCCAGGGCGCGTCAAAGAACGCGAAGATGCCATTGCCGGTGATGAACTGGCGAACGTTGGTGAGGTTGCCGAAAGCCTCCACCGGGTTGTCCCGGCTCTGATTGAGGTGTGATTCGAAGCAGGCATTGAACACCCGGCTGTTGAGTCTTTCGTCCAGGCGCACGCCCAGGCGAACCAGCAGACGGGAACGTGACCACTCGGCGAAAGCGATCACGGCGAAGAGAAACAGGACGATCAGGGAAACCGCGACCAGGGTCGATTCATTGCGGCCGGTCATGAACCGGTCATAGACCTGCAACATGTAGATGGTCGGTGTCAGCATCAGCAGATTGACCACCAGGCTGAAGATCCCGACGACCAGGAACTCCCGCCGGAAGGACCAGAGCGTGGCCGTCAGCTCGCTGCGCTGAAAAAAGGAAGGTGTTTTCATGGTGAGCCGTAAATCGTGGAGGAATCTGAAAGTCGCTTGCGGATCGTTACGCGGCGGGGGTGGCAGCAAGACCAGCCGCGGGTGCCGCAGCCGGTGCCGTTGCCGCCTTGTGCAGAGCCGCCAGCACCTCGTCACGCGGCCCGGCGATCTGTACTTGTCCATCGCGCAACACCAGCATCAGGTCTGCAGCAGCCAGGACGCTGGTGCGATGGGTGATGACGATCAGAGTCGTGCCTTGTGCCTTGAGCCCCAGCAAGGTATTGACCAGGGCCGCTTCGCCGGCCTCGTCGAGGCTGGAATTCGGTTCATCGAGCACGACGAAGCGGGGGTTGCCATAAATGGCGCGTGCCAGCCCCACGCGCTGACGCTGGCCGCCGGAAAGAAAACAACCCTCGTCGCCGATGAGCGTTTCGTAAGCGTCCGGCAAGGCCAGGATCGCCTCGTGCAGTCCCACTGCACGCGCTGCCGCCTCGACCTTGGCCATGTCCACCTCGCCGAAACGCGCGATGTTCTCGGCAAGAGAACCGCCGAAGAGTTCGATGCCCTGCGGCAGGTAGCCGATGTGAGGTCCCAGTTCCTCCTTGTTCCAGGGGTGGATATCGACCCCATCGAGCCGTACCTTGCCGTTCGCGGCCGGCCAGAGACCCACCATCAGACGTGCCAGAGTCGATTTTCCGGAGGCCGAAGGGCCGACGATGGCCAGAATCTGTCCGGCCGGCAAACTGAAGGAAACCCCGCGGATGATCGCCACCTGTCCACCGGGGGCCGAGGCGACGACCCCTTCCACCGCGAGATTGCCCTTGGGCGCAGGCAGGGGCATGCCTTTCTGGCGCTCGGGCAAGGCTTGCAGGAGCTTGTCCAGGCGTTGATAGGCATCCCGTGCAGTAACGACACTCTTCCAGAGCGAAACCACCTGCACCAGTGGCGCCAGTACCCGTGGCCCGAGCACCCAGGCGACGATCATCATGCCAGCGCCGCCAGCCAGTTCTCCCCTGACCGACAGCCAGGCGCCCAGGCCGAGGAGCGCCGCCGAAAGGGTGGTCTGCAGCATCTTGGAGAGCGCGGCATTGCTGCCCGCATGATCGGAGGCCTCCGCCTGCAGGCGCAGGAAGCTGCGCTGCTTGCTCATCCAGCGCTGATGGATGCTGCGCAGCATCCCCATCGCCTCGATCACCTGCGCGTTGCGCAGCGTGCCGTTGGCGTAGTTCTGGGCAGCGATGGCGTCCTTTTGGGCAGCCACCAGGGGAGGCTGGGTATTCTTTTCGGTGAGGTAGGTCAGCAAGACCTGGAGGAGGGCAGCCAGCACCGAGATCCAGCCGAGCAACGGACTGATCATATAGATCAGAATCAGGAACAGCAGCGAAACCGGCGCATCCATCAGCGCTGTGAGTGCTGGCGTCGTCAGGAACTCGCGGATGCTGCGCAGGTCATTCAGGGCCTGACTGGTGCCACCGGGAATACGGCGCAGGTTGGCTTCGAAAATCGCGCTGAAGACCCGTTCCCGGAGCTTCCGGTCGAGCGCCTGGCCGGCCTGATGCATGACGCCGCCGCGCGCCCATTCGAGCAACTCCATGATCACGTAGAACCACAGCACGAGCAGGGTCAACATCAGCAAGGTACCGGAATTGCGGCTGTTGATGACACGGTCGTACACCTCGAGCATGTAGCCGGTGGGGGCCAGAATCAGCAAGGTGCAGAAGACGCTGAAGAAAGCAGCCTTCTTGAAGAAGGGCTTCAGTTCGAGGATCGCTGCACGGAGTTCAGAGCGGCTTTCAGCAGGAGTCATGAGGATTCTCTCGGAGTGCCAGGAACTGCCGGATGGCCGGTTCTTTAGCGGTTGGGTCGAAAACGGGGCTCACGACAGCGCCGCCGTGGCTTGCTGGATCGCCGGAGTGGCTTCCGGTTGGCTTGCGTGCACCACCACATATTCCGGCAGCTCGGTTTCCAGTCCGGCCGGCCTGTCCTCATCGACATCCACCGCCGCCAACCAGAAGGAAAGCTGGTACCCCTGCGGGGTGCGTGCCAGGACGATCTCCCGCAACTTTTCGTGCTGGAAACGCCGCTCATCCTCGGCCTTGAGCGTCAACTGGAAACGCATGCGCCCATCAAGGGTATACATTGAGAGCAGGCCCTCCTTGAGGCTGAGGGTGTGCCGGTCGAAATAGACCGGGGCACTCGGAAGAAACTGCAGCAGAGGCAAGGGGCGATCCGGATGGCTGGTGATGTTGAACGGGCTATTGGGGTGTTGCAGGATCAGACGGCAAGTACGCGAGACCGAATAGATCGCGTTGCAGACCATCTGCGATCCCACCTGCGGGAAGCGCTGACGCAGGTCATGGTAGGTGATGTGGTGCAGGGCCACCCGGTTCCAGCATCGGGTTTGCTGCACCACCGGCGCCAGCGCATTGCAGACCTCGGCGAACGCCACCTGCAAAGCCTGCAGGCGTGCCGTTTGCTCGGCTGTGGTGGTGAGGATGATATGCAACGGGGAAGTCATATAGGAGATGATACCACAAGCTCCTATATGAAAACACGGGAACCGTAAATTTTTTGTGGAAGTCGTGGCCGCAACCGCCTGCCGCTGGCTTGTGATTCAGGAAGGTTGCATATGGAAATTAGCCTTGAATCAGTCAATTGCAGATCATGTCTAATCCAGGTTATGAACTGCAACCCATTGATTCATATGGTCGTGCGATTGCCATGGCTTGTGATTCCGCGCACATCGTACAAACCGGGCAAAGGCTTATACTTCCGGACGTTGAACAGGAAAGGATTGTGATGATGTACGAGCTGCTTCGCCCAACCCTGCTGTTGCGCCTGCTGCTGACGATCGGGATGCTTCTGGCGCTGGCGTCGGTCGCGCGGGCGTCCACTTCCGTGGGCGAAGTGACCCTCAGCATCGGCAGCAGCCAGGTCCAGCGCGAGGGCCGGAGCGAACCCGTTGCCAAGGGATACCGTATCGTTCCCGGCGATGTCATTCGCACCACCACCAACGGGCACGTGCATGTCCGATTCGTCGATGGCGCACTGGTCAGCGTTCGTCCGGACTCGATATTGCAAGTGGTCGAGTATCGTTATGATCCGGCCAATCCTTCGGCATCATTGATCAAGTTCTACCTTGAAACGGGGACCATGCGCGGCATCTCGGGGCTGGCCGCACAAGCGGCTCGTGACAAGTTCCGCCTGAACACCCCGCTGGTGGCGATCGGCGTCAAGGGAACCGACTTCGTCACCCAGGCCGATGCCAAGCGCGCGGTGGTTCTGGTCAACCAGGGGGCGGTCGTCCTCGCTCCGCTCGATAACGCCTGTCTTGTTGACGGTTTCGGGCCCTGTGCCACCCCCCGTGCACGGGAACTGGCGGCGACCATGGACGGCATGGCGCTGGTGTATCGCCAGGCGGCTCGCGAGCCGCTGCTGCAGCCGGTCAATTCGCTGCAGGGAGGGGACAAGATCACCCCGACCTTGTTCCAGGAACGGATCGGCAGCGCCAGCACGGCGACTGCGGTGGCAGACAGCCGAAGCCCCGGACAGGTCCTGGCGCGGGAAGCGGCTGCGTTGGCGGAAATCCGGGCGCGGGCCGAGCGAGCAGAGACACCCCCGCTGACCAACAGCCTGATCTGGGGACGCTGGGGCGACAACGTCAGACCGGGCGACAACCTGACCGTTCCCTTCAAGGAGGCGCTGAGCGGTAATCGTGTCACGGTCGGCGACGGCTACTATTTCCTGTTCCGCAACGAGACCATCACCAATACCCTGACCAACGCCAGCGGCCTGGCGAATTTCCGCCTCGAAAGCGGCACGGCTTCCTATCGTGATCCGTCCAACGTGGTCTCGGCGGCGATCGTCGATGGCGGTTCGCTGAGCATCGATTTCGGCCGCAATACCTTTGCCACGCAGCTTGCCGTCACCGCCCGGAGCGTCGGGACCCAGGCGGTCACCGCATCTGGAACAATCGACCGGAACACCGGATACTTTCTCAGTAACGGTGCCGCTGACCGGGTGGCCGGAGCCGTCTCTCTGGATACCAGTCAAGCCGGCTATTTCTTCAGCAAATCCGTCGGGAATGGCGCCTTGATGGGTGCCACGCTTTGGCGTCGCTGAAGGAGCCATCCCCATGATTGACCATCTCAGAGGGATTTTTCGTCGCATCTCTCCGGCATTCGCCGCGGGCCTGCTGCAAAAACCGGCGCGGCTGCGACTCGCCGCCCTGTTCGCCGCCACGGTCCTGACGCTGCTGGCCACCGGCCTGTCGGACCTGTCCCAATGGGACGAGCTTGCGGCCAGCCTGTCCTGGCGAATGGCCGACCAGCAAGCCGTGGAGCGGCGCATCGTGGTCATCGATATCGATGAAAAAAGCATTCAGGCGATCGGCGCCTGGCCGTGGCCGCGCGCCCGCCAGGCCGAGCTGCTCGAGAAGCTGGACCAGGCGGGCGTCAGCCTGAAAATTCTCGACATCCTCTTCGATGGCCCCAGTCCGGACGATGCCCGCCTGTCGGACGCGCTGGCGAGCGCGGTGCCTACGGTCATGGCGCAACTCTTTTCCCTGTCGCCCGAGCCGGCAGTACACAGCGGCCAATTGGCGGGTGCGCTGCCCTTTGCCGCCTGTCCCCGGCCGGCCGAGCGGGCTTATGGCTACATGGCCAGCGACGCGCAGTTGCGCGCGTCGCCTTTCGCCGGCCACATCACGCCGCTGGTGGACCCTGACGGCGCGATCCGCCAGGTGCCGGCGCTGATCTGTCACGATGGCAAAACCTATGCCTCGCTGGCGATTGCCGGTGTCATTGCTGCAAGTCAGGCCGTTCCCGAACTGCACCCCGGCGTATCGCTGCTCGATCCGCCCTGGTGGCTTGACCTCGGCGGCCTGCGTCTGCCGCTCGACGGAGCCGGTCACCTGCGCGTCTCCTATCAGATGCCACGCGTCGGCCTGCTGGCGATCTCGGCCGCAGACGTGCTGCAGGGCAGGGCGCCGGTCGACCTGCTGCAGGGCGCCTGGGTGTTGGTAGGCGCCACCGCTTTCGGCGCCCGTGACGCCATCCCCACCCCGCAGGGGCGCGCCGTCAGCGGTGTCGAGGTGCACGCACAGTTGCTCTCCGCAATGCTCGACGATCGCACGCCCTATCGGCCACGCGGCGCCGCCCTGTGGTCCTGGCTGCTGGGGGGGCTGAGCGCGTTGCTGTTGCTCGCCGCCCTGCGCCTGGCGCCGCGCGGCACAGCGCTCGTCCTGCCCATGGTGGCCCTGACCAACCTCCTGGCGATTTTTGGTTTGAGCACCCTGATGCTGCTCAACCAGCACCTCTGGCTGGGCTGGGTGGCTCCCGGTGTGTTCACCGTGTTCGCCGCCATGCTGCTCAGTGCTGGCGAATTTGCTCGCCTGCGCTGCGAGCGCGAGCGCCTCTATTCCCATCTGGCCAGCTACCTGCCCGAACCGGTGGCACGTCAGGTGGCCACCCAGGAGCCGTGTGCGCAGGTGCGCGCCACACGCTGCGAAGCGACCGTGCTGCACGCCGACCTGCGCAACTTCTCCGCCTATTGCGCAGGCCGCCCGCCGGAGGAAACCGCCATGGTTCTGCATCTGTTCTTCACCACGGCCAGCCGCATCGTCGAAGCGCATGGCGGGGTGGTCGAACAGATGGTCGGCGACAGCCTGCTGGCGGTCTGGAACGGCTCGGCGCCCTGTACCGACCACGGCGCTCGCGCCCTCGATGCCGCGGAAGAACTTTGGCGGGTCTGTACGCCGCAGTTACCGCGCATCGCTTCACGGCATGTGCCGCCGCTCGACCTGGGCATCGGCGTTGAAACCGGCACGGTCCTGATCGGATCTTTCGGGCCGGCCGCCAGACGTACTCATGCCGTATTGGGTGAAGCAGTGACCATCGCCACTCGCCTGCAAGCGCTCACCGGCGAATTGGCCCATCCCATCCTGGTCGGTTCGGCGGTTGCCGGCACCGACCCTGAACGCACCCACCGGCTCGGCGATTTCCTGCTCGCCGGAATGACCGAGCCGCGCACGGTGTATGCGATCCCTGTAAAATATCCCAAGGGTCATCTGCGCCTCGTCTTCGACGCGGAAGCCGAGCAGCAGACTACCGGCTGACTTCGATGCAGCGGCATTGGCTGCTGTCGAGTACAGACTCCCCAACCCCTTCCACGGCCCGCGCTGCAGCGGCACGGAGCAGTGCTCCGCGAAGCCCCGCCTTTGCCCCCGCGAGGGGGACGAGAGCATGTGATCGAAGGTCTGCATGTCGGGGAAGGTCGAAAAGGTCAAGGTCGAAAAGGTCGAAAAGGTCGAAAAGGCCGAAAAGGCCGAAAAGGCCGAAAAGGCCGAAAAGGCCGAAAAGGCCGAAAAGGCCGAAAAGGCCGAAAAGGCCGAAAAGGCCGAAAAGGCCGAAAAGGCCGAAAAGGCCGAAAAGGCCGGGAAAATCGCTAATCTCCCCTCCCCCCTCGCGGGGGAGGGGTCGGGGGAGAGGGGGAATGGTGACACAAAAAATCGTCAAATCCCTGCGCCAGCACATGACCGAAGCCGAACATCTGCTCTGGCAGCACCTGCGCGGACATCGGCTGAACGGGGAAAAGTTCAGGCGGCAGCAAGCGATTGGTCCGTATGTGGTGGATTTCGTGCATTTCGGTGCTCGTGTCGTCATAGAAGCCGACGGTGGGCAACACAATGAATCGCCAGGCGATGAAAGACGCGAGGCATGGTTGAAGTCACAGGGGTTCCGGGTCCTGCGGTTCTGGAATAACGAGATCTGCAATGAAACCGCGGCCGTTCTCGAGGCCGTGCTGGCTGCGGTCGAGCACAGCCCCCTCTCCCCCAACCCCTTCCACGGCCCGCGCTGCATCGCGGGCCGGCTGCGGCGGCACGGAGCAGTGCTCCGCGAAACCCCGCCTTCGCCCCTCGCGAGGGGGGAGGGGAGCATGAGGGTTGAAGGACTGCATGCCGAGGAGGGTCGGGGAGATCGCTGATTGCCCTCCCCTTGGTCGCCCCTCCCCCCTTGCGGGGGAGGGGTTGGGGGAGAGGGGGGAATGGTTGCACAAGAATTCGTCAAATCTATCCACCCAACCCCTTCATTTGTACCCCATCACCATGAGCCGGTCGACCTTTTTCCGCTTTTCCCCCGGCTCCATGATCCTCTGCGGAATCGCGCTGTGGGCTGCGGCCGTCGGCCCGGCGGCGGCATCCGGGCCGGCTGCCAGCGACACCACCTGCCCTCCCTCCTTTCCCGTCCAGCCTCCCCTCCAGCCGGCCCAGCGCGAAGCCGAAGCGGCGCGTCTCGCCGGTCTGGAAGATCCCTGCCAGAACCGGGCCGATTATTTTGCCTACCAGGGAGTGCTGCTGCTGACCCTCGGGCGCCCCCAGAAAGCGGCCCTGGCGCTGGAGAAGGCCCTGCTGCTCAATCCCGACCTGGCGGGCGCGCAGCTCGACTACGCGCAGGCGCTCGCAGAAATCGGCCAACGCGATTCCGCCATCAGCCTTGCCAACGAGGTCTCGCAACATCCTGATATTCCATTTGCATTGCAGGCGTGGTTGTCCGAGCAACTGGGCGTCTGGAAGGGAGACGGCTGGCTGCTGGACTGGTCGGTCGAGTTCCTGGGGGGCGCCGAATCGAATCTCAACAGCGCCCCCGGCATCCAGTTCCTGACCCTGACCCTGCCCGGCGGCAGCGTCCCGGTGCAACTGGCCGACAACGAGCGCATTCCCGGCGGCGCGGCGCGCACCGCCTGGGTCGGCTCCGCCGCTCGCGCCTGGGGGGGCGGAATGGTCCTGTTCAACGGCGAAATCAGCACCCGCAACAGTCCCGGCCAGTCGGACACCAACCAGGCGATCGTCAGTGCCAACGCCGCCTACTTTCATCCCTTCCTCGACGGGCAGATCGGCCTCCGTTTCGGTCAGACCCGGCTCTGGATGGCCAACCAGCCGACTTACACCAGCACCGGCTGGGGTCTGCTCTACCAGCTCCCGCTGCCCTTTGCACCCGCCGGCTGCGCCAGCAATCTCGGCTACAGCGTGGAAAACCGGGATTTTCCCGCGGCCCCGCTGCAGGCCGGCCGCTACGCCGGCCCCAAGGCCTGGCTGTTCTGTCGAGGCGAAGTCTGGGATTTCAACGTCCTGTTGCAGGATCGCAAAGACCGCGCGCGCGACTCCGACCGGCTGGGCGGCGACCAGCGGCGCTCCGACATCACCCTCGGCATTGCCCGCAGACTGGGGCCGGACACCGTGTCGCTGTGGGTCCAGCGTGGCCGGGACCTCGACGACCTGCCCTACAATCCGCTGCTCGGCGGCCAGCCGCGCCGCGTCGATCGTTTGGCCAGCCGCCTCTCCTACGAACATCCGCTGGCCGATCAGTGGTCTATCGTCACTTATTTGGAAAATACGTTGCAAAAAAGCAACATCGCTCTGTTCAACATGGAAAATCGTGCGATATACTTCGGCCTCAAGTTTCACGGGCGCTGATCCGGGTTTTCTTCCTGCGGCCGTGGGACTGATGGTTTTGTCATAGACAGGGCAGCGAACCGCGAGTAGTGTCTGAGTAAGGTCTTTGTGATTGCAATCACAAACAGGCGGGATTCCGGAAAGCTACCATGTGCTCGTCTGATGGTGTGGCCTCTCTGGCGAAAAGCAGGATCGCCCGAGACCAGGCGGTTCCGGGGAAGCAATGCAGCGAAAGCCGACCGGACAAAAGATGAAGCACTTTGCCTCAGACTGTTTTGGCGAGTATCCAAAAACTAGGCCTCGGCTTTGTGCGCAAAATTTATTCAACCTTTGAAAGGAAGTTTCATGATCACCCCTTCCACTAATAGTATCGTCACTGCACGCTACGCCGGTGCGCTGTACAATCTGGCGCTTAACTACAGCACCACCCAGGAGGTTCTGGCTGCGACCGCGACTCCTGGCGCCATGACGGATGTCGAGAACCAGTTGTTCATCCGCGACTTCTCCAATATGGCGACCGGCGACGTGGCAACCATCGTCGCCACCAACCTGGGGTTGACCGGCGATGCTTTCGATGCGGCGGTCGTTTTCCTCACCGGCTGGATCACCGGTACCGTATTTACTGAGCGGGGCGCGGTCATCGCCCAGATCGTGAACAACTTTTCCCTGATGACCGAAGACCCGACCTTCGGTACCTTCGCCAAGGCCTGGAACATCAAGGTGGGTAACGCGGTTGCGTACGCCCAGAATTCCTCGAGCACGGCCACCATCGACTTCCCCCTGGTTCCCAGTTCTAACCCGGATTCTTTCACGCTCACCAACGGCACCGACATCGCCACCGCCAACATCTTCACCGCTGGCCTGGTCTACACCCCGGGCGGTGATGATCGCATCAACTCCCTGCAGGACGAAGACCAACTGACCGGCGCCGGCACCGACCCGAGGCTCGACGCCACGCTGGGTAACGCCAATGACAACGGTGGCGCGATCGTCACGCCGAAACTAACCGGCATTTCCGTCATCAACACCGCCTTTACTGGCTCGGGTGGTGGTGCTGTCACGGCGCTTGACCTGCAGGATGCCACCGGCCAGACCGCAGTCAACATCACCCGCATCTCCCAAGCCATCAACAGTGCTGAAGTGGGCAACATCATGACGCCTGCGGCTTCGCTTTCCCTGGCCAACACCAACGCCAACCAGGCCGGTACCGCCGAGTTCTCCTACGGTGCTGATGTCCTCAAGGACATCAACCAGGGCAGTCTCAGGGTTTCCAACGTCCAGATCGGCACGCTGAACGTCGGTGAAAACACCTCGACCATCGGCGCCCGTGGCGTCGGTCTCAATGGTTTCGAACAACTCGCCCTGACCTCCACGGGCGGTGCGTCCAACACCATCGGCATTCTGGGTCTGCCAATGGATACCGGTACGGCGGGCAAGCTCACCATCACTGGCGATCAGAACCTGGCACTGGGTGCCCCGGTGCCCGTGATCCTCGGCAATACGGTCGAGTCGCTTACCTACCAAAATGGCGTGACACAGGCCAATGGCCGCCTCGCCGCCATTGATGCCTCCGGTTTTACCAAAAACCTGACCCTGAACATCCAGACGGGATTGCTTTCCTCCGGCAAAGCGGACACCTCCGGCGTTCCTCAGAATGTCACTATCACTGGTGGTTCGGGTAATGACCGATTCATCCTGGGTGACATCGTTCAGGCCGGCGACAGTCTCACCGGCGGCGCCGGTACGGACACGCTGATTGTCACCTCCGCCGGCACAGTCAACTCCGTGTCTTCGGTCATTACCAGCATGGAAAACCTCGAGGTCCGGGCTTCCGCGGGCGGTGCCGTAACGGTTGATTTCGACAAGCTGCCGGATACCCTCCTCACCTTGGTTCGCAACGAAGGTTCAGCCAATGGTGCCCCGGTCGCCAGATCCCTGGTCACCAACCTCAACAACCTGACCGCGGTCGAAGCAGCTGCTCTGAACACCCAGCACAGCAACACCGGCTCCAACGGCATTCTGCAAAATACCATCAACGCCACTTTGAAGACGGCCGCCGGTGCTACCGATCTCGTATCCCTGACCATTGCAGACGGTCTGAACATCGATCCGCGCTTCAACCTGATCTTGGGAACCCAGAACGCCTCTGGCGCGACCGGCAATGTCGAGAACGTCACCCTCGTGGATAGCGATACCGAATCCAATACGGTTGCCTTGTCCAGGGTTGCTCAACACACCGGAACGGTCACCCTGAGTGGCGGCCTGGCTGGCACTTTCCTGAACCTGGATACCACCGCCGCTGGCGCCAACGGCGGCATCTACCAGTATGAGACCAACGGTGCATCTGACCTGAATAGCTCCAACGCCGGTCCTACGGTTGCTCGCATCGCCGACCTATCCCTGGTCGCAGGTCAAGTCAAACTGGTTGCTGCGAAGATCGATGCTTCTGCTGAAGCTTCTGACGTGGTCGTGCGAGTCAGCACCAATGCCCTCTCGGCGGTTGGTGCGCAGAACGTCGTCATGGGTTCTGGCAACGACACAGTGATCTTTGATAACGTACCGGCCGGGGCGGTCCCAGATACCCGCGCAGGCCTGACGATCTCCGATACGGTCACAGGCGGTGCGGGTAATGACGCCTTGGTCATCGATGGTCAAAATACTCCTGTCACCCTGGGCGCTTCCGAGTGGACCAATGTCTCCGGTTTTGAAACCATCCGTGTGGTGGGTAACGGTGCGGCGGTCAACAACGCCGCGGGTGCAGTCAACAGCTACAATCTGACCGTGACCAACAACCTTCTGGCCACCAACAAGGATGCGAGCGGTTCGCTGGCCTTCGTTTCCGATAACGACCTGTTCAACAACACTGGTCGTACCCTTGCCCAAGCTGCTGCGGCAACCGTGACCGACGCCGATGGTGTCGCCCGTCCGGTTGCCAACGATCTCAACCTGTCCTCCGGTGGGGTCACCCTTGATGCCCGCACCCTCAATGCCGGCAGCAAGTGGTCCTTCAAAGGCAACGAAGGTCCGGGTCGTTCCGCCGACCGCATCATCATGTCCGATGCCAACATCGATGGCAATGCGATCATCGACGGCGGTGCAGTCGACAACATCACCAACAACAGCGGTGTGTCCTCGCTGAATGGCACCAGCTTCGTCGGTCAGGACATCGACAACAACGGTTCCAACATTACCGCCATCGGTAACGCTGACGTTATCGAAGTTCGCGACGCTGCGGTGGTGGCTCAAGGCGACTTGGCGAATGTCAAAAACATCGGCACCCTGTCTTTCGTCAACGATCTGGCGGTCACTCAGGTCAGCACGCTGCAACTCAATGACAGCATCGTGGATTCCATGGTGGACAGCTACCAGGCGTCCGTTTCTCGTGCGGCCGTGGCCACGCAGACCACCGGCGGTGCAAACGTGGAAATCCTCACGGTCAATGCCGTCGATAACCTGAACGTGGCTGGTGCGACGACCGGCCTGACGATTCAAGCCGAGACCCTGACCGACAAGTCCGACCTCGGTATCACCCTGGGCCGCGGCGCGAACAACGTGGCAACTGGTGGGGGTCAGGACAATGTGGTTCTGCTGGGTAACTACCTGGCCGGTGTCTACGCTACCGTTGAAAACGGAGTGAGGGTCAACGACCAAGCCAATAATGTGGCCGGTCAACGGGTTGTGACCGATACCATCAATTTAGATGGCGGTATTGACACGCTGACGACTTATGGTGCCATCAACCTGGCTGGCGCAACGCTGTCCGGTATCGATATCTTGGTGATCAACTCCGATGTAACCCTGACGCAAGCCGAGTACAACTCGATTGGTGTCATCCGGTTCAATGGCGCCACTAACCACACTCTGACGATTCTTGATACGCCGGCCGGGGTTCCGATCGATGCGAGCAAGATTGTCGACACCGCCTCGGGCAGCATCGTCATCAACAATCAGTCCGCCGAAGGTAGTGTCGGTGTTCTGACGGCCGGAAACGGCGAGGGAGCAGCGCCCGTGCTCAACAATGGTGGCGTTCCTCCAGTAGGTGATTTCACCGTTGTCGTACTGCCGGTTGGGTCAACCACGCAGGTGACGGGAACCGCCGTAAAAGAGAATTTCACCTTTAATGCGGTTGCTGCGAAAGCGAGTGCACCCAATACGCAGATTCCGCTCGCCGGATTTGCTACTGGGGCGAATAGTGATATGCTTACCATCGATTCGGCAACGGCTGCTGGCAACATCACGCTGAACCAACTAAACGGAATTGATGGAATCGCTGTTCAAACCAACGTTATCACCCACGAAACCTTGATCAACTTCGGTCCCGATGCCAACGGCGATGTGGTCACAATCACGTTGGCAGGTATTGAAGACCAGTCTCTGGTTCATGTTACTGTCGTCTAGGGGTAGTCTTTGATTTGCTTGGCCGCTTGCGGGCGGTCAAGCAATCATCTTTTGGAGCAGACAATATGCCTTTTACTGCCAATGACGACATCAATATTCTTCAAGCTAGCGACAGCCTCAACGTAGGCGCTGGCCCCGGTAACGACAAATACATTTTGTCCGGTTTGCTGGTGGCTGCGGCTGGCAAAACCATCAACATCACCGATCCGGAGGGAAACAATACGCTACAACTGATCAATGGTCTGACCATTGTCAGCAGTGTGGTTGCTGGGAGTGCGGTGCAGTTGATTCTGAGCAACGGTGTGACCGTCAACGTGCTTGGAGCAAACTCTTTCCATTACGAAATTGGTGGCGACCCCTTGCTTGGTACTTCTGGTGTAATTCAGGACTATACTGCATTTGCGACTACCACCTTGGGTGCACCCAGCGTTCCGACCGGTAACGCTACCGTAAGTATCAATACACCGGTGACGATTGGTGGTGGTGGCGGCTTTACTAATATTCCACTGCTTGTGGGAACAAGCGCAGCAGTGACCGCCAGCGCCGCTAACGAAGCGTTTACCTTCGATGTGGCTGCTGCCAAGGCTAGTGTTGCGAACACACAAATCCCGATCAATGGCTTTTCCGCGACTAATGACAAGCTGGTCATTGACACATTAACAGCGCTGGGTAACACTACGCTAGCTGCACTGAGCGGTGTGGATGGAATTGCGGTTCAAGCCAACATCATCACCCAAGAAACATTGATTAACTTCGGTTCTGATGCCAACGGCGATGTGATCACGGTCGAACTGGCAGGTATTACAGACCCGTCTTTGGTTCATGTTACAATCATTTAATTCCAAATTCTAACAAACTACTGTGCCTCGCCTAGTCGCTTCGGCGATCGAGTTGAGGATTGATTTCTGATCTCATTGGAGCAATGCAAAATGCCTTTTACTACAAATGACGACGTAAACATTCTTCAAGCCAGCGACAGTACCAATATTGGTGCGGGGCAAGGAAACGATAAATACATTTTATCGAACTCACTGTCGGCGACTGCTCCAGGGAAAACCATCAACATCACCGATCCGGATGGTACGAATACCTTGCAGCTGATTGGTGGATTGCACATCGTCAGTAGTGTGGTATCTGCCACTTCCTTGCAGTTGACCCTGAGCAATGGCGTGATTGTGAACGTTTTTGGCGCAAGTTCCTTCAGCTACGAAATCGGTGGGGATCCGTTGACTGGCACCCCAGGAACGATCCAAAACTACTCCACATTTGTGACCTCCACCCTGGGGGTGCCCAGTGTTCCGACCGGCAGCGCTACCGCGACTGGCGGGGTAGTAGATATTCCTGGATCAACCGCACCGGTGACTGTGGGGCAGATTCACACGCTTACTGAAAGCATAACGGCAGGGACTCCGGACGTCACGGCCATCTACTGGGGCTACAACCCGCATGATGCAACTGCCGGCAATAGCGGAACGCCCGCGGATGGCGGTATTCCTGTTACTGATCTGGTCAACTTTCTGACTACCATCACCGGTCTGAACTTCAAACAGTTGGGGCTGATCGATGCCGACGGCGTGGACCCGTTCCGGAACGTCACCAGCCTGACTCTGAACAATCCGCTGACTACCGGCGCGACCAACACGACAGGTGGTTCGGGAGACGACGCGGACGCAAGCAATACCCTGACCATCTACTATGCCGACGGGACCAGCATGAACGCCGAGGCGGTGCTGGGCACGGCTTACTTTGACTTTCTGAGCAGCCTGCTGTTCGACAAAAATGGCAACACCCGCCTGTTTGAAAAGGTAATTACGGAGGGGTCTAGTGGCGGCACGCAGCCCATCAAGCTGACGCCTACCGTGAACAACGGTGGCACCATTGAACCTGGGGTCACCAGCTCGGGCGACGACCTCATTGTCGCTGGCCGACTGGATCTGCTGCACCAGGCCTACCTCGACGGTGGCTCTGGCCGCAACATCCTGGAAATCGATGCGAAGGGACTTTACGCCCAGCCACTGCAACTGCTGAATATTCAGGAAATTCGCGTCAACGACCTGCCGAACTTTTACACCACGAACACCAGCGTACCCGGAGCTAACAGTATCGATACTTACCCGGATCTGGTGGATGATCTCAACCCTGTGAACAATAACAGCTGGCTCGATCTGAGCCGTGCCACTGCAATCACCAAACTGGTGGTGACCGACGAAAGTGTAAGTAGCGGTAATCTGACCATCGTCGGCATACGCAATGCCGCCACCGCGCGCCTGGAAGGCAATTTTGGCGGAGGCACCACCATTTTGCAGTACGGCCAGGGTCAAACCGGCACGTTGAACGTTGAGCTGGCACTGGGTGATGTCACCAGCGACATCAACCTGCTGCAAAATGCAGCCGTTCTCAATATCGATTCTCAGGGTGTCGAAAACCACATGCATGTGTTCTTTGCAGGTGGTTCGGTCAGCCGCATGAACGTCAAGGGTACGGGCGTCTTCGGCGTTGATGAAAACCTCGCTTCCAGCTTCAACCAGGGCCGTCCGGTCATCATCGACGCCTCCGCCAACACCGGTGGTCTGGATGTGACCCTCGACAACGTCGGTTCTGACACCTATACCCACTACAATGTCAAAGTGATCGGTACGGTGGCGGACGACGAAATCGCCGTCAAGAATATCCACACCACCGCCAACAACGGCAAGGTGGTGATCACCGCCAACGATGGTGACAACACCATCGTCACCGACGGTAGCGACATCGTCAATATCAGCAGCGGTATCGGCAACGACACCATCAGTGCCAACGGGGGTGTGAACGTCACCATTGACACCGGTGCGGGCGACGACATCATCAGCGCCAACAGTAGCTTGAACGTCACCATCAACGCAGGTGCTGGAAATAACCGCATCACTGCCAACGGCGGCGTGTCTGGCGCCACTTTTGGCACCACCCAGGTCAGCATCACCACCGGTGATGGCAATGACGTCATCAGCGCAGTTCGCGCCAATATGGTGACTATTAACGCAGGTGCTGGCAACAACACCATTACCACCAGCGCCAACGAAGTCAATGTGACCACCGGTGCGGGCAACGACAAGCTCTATCTCTCCGGTATGGATACCACTTTCGATAACGGTGATTTGACGGAAGGCGGCAGTGGTACCAATTCTGGTGGTTTCAATAGTGGGAATCTCGACCACTACGGCTTGACCTCGGACTTTGTCGACGCGCTGGCCCCTGGCGCCCTGCTGAACCTCAGCCTGGGAGAAGGCAGCAATACCATCTATCTGGGTCGTGACGTGACAGACCTGGACGCCAGCCCCGATGTGGATGCCCAGTACGGCATCACCGCACTCGAAGGTTCGGTGATCACCGGTACCGGCATCAAGCTGTTCGTCGAGAACAACAGCGACCTGACCGAAGCCAATCTGACAGGTGCAACCATCACCTCCGTGGTGCTCAAGCAGGAACTGCGCATCACCGATGATCAGTTCACCGCCATTGGCTCTACGGCATTCAGCGTGCTGCGCGATGAGGAAGGTGCGACCGAAGACCTGTACCTCGTCGTCAACAGCAGTACCAGTATGGACCAGATCCTCAACGGTCATGCCTTGAGCACCAATGTGCGGTTGCATTTCGAGCTTCACGACGGTGCCGTGCTGACCCTGAGCGCAGCACAACTGTCCAAGAACGTGGCAGTCAATGGGATCAATGGCGCCGATGGCTTGAACGGCAAGGTCGTCATCACCGATGCGGGTCTGAACTTTGATCCATTCAACAGTGGCCCTGCCTATCTGGTGATTGACGGCGGCACGATCTCGGGCGGTTCGCTGGGCGCGACCGACGACATCACGATCCTCCGTTCCGTCAATGGCTACGAGCGTCCGACCCCGTCCTCTTCGACCGACACCCTGACGATCGACTCCGACGTGACTCCGCTGGTTACCACTGCGATCATCAGCGAAGTGGCGACCCTGAAGGTCATCGGTGCTGCTGACATCACCTTCAGCCATCCGGTCGACCTGGGGCGCGATGCCATCGACGGAACTCACCCTGCGCTGGCCGATGGCCGTGCCCCGGATTGGGCTGCACCTGAAACCGACGCCTACACCATCGATTTCTCCGCACTCACTGGCAAGATGCTCGGACTCACCGTTGCCAACTTCCAGGACGTGAAGCAAATCAAGGGGAACGGTACTGCGGTAGCCCCGGTGACTGTAAACGTTGAGCTGACCGACGGCAGCACGGTAGGCGCTTCGGGCCAGGCCAACGGTCTCAAGACCAGCGGCGTGCAAACCTACGTGGTCACCGCCATCGGCGATGACAGCGTCGGCGAAGATGTGCATGCCAGCAGCGCCACTATCTACCTCTGCGACCTGAGTAAGGATGTCAATGTCGTAGGTTTGCTCGGCAACTGGAACGACACGCTCAATGTCAAGCAGATCAACTGGGGGATCAACCTCCTGCTGGAGGGCGGTGGCACGGCTAAGGCCGATGGCGACCCGAACTACTCGAACGTCGGTACGCTGAACGCTGAGTACTTTTTTACGGGAGCCACCGCCAATGTAGAAATCAAGCATCAGGACACTGCCGACACGCGTCCGGTGCATGTGGCTGGCCTCAACATCGCTAATGCCAAGACCATCAATGTTAACGTTGCTGAAGGTAACGCCATCATTGACTCGATCAATAATGACGATGCTTCCATAGGATTTGTCTTTGGCAAAGACGTCGTTGAGAATCTCGTCCTGACTTCTGCTGGGGACGTGACCGTCAAGGGCAACTTGGACATCGGTGATAACGCGGCTGGCCACCTGAAGACCCTGGACGCTTCTGCGGTGGCTGGCACCTTTACCCTGAATCTGACCACTACGGTTCTCACCGATCTGAGCAACACCACGGTGACGGGGCTGGACAAAGTGGTGTTCGGTGCTGACCACGCTGCTTTGACGCTGAGTGTCGACCAAGCGATCACAACCGGCCCGACAAACGTCACTACCGCCACGGGTATAGTCGACTCCACCTTGAACTTCGAGAACTTGGCCGATCAAGCGATCGACATGACGGCTTTTGGCGTGAAAAACATCGGCACGGTTTCCATCGCTGACGTAAACGGCACCGTGACCCTGGACCATGGAACCGTACTCGGCAATGCGCTGAACAATGCCGATTCTCTGCTGATTAAGGCGGATCTGAACGATACCACCGTTGAAATGACAGCGGCCCAGTTCAGCCAGCTCAATGGCAACGGCACGGTGACTTCCAGCAACGGTACGGACAGCAGCACGGGTAAAGACTTCAAAGCCACCATGGTGTTGACTGACCTGTCACCGAGCACGCAGCTCAACTTCTCGGACGTTGATCAATCCATTGCAACCACCCCGCACAGTAAAGTGGATGTCGTGCTTCGTGTGGAAGGGCTGACAGCGACCAATGACTTCGGTATCGCAGGTGACGCCGACACGTCTGTCACTCTGGAAGTCGCTGCCGGGGCCAGTGATCTTTCGAAGGGAGGGCTGGGGAGCTTCGTTAAAGCTGTCCACTTTACTGGCGACGCGACTTTAACGCTGACTGCTGCGCAAGTGGCTGCTATTGGCACGACAGATGCTGATGGCGACGGCGATGCCGATGCCTGGACGGTTGCGCCGGGTGTCACCGTCAAGCTGAACGTTACTGACGTACATGATGGCTTCGCACTCGATCTGAACAAGCTCGAAGCTGCAGGGATCGATATCGGAGCCTTGACGCTTGCAGACACCAATGCATCCATTACATTTGCTGCAGCAGCAACGCTGGGTAACGCGGACTCGATTGTGACTCCAACCGATGCGGTAGACGGTATCGAAGACACTACACTGAGCCTGAACGCCTCTCAGTTCAATCAACTGGCGGGCACGGGTACGATCACCGGTGGTGCTACGGTGAACATCACCGACCTGCTAAACAATACTGACACCGACCATCTGGTGCCGCTGACTCCGGATACGGCGTTCATCGACGTTTCCAATATCTCCGCACCCAAGGGTACGATGACATTGGGTCAAGCTACCGTCACCCTGGACGCATCGTCCTATGTCTCTGGTTTCAACATGGTGTTGGGCAACGGGCAGATGATCGAGTTCAGCACTGCCGCGCAAGCCAGTGGTCAGATGGTCACAGAGGCCACTTTTGGTCCCACGACGACTGCCATCGCTTGGCTATTTACGAGCCTCGGCGCTCTGTCCGCGGTGGATACCAGCAAGTACGACGGCGACATCAACACGCTGTATATTCTCGAAGACCTTGTTGATGGCAAGAATGAAGAAAGCTTGTGGACCACGCTGGCCGAATCCATCGTCGTCGAAAAGACGAACGTGAATGGTATCCCTGATGTGCTGATCGCTTTCGATCGTGTCAACACCTTTGAGGCACTGACGGCGATTGCCGGCGTAACCTACGATGATCAAGCGCAGTTCGCGACGATTCAGGATCTGACCATCAACCTTGAAGGCAACACCAGCATCGGTAACGTAGGCATTGGCGATACGGTGGGTGAGGGTGACTTCCAGTCACTGACCATCAATTCGTACGAAGACCGCAGCACGCTGACCAGCGATAACGGCTTCGACTTCCAGCCCAACAAGGTCGGGAATATTGGTCTGAATGCGGGCACCACTGATGAGTTGCTTAACGTCACCTTGAACACCTACGCGAATGCCGATGGAGTTTTGGTGCTCGGTGATCATTTGGGAGCACCTACATCCGATGGCGGCTTTTATGATGATGACAATGTCAGCAGCGCTGCAGCGGAACGGGATGGTCTCGCCCTCGAAGTAGGTACTATTACCTTCGGTGCAAACGCCACAGTCGCACACCCCACATCCACAGCGCACTTGACCTTGACCGGTGATGAAGATATCACCATTGCCGCGGTCAATATTGCGGACGCCGAAGTCAACCTGCTTGACATTGACGCCACAAATTTGACCGGCAACCTGGTTATCAGTGCGATCTCCCCGGTCAATGGTTTCAATGACTTCGAACACATTTACGTGATGGATGGCTTCACGGGTGGAGTCACCGATGTCTTGGGCACTGGACCTAACGATGACCTTCTGGTTGTCGATGGAGGCAATAACGATCTTACCAAGATTCCCTTGGCCAACTTCGACATTGATGCGGTGCATTTCAACAAGAACGGCACTCTCACCCTGACTGCAGAACAGGTGGCTGCTATTGGCACGACTGATGGTCCAGATGCCGACCACGTTGCAGATGCTTGGTCAGCTTTGGCCGGGCTCAATGTGACGCTGAATATTACTGAACTTGATAGTGCTTCTGCTTCCATGGCACTTGACTTGGTAGCGGCCGCAGGCATCAATATTGGTACCGTCACCATCAAGGACACCAACGCTAGCGTTGTCATTAATCCAACGACGAACCTGGGGGGTGCAGACAGCATTATCGTACCGGCGGGTACGACGCTGGATCTGACCGCTGCTCAATTCGACCAGCTCGACGGCACCGGCACCATCACGGGTCTGACAGCGACAGGTGAAGCCAAGGGTAAGGTGAACATCACCACGCTGGTCAACACCCTGGATGATGCAGACCTAGATACTCTCCCCGATGACTACACTGAAATCGACGTTACTGGTATCACGGCTGACCACGGCACCATTACCTTGGGCGCAGCAGACGTGACGGTTGGGGCGCTGTCCAAGCTGGGTCAGTTCTCGATCACGCTGGACGACATCAACTCCTCTGTCGTACCCAATGAACTGGCCGGTCAGACGATACGGTTCAGTACGGCTGCACAGGCCGAGCGAGCAATCATTGTGCAGGGGGCAGATCCGGCTGTTGGCATGGTTGCAGGTGATCCAGAGCGTGACACCAATGTGGTGTGGCTGTTCAACACCATCACGGGCACGGCTACGGCAGGCAAGATCAACACGCACGAATACGATGCAGCCTTGGGCCGTGTGTGGGTGAACGACCAGTTGGTCAATGGCCATAACGTCGAAGACATCTTCTCCAGCCCAAGCGCGATTCTGATCAATCCGACTACGGGTCTGGTGAATCTGAATTCCACAACTATCATTCGCGTGGTGAATACGGCGGATCTTGCTGCCCTGCTGCCGGAGAATCATGGCGTCGACCGTACGGTTGAGGTGGAAGCCTATACCCAGTTGCCTGGTGGCCTGATTTTCAACAACCCGGACAAACTGGTTGGCGTGCAGAATCTGACCATGGATCTGGGTGGTGCTGTCAATATTGGCACCTTGTCCATCGACGATATCGTGGCGCCTGCGATCATCAACAACAACCACTTCGGTACGCTGACCATCAACTCGAAGCTGGCTGGCCCTGCAGTGGATACCTATCTGCTGCCTGAAGGTTTTGATCCAGCGCACAATCCCTACCCGAGCGCTGCCAACGTGATTGGTGCCATCTCCAGCGGGGCGACTCGCGACGAGATGGCCAACGTAACGATCCATACCTTTGCTGCGGGTCAGGGCGTGGGTCTGAACACGGGCACGATCACCTTTGCCGAAACCGCTAATCTGGTGAGCAACCCGGCGCCTCAGAACCACACGGCTACGCTGACGGTGGACGGCAGCAAAGATGTCAACATCCAGTCAGTGAATACTGCCGATACGGACATTACGGCCTTGGTCGTCAATACCACTGGCTATACGGGTGTTTTGACAGCTCCAGGCGCTAGCCCTGGGTTGGCGTTGAACGATACGGAAGCGCTGACCTTCAACAACGGAGATGTTGTGGATGACCCACTTACGACTCTGGTTAATGAGGGCGGTACCATCACCCTAGGCCGTGTCGCAGCGGGAGCGGTAACGGCTAACGCCGGTGTTGCGGGTGACAAGCTGAGCGTGATCGATGCTCTTCACTATGATGGTACGTTGAACCTGGGCATCCTTGCCCAACTCGACAGCACCAACGATACGGCTGATCTGAACGCCGACGGTGATATGGACGATATCGTAGGTGGTGTGGCCGAAACCCGTGCCTTGACCTTCAGAAGTGGCCAGGGTATTACCACCGCAACGCTGGCAACCGCGAACGGTCTGACCCCGACGCTGAATGCGGGTAGCGAATGGTCGTTTGACTTCACCGGTGCAGCTTCAGGTAGCTACCTGAAGATTACATCGTCTGCGGTCTTCCAGGGTGGCTCGACCTTGCGACTGAACAACGTTCCATTGGTCATCGAAGGTGCGGTCAATCTGTCTCAATTGGTGGATAACCCGGCGACCGCAACCTACACGGAGGGTCTGTTCATCACGGGGGGTACGATCGAAGTGCTGGCGGGTGCCACACTGACGCTGACAGCTGCCCAAGTGATTGCTTTGGGTGCGGTGAATATCGTTGGCGAGGGGACTATCAAGGTCACGGGTGATGCCTCCAACCTGGCTTTGGGCGCCAATCTCCGTACTGCTGTTGTGGACATAACTGGTGTGACACTCATCGCATCTCCTGCAGCAGGTTTCGATGTCGATGATACGGTGGATCTAACTCTCCTAACGGGTGCAACCGTCGGGGCGACACTTAATCTTGCTCAAACCGTACTGGGCTCACCCAATGCTGATGCCATCACGACTACCAGTCCTGGTAAAGACACCATTACTGGTGGCGCTGGTAATGACTCGATCAACGCTGGTACAGGCAATAACACTATCAATGTTGACGCGGGCACCGACACCATCACGGGTCTGAACACGGGTGATGTGCTGGTGGTGTCTTCGGCTGCAACGGCAAATGCATCGCTTTTGACGGGGTTTGTTGCGACGCCTGCAACGGTCAATGCCGGCACAGTAACCTTGACCAACATGGGTACCGATGCGACCAGCACGATCAATGTACTGGCTGCGACGGGTTCAAAGGGTTTCGACCTTCACGGGTCTGCTGCTGCAGCTTTGTATGCTGATTTCCTGATTGGTGGTAACCAAGCGGACATTATCAATGGTGGCAATGACTCGCAAACAAATGTTCTGGCGATTGATACGCTGACAGGGAACGGCGGTGCGGACAGCTTTGTGTTCGACATCGCCAAGAGCAATCCGACGCAGCCAGTGATTGTGCCAGTGGTGGCTGCGATTGACCGCGAGTTGATCACCGTTACGGCTGATGGTACAGACGACAACAATGAGACGATCAGCATCACCTACGCGGTGAACGGAGTGGCTAGCGCCATCATCGTCGACAACAGTCCGGCGCTTGACGTGACAGACGCCAATGCTGTGGCTTCCGCCATTGCGACGGCGCTCGATGCAGTGGGCGGGATCTCGGCCTCTGCGGTAGGAGCCGTAGTCACAATTGCGGGTGACAACGGCAACTCAATCCAACTCATCGGAGGCGCTGCCACCATCGGTGGTACTGTGACAACGTTGGCTGCAGTCTACAGTGATGGTACCGATGTGGCACAGAGTACTGATGTCACGATCGATCCCACCATCGTCACGGGCGAGTTGTATAGCGTGTTAGTGACACTGGCCGAAGGCACGACCCTTGGGGTCAGCTATACGGCAGTGCCCGGCGATACTGCTACTGACGTGGCCACTGCTCTGCGGACTGCATTCAATGCCCTTCCAGCGGCGGTGGGTGTGGTGTTGGCGTCGAATGCGGGTAATGTGCTTACCTTTGTTGACCAAGAGGACAACGACGGGGGCTTCACGGTCACCGCAGCCGGTGCTGGGGCGGTGACAGGTTCAGGTGCATCGGTACTGGGCGCGGCAGTTGATGGTACGCCGACCTTGGCCGAGGCTACTGCTGATGTCATCACGGACTTCGTGACAGGGGTGGACCACATCAGCTTCGTCAATAACGACAGCGTCGCCTTGGCTGATGGCCAGGCTACCAACTACTTGGAGGCGGCTGCCGCGCCTGATTTCGCAACGGCGCTTGGCAATGCCCAAGTGGCGATGGACGGTGTCGTGATTTACTACGTTACCTCTTCGACCGCGGATGCGACAGGTTTGGTGTTCTTTGATGCCAATTCGGATGGTAACGTCGATGGTGTGGTTTCGCTGACTGGTATTACCAGCGCTAACTTTGCTTTTGGCGACATCCATGCCTAAGTAAAGTGATGGTCAGGCTGGCTTCTTGTGAGGCCGGTCTGCCAGAGTAATTCAAAGCCCCCGGGTCTCACGAGGACTGGGGGCTTTTACTTTGGCTCTTCAATATTTAACAGGACAATATTTAACAGGACACCCATATTATTTTTGACATTCACCCCCCCCGATCTGCTACCATTTTCATTATCCATCGCCCCTGAACCCACAAGGCCGAACCCATGACCTTTCCCCGCTCCACCCTCGTCAGCCTCGACGACACCGCTTGGTACCATTGTATTTCCCGCTGCGTGCGCCGTGCCTTTCTGTGCGGCGAAGACCGGCTGACGGGCAAGAATTTTGATCACCGCCGTGCTTGGATTGCCCAGCGTATCAAGGAACTGGCAGGCGTATTCGCTATCAATGTGGCTGCGTATGCAGTGATGAGCAACCACTACCACCTCGTTGTCCATATTGACGAGGCCCGAGCACGCGGCTGGGATACGGAGGAGACGCTGACCCGCTGGACGCAAATTTTCACTGGTCCGTTGCTGGTAGCCCGCTACCTTTCGCCCGCGCGCACCGAGATGGATCCGGCAGAAATTGCCCAGGTTGAAGAGATGGCGGCCACCTACCGCAGTCGCCTGCACGACCTATCGTGGTTCATGCGCATCCTGAATGAATCCCTCGCCCGCCAGGCGAATGCCGAAGATGGCTGCACGGGGCGCTTCTGGGAGGGGCGTTTCAAAAGCCAGGCCTTGCTGGATGAACAGGCGCTGCTGGCGGCGATGGCCTATGTCGACCTGAACCCGGTGCGGGCGGGCATTGCCGGGTCTTTGGAAACGTCTGATTACACCTCGATCCAGGAACGGTTAAGCGTGCTACCGGCAGCAGTGGAGGAGGTAGTGGTCTTGGCTGTGGAAGAAAATCCCGCAGAAATAGGGCCGGACGTACCGATGGCCACCGAAAAAACACCGGAGGCAGTCGCCTCCCCAGTTGGTGAGGCAGACCTGGCTACCCCGGCGGCCAATGCGAACGTGACCCCCCTGCTAGCGCTGGCAGAAACCGCCATTTCCTTGCCGCAAGCCTCGCTGATGCCCTTCGATGCTACCGGTCGCACGCCCTGGGCGGTGCCGTTTGCATTTGCCGATTATGTCGAGTTGGTCGATTGGACGGGCAGAGCCCTGCACCCGAAAAAGAAAGGATTCCTCCCCGCCGATCAACCCCGGATTCTCGACCGCATGGGCATGGATGGTGAAGCTTTCATCGCCTATTCCAGCCGTTTCCTGAAGGAGTTCGGCAGTGCGGTGGGCGCACCGAATGCACTGGTGACCTGGTGTGCGCGGCGTCAGACGAAGTATCTGCGTGGAATCCGTGCGGCCCGCAAAGTGTTTGGTGGGGAGCGGGAGAAAATAGCTGCTTGAAAAAGAGAAGGGAAAGGGGTCAGGGTCAATGGTTTGCCAGGCCACCATGCCAAGGCACCTGCACCGCAGGTAAAATGCGCCGATGGCAAGCGAACACGACCGCGGCTACAAATTCCTCTTCTCGACGCCGGAACTGGTGCGCGACCTGATCCTCGGTTTTGTGCCGGACGAATGGCTGCACAGCCTCGACTACCGCACGCTGGAGATCGTCCCCGGCAGCTACGTCACCGAGGATCTCAGCAAACGTTCCGACGACATCGTCTGGCGGGTCCAGGTCGGTGGCGAGTGGGTCTATCTCTACCTGCTCATCGAGTTCCAGAGCGGTGTCGACCAGTACATGGCGCTGCGCATGATGGTCTACGTGGGTCTGCTTTACCAGGCCCTGATCAAGCAGAGCCTACTGTCCGACGACCGCCTGCCGCCGGTCCTGCCGATCGTTCTCTACAACGGCAGCTCCCGCTGGAATGCAGCGACCGACGTCTTCGACCTGATTCCGCCGGTGCCGGGCCTGGTCGAGCAGTTCAAGCCGCGGTTTCAATACTTGCTGGTGGACGAGAACGCCCACACTGACAGCGAACTGGCCTCGCTGAAGAACCTCGTGGCGGCCGTCTTCCGGATCGAGCACCCGGCTTCGCCGGAAAGCATCGGTGTCCTGCTCGGACGGCTCGACGAATGGCTGGTCGGTCGCCCCGACCTGCGGCGGATGTTCGCCATCTGGATCCGGGCGACATTGATGCGCACGTACGTTCTTGCGCCACATTCGCGTCCAGTCTATCGACGAACTGAAGACGTGTATCCTCAAGGGCATCAAGGAAATAAATCAGGCACCCGTGGTGTTTCGTTGGAAAAAATTCGACATGAAAGCTGCCTGATCTGTAGCCCATTTAATGGAACGAACCAGTAGAAATAGCGGCCAGAGTGCGGAGAACCCCAGCAAACTCTTTCTTGCCATCGATGCGGCGGCCCCGCATTTTTCCGGAGCGGGGGATGTCTTGTTCACTCCTGAAGGCGAACCGGCCGCAGTGGCCACCAGCGCCATGAATTTCCTGACGGCCTACCAGACTGCCGCCAACCGCACCGAATCCGCGCACCAGTCATTGCTCGAAACCGGGGTCATCGTTGCCAAGACGCTGACACAGGAAATCGACCAGCAGGTGCATGCCATCGGTGGCTTCAGCGTCGTCGATCAGGAAAAGCTCAACGCCTTGCCCGATGAAACTCTCGCCCAGTGGGCCAGGGAGTGGGTTACTGGCGACAGTCTATGCTCACTGGGCCAGCCTGCGGCACCTGCAAAAGGTCGTTTTGGCCTCGTCACGCCCGGCCAGTACCAATTGATTCCGCCTTGCCAGCCTTGTGTGGGGTTGGCGGGGCGCTTTCCACCCTCCCAGCGGCTGGCGGGCCACGGAAAAAAGCCGGGCACACAGTAAACCGCAACGGCCCGGAAGTGCCTCCGGATGCCGCCCCCCTCCGGAATCCAGTCGGTTAGAATGACCCGATGGCCAGCACTCACGATACGGGTTACAAACTACTCTTCTCGCATCCTGCCATGGTGCGCGACCTTCTGCTCGGCTATGTTCCGGGGGAATGGGTCGGAGAGGCGGACTTCAGCACCCTGGAACACGTCAATGGCAGCTATGTTTCGGAATCCGAACGGCAGCGTCACGACGATATGGTGTGGCGGGTGCAGGTCCGGGATCGCTGGCTGTGGGTCTATCTGGTCCTTGAATTTCAGAGTGAGCCTGACCCGTGGATGGCGGTACGGATGATGGTGTATGTGGGACTCCTTGCCCAGAATCTGATCCGGGAAGGGGAACTGCATGAAGGCAAGCTTCCGCCGATTTTGCCGATGGTGCTGTACAACGGCGTGCCCGAATGGAAGCCCTCGACCGAGGTCAGTGATTGCTTCGTGATGCCGCCCAGTGGGCTGGAAGCTTTCCGGCCCCGATGGCGGTATCACCTGGTGGATGAAGCGCGCTTGAAACTTCACCCGGTGGGCGCGGTACGCAACTTTGCCGAAGCCCTGTTCAATCTGGAGAATGGTCAGTCCGTGGCGGAGATGCGTCAGGTATTGCAAGCCCTCGACCAAGTCTTGCGGACCCCCGAGTCACAGCCCTTGCGGCGGGCCTTCGGCCTCTGGGTGAAATGGTTGTTGCGGCGCAAGTCACCCCGCAGCAACCTTGAGGAAATCGATCAAATCCAAGACATCATGGAGGCGGATACGATGTTGGCAGAACGTATTGAAGGCTGGTTTGATGAAGCGACGCAAAAGGGAATTCAGCAGGGACGAATGGAGGGACGGATGGAGGGGCGGATGGAGGGACGGATGGAGGGCGAGTTTCGCGTCCTGTCTCGCCAGCTAACCCGCCGCTTTGGCGAATTGCCGGTTTGGGCCGAGGACAGGCTGGCCAAGGCAACCGAAAGCGAGTTGGAAGCCTGGACAGACGCCGTACTGACCGCCGCCACGCTGGAGGAGGTTTTTGCGCCGCCGCCGGCCTGTCACTGACCCCGTGCAGCGTGTCTTCGGGCCAATGGGCATGGAGCAACCCGGAGAGGCCCGCCCCGCATGAAGCGGCCACGGCCCGGAAGTGCCTCCGGATGCCGCCCCCCTCCGGAATCCAGTCGGTTAGAATGACCCGATGGCCAGCACTCACGATACGGGTTACAAACTACTCTTCTCGCATCCTGCCATGGTGCGCGACCTTCTGCTCGGCTATGTTCCGGGGGAATGGGTCGGAGAGGCGGACTTCAGCACCCTGGAACACGTCAATGGCAGCTATGTTTCGGAATCCGAACGGCAGCGTCACGACGATATGGTGTGGCGGGTGCAGGTCCGGGATCGCTGGCTGTGGGTCTATCTGGTCCTTGAATTTCAGAGTGAGCCTGACCCGTGGATGGCGGTACGGATGATGGTGTATGTGGGACTCCTTGCCCAGAATCTGATCCGGGAAGGGGAACTGCATGAAGGCAAGCTCCCGCCGATTCTGCCGATGGTGCTGTACAACGGCGTGCCCGAATGGAAGCCCTCGACCGAGGTCAGTGATTGCTTCGTGATGCCGCCCGGTGGCCTGGAAGCTTTCCGGCCCCGATGGCGGTATCACCTGGTGGATGAAGCGCGCTTGAAACTTCACCCGGTGGGCGCGGTACGCAACTTTGCCGAAGCCCTGTTCAATCTGGAAAATGGTCAGTCCGTGGCGGAGATGCGTCAGGTGTTGCAAGCCCTCGACCAAGTCTTGCGGACCCCCGAGTCACAGCCCTTGCGGCGGGCCTTCGGCCTCTGGGTGAAATGGTTGTTGCGGCGCAAGTCACCCCGCAGCCGCCTTGAGGAAATCGATCAAATCCAAGACATCATGGAGGCGGATACGATGTTGGCAGAACGTATTGAAGGCTGGTTTGATGAAGCGACGCAAAAGGGAATTCAGCAGGGACGGATGGAGGGACGGATGGAGGGCGAGTTTCGCGTCCTGTCTCGCCAGCTAACCCGCCGCTTTGGCGAGTTGCCGGTTTGGGCCGAGGACAGGCTGGCCAAGGCAACCGAGAGCGAGTTGGAAGCCTGGACAGACGCCGTACTGACCGCCGCCACGCTGGAGGAGGTTTTTGCGCCGCCGTCGGCCTGTCACTGACCCCGTGCAGCGTGTCTTCGGGCCAATGGGCATGGAGCAACCCGGGTGCCGCCCCCTCCGGAATCCAGTCGGTTAGAATGACCCGATGGCCAGCACTCACGATACGGGTTACAAACTACTCTTCTCGCACCCTGCCATGGTGCGCGACCTTCTGCTCGGCTATGTTCCGGGGGAATGGGTCGGAGACGCGGACTTCAGCACCCTGGAACACGTCAATGGCGGCTATGTTTCGGAATCCGAACGGCAGCGTCACGACGATAGGGTGTGGCGGGTGCAGGTCCGGGATCGCTGGCTGTGGGTCTATCTGGTTCTTGAATTTCAGAGTGAGCCTGACCCGTGGATGGCGGTACGGATGAAGAGCGGGCCCCGGAAATTCGGACAGGAGGATAAGTGGTAGCCTTGCCCCTACGAACGGCTGCGTAAGCAGCCACCACAGGAGCAAGAGCATGGCCAGAAGGACGAGGCGGAATCACACACCGGCATTCAAGGCGCAAGTGGCACTGGCGGAGCTGAAGAGCGACAAGACGCTAGCGGAGCTGGCGCAGCAGGATGACATTCACCCGAATCAGATCACGGACTGGAAGCGGCCACTGACCGAGCATGCGGTTCAGGTTTTTGGTGACGCCAGAAGCCCTGCGAGCAGTGATCCGGACCTGACGAAACGGCACGCCAAGATCGGCCAGTGGACGCTGGAAAACGATTTTTTAGAACATGCGCTCACCCAGGCGGGCCTGCTGAGCGCAAGACGAGGATTGACCGCAACCATAAGCTCCCTGTATCGCATCAGTGCGCCCTGCTTGGGCTGGCTCGTTCGAGCGTGTACGACACGCCACGCGAGGTCTCGCCGGAGGACCTCGCGCTGATGCGTCGTATGGACGAATCACATCTCGAGCCCCCGTTCGCGGGCGCACGCCTGTTACGCGATCTGCTACGCCCCGACGGATCTTCCTCCACGTAGTAGACGAAACTACGCTTTAACTATCGGTTTTTGTTAAACAAATAGCCAATGCCGCGAAAGCGGCGCCTGCCTACGCGGCGAGCTTGTCGGCTTTGGGCTTGA
>NZ_JAZKUD010000011.1:0-69142 GCF_036625275.1 Accumulibacter sp.
CACGCCACTTCGCGAGCTGGCACGCATGCAGGCACAGCGCCATTTCATCGAGCGCGCCTTCGAGAATGCGAAAGGTGGCTGCGGGATGGCCGACTACCAGGTACGCAAGTGGCGGGCTTGGTACCACCCCATGGCGCTCGTCTGCGTCGCACTCCTCTTTCTCGTCAAGGAGCGGCGGCAACACTCACCCTACGCCGAGTTACTGTCCTGTGCCGATGTCGTCGACAGGCTCGTGGCGCAGCTCCCGGTGAAGATTCACGGTCGCGAAGACCTCGTGCGAATCATCGCCGAGCGTCATGCACGGCGACAAAGCGCCCGCGACAGCGCCTACCGAAGGCAGCCGCCAGCACCGAAAAATGCCATTCCAATCTGTTAATGTAGAATTAAGTACGACTGGTTGCCTTTCAAAGCCCGGACCGCCGAGAAGCTTCACGAAGATGTCGGTAAAATCCTGGACGAATTTGGCTCGGTTTGTCGGATGACTTTTTGCTGACCGCTTACAAGATCGATTTTGGTTAGAAAGTAGGCTAAAGTGGTCCCCGAAGTCAAGACAGGAGATCGCTGGCATCGACCACCGCCGGTTTTTGCTGCGCATCGATCGTCGACCGGCAGACCCCGGCCAGGACGCACTGCTGCACCATGGCGGCCGCCTCCCCTGGGTCGATCCACCCTGGCCGGATCATGACGGGCTGATCCCGGACTTTTTTTGAGCCAGTCCAATTCCCTCTTCAACTTGCCGATCTCGCTGTACAGCCGCTCCGGCTCCCGGTGGGCGGCCAGCGGCTTGGGACCTCGCTTCCCTTCAAACAGCGTCTTCGCCTGTTCCTGGATAGCCTTCTTCCACTGCCCAACCTGAACCGGATGGACGCCATACTCCTGGCCAATCTCGTTGATCGTCTTCACCCCTCGCACGGCCTCCAGACCCACCTTCGCCTTGAACTCCGGTGTATGTACCTTCCGCGTCTTCGTTTCACTCATCGTTCCTGGCTTCCTACCTTGGCGCACAGCTTAAGCTACTGTCTGAATTCCGGGGACCACTATATTCAGCCAAAATGAGAATTGCTGGTCAACAACCGGTTAAGCGGCGGTTAAGCTTGCTGGTCTAAAATGGCACTTTTGGGAGTTTCGCCGATGCCCGGATTGCCTTCGCTTGCCAGTATCAGCCGATTTTATTTGTTCACATGGCTGAGCGTCATCGCCCACGTCACCCGTTTCACCACCCGTGAGCAATACGCTGATCCGGGCACCGCTCTGTGGACCCTGGCGACGACGGCGACATACTCGATGTTCTATCTCCTGCCCGCCATTGGAGTCGGCTACCTGGCTTACTGGCTATTGCGTCGCGCAAAAAGTTTCCGTTACGGGAACCTGCTGCTGGCGACAACGCTCATCGCCCTGACCGGACTGATCCATGTGCTGCTGTTCGCCGATCGCCTGATCCACGACATGTATGGCTTTCATATCAACGGCTTCGTGGTGGATCTCGTCCTCACGCCCGGAGGCATTGACTCCCTGGGTGCGACGACCAGCACCCAGCTCACGGCGGCCCTGATCATCACCGCGCTGCTGGCCTTGCAGGGACTTGCCTATTACTGGCTGGTGGCGCGCAGCCCCGCGACCGCACGCCCCCTGCCGCGCATTCTGCGCTGGCGCTGGCTGGCCCTGATCATCCTGCTGGCGAGCATGGGCGAGCGTGTTGCCTACGCCTACAGCGCCGCGGTCAATTACCAGCCCATCCTGTTCGCCAGCGAACGTTATCCGATGTACTTGCCCCTGACGTCGCGCGCCACGATAGCCAGGCTGGGGATCAAGGAAGCCGACAAGGCTTCGGACGGAATCCAGGTGAAGAAGAGCGTTCTCAACTATCCCCTGGTGCCGCTGGATGTCGACAAATCCGTGCAGCCGCCGAACATCGTCTGGCTGGTTGCCGAGTCGCTGCGTTTCGACATGCTCGATCCGAAGATCATGCCGCAGCTTTGGGACTTTTCACAGCAGGCGCTGCGCCTGGAAAAACACTACAGCGGCGGCAACCTGACCCAGATGGGCGTCTTCTCGATGTTCTACGGGCTCTACGCCAACTACTGGTTCCCGATGCTGGACGCGCGTCGCGCACCGGTGCTGATGGATGTCATGCAGCAGCGCGGTTACCAGTTCACCCTGCACACTAGCCAGCGTTTCACCTTCCCCGCCTTCGACAAGACGGTATTCGTCAACATGAACCCGAACGACATGCATATGGCTTCCGTCGACCAGGTCGCCTGGCAGCGCGATCGAGACAACATCCGGGACCTGCTGGCATTCATCGACAAGCGCGATCCGGCTCGCCCGTTCATGGCTTACCACTTCTTCGAGTCGACGCACGCGCCCTATGTCTTTCCGCCGGATACGGTGATTGCCCAGCCCTACCTCGAAGACCTGAACTACCTGACGACGGATTTCAAGGGCGACATCAATCTGATCAAGAACCGTTACCTGAACGCCGCGCGCCATGTCGATCAGCAGGTGGGACGGGTCATCGAACACCTGAAGCAGAAGAATCTGCTGGACAACACCGTGATCATCGTGCTCGGCGACCACGGCGAAGAATTCATGGAGATCAGCCGCTGGGGCCATAGCGCCGAATTCAACCGTTACCAGACCAGCACGCCGGCGGTGATCTGGATACCCGGCAACCAGCCGCGCGTGGTCAAGGGCATCACCAGCCACCTTGACATTCCGGCCACCCTGATGCCACTGCTCGGCGTGCGCAACAAATCGTCCGACTATTCGCAGGGCATGAACCTGCTCGATCCCGCCTACCACCGCGCCTACGCGGTTGCCGGTGACTGGAACCGCCTGGCGTATTTGGGCGAGGATTACAAGGTCGCATTCCCGATCAATGCCACCGGCGGTGCCAAGCGCGACGAAGTCACCGACGGCAATGATCGCGAGATTGCCGATCGGGTACAGGTCAAGCAGAAAATCAGTCCCGCAATCACAGAAATGATGCAGAACCTGACGCGCTTCAGTCGCTTGAAAGGTTAATGTGAAAGTCGCGTCAGCGACTCACGAATCTCCTCTCTCCACTCGGGGGAGAGGGGAAACGGTCATGACTTTCATGATCAAGGGTGCCTGAAAAAGTCATGACCGTTAGCCGCCTCCGGGGTGGCCCCATGCCTGTCGCAATGCTCAGTGATCGCCGTCGCCAGGCGCGGCATCAGGGCTTCGGTAAAACGTAGCCCATGCCCTCGACCACCTGCGTCGCGGATTGCCGCCATCGCATGATCGAAAGCCTGGGTGTTCACGAAGGGTCCGTGCGGCTGTTCGTGGCCATGTAGTGCACCGCCAGATCGTCGATGTTGCGCAGGCGACGGCTCAGTTCCCGGGCCAGGTTGAGGGCAAGTAGCGTAAAGGTCTGCGGGTCAGACTCGTAGATCTGGAACAGATCGGCGTTGGACAAGGCCAATACCGACACCGGTTCGAGTGCCCGGATCGTTGCCGAACGACGCTGCGTGTCGATCAACTCCATTTCGCCAAAAACGTCACCGACCTGGAGAATGGCGATGCGCTTGCCAAACGTGCCGTTCGCGACAGGAGAGGCTTTCAGCACTTCGACCGAGCCGCTGCAGATCACGAAGAGGGAGTCACCATCTTCTCCCTCCTGAACGATCACCTCGGCAGCCGCGAAATGGAGTTCCCGCATCAGCAGCATGATCGACTGCATCGCCTGATCGCCGACGCCGCCGAAAATGGGTTGTTCCTGGAGGAATCGTGCTGTTTTCACTGCGCACTCCGGAGACGAAGATGGAAACCTCGACTATCGAAATAGTTTATACAGAATCAATCAGTTCAATCAGTTCACAAGGGCTGAAGATTTTCCTCGGCGCCGCTGATCCCGAATACCTGTTTGCGGATGCGGAACAATTCGTCGCGCGCGGCGGCGGCTTTCTCGAATTCGAGGTTTCTGGCGTACTCGTGCATTTCCTTCTCCAGGCGTCGCAGTTCGCGCGCCAGTTGCTTTTCGCTCATGGCCTGGTAGTCGGCCTGTTGCTGTGC
This sequence comes from Accumulibacter sp., assembly GCF_036625275.1. GTDB lineage: Bacteria > Pseudomonadota > Gammaproteobacteria > Burkholderiales > Rhodocyclaceae > Accumulibacter. Next base: position 4,036 of record NZ_JAZKUD010000011.1, read on the forward strand.
GACCTTGAGGTCGCGTTGCGCATTCTCGGTATCGTAGACTCCGTCGATGATGTCGATGATACGTTTACTGATCCCCTTGGGTATGATGCCGTTGGCTTCGTTGAAAGCAAGCTGTTTGAGCCGCCGTCGTTCGGTTTCGGCGATTGCACGCTGCATCGAGTCGGTGACCCTGTCGGCGTAGAGGATCGCGGTACCGTGCAGATGGCGGGCGGCGCGACCGATGGTCTGGATCAGCGAGCGTTCGGAGCGCAAGAAACCTTCCTTGTCGGCGTCGAGGATGGCCACCAGCGAGACTTCGGGAATGTCCAGTCCTTCACGCAGCAGGTTGATGCCGACCAGAACGTCGAACTTGCCCAGACGCAGATCGCGAATGATCTCGGCGCGCTCGACGGTATCGATGTCCGAATGCAGATAGCGCACCCGCACTTCGTGTTCGTTGAGGTAATCGGTCAGGTCCTCGGCCATGCGCTTGGTCAGCGTGGTGACCAGCACCCGTTCCGCCAGTGCGGTGCGCAGCCGGATCTCCGACAGCAGGTCGTCGACCTGAGTCGAGGCAGGACGAACGATGAGTGTCGGATCGACCAGACCGGTCGGGCGGACGAGCAGCTCGACGACCTGCCCCTGGTGTGTCGTCTCGTAGTCGGCAGGGGTGGCCGAAACGAAAATGGTCTGCCGCATCAGGGCTTCGAACTCGGCGAACTTCAGCGGCCGGTTGTCGAGCGCCGACGGCAGACGAAATCCGTAATTGACGAGGTTCTCCTTGCGCGAGCGGTCGCCCTTGTACATGCCACCGACCTGAGAAACCGAGACATGCGACTCGTCGATGAACATCAGCGCATCGGTTGCCAGATAGTCGATCAGGGTCGGCGGAGGTTCGCCGACCTGGCGTCCCGAGAGATGCCGGGAATAGTTCTCGATGCCCTTGCAGAAACCGACCTGATCGAGCATTTCGAGGTCGAAACGGGTACGCTGTTCGATGCGCTGCGCCTCGACCAGACGGTTCTCGGCGTTGAAGTAAGCGATCTGTTCAACGAGTTCGCCCTTGATCGCCTCGATTGCCCGCAACACGGTCTCGCGCGGCGTGACGTAGTGCGACGACGGGAAAATCGTGAAGCGCAGCAGCCGGGCCTGCAGATGGCCGGTCAGGGGATCGAAGATCTGCAGGCCTTCGATTTCGTCGTCGAACAGCGAGATCCGGATCGCCTGTTCGGCGTGTTCGGCGGGGAAGACGTCGATGGTGTCGCCACGAACGCGAAAGGTGCCGCGGTGAAAGTCGGTCTCATTGCGCTCGTACTGCATGTCGGCAAGGCGCTTGATCACCTCGCGCTGGCCGATGCGGTCGCCGACGCGCATGATCAGGATCATCTTGTGGTACTCGTCGCGGTCGCCAAGGCCATAAATGCACGAAACGGTGGCAACGATCACGCAATCCCGGCGTTCGAGCAGGCTCTTGGTCGCGGACAGGCGCATCTGCTCGATGTGCTCGTTGACCGACGAATCTTTTTCGATGAACAGGTCGCGTGCCGGCACATAAGCCTCCGGCTGGTAGTAGTCGTAATAGGAAACAAAATACTCGACCGCGTTATCAGGAAAAAATTCGCGGAATTCGGCGTAGAGCTGTGCCGCGAGCGTTTTGTTGGGCGCCAGGACGAGCGCTGGACGACCCGTTCGCGCGATGACATTGGCCATGGTGTAGGTCTTGCCCGAGCCGGTGACGCCGAGCAGGGTCTGGAACGAGAGCCCGTCCTGCAATCCCTCGACCAGCCGATCAATGGCGGCCGGTTGGTCGCCGGCCGGCAGGAAGGGTTGGTAGAGACGAAACGGGCTGCCCTCGAAGGTGACGAAGGGCGGCTTCTCAGGAGAGTGCGCTGGGTTCGGCATGCTAGAATTCTACGTTGTTTCGCGACGGATCGGCGTCGGGAACGGCCGTTCAACGTTCTGTCTCGCGGATCGGGTGGTGTCTTCGGTGGGTGAAGGAACCATGCACCGCCGTTTTCGTCAAGGCACAACGAACCTATCTTGACCAACCGAGCAACTGAGGAAAACTGCATGACCGCTTCGATATTCGCCGCTGTGGAAATGGCTCCACGCGACCCCATTCTCGGCCTCACCGAATCATTCAACGCCGATGGACGCTCGACCAAGGTCAACCTCGGCGTTGGCGTGTACCTCGATGGCAGTGGCAAGGTGCCCCTGCTCGCTGCCGTCAAACTGGCCGAGAAAGCTCGTCTGGAGGCCATGCCGTCGCGTGGCTACCAGCCGATCGACGGCCTGGCCGCTTACAATCAGAACGTACAGAAGCTGCTTTTCGGTGCCGATTCGGCGCTTCTCGCGGAGGGGCGCGTACTCACCATCGAGGCGCTGGGCGGCACCGGCGCGCTCAAGGTCGGCGCTGACTATCTGCGGCGTCTGCTGCCCGAGGCCACGGTGTATCTCAGCGATCCGAGCTGGGAAAACCACCGCGCACTGTTCGAGAATGCAGGCTTCACGGTGGCGACTTATCCTTACTACGATCCGGCGACGCATGGCGTCGATTTCGCCGCCATGCAGGCTGGACTGAATGCCTTGCCGGCGGGTTCAATCGTCGTTCTGCATGCCTGTTGCCATAATCCAACCGGCGCTGATCTCGACGAGGCACAGTGGCGCCAGGTCATCGACGTGATCGGCGCCCGCGGCCTCCTGGCCTTCGTGGACATCGCCTATCAGGGCTTTGCCGACGGCCTTGGAGAGGATGCCCTGGCGCTCCGGCTGTTTGTCGAGTCCGGCTTGCAGTTCCTGGTGGCGAGTTCGTTTTCGAAATCGTTCTCGCTGTACGGAGAGCGTGTCGGTGCCCTGTCGGTGATCACCGCCAACCGGGATGAAACGGCGCGCGTGCTGTCACAGATCAAGCGTATCGTCCGCACCAACTACTCCAGCCCGCCGACACATGGCGGGGCCATCGTCGCTGCGGTGTTGTCCAGTCCGGAACTGCGCCGGATGTGGGAAGAAGAACTGGCAGACATGCGCGGGCGAATCCGCGCCATGCGCCTCAGCCTGGTCGACCGGCTGCAGGGCCGGGGAGTTGGCCAGGACTACTCCTTTGTCATCCGGCAGCGAGGGATGTTCTCCTATACCGGACTGAGCGTCGAGCAGGTCGACCGCATGCGCGAGGAGTTCGGCATTTACGCCGTGAGCAGTGGCCGAATCTGCCTGGCGGCGCTGAATACGCACAATATCGACTATGTGGCTGACGCCATCGCGGCGGTCCTGTAATGGATGATCCCCTGATCAGCGGTTGGCCGTTTGCGTCAGCGGCGACTTGAGGGGGCCGCTGATCAGGATCGACCGGCTGCTGTGATCGGCCTGGCCGCGCATCTGGACCTCCATCCTGCCGCGCAACTGCAGCTTGCGGGTCAGTTCGATCTGTCCAGAGGACTGCATCAGGCCGGCATTCAGTGCCAGGCGTGAAAAGAGGAAAGCGTCTGGCGTTACCGTGATGGCGCCGGACAATTCCTCGAAGCGGGTCCAGCCGCCCAGCGTTGCCGGTGTGGTCAATGATCGGCGTACTGCCTCGGGAAGATCGATGCCACCCAGCCTGCCACGACGCATCGTGAAGTTTCCGCTGGCCTGAAGAGCGGCGGGCAGGCCTGGCCAACTGGCCGAGTTGGCCGAGAATTTCAGCTTGCCATGCGCCTCACCCTGGAATTGACCGCCGATGCCCAGGGCTTCGCCGAGTTTCCGGGCATTGATCCGCTCGAACGACAGTTCACCGGCGATTGCCGCTTGCTGTCCATCGCGCAGGATCATCGCCGCGCGCACCACGCCGTCGAAAATTCGCGATTCGAAGCTGTCGATGACCCAATCGCTGCCTTCGATGACGCCCTTCACGTTCAAGGAATCAAAAAGATACGGCGAACCCTGCGCTACCCGCCAGGCGATCGCATCGATCTGAACCGCGAGCCCGCGCTCACTCGGGCTGAGCTTCAACTGCAGGCCGCGGTCTCGCGAGCGCAGCGAGATCGATTCCAGGCGGTGATCGGCCGAGAGTTGGCAGTGGCCATCCATTTCGTCAATGGCCAGTTCGGAGAACGAGAATGCCGCATTGCTGATCGTCAACTGCTGAACGCCGGCCCGGGCTGACGGGCTGGCGACGGAGGCCAGCATCCGCGACAGATTGCTGATCGTCGCGACGGACAGCCTGAGGTCGCTCAGTTCGGCCTCCCTGAAGAGAATCTTGTCTGCCCGCAGCGTCTGGAGTTCGGGCTGCAGGCGGACCTCGGCGATCTCGAGCCCGTCGCTTCCCTCACCGAGGCGGACATTGACCAGCAGCAAGCCGGGCCGGGGGTAGACACTGACCCGCATGCGATCGATCCTGGCAGGCTGCCCGATGCTTTGCGCCAGGCCGGCTTCCACCTCCGGCAGGTAGTTGGCGTAAGGAAAGAACAGGGCCAGAAGAAAGAGTACGGCGCAGAGCGACAGTCCCCCCAGCAGCAGGCCCAGCGACCAGGTCAGCGACCAACGCCGGCGGCCACGCCGGATCGGTTTGAGCGCTGGCTCGTCGCCCTCAGTGGCAGGTCGGGCGATCGCCTTCAGACGATCAAAAAGCGAGGGTTCCGCCGGCACGGCTTCGGCGGTTGCCGCCGGCCTGGCGGCTGTGGCTTCCTGCTGCAGCTGCAGGGCCGCGCCGGACAGCGGGCCGCCGCTCAGTGCAGGCTGCGGCGTGAGCGAGCCGGGAGCGCGCGAGGGATGACCCCCCCGACTTTCCGGAAAAGGAATGCTCCGGCCTTGCTGGTCATCGGATGCGGGTTCCTCGACCGGCGGCGCAGCCTTGTCGCCAAAGGTAGAGAATTCGGAAACCGTCCGGATGGCCGTTGCCACGATGCCTGTGGGTGAGTCCTTGGTATGCCGCCAGACCGAGTTCTTTTCGATTCTGCGCTCGATGAGGCCGCCATGTTCCAGTTCGAGCAGTGCATTCTGGGTAATCGGGGCATTGCCGGTTTTGTCGCATAACTCGGCGACGGTGGCGTTGCCATCAACGAGAATGAGCACCATCCGGACGTTTCGCTGGACGACCCGCGTTCGTTGCAGCATCGCTTCTTCGCCGGCTGGAGTCTTGGCGAAAACCAGATTGGCATCGATCAGATCAGGGTCCATGGTATTGGCAGGGCCGCAGGGTTAATGTGAAAGCCTTGTCGGCGACTGATCCCCTTCAGGGAAGGGTTCGGCCGTTGCAAGGATCGAATTGTGCATTGTGCACCTTGTTGGCAGGCGGGAAAAGGCGCAGACGACATGAGTCGGCATCCGTGCGTCGATAGCATAAACGGCCTGGCCCATTCCTGCACGGCCAATCACCTGCTGGCCGCCCGGATGTTGAGCCGCAGCCATGGGTTCTTGGGCCCACGGGCAGGCTGGCCATTCATGCCATTCATTCCGGCAGCGGCGCCGGGTGGTAATGAACGGCCAGCCAGACGCTGGTCTGATCAGGGCTGGTCCAGTCCACGCGGTGCCGCCGATGCGGCGCAATGTGCAGATAATCCCCGGCCTTGAGCTGGCGGGCTTGTGTCTCGTCGGCGAAACGCAGGCCGGCTTCGCCCTGCACCAACAGTACCCATTCCCCCTCTGGCTGGTCGTACCAGAAACCCGGCGGGCTGGACTGGCCGGTCGAGACGATGCGTTCAATCGTCAGACCGGGCTGGACCAATAGTTGCAAGAACTGCTCGGTGGGCGAGTCTGGAGGTGGCAGGTTGGCGAACAGGTTGTCCATTGGGCGTAAGTGGCGGGTGATCGATGCGGCAGGCAACAGATACGAATGGTGAAGGATGGTGAAGTGTGGATGATAAACGCAGCCGATCCCGAAAATTGAAAGATGGCTGCGTTTGAATGACCACCTGCCTGGCCCTCGGCGACCTCAACGACGCCGCCTGCCGCCTTACCGCGAGATCACGAATGCCTCGGCGAGGCCAAAACCCTGCAGGCTCCGGAAATCTGGCATCTGGCCAGCGGCGACCCGGCGAAGGCCTTCGTGAGCATCCACGTCGGCCTGGTGATTCAGAACTCGATCGATGATCGTTCTGGTGCAGCCGCTCGCCATGGCTTCTCGTCGAGCATTCGCCAAACGGGGTCTAGGGTTGGTGCTGCCTGGCTTCTGGGGGTAGCACGGAAGTTCGTGGCAGCGTCCGGGGTTAATGTGAAAGTCGCGCCAGCGACTCACGAATCTCCCTTCCCCCTTGCGGGGGCGAAGGCGGGGTTTCGCGGAGCACTGCTCCGCGCCGCCGTAGCCGGCCCGCGATGCAGCGCGGGCCGTGGAAGGAGTCGGGGGGCGAGATGGGGAAATCGCAGAGCCTGCTCTGCGCCCATCGAGCGATTCCGGCGTGCCAGCCGGAATGCGCCCTGCAAGGGAGGGAAGCGGTCATGACTTTCATGATTGGGGGTGCCTGGAGAAGTCATGACCGTTGGTTCAACGTTTGCGCCTGGAATTTGCAGACCGCTTGCCGAGCGAGGCCTTGACAGGAGTCTCGTCGCTCAGGCGCCTGTAGCGCATGTCGGGCCATGCGCCGTCCCTGGTCGACAGCAATCGATGATCTCGTTGATGGCCTGGAGAATTGGCCGCTATTCGCCTGCCTCGGTGCCAGGTTCCGGAGCGATGACGTCGCGAATCGCTGTCTTCAGCTCGCTGCGGTCGAGATGGACGAGCAGCAGCAGACCGGCGCGAACGAGTTCTTCCTTGCTGGCGGAGAGGCCCTTGCGCGCCAGTTGCTTCTTCAGCTTGGAGAGTTTAAGGAATTCGCTGTTCGTCAGGCGTACCTGGCAGCGAACCGTTCTGGCGGCTTTCTTCCCTTTTTTCCGATCCGGTTTCTCGCCGGTTTTTCCGGCCAGCCTTTTCAGTTTGAGTGCATGTGTTGCGGCGGCAATCGGGTCATCGCCGGGAGGATTGGCTGATGCTGACATTCAAATCTCCGTGACAGGAAGCAACAGGTTCAGGGTTCAACAGCGGTCCTCTGTGCCCAAGGGGCAGGTATCTCGCTGCGGGTGGGGGTCCCGGAGGGGGGCTCCGGGGTATTTGAAAGTCTTTGTCCGGGGCAATGGTCAGGAACCGTGCATCAAGGCATCGAGCAACTTGCGCATGTCAACCGGCCGCGGCCGGGCCTTGTTCTCGCCGCCATAAACGCTGCCGACTTTCCTGGCATTGATCCGTTCGAGGTTCTCGCTGTACGCCCGTGCCGGCAGCGGCAGGTAGTTCGCTTCGACCACCAGCCGCTCGGCGTTCTTCATGCAGAAATCAACGAAATCCTTGACCGCCGGTTTTTCGAGCGACTTTTCATTGACGTAGAGGAACAACGGACGCGATAGCGGCTGATAGCTGCCGTTGCGAATGTTGGCAACCGTCGGCAGAACGGCTTCCTTGCCGTCTCCGATGGCCACAGCCTTCAGCTTCTTCGCGTTTTCGACATAGTAGTCGAGGCTCAGATAGCCCAGAGCGTCCTTGTCGTCGGCAATCCGCTGCGCCAGCACGGCGTGGTCTTCGGCAGTATGGACATCGCTGCGGCTGGACTTGACGGTGCCAACGACGACTTCGGTGAAGGATTCGAAAGATCCCGAATCGGCACCCGGCGCATAGAGATTGATCTTCTGGGCCGGCCATGCCGGATTGAGGTCCTTCCAGGTGTTGATCCGGCCCTGTGCCCCCGGTTCCCAGAGCTTTCTCAGATCGGCGACGCTCAGTCTATTGACGAAGGCATTCTGTGGATTGACCACGACGGTCAGCGCATCGTAGGCCATCGGCATTTCGTAGAAGCGGACGCCGGCTTTGGTGCAGTCGTCCATTTCCTTTTTCAGGATCGGTCGCGAGGCGTTCGAGAGGTCGGTCTCGCCGCGGCAGAACTTCGCAAAACCGGCACTGGTTCCGGAGACGCCGATGTTGACGTGCACTTCGTGCAGCTTGGCCCGCTGGAAATCCTGGGCCACCGCCTCGGTGATCGGATAGACCGTGCTCGAACCGTCGATCCTGACCACGGGTCCGGCACCCATGGCCAGCGGACTGACCGCCAGGGCAGCAGCAAAAGCGCCTGCGGAAAAAAACGACGTGGCAAGTGAAGCGGACAGATCGCGCGGCATGGGAAGTCTCCATGATGAGGGTTGATCGAAACGACGCAGGGATTGTGTGACAGATTTGTGACGGATTGATGACAGATTGTCTTTGCCGCGACGGCGACCCGCTGGTCGGCGATGACCGTCCTGGTGAAGCCGCCGCTCACTCGTACGACGGGCTGTTTGCGTGCCGACGCGCGACGCCCGATAATGAGTACTGGCGCCGGGCCGACAGGCCGGCAGAACTCGGGAGCGTGGTATGGATTTATGGGCATGTCCGGCGGTCGTGACCGGGGCAGCATCGGGCCTGGGCGCCGAGACGGCGCGCTATCTCTCTGAAGCGGGTGCCAAGGTGGCGGTGATCGACATCGACGCCGAGGGTGTTCAGAGGGTTGCCGACGAGATTGGCGCGCTCGCCATTCCCTGTGACGTCGCCGATGCACTGTCCGCCGAGCAGGCGATCGCCATGGCACGTGAGGCGCATGGCGCAGCGCGCGTGCTGGTGCACTGCGTCGGCCGTGGCCACTGCAAGCCAATCGTCGGGGCCAGTGGTCCGATGCCACTGGAGGATTTTCGCCAGCTCGTCGAAGTCAACCTGATTTCGACCTTCAACATGATGCGGCTCGCCGCCGCCGACATGGCGGGTTTGCAGCCACTGGCCAACGGCGAGCGTGGCGTCATCCTGTCCACGGCATCGGTCTCGGCCTACGAAGGACAGAGCGGCGAAGCGGCGTATGCCGCCTCGAAAGGCGGCGTCGTCAGCATGATCCTGCCGGCCTCGCGCGAACTCGGTCCCCTCGGGATCCGTGTCGTCGGCATCGCGCCCGGCCTGTTCGGCACGCAGACCCTGTTCGATATGGAGAAGAACCTCGACTCGCGGTTGGCCAGGCAGATCCCGTTCCCGCACCGCTTCGGCGATCCCGCCGAGTTCGCGATGCTGGTTCTGCATGTGCTCAAGAATGTCATGATCAACGGCAGTGTGTTGCGCCTCGACGGTGGCTATCATCGCTGAAAAGGGGGCGTGATGATCAAGGAGAAGGGACGGAAGGCTGAGCACAGCAGGACCATCGTCCTGTATCTTGTCTCGCATGCCTCGGGCGAGCTGGTCGAGATGCTGGCGCGCAATGCGGTCACCCAGCTGGCCGGACTCGAGGTGAAACGCCGGCTGTGGAAGATGGTCCGGCACCTCGACCAGATTCCCGAGATCCTTGGCACATTCGCCAGTTCGCCGGGCTATGTTCTGCACAGCATCAGCCACCACGATATCCGCGAGGCACTCGAGGAAGGCTGTCGCCGGCTCAACCTCCCTTGCCAGTTTGCGCTCGAGCCGCTGCTCGGCCGGCTGGCCGGATACTCCGGCGCCACGGTGCAGCTTCACAACAGTTCGGGCGACGCTTTTGACGAGGACTACTACCGCCGCGTCGAGGCCATGAAGTATACCCTGGCCCATGACGACGGGATCGGCAGCGATGATCTTGAGGGTGCCGACGTGATCGTCGTCGGCGTGTCACGGGCGACCAAGACGCCGACCTGCATGTACCTCGCCTCGCGCGGCATCAAGGCCGCCAATGTGCCGCTGGTGCCGGGAGCGCCGCCGCCGTCGGCGCTGTTGCATGTGAGCAAGCCGTTGATCGTCGGGCTGACCGTCGATCCTGTACGGTTGGCGATGGTCCGCGCGGCCCGCCTGACGGCGCTGCAGGATGAAGCCAATACCGACTACGCGGATATCGACGGTCTGCGCAAGGAAGTGCTCGAAGCGCGTCGCCTGTTCATCCGGCGCGGCTGGCCAATCATCGACGCCAGCCATCGTTCGATCGAGCAGACGGCGTCAATGATCGTCGAAATGCTGCGCAAACGGGCCATCGAGGGTCATTAATGTCAAAGTCGCGTATGCGACTCACGAACCTCCCCTCCCCCCTCGCGGGGGAGGGGTTGGGGTAGAGGGAAACGGTCATGACTTTCATGATCGGGGGTGCCTGGAAAAGTCATGACCGTTAGCAGGCGACGGATCGGCCAAGCAGCGTTTCGCAACCGCCGCTTGCGCCGCTAGAAAAAATATCGATGGACGAAGAACGCCGCGAGACCCATGGCTATCGTCACCAACAGATTGCGCGTGACGAGGCCGGCGGCCAGGCTGACCAGTGCGGCAACCAGGTACGAATTGGCAAACGAAACCTGCCACTCGCCATTCGGCAGCAGGACGGCGGGTACGGTGATGGCCGTCAGCACCGCCGGCGGGATGAACTTGAGCGAGACTTCGAGCCACGGCGCCAGGCGAATCCGGTCTGCCACTGCGAACAGACCATAGCGGATGCCGAAGGTCACGACCACCATTCCGGCAAGCATCCAGACCTCATCGCTGCTCATGGCCGGCCGGCCTCCCGGCGTGCATCGATGATGCGCTGCGCCAGCAAGCCCGAGGCGATGCCGGCGAAAGCGGAAACGACAATCCCGAGTTTGTAGGGCATCGCCAGCGTGAGCAGCGAGGCCGCTCCGGCCGTGAGAACGGAGAGCAGGACCGGAAGGGTTTTGACAAAGGGGATGATCATTCCAATGAAGGTCACCGGCATCGCCACATCGAGTCCCCAGCTCTGCGCGTCGGGAATGCGGTGGCCGAGCACCAGGCCGAGAAAGCACCAGAATTGCCAGTTGAGATACATGGCAATCGACGAGCCGAGCTGGTACCAGTGCTTGCAAGGTGACGAATCGCTCCTTTGAAAGCGGTGCACGGTCACCGCGAAGGTTTCGTCGGTCAGCCAGAACGCCAGCGGAATTCGCCATCTTTGTGGCAGATCCTTGAGATACGGGAGGAGGGTGGCGCTGTAGAGCATGTGGCGCAGATTGACGATCAGGGTCGTCAGCACGATGATCGCGACCGGCGTCTGTGCGGCGACCAGCCCGACGGCGATGAACTGCGATGAACCGGCAAAAACCAGCGCCGACATCAGGATTGCGGCCGTCATCGACAGGCCCGAGGTGGCCGCGATGGCGCCGTAAATCAGCCCAAACGGCAGCGCGCCGAGCAGCAGCGGCAGCGTATCGCGGATTCCCGAGAAAAATTCGTGTCTGTTGAGCGATTCAGGGTGATTCATGGGAGTGGTCATTGGCGTCGGAGACATGCCCCTGCGGGCCACGTCAATCCTGATGATCAGGCGAACATGAGCCGATCGCGCGGCGCCGGGATCGGGCGACTCAGGTCATTGACGATCAGATGACGCACTGGGCTTTCCTTCCGGGTCCTCAGTCAGCCAGTGCTGCCGCCAGCGTTTTCGCGTTCTGCCGCATCATGCCAAGATAACTGTCGGCTGCGCTGCCGGGTTTTGCCAGCGAGTCGGAGTATAGCGTGCCACCGATGCGAGCGCCCGATTCACGGCTGATGCGTTCGAGCAGGCGCGGGTCGGTGATGTTCTCGACGAACATCGCCTTGATCCTTTCCTGGCGGATCTGCCGGATGATGGCGCCGACCTCGCCGGCCGAAGGCTCGGCGTCGGTACTGACGCCGACCGGGGCGATGAAGCGGATCCCGTAGGCGCGGCTGAAGTAGGCGAAAGCGTCATGCGAGCTGACGACTTTGCGCCTTTCTGCCGGCAGGACATTGAAGGTGGCGCGAATTTCGCCGTCGAGAATCGCCATGGCCTGCTCCAGGCGGGCCGCATTGGCCTGATAGACGCTGCGGTTTGCCGGGTCCGCCTCGCCGAGTGCGGCAGCGATGTTGGCGACGTAACGGCGAGCATTGGCGAGGTCCTGCCAGGCATGCGGATCGAGGTCGCCGGGATGCTGGTGAGGGTCGGCAGGCTTGCCGGCATGCGCTCGCGGCTGGCGCAGTGCATGGATTCCCTGGCTGGCGACGACCCGCGCACCGCGATAGCCGGATGACTTGATCAGGCGGTCGATCCAGCCCTCGAAACCGAGCCCGTTGACGATCACCAGTCGCGCCCGGGAAAGGGTTCTGGCGTCGCTGGGTGTCGGTTGGTAGACATGCGCATCGGCGCCGGCGCCAACCAGGGTGTATACCTGCACGCGGTCGCCGCCGATCTGCTGCGTCAGATCGCCGAGAATGCTGAAGCTGGCGACCACCGGCAGCGCCTCGCCAGCCACCGTCCGACCGACCGATCCCAGACTGGCAATGGCCAGCAGTCCAATGGCCAGCAGCCCTATTGCCAGAAGCCGGAAAGGCGCGCTCAGAAGAATCATGGGCATGACTGGATTTCTCATCAGGGTTCAGCGTTCGAAATGCCAATTCGGCCGCCAGCGGCTGGCCAGCGGCCCGAGTCGGCCGATTCCCATCGACAGCAGGTAGAAGGCACCAAGCGTCAGCACGATGGCCGGTCCCGCCGGTAGGTTGGCGTAGTACGACAGCAGCAGGCCGATCAGCGACCCGAAAAAAGCCGTCAGCACGGCGATCAGCAGCATTGGGCCGAGGGTCCCCGCCCACAGGCGTGCCGTGGCCGCCGGCAGAATCATGATGCCGACCGCCATCAGCGTGCCGAGGGCGTGGAAACCAGCCACCAGGTTGAGCACCAGCAGGATCATGAAACCATAGTGGGCGACCGGCGCGAGGCGGCTGATGCGCGCCAGGAAAGCCGGATCGCAGCCTTCGAGCGCGAACAGACGCAGCCCGATCGCGAGCGCGACGACCGATAGCGAGGCGAAGCTGGCAAGCAGGTACAGTGCGGCGTCGTCGAGCGCGAGCACGCTGCCGAAAAGGACATGCAACAGATCGACGCTACTGCCGCGCAGCGAGATGATCAGCACGCCGGCGGAGAGCGAGAGCAAGTAGAAGGTCGCCAGGCTGGTGTCCTCCTTGATCACCGTATTGCGCGCCACGCCACCGGCCAGCACCGCCACCGCCAGGCCGGCCATCAGGCCGCCAAGGGTCATTGCCGGGAGGGACAGTCCGGCAATCAGATAGCCGATGGCCGCGCCCGGCAGGATCGCGTGCGACATCGCATCACCGGCGAGACTCATGCGGCGCAACATCAGGAAGACACCGACCGGCGTCGCACCCAGCGACAGGGCCAGGCAACCTGCCAGTGCCCGGCGCATGAAGCCGAACTCGATGAATGGCGAGAGCAGTGGCAGCGACGACAACGTTTCGGTCATGCGCCCATCCGGTGGCTGCGACAGATCGCCGTGGCCTGGTCCGCGCGGCGGCCTTCGGCGAGTTGCTGGGCGCGCAAGAGGTTGGCCTCGCTGAGTACGCTCGCGGTGTCACCGCGCGCGACGACTTCACGCGCCAGCAACAGCGTTTCCGGATATTCCTGGCGAACATGTTCGAGATCGTGCAGGACAGAGATCACCGTTCGCCCTTCACTGTGCCAGCGGCGCACCAGCGCCGCCAGGTCGCGCACGCTGGCCACGTCGATCGCCCCATAGGGCTCGTCGAGCAGCACCAGCGGCGCGTCCTGGAGCAGGACCCTGGCAAACAGCGCGCGCTGCAACTGACCGCCAGAGAGCGAGCCAATCGGGCGTCCTTCGAGTCCGCCCAGGCCGACGCCATCGATGGCCGCTTCGATGCGCTCCCGGCGGACGCGGTCGAGGCCGGCAAAAGCACCGATTTCGCGCCACAGGCCCATCGCCACGAAGTCATGAACAACGATCGGGAAGCTCGTATCAAGCGTCGCCTGCTGCGTCAGGTAGGCGATCTGCCGGCGCTGCAGGCCGTTCAGGCCGATCCTCCCCTGCAGGGGTCGCAGTTCGCCGGCGATGCCCTTGAGCAGCGTCGATTTGCCGGCGCCGTTGGGGCCGACGATGGCCAGCAGACTGCCGGTAGCGACTTCGCCACGCAAGTGGTGCACGGCGGGATGCCGGTTGTAGCCGAGCGTCAGATCGTCAAAGTAGAGCAGCGCCTCAGCCTGCAAGGGCGGGCGCAGACATGACGGTTGCACGGCGTTCAATCGAGTGCCCAGAGGACGGTCGTCCACAACAGCAGCAGCGCCGCGAAGGCCCACAGCAAGCGGATGGCGGTGCTGCTGCAGAGCACCGGATCGAGCTTCAGGACGCCTGTCGATCGGGCTGAACGGAGTGGGGTAGGCATCAGACAGTGTAGTCGGCAGGGAAAACTGCTGGTCGAAACTTATGGCGAAATACGGATCTTGCCGCATTCGACTGCCTAATGCAACCTTGTTGCGAAAACTTCAGCCCTGACGCATGACCCTGCCCAATCGCGAGCGATCGCTGTTCCTGCCAACACGCGCCAAATGGGGCGTCAGACAGGCTAGCGCACGGCGCAGGATTGGGTTATGAGGCTGCGCAAAGAAGAAGTAACCGTTTTATTCCCGGTACTATTTCTTCAGCATCGCGGAACGCCGACGCAGGGCCAGTACCACCGCAGGTCCCAGCAGCCACAGCACGCCCGGTTCCGGCACATCGGTGATTCGCGCGTCGGTGAAGTGGCCCGCCTGCAGGCGCAATTGCTCGAGAGACAGCCCCTCGTCACAGGAGAAACACGGCCGGCCCACCTCCGTGTCGATGCCCAGTGCGAGGTTCGAAAGGTACAGGCTGCCGTCGCCGTCAGTGTCCACCCTGGGCGAGAAGGTAAAGTCCGTCACGCGGCCGCGGCAGGTCACGCAGAACAGCGTACCGATCTCCACACCACTGATTACCACCGGCTCGTCGGCCTCGAATAGTTCGTCCGGCGGGCACGCGCCAGCATCGGCGAGACCACATCCGAACGACGAGATCTGGCGGAAGGTGCCTGCCACGGTGACATCGAAGTAGCCCGCATCGCCGTGTGTGCCATTGCGCAGGTTGCCGAAGCCGTGGCCATTGGCCGCCACATCGCCCGCGCGCGCCACCGTCATGGTCAGGCTCGATGCCTCGCGCAGCAGGCGCGTCCGCGGGTCTTCCAGCAGGATCCGGAACGCCGGCGTGTCGATGGGGATCACGTTTGCCTTGAAGCTCGAATCCACCACCGGTGCCACGAAGCCATCCGCATTCAGCTTCAGATTGAACAGCGGTGACGTGGTGCCTTCGAAGCCCAGCAATTCTGCGCGCACTTCTGGCCCCGCGAAGCTTGACTGGCCGGCAAACGCCAGCGACACAGCGCTGTGGATGTCGGCATCCAGCAGGTAGGACGGCTTCACGCGCAGTTCCGACACGTTGGCGACCGTGCGCAACTGCAGCGGGTTCGCCGGATCGAAAACGCTCGTATAGCCCGGACTCTGCCACGCGCCGTCCTCGAACACCTGCACGGGCTGGTTGAAGAGGAGGGCCACGCGCGTCTTCGTGGTGATGTCGAACTGCGCGGAGAGCGATGCGGCGAACCCGAGATGACCGTCGAGCAACTGGTAGCTGAAGGGGTCCACGCTGCCGCTAAGGGGGGGCAGGCCGCGTGCACGCAGTACGTTGTTCAGGCTGTCACCGACGTCGAAGCCGAGGTTGAACAGTGGCACACTGCCGCCGTAGGAACGCGTGGCGTTCGGCAGCGCGGGGCCGGCCAGCGGGATCGGCGGGACGGGGCCGATCCCGCTGCCAAGGTCCTTGGCAATGCCGTCGTCGAGCTTCGAGCCGAGGTTGTTCTGCGTGAAGAACGGGATGCGTGCGTTCACGAACTTCGGCAGATCGGCGCTACTACGCTTACAGAGAGGCCCAGCGCAGGCCTCGGCGAACACGCTTGGGCCGAGGTTGAGCAGCGCAGACACCGCGACATCGACACCCCCCAGGTCGAAGTTCACCGAGGGTTTCACGTTCGCCGGGCTCGAACCGAAGAACGTCTTGTAGACCATCCAGCAGGTCACCCTTCGGATCCTTGGCCGGTTGGAGCGCTGCGACGGTAAACTTCGTGTCCGTTGCATCGGCCAGACGGCTGGTGGGTGTCAGGAATCGGCCAGACGGCTGGTGGGTGTCAGGAAAAAGCTGCGCCCTGCGACGGCCGCGTAGTCGTCCGGATAGTCGAACTTCTGCCGCACGGGCAACGCGAGGTCGAATGTGCCACCGGTGAGGTAGGCATCGACGCCGATACCCACGCTGCCCTTCGCGGACACACCGACCGCCAACGGGCCGAAGGACTGGCGGTATGCATCGATGTCGAACGGTGTCCTCAGGTCGAACTGGCCGCGCGCGGAGAACGTGTTGCTCGCTGCAAACGCGTTCTGCGAGCGCGCCACGAACACGACATCGGCCTCGTATTTTGCTGCGTTGACCTGCGGCGCGGCGCCGAGGATGAACAAGGCGGCCGCTGCCGCGAGCACGCGGCGAACGGTGCGGATTCGATTGCCGGAACTCGCGGGCATGACCTCCGGCCTGATGACATTTCTCGCGTGCGGATCCCGGTCTTTCCGAATGGCCCCCTGGAACCGGAGGCAGGAACGGCGAGCGGACCCAGCACCCAAGTCAAACATCCGCAGAGCCAATGTGGCCAATGCAAGTGTCTTCATTTTGAACTCCAAAGTATCCAAATAGTATCCAAAAAGAGCAAACACCGTGCCATAGTTGGGCATGTTCACGTGCTCTGGATGGGTTTTCATTGCACTTCATGCGGTTAGCGCGAGTGGTCGCACCGTCAGCCGCTGGCAGGGAGCGAAAAGATCCCCGTTGTTCCGTCATCTCGAAGGGGATCTGTAAAAATTGTCGACACGTACATGCCCGTAATGCGATACGACAGCGCCGATGTGAGCGTCTCTGGATTTCGTCCCACGCCTGCGCGATTCACCATAGGATGCCCATACCATGATCGTCATCCGGATGAGAGGGGTCACTCTCCCGGATGTTCGTCCGTTGTCGCCGAAAAATCCCGCCAATTCGCCTGCCCGGGCATGTAAAGAAATCCGACAGCTGTCGCCCAGGGAGCGCGGAACATCCGCTGGATCGCCGGTGTCTCCACTTTGGCATCCATATGGCTCGACGCCGGGCGATGTTCTTGGTCAGCGTGGACTTCGACTGAATAGTCTGGAATTCCGGCGAGACTTCCCATGGCTATGCTATCCGTCACGCGAACTCAGGTCCGTGCGGTGCATCATCCGTCGCGAGACGTACGCTTGGCCCTGCGGCATGACGGCCCGGCGCACAGCAGTGAGATCGACCGCACATCCGCCGGACAGATGCGGTATGGCGGTGAAATCCTTGCCGAGGTCGTTACCGTAGGCGTGGTTTCGACGCCCGATTGTCGATTATCATGAGACTCACGTAGACCGATCCAAAATGGAGACCAGCAGTGACCGAACTGATTCCAGTTGAAGCATTGGCCGAGCGTCTGCGGCCCAACCCAGGCAATTCCCAGCCTTACTATCAGCAGATTCTGCAGCAACTGACCGGCCTGATCGATTCCGGTGAATTGGCGGAAGGCGTCAACCTGCCCCCGGAACGGGTGCTCGCAGACTTGCTTGCCGTCAGCCGGACGACCGTCAAGCGCTGCTACGACGCGCTGCGCGAGACCCATAAGCTGGCTTCCTACGGGCGTGGCGGCACCGTGGTTCGCGGTACGCCGCGCGTGAGTCCCGAAATGGGCCGGCTCAAGGGATTTTCCGAGGAAATGCGCGAACTGGGGATGACACCTTCCACGCGTCTGCTGGAACGCGTGGTGATACAGGATCGTACGCTGGCTTCCATGTTCGGAGGCCCTTCGTCGGCGCGTTTTCTCAAGCTGGTGCGCTTGCGTCTGGGCGACGAACAGCCCATGAGCTACGAGACAGCCTGGTATGACCTGGGCCTGGCGCCGGACCTGGAGAATTGGGATACCAACGGTTCGGCCTATGCCTTCTTGCGCGATCCGTGCGGGATCGTCCTCGCCGATGCGGATCAGAGCATCGAAGCGGTGCTGAGTTCCGGGATGGAAAGCGAAGTATTCGGTTTTTCGGCGCCCGCGCCCTGTCTGTTGCTGAAGCGCCGCACCTACTCCAGTCACCGGAAACTTGTGGAATACGTGGAAGGGTTGTTCCGCGGCGATGCCTACGCGTATCGGTTGAAGCTGCGCGCTTGAGAGAACCCGCCGGCGTCGGGGGTGAGCGCGGTCTGCTCACCGGATGACCGATGCCAACTCGAGGACACTCAAATCCGGCCTGGCCCTTCGGCTGGTGTATGGTTTGCTCAGGCAGGAGCTGCCGCTGAGCGTGGCCAACGCGGTCATGGTCGTCCTGACCGGCGCAATCGGCGCAATCACGGCAATGAAGTTGCGGTTTGAACAGCCGCCAGGCCGCGTCTGAAATCGCGTAGCCGCTCCGCCGTCGGGAGTGCGGATAACACGCCCCGATGCGCGGCCATGAAAGCGCCACAGGCATTGGCCTGGTCGAGTGCGTCGGGGAGGGGGATGCCGGTTCCCAGACCGTGCAACAGGCCGGCGGCAAAGGAGTCGCCGGCACCGATGCTGTCGAGAGCGGTGACGGGATAAGCCGGAGCGGCAACGCAATTCCCTGCGCGCGGGAAGGCGAGGGCGCCACGTGAGCCCAGGGTCAACACCAGAAGTTCGCCTGACCATGTTCGAAAGAAATCGGCCACGTGTCCGCGCACTTGCGCGAGGCAGCCCATCAGGGTGTCCTGATCCAGATCTCCGCAGCCGATGAGCCCCTGCGCTTCCACTTCGTTGACGATGAGGATATCGCACAATGCCAGGAGCTGCGGCGCTGTGGGCTGCCAAGGTGAAGGGTTGAGCACCGTGCGCACGCCATCCCTGCGTGCGCGGCGGAAGCATTCCCAAAGTGCGCCCAGCGATGTCTCGAACTGGCCATAGACCAGATCGGCGGCGGCGATGGCGGCTTGCGAAAGGATCGCGTGACTGGCTTCGAGACGATCGTTTGCGCCGGGATAGACGGCAATCAGGTTCTCGCCATTGGCGCCGATCAGTCCGGCGCCATGCCCGGACGGGGTGTCGAAGTCGAACACCAGTTCGGTGGAGATACCTTCCGCGGCAAACAGATCGCGCAAACACCGGCCGCCGGAATCGCGCCCAACGCCAACCAGCGCGCTGACCTCGGCGCCCAGACGGCGCGTGCCCACCGCTACGTTGAGTCCCTTGCCACCCGGTTCCACCAGAAAGCCGTCGGCGCGCAGGGTTTCGGCCGCGCACGGCAGGCGCGCAACCAGCCAGCAGTAGGCCATGACCAGATTGGCGCAGACAAAGACATTGACACTCTTATCCAAGACGGTTCATGACAATGAGAAAGTCAGGGCAGCAGCACAGCCGCTATTCGATTCGGCTCAAGGTATTCTGCCAACTAAGCCAGGGCCATCGTATTCGCCTCCTGCAGGGAAGGTCAAGAGTCTGGAGCCAGTGCTCCGGCGAAATGTGCTTCATTTTTGATCAGATGCACGAATCCGGATTCCGGCGTACGCCGGAATGACTGGGGACTGTCAGAACAAATTTGCTCTGAGCCCGCTACCGCCTGCCGGTTGGCCCGCCGGCCTCGTTTGCCTGATAATCGCTCCCTTCGCTCTCTTTGCAGCAATGCCGCCCATGGATGACGATCCGGTCAGCAACGACAGCCCGAACCCGCTTTTTGAGCAGCTTCTCGCAGCGCTTGGGCCACACGCCCCAATGCGCCGCCGCCTGCTGCAACTGGGTCTCGGTAGTGTCGTACTGCCATTTCTCGGTTTGCCCGCGCGGGCGACTGCGGGCCGATCAGAGATCGGTTTCAAAGCGATCGCCGCGTCTGCAGAGGATCTGGTACGGGTTCCCGAAGCCTATATGCTGCAGGTGCTCTATGCTTGGGGGGACCCGGTTTCGAATGGCCCGGCTTTTCGATCCGATGCCGGTAACAGCGCCGAAGAGCAGGCCGAGCAGGCGGGAATGCATCACGACGGGATGCATTTCTTTCCTTTCGTCAGCCACGGCAAACCCTCGTCGACGCACGGCCTGCTGTGCGTGAACCACGAATACACCGACGAAAACCTGCTTCACCCGGAGGGTGGCGCCAACTGGAGCCAGGCCAAAACGCTCAAGTCGCAGAATGCGCATGGCGTTTCGGTGATCGAGATCGAATTTATGAGCCGCGGCAAGGGCCTGCGCTGGCAGCTCGTCCGGCCTTCCGCCTACGCCCGCAGGATCACGGCGCGCACACCGATGCGCATCGACGGCCCGGCCGCCGGCACCGCCGCCATGCGCACCCGCGACGACACGGATGGTCAACGCGTCGCCGGCACCCTCGCCAATTGCGCAATGGGCGTGACGCCCTGGGGCACCTACCTGACCTGCGAGGAGCATTTCAACGCGTACTTCAACGGACTCGACCAGCCGACACCGGCGCAGAAACGTTACGGTATCCGTGCCCGGAGTGCCGGCTACCGCTGGCACGAGCATGACCGCCGTTTCGATGTGGCGAGCGAGCCCAACGAAGCCAATCGCTTCGGCTGGGTAGTCGAAATCGATCCCTGGAATCCGGGCAGCGAACCGGTCAAGCACACTGCACTCGGCCGCTTCAAACATGAAGGAGCGATGCTGACGCTGGCCAGCGATGGTCGGGTGGTGGTGTACATGGGCGACGACGAGGCTTTCGAGTATCTCTACAAGTACGTCTCACGCGATCGTTTCGACGCCGGCAAGCCAGGCAGCGGTGCTGCGTTGCTCACGGTCGGGACGCTGTACGTTGCCCGTTTTGCGGCCGATGGACGCGGCCAGTGGATTGCCCTGCAGCATGGGCAGAACGGTCTCGACGCAGCGCATGGTTTTGCCGACCAGGCCGACGTCCTGATCCATACCCGTCAGGCTGCCGACCAGGTCGGTGCGACCAAGATGGACCGCCCGGAGTGGATTGCCGTCCATCCACGAACCGGTGAAGCCTACTGTAGCCTGACCAACAACCGCCAGCGGAGCACAGCCGACCCCGCCAATCCACGCACCGACAACACTTTCGGCCATATCATCCGCTGGCGCGAGGGGGGCAGGCAGGGTGCCGCGGCAGCGACCGACCGTTTCGCCTGGGACATCTTCGTTCTCTGCGGCGACCCGCAGCATCCCGACCCCGACAAACGCGGCAACATTCGCGGTGACGCCTTTGCCAGTCCGGACGGGTTATGGTTCGACCCCGACGGTCGCCTGTGGATTGCCACCGATGTCTCCGGCAGCGCGCTCAGCCGTGGCGACCATGAGCGATTCGGCAACAATCAGCTATTGGTCGCCGACGTTGCCAGTGGCGAAATCCGGCGCTTTCTCACCGGGCCAAGAGGCTGCGAGATCACTGGACTCACCGCCAGTCCTGACGGTTGCAATCTGTTCATCAACGTTCAGCATCCCGGTGAGGTCGTCGGCGGCCGTTTCGATCCAGCCAGGCCGCGAACCGGATCAGTCTGGCCGGCCAGTCAGTTCCCTGAATTGACCGGTGGTCGACCACGCTCGGCAACCCTGGTCATCCGCCGCCAGGATGGCGGCATCGTGGGGCGCTGAGGAGCATTCAAACCGGCGGTGGCGGTGGGGTCGCGTCGTCGGGAGCCACCTGTTGCTGGCACGCCTGCCGGAGGAAAGACAGTTGCTTCTGGTAGTTTCGGCAGCCGACACAGATCAGCTTGTGCAGCCGCAGGGCAAAGCGATGGCCGCCAGCGAGATCATGGTCCATTTCTTCCGACATCAGCCGGATGGCTTCCTTGCAGTTCATTCTCGGACCAGTGGGTTGATGGCCCCGGCCATGAACCATTTCTGATCGAGGCACAGGCGCAGACCCATGCGTGCCCGGTGCAGAACCACCCAGCAGTGGTTGCTGCTCATCGACAGTTCCTCACAGATTTCGTCGGTTTCCAGACCAAGCATCTCGCGCATCATGAAAACGCGCGCTGTCGCCGCCGGCAGGCGATTCAGGCAGGTATCGAAGACGGCCCAGAAGCGCTGGTTCTCAAAACTCTTTTCCGGGTCTCCCCAGTCCGCAGGGCGGGCGTCGCGTTGCCAGTGGCCGTTGGCGGAGAAAAGCGGGTCGAAATCGCTTTCGTCGATCTCGTCTTCGGGGTCCTGGTAG
Organism: Accumulibacter sp.; assembly: GCF_036625275.1. GTDB lineage: Bacteria > Pseudomonadota > Gammaproteobacteria > Burkholderiales > Rhodocyclaceae > Accumulibacter. The sequence goes on from NZ_JAZKUD010000011.1 coordinate 25,980, forward strand.
CTCGGTTCGCGAACCCGTCGCCGGATGATGTCGACGATCTTGTTCCTGAGAATCGAAAAGACCCAGGTCTTGAACTTGGCCCGCTCGTCAAAACGGTCGGCCCCCTGCAGCGCGGCAAGCATCGCCTCCTGCACGGCATCTTCGGCACTGGCCTGATCACGCAACTGCAGGATCGCGAAACGCAGCATCTCGCGCCGAAAACCGGCCATTTCAGCGGCGATGGTTTCCGCCGCCGGCGGTAGCTTCCGGCGCATGGCTCCGGGTAATGGCGTTGGCTCGATGTCGCCGCCGGTATTTGCGATCATGCGGCGGTACCGTCAGCAAGGACGCGCAACGAATCTGGCAAGGATCATGTTTCTCCAAAATGAGGGGCCGCTGGACTCGCCGCCAGGGATGGCAAAGTCAGAGTGATTGCCGCTTCGGGCCATGCCGCGGCAGTGTATACGCAAGCGGGCGTGCAGCATAGCCCGAGCATCCGCGCATTTGACCGAATGGGCACCGTCAGCCTGGCAGCCTGTCGGACTTTACCCATACCCCGGCAGGTCGGCCAGGACGAGGCCCGCGGCAAGTCCGGCCATCACCACCGCGATGCCGCTGTCGAGCATCCGCCAGGCGACCGGCCGGGCGAACAGCGGCACCAGCCGGCGGGCGCCCCAGGCGAGCGAGACGAACCAGACGGCACTGGCGGTGCAGGCGCCGAGGCCGAAGATCCAGCGCCCCTCCTCGCCGTGCTGGTTGGCCATGCTGCCGAGCAGAATCACGGTGTCCAGATAGACGTGCGGGTTGAGGAAGGTCAGCCCGAGGCAGGTCAATACTGCCGTCGCGGCCGGCATCGTCCGCTTGTCCGCCGCAGCGACTTCCAGGCGCTGGCCCTGCCAGGCACGGCGCAGGGCCTGCCAGGCGCAGCAAGCGAGGAAAGCGGCGCCGCCATGGCGCACCACGTCGAGCAGGGATGGCTGCGCCTGGATCAGTTGCCCGAGGCCGGCAATGCCGACGCCGATCAGGAGCGCGTCGGAGAACGCGCAGATCAGCGTCACCAGGACCAGATGTTCGCCGCGCAGACCTTGCCGCAGAACGAAGGCGTTCTGCGCGCCGATGGCGACTATGAGGCCCATGCAGGCCAGGAATCCGGCGAGGAATGAAGGGTTCATGCGGGTGCTCTCCGATCGTTCGGAGCACAGCGTAGCGAGCGGAGAGTGAAAAGAAAAACTAAACTATTTAAACTGCCATCAGTTTTGCTAACGGTCATGATTTTTCCAGCCCCCCGCCCCGATCATGAAAGTCGTGAGTCGCTGACGCGACTTTCACATTAAAGCCATGAAAATGGACAATGCCCAGCTCGCCGCTTTCGCGGCGATCATCCGCGAAGGTTCCTTCGACGCCGCCGCGCGCCGCCTGCATGTCACGCCATCGGCGATCAGCCAGCGCATCCGGCAACTCGAGGAACGGCTCGGCCAGGTCCTCGTCCAGCGCAGCAGTCCATGCCAGGCCACGGCGGCCGGCCGGCTTCTGGTGCGCTACACCGAGGAGGTGGCGCTACTCGAAACCGAGATGCTCGGCGCCCTTGGCGGCAGCGAGGCCGCGCCTGCCGGCGAGCGGCCGGTGGTGCGCCTGCCGGTGGCGGTCAACGCCGACTCGCTCGAGACCTGGTTCATGGCCGTCATCGCCGCGTTGTCGGCCGACACGGACCTGCTCTTCGACCTGCGCGTCGAGGACCAGGACCATTCGGCCACCTTGTTGCGCGACGGGACGGTGATGGCGGCGGTCAGCGCCAGCGCTGCGCCGGTCCAGGGTTGCCGCGTCGAACCTCTCGGCGTGATGCGCTACCTCGCGGTGGCAGCGCCGGATTTCGCCGCCCGTCATTTCGCACACGGAGTCAACTCGCGCAGCCTGGCGCGGGCGCCGATGCTGCGCTTCAACCCCAAGGATGCGCTGCAAGACCAGTTCATCGCGCTGCAAACCACCGAGCCGGTAGCGCCGCCGACGCACTTCGTGCCTTCGGTGCACGGTTTCCTCGGCCTGACGGGCGCTGGACTCGGCTGGGGCATGGTGCCCGAGGTCATGGCACGGCCCGCGATCGCCGCCGGCCAACTGGTCGAACTGGTTCGCGACAAACCCCTCGACGTGCCGCTGTACTGGCACCGCTGGCGGCTCGAATCGCAGGCGCTGGCGGCCCTGAGTGCGGCGGTCGGCCGCGGCGCGAAAGCCAGCCTGCGACCCATGCCTGCCGGTCGCTGAGCGCTGGTGAAGGAATCGTCGCGAGCAGGAACACGCGACTGGTCGGGTTGACGCGGTTATCATGAACGGATGGGTCCACAAACCTGCGGGGGAGGGTGGCAATGGTCAGCGTTTACGTTTCGTATGCGTGGAAGGACGAGGAGCAGCACCGGCTTGTCGACCGACTCGGCGCGGTGTGTCGGGCGCGCGGGATCGATCTGGTGCGCGACATTGCCCATGTCGGTTACGGCAGATCGATCCGCGAGTTCATGGATCGGCTGGCTGCCGCAGAGCATGTCGTGGTGGTGCTCAGCGACCGCTATCTGCGCTCCCGGTACTGCCTGTACGAGTTACGGGAAATCTGGCGCAATGGCCATTTCCGGGCGCGAGTGAGCCCGATCGTCCTGCGTGGCACGTCGCTTGAGCCGGAAGACTGGGCCGACTACCTCGAGCACTGGGAGTGCAAGAAGAAAAGGCTCGGGGATAGGCTCAACAAGCTCGACCGCGAGTACACCCGCCCGCTCAACCAGGCCGTAGACGACTATGCGGAGTTTCGGCGTTTGATCGCCGAGTCGCTGGCGACTGTCTGCGACATGAACGCCCTTGACCCCGATGTGCATCTCAACACCGATTTCGCCGCCCTGATCGCGAGGATCCTGGCGGGCAAGTCAGGCGGCACGAGGCAGCAAGCACACGCATCGCGGCAGAAGGACGAGGAGTTCGTCGCCAGGGTCGAAGTGGAGATACGCGAGATCCTCGATGCGCTGCCCTCGTTTGCCAAGGTCCTTCACGAGCAGGCGCGGAAGCAAGGGCTGCTGAACACATCGACTGACCTCGCCAGGTCTCTTGCTACGGCCAGGCCGGAAGTCGCACTCAGCGACGTACTGCGGCCGGCAACCGAGAAGGCCCTGCCGCGCGGATCGCCACAAACCATCCGCGACTCCGATGTCTGGGAAAACGCCAAGACGCTGCTGGCGTGGCTCAGCGTTCTGGCCGTCCGTCCCGAGTGGGTGCAGAAGCAGGAGCAACTCGACAGCGACGGAGAAGCCACTTTCGAGATCCTGGTCAGAACCGAGTGCGGTGTCGAGATCCTCAGCTCGCGCTACCGGCAGATACGCCCACGCTTCGGTCCGGTCAGGGGCTTCGACATCGTCGGTGAGGAACGCCTCGATCTCCCGGTAGTCGAGTCCGGCTGGGATGACGAGTACGCGGTCAGGCAAATCGGCCTCGATATTGCCGCGCAGCTTTTCCCCGAGCTGAAATGCGGAGCCAATCCGACCGCAAAGCCAAGCGACGACGAGATCCTCGACAACCTCAGGGAAACGCTCGGCGAACGTGCCAAGCACAAGTCGCACCATCACTATCTCCTGATCACGACCGACGACCACTCGCCCTTGCAGCGGCGCGACTTCCACGAAAAGCTCATCGGTGAGTTTCCCTTGACGGTGATCTACATGCGCCCCCCAGGACCGGAAACCCCGTTCCTGGTCGACAAGGAAAGCCGCCTGCTCACCATCATCCGCGAATTCCTGACCCTCCCCGACCTGCTGGCGAAAAGACGATGAACCTCCCTCTCCCGAAGATCCCCGAAATCCCGCTCTCCGACCTCCCCCTGCCGCAACGCGGCTCGTGGCCGGCGTCGGTGCATCGTTTCGACGAAGAATCGGCGTGGGCCGTTCGCTCGGCGCTCGCCGCGCAGCGGCCGCTGCTGGTGCGCGGCGAGCCGGGGTCGGGCAAGAGCCAGTTGGCGCGCGCCGCGGCCGAGGCGCTTGGCCGCCTGTTCGTTGCCGAAGTCGTGCATGCGCGCAGCGAGAGCCAGGACCTGCAGTGGCGCTTCGACGCGCTCGGCCGGCTCGGCGACGCGCAGGCGATGGGCGCGCACCATTGTGGCGCCGACGAGGTCCGGCAGCGCCTCGACCCGCGCAACTACCTGAGCCCCGGCGCGCTGTGGTGGGTCCTCGACTGGCGGTCGGCGCTGCAGCAGCAGCAACAGAGCGGCGGGCGCGGCGCGCGGCCGCAGCCGCCGGCCGGCTGGTTGCCGGAGAAGGGCAGCGTGCTGCTGATCGACGAGATCGACAAGGCCGAAGCCGACCTGCCCAACGGCCTGCTCGAAACGCTCGGCAACGGTGGCTTCAGCGTTCCCTGGCTCGACGCCGCCGTCTGCGCGCCACCGACGATGCCGACGCCACTGGTCGTGATCACCACCAACGAGGAGCGCGAACTGCCGGCGGCGTTCATCCGTCGCTGCCTGGTGCTCAACCTGCAGTGGCCGAGCAACGAGGACGCTTTCAGCGCCCGGCTGATCGAACGCGGCCGGTTGCATTTCCACGCACGCTGCCACGCCGACGTCTATCGCGAAGCCGCGCGCCAGCTCTGGCAGGACCGCCAGGCGGCGGCCAGCCAGGGGCTGCAGGGGCCGGGTCAGGCCGAATACCTCGACCTGCTGCGCGTCGTCGTCCGCCTCGCACCGGTCATCGACGAGCAGTTGGCGCTGCTCGCCAGGGTCGGCGAGTTCGCGCTCAGGAAGCACCCGCCGGCCGGCTGATGGAAACGACGGTTCTGCATTCACGGGCCGCCGTCGGTCGTGCCGACCTGCTGCGCATCTACGCCGCCGGGGGCGACGAAGCGCTCGCGCACGCCGCCGCGGCGCTCGGCTACCAGCGGCGGCCGCGCGCGCCGGCGCCGCCGCCAGTCATCAGCGGCGGCAGCGAAGACACGCCATTCGGCGATCCGGTCGACCGCAGCGCACCCGCCGCCTTGCCCGAACGACCGCCGGCCTTGCCGATGGCGCGCTTCTTCCGCGTCGTCGGACATCGCCGGCGCGAACCGCAAGCCGCCGCCAGGGCCGGGCCGCCGCCCCCGCCGTGGCTCGCCAACGCGCAGGTTCTCGGCAGCGATTCGCGGCCGCCAGCGACCTCGCTGCACCTGCCGCCGCGCCCGCCGCTGACCCGCTGGTCGCGGCTGTGGCCTTTCCTGCGCCGCGTGCTCGGTCGCCGCCTCGCGACCCGCCAGCCCGACCTGCCGCGGCTGCTCGAAAGGCTGACGCGCGGCGAGGTGCTGCGCGCGCTCCCGCTGCTGCCGGGCCACGGCTGGAGCCCGCGCATCGCCATCCTCGGCGACTACGGCCGGCGCACCCGGCCGTTTCACGAAGACTTCAACGCGCTCTGCCGCGCGCTCGAAAAGCGTCACGGCAAGCTCGGCATCGACCGCCGCATCCTTGCTGGCGAACCCGGCCGGCAGCCGCGCGTCCGCCAGCCGGGTGCCGGCACGACCGAGCGCTGGCCGCTGCCGGCGCCGAACACGCCGCTGCTGATCCTCGGCGACGCCGGCCTGCTCGACAGCACGCCCGACACGGCGAACGGCTGGCAGCAGTTCGGCCATCGCCTGCGCAGCGCCGGCGTGCCGGCGCTGGTCCTCTGCCCGCTGCCGGCGCGCCAGCACGGCGCCGGCGCGCCAGGCAGCCTGACGCTCGTCGAATGGGACCGCCACAGCCGCCTGCGCCCCTCGTCCACTTCGTCGCTGCGTGCGCCGGCGGGCGACCCGGCCGGCGACGAGCGCCGGCAGCGCGCGCTCGACACGCTATTGACGCTGCTCGCGCCGGCCGTCGTCATCGAACCGGACCTGCTGCGCGCGCTGCGCTACCTGCTGCCGGCGAGCGAAGCCGACGTGCTCGTCGAGGCGCTGGTCTGGCAGCATCCCGATCTGGTCACCAGCGCGCACGCCGGCCAGTTCGCGAGTCCGCTGGCAATCGCCGAATACCAGCAGAAGTTCCGCGCGCTGGCGCCCGCATTGCGCCAGGCGGCAGTCGCGCGCCTCCTCGCGCAGCACGCCGGCCTGCCGGCTTCGGTGCGCTGCGCCGAAGTGCTGGCGTGCCGGCATCTCGCTCCCGAAGCCGTTCCGCCGGCACTCGCCGCCGACGCCGAGCGCTGGCAGGCCGACATCGCCGAAACCGCCCGCCGGTGCGACGACCGCGCGCTGCGCCAGTGGCTGCAGCGGCACGCCGCGCGCCAGAGCGACGCCGCGCTCGCCGCCAACCCGGCGCTCGCCGCGCACTGGGCGCTGGCGCAGCGCGAGCGGCTGGCGGCCGGCGTCATGGTCGAGCTGCCGGAAGGCGTCCGCGAGGAAGACCTCGGCTATTTCCTGCACGACGCGCACGAGCCGGCATCGCGCGTCCGCTGCACGCTTCGCCAGCGTGGCGACGAACTGTGGCTCGAACCGGTCGACGCCGCCGGCGGCAGCCCTGATGCCGAGCTCACACTGGTCGATCGCGGCGTCTACGTGACGCTGACGCGCAGCGCCGACCGTGCCGATTCACCAGACCGGCGCTATTTCGCCGCCGGCGCGCTGCCGCAGAGGATCGCCCGGCTGACGCGCGAAGTCGAGCGGATCGCGCTGCACAGCGAGCATTTCGATCTCGTCGTCACGCCGCTCAATAAGCCCGTCTGGGCGAGCGCCATCGGTCGCGACGCGCGTGGCCTGTACGCCGAGGTGTTCTGGCGCGGCGAGCGCTGCCGCCTCGACTGGCATCCGCCAGAGGCCGATGGTGGAGCCGAAGGTGCCTGGACGGGCGAACAGGCGCTCGGTGTCGATCGTTACGGGCTGTTCGGCGAAATCGCCGTCGCGGGCGTCACGCAGCGCTTCCGCTGGATCGCGCCGGGGAGTTTCCGGATGGGTTCGCCGGAGGGCGAGCCCGAACGCTACGACGATGAAGTGCAGCACGAAGTGACGCTGAGCGAGGGCTACTGGCTCGCCGACACGGCGTGCACGCAGGCGCTGTGGCAGGCGGTGACGGGCGAGAACCCGAGCCGCTTCAAGGACAACCCTTCCCATCCGGTCGAGCAGGTGAGCTGGGACGACGTTCAGGGTTTCCTGGGCGAGCTGAACCGTCGGCTGCCCGGTCTCGAAGCGCGCCTGCCGAGCGAAGCCGAATGGGAATACGCGTGCCGGTCGGGAACGACGACGCCGTTTTCGTTTGGCGAGAACATCACTCCCGAGCAGGTCAACTACGACGGAAACTATCCCTACGCCGGTGGCGCGAAGGGCGTCTATCGCCGGAAGACCGTGCCAGTGGGCTCCCTGCCGGCGAATCCGTGGGGCCTGTACGAGATGCATGGCAATGTCTTGGAGTGGTGTGCGGATTGGTACGGGGACTACCCGACGACGCCGCAGGTGGACCCGCGCGGCGCGCCGTCGGGCGGCGCCCGCGTGTTGCGCGGCGGCTCGTGGAACGGCCACGGCGGGCTCGTCCGTTCTGCCAACCGCTTCGGGTACGAGCCAGGCAGGCACGACTTCGTCAGCGGGTTCCGGCTCGCCCTAGGTCCCCAGAAGCCGGCGGAGCCGGCTTGGCAGGTGGGAAGGAAGTCGCCGGCGGAGCCGGCGATCAGCGAGCCGGCGCCCGCGGAGCGGGTGCCGGCGGTCGAGCTGCCGCCCGGGACGGGCGGCAGCTCCGGGGTGCGCGGCGCAACGTCGCGCACGTTCACTCAACGACTGAAGGATCTCTTCAAACGCCCATGAGATTCCATGTGTTCACCATCGAAGTGCGCGATCCCGGTCCGGGACAGGACGCACTCAACGCGTTCTGCGCGCAGCATCGGGTAGCCGATGTCGAAAAGCGCTTCGTCGATCAGGGGTCCCACTCGTACTGGACGTTCTGCGTGGCAACGCTCGACGGTGAAGACTCGTCTCGCCCGCCTGCCGAGAGGAAGCGGATCGATTACCGGGAGCTGCTGAACGAGGCCGACTTTGCCGTCTATGCCGAGCTGCGCGGTTTGCGCCGGTCGCTCGCCGAACACGAGGGCGTGCCGCAGTTTGCGCTGTTCACCAACGAGCAGCTCGCGGCGATGGTCACGCGGCGGGTAACGACGGCTACGGCGCTCGGCGAGATCGAAGGCGTCGGCAAGGCGCGCGTCGACAAGTACGCCAGCCATTTCCTGCCGCTGCTGCGAAAGGCATTCACGGTGCCGGCAGGTGCTTCGACCGATGCAGCGCGTGCGAATTGAGCTCGCCGACCTGGCGAGTGCCGACAACCTCGCCCTCGCGGCGTGGAAAGCGGCGCGCGGCAAGCGGCAGCGCCCGGAAGTGAGGCGCTTCTGCGCGCATTTCGACGACTCGATTGCCCGCTTGCGCCGCGACATCCTGGCCGGCGTCGTTCCCTACGGCGAGTATCGCAGCTTCCTGATCCACGACCCGAAGCAACGCCTGATCCACGCCGCGTGCTTCGCCGATCGCGTTCTCCACCACGCGATCATGAATCTTGCCGGACCGGTTTTCGAGCGTACGCTGGTTCCGAGCACCTACGCCTGCCGGCCGGGGCTCGGCGTGCATCGCGCGATACGCCAGGTGCAGGCCGAGCTGCGCCGCTTTGCGTGGTTCGTCAAGGTCGATGTCGACGCCTACTTCCCGTCGATCGACCACGCGATTCTGGAGCGGCTGCTCGCCAGGCGCTTCAAGGGCGCCGACTTCCTCGCCCTGCTCGGGCGAATCATCGCCGCGTGCCCGGCGGCTCCCAGGCGCGGGTTGCCGATCGGCTCGCTGACCTCGCAGCATTTTGCCAATCATTACCTCGACGGCGCCGACCGCTTTCTGCTCGCGCACCCGCTGGTCCGCGCCCACGTCCGTTACATGGACGACATCCTCTGCTGGGGCGACGACCGGCAGAGCGTCAGGCAGGTGGCCGGCGAACTGCGCGAATGGCTGCAGCGCGAGCGGCACCTGACGCTGAAAGCCAACGTTCAGATCAACCGCAGCGAGCGTGGCGTCAGCTATTGCGGCGCGCGCGTGCTGCGCGGTTCGCTGCGCCTGACGCCGCGCAAGCAGGCGCGTTACCGGCACGGCTGCCAGCGCTGGGAGGCCGCCTGGCTGGCCGGCGTCATCGACGAAGCGGCGCTGCAGCGCGGTTACGCCGCGGTGCTGGCGCCGACGCTGCACTGCGACAGCCTGAGCTGGCGAAAACGTCACCTCGAACTCCACCCTTCGCGCTATAGTGAGCAATGAGCGGCCCGCTGCAATTTTGGATGGGCTGCTCGGCAGGTGCAGCAACCAGGGAGGCCATCGCAGGCGACGCCCGCGTGTTGCGCGGCGGCTCGTGGAACAACAACGGCAGGAACGTCCGTTCTGCCAACCGCAACAGGAACGAGCCAGGCAGGCACGACAACGACAGCGGGTTCCGGCTCGCCCTAGCTCCGGAGTCCAGGAGACCGGCTCGGGACCAGATGACCTTCCTGTCCGCCGTGTACCGGCGGCAAAAAGCCCATGCCCTTCGGCAGGCTGGTAGGCAGGATGCCGAACGCCTGCCGAAGTGGCGCTTCGCCGGATGCCCGTGATGCTCGTTCCCGCTCTCGCTGACGACAGCGCCGCGATCTTCCTTCCCGAGCGCTTCCCGCTGCGCTGGGCCAGCGCCTGGGGTGAGGACGAGTGGGGTCTGTGGATGACGCTCGAACTGGCCGAAGCGCAGCAGCGCTTCCGCTGGATCGCGCCGGGGCGTTTCCGGATGGGTTCGCCGGAGAACGAGCCCGAACGCGACGGCGATGAAGTGCAGCACGAAGTGACGCTGAGCGAGGGCTACTGGCTCGCCGACACGGCGTGCACGCAGGCGCTGTGGCAGGCGGTGACGGGCGAGAACCCGAGCCGCTTCAAGGACAACCCTTCCCATCCGGTCGAGCAGGTGAGCTGGGACGACGTTCAGGGTTTCCTGGGTGAGCTGAATCGTCGGCTGCCCGGTCTCGAAGCGCGCCTGCCGAGCGAAGCCGAATGGGAATACGCGTGCCGGGCGGGAACGACGACGCCGTTTTCGTTTGGCGAGAACATCACTCCCGAGCAGGTCAACTACAACGGGAATTATCCGTATGCCGGTGGCGCGAAGGGCGTGTATCGCGAGAAGACCGTTCCGGTAGGCTCCCTGCCGGCCAATCCGTGGGGCCTGTACGAGATGCATGGCAACGTCTGGGAGTGGTGTGCGGATTGGTACGGGGACTACCCGACGACGCCGCAGGTGGACCCGCGCGGTGCGGCGTGGGGCGACGCCCGCGTGTTGCGCGGCGGCTCGTGGGGCAGCGACGGCAGGGGCGTCCGTTCTGCCGACCGCAGCGGGAGCGGGCCGGGCAGGCACGGCGGCGGCAGCGGGTTCCGGCTCGCCCTAGGTCCCGGGAAGCCGGCGGAGCCGGCTCAGGAGAATTCGGCGGCGGAGCCGCCGAATTGAGCGCCGCTGCCCGCTCCGCGGGCAGCGGCGGCAATGCGCAGGGTTTGCGAGCAGTTGCGAGCAGAAAAATTTTCGCCTGTTAGTGGCAAAACGCAATGAAGTGGTCTGCCGTGTGTTCACGCGCCTGGCCGGATGCCTGGCCGCCGCACGATGCCGGATTGCTCAAGGCGCTCGGCCTGCCGAACACCGCCAGCGGCTGGCGCGAAGCCGAGGCGATCGCCGAGCCGTGGCGACCCTGGCGCAGCCATGCGCTGAGGCACCTGTGGCCCCCTCGGGAGAAAACCGCATTGCATCTACAGGGTGCGAACGAAAGTGTTGGTCGAAGGATTGCATGTGGCATGGCCTCTTCAAAACGACCGTCCGATGGCGAAACCTTGGGGGTTCACCCCTCGCGGGAGAGGGCCAGCCAACATGTACAGCAGCGGCGCGCCGACCAACGATCGCCCCTCCCCCCTCGCGGGGGAGGGGTTGGGGAGAGGGGCAAGGGTTGAACACAAATTCGTCAAAACCCTGCGGCAGCACAGGAACGAAGTCGGAAAGCCGTTCCGGCCTGAAGGCCATGATGGCCGCGGTGGAGCACATGCCCCCTCTCCCCAACCCCTCCCCCGCGAGGGGGGAGGGGAGTCAGGGTTCCGCCCAACACTTTCGTTCGTACCCGCATCTACAGCTTGCCTTGATTCTCGATCATAATGCATCTACGATTTGGCAGTGATCACCTTCGACGAAACCAAGTGTCAAGCGAACATTGCCAAGCACGGCATTGATTTGGCCGCGCTGTCGGGTTTCTTTGAGGGTGACTTGCTGACCCGCGAAGATGCGCGCGAAGCCTATGGCGAGTTGCGCTTCCAGAGCGTTGGCTGGCACGCGGGAGAAATGTTGTTCGTTGTCTGGACGCCGGGCGACGACGAATGGCCCCATATTATTTCGGCGCGAAAGGCAGAAAAACATGAGCGCGAGGCGTGGACACGTTTCTGTAAATGATGCTCCGGCTACCAAACCGGACGATTGGAATAATGCATTTGTCACTCATTCGGCAGACCAACTTCGTGAAGTGATTGCGGCACGTCGTCCCCGCGGGCCAAACAAGCACCCGACGAAAGAGCAAGTGACGGTGCGATACAGCCCGGAAGTACTTGCCTATTTCCGCGCGACCGGAGCAGGCTGGCAAACCCGCATGGACGAAGCGTTATGCGAGTATGTGTCCCAACACAAGGTGACCTAACGGTCATGACTTTTCCAGGCATCCCACGATCATGAAAGTCATGACCGTTTCCCTCTCCCCCAACCCCTTCCACGGCCCGCGCTGCATCGCGGGCCGGCTGCGGCGGCGCGGAGCAGTGCTCCGCGAAACCCCGCCTTCGTTCCACGGCCCGCGCTGCATCGCGGGCCGGCTACGGCGGCGCGGAGCAGTGCTCCGCGAAACCCCGCCTTCGTTCCACGGCCCGCGCTGCATCGCGGGCCGGCTACGGCGGCGCGGAGCAGTGCTCCGCGAAACCCCGCCTTCGTTCCACGGCCCGCGCTGCATCGCGGGCCGGCTGCGGCGGCGCGGAGCAGTGCTCCACGAAACCCCGCCTTCGTTCCACGGCCCGCGCTGCATCGCGGGCCGGCTACGGCGGCGCGGAGCAGTGCTCCGCGAAACCCCGCCTTCGCCCCCGCGAGGGGGAGGGGAGGTTCGTGAGTCGCGTACGCGACTTGCACAGTAACCCTTCACTCTAACCCTTCACTCGAAGCGCCCACGGCTTGGTGCTGGCCCGGAAGTCTTCCCCGTCATGCCGCCTCGCCCACGCGAGCCGTGCATTCTTCGCCGCAATCGCCGCGACGGCCTTCCAGTAGCCGCATCGTTCCTGAAGACTGCGCGCCCAGCGGCTGAAGCCGTCCTGTGGGTCGCCCAGCCCTGCCAGTATGGCGCGGGCGCCCATCACCCGGAGATTTCGGAGAGGGGCCTCTCCGGCCTGGGTGATCCTGCCCAGCCCAGCCTTGCCGCCGCGGCTGTCTTGTCCCGGAACCAGCCCGACCCACGCCGCGACCTGTCGGCCGTTCTTGAAGTCGTGACCGCTGCCGAGGCAGGCCAGCGAGAAATTTTCATCTATTAGTTGCAAAATGCAACGAAGTTGTTTACAGTGTGTTCACGCGCCGGCTGGTCGGCGTTGCCGAAGAGGAGAGTGAGCATGACCTGGAACAAGATTGATCCCCCCGTCGTCCGCAGCCTGCTGGAGAACGACCTCTACAAGTTCACGATGTGGCAGGCGCTGCTGCATAGCCACCCTGGGGCGCAGGCCGAGTACGCCTTTTTCTGCCGGAACCGGCCGGTCTATCCGCTGGCCGAGCTGCAGGCCGACGTCGATGCCGAACTCGACCACTTGTGTACCCTGACCTTCGATGACGATGAACTCGCTTACCTGCGTAGCCTGCGTTTCATCAAGAGCGACTTCGTCGACTTCCTCTCGGTGTTTCGCTTCCAGCGCCGCTTCATCACGACGCGCGCCGACGGCGAGCATCTGCGGGTCGTCGCCAGCGGTCCCCTGGTGCATGTCATGGCCTTCGAGATCTTTGTGCTCTACATCGTCAATGAGCTCTACTTCCGACGGCTGTCGACCGATCCCTCGATTCTGGCCGTGGCGCGCGAACGGCTGCAGGCGAAGATCGACTTCCTGAAGTCGCAGCAGCCGTTGCTGGCGTCGGCGACCGAGCCTTTCATTTTCTTCGACTTCGGCCTGCGCCGGCGCTATTCCGCCGCCTGGCACGAGGAAGTCGTGCGCACGCTGGCCAACGAGGTGCCGGAGCATTTCCGCGGCACTTCCAACGTCTACCTGGCGAAGAAACTGGGGCTGACGCCGATCGGCACGATGGCGCACGAGTACCTGCAGGCTTACCAGGCGTTCGGCTTTCGCCTGCGCGATTTCCAGAAAGCGGCGCTCGAGGCCTGGGTGCAGGAGTACCGCGGCGATCTCGGCATCGCGCTGACCGACGTGGTCGGCATGGACGCCTTTCTCGCCGATTTCGACCTCTACTTTGCCAAGCTCTTCGACGGTCTGCGCCACGATTCGGGCGATCCCGTCGAATGGGCCGAGAAGGCGCTGCGCCACTATCAGCAACTGCACATCGACCCGCTGAGCAAGCGCCTGGTCTTCTCCGACAGCCTGAACCTGCCGCGCGCGGTCGATCTCTACCGGCGTTTGCGCGGACGGGTGCAAACCTCCTACGGCATCGGTACCGACCTCTCGAACGATACGCCGCATCAGGCGCTGAACGTGGTCATGAAAATCATGGCGTGCAACGGGCAGCCGGTCGCCAAGCTCTCCGATTCCGCGGGCAAGACGCTGTGCGAGGACCGCACCTTTCTCGCCTACCTGCGGCAGGTCTTCCATCATCCGGTGGCAACGCCATGAACGCCTTTCGCATCACCCTCGCGCAGTTGAACCCGACGATCGGCGACATCGACGGCAACATCGCCCTGATGGGTCGCGCAGCCGCGCAGGCGCATGCCGAGCAGGCGCAGATGGTGGTTTTTCCCGAGCTGTCGCTGACCGGCTACTCGCCCGGCGACCTGCTCGACGAAGCCGACTTCATCGAGCGCGCGGCGGCGGGCCTCGACAGCTTGCTCGCCGCGAGCCAGACGACGCCGGGCCTGTGCTGGGTGGTCGGCGCGCCAACGCGGCGCAGCGGCCCCGGCAAGCCGCTTGAAAACAGTCTGCTCGTGCTCCGCGACGGGGCGGTCGTGCTCAGATACGCGAAGCAGTTGCTGCCGACCTACAACGTTTTTGACGAGCGCCGCCACTTCGAGCCGGGACCGGATGTCGCCAGGGTCTTGCGCGTCGGCGGCACGCAGGTCGGCTTCCTGATCTGCGAAGACGGCTGGAACGACGCCGGCAGCGACTACGCGGTCAACCCCTTTAGCCGCCTCGCCGACGCCAGTCCCGATCTGCTGGTGACGATCAACGCCAGCCCGTCGAACATCGGCAAGCGCGAGCAGCGCCATCGTCTCTTTGCGGCGGCCAGCCAGCGCCACCAGATGCCGTTGGTCTATGTCAACCAGATCGGCGGGCATGACCAGCTCATCTTCGACGGCGCCTCGTTCGCCGTTTCTCCGGCCGCCGGTGTGGTCTTCGAGGCGCCGCGCTTTGCCGAAGCGGTGAGCACGCTGCAATGGGACGGCACGAACTTCCTGTCGGCCACCGGCGAAGCACTACCGCCGATCGCCGCCGAAGGTCTGCCGGTGATGGAGTTCTACCGCCGGCAGATCGTTCTCGGCTTGCGCGACTACGCTCGTCGCTGCGGCTTCAGCCGCGCGGTCGTCGGCTCGTCGGGCGGGATCGACAGCGCGCTGACGCTGGCGCTCGCCGTCGAGGCGCTCGGCGCGGACCATGTCGTCGCCATCACCATGCCGTCGAGTTTCTCGACGCCAGGCAGCGTCGGCGACTCCGAAGTGCTTTGCCGCCGGCTTGGAATCCGCCTGATCGAGCATCCGATTCGCGACCTCGTCAGCCAGTTTGCAACCGGCTTCGCCGCGGCCTGCAGCGACCCCTTGCGCGGTCTGGCGCTCGAGAATCTGCAGGCGCGGGTGCGCGGCACCATCCTGATGGAGTATTCCAACAGCTACGGCCACCTGCTGCTGACCACCGGCAACAAGAGCGAAATCTCGGTCGGCTACTGCACCCTCTACGGCGACACCAACGGCGGTCTGGGTCTGATCGGCGACCTCTACAAGACCGAAGTCTTTGCCTTGAGCCGGTACCTCAACGAATGCGCCGGTGGCGAAGTGATCCCGCAGGCGATCCTCGACAAGGAGCCTTCGGCCGAACTCGCGCCCGGTCAGCGGGACACCGACAGCCTGCCGCCGTATCCGGTCCTCGACACGATCCTCAAGGTGCTGATCGAGGGCGAGCGGCTCGGTGCCGACGAGCGCGCCAGCGTCGAGTCCGCCTACGCGCAACTGCTGGCCGACGCCGAGGGCAGGGCGCTGGTGACGAGAATTCGGCGTCTGATCGCGCGCAACGAATACAAGCGACGCCAGGCGCCGCCGATTCTGCGCCTGCGCGGGCGCGCCTTCGGCAGCGGCCGGCAGATGCCGATTGCCGCCCGCCATGACTAACGGTCATGACTTTTCCAGGCCACCCCCGATCCTGAAAGTCATGACCGTTTCCCTCCCTTGCAGGGCGCATTCCGGCTGGCACGCCGGAATCGCTCGATGGGCGCGGAGCAGGCTCCGCGAATTCCCCATCTCGCTCCCCGACTCCTCTCCCGCGAGGGGAGAGGGGAGATTCGTGAGTCGCTGACGCGACTTGCACATTAACGACCACTGACCATGACTGACCAGGAGCCCATCCGATGACCACCGACCGATTCGACATCGCCGTACTGATTGGCCGTTTCCAGCCCTTCCACCATGCGCATGCGGCCTTGCTCGCCAGGACCCTGGAAAGCGCCGAACAGGTGATCGTTCTGCTCGGATCGGCGCACGCGGCGCGCAATGCGAAGAACCCGTTCACCTGGGAGGAGCGCGCCGCCATGATCGGCAGCACGCTCGACGACGCGACGCGCGCGCGTGTCCGTTTTCTGCCGATTCGCGATTATTACGACGATCGGCGCTGGGGCGAGGCGGTCGTCGCCGCGGTGCAGGAACACAGCGCCCCCGGTGCGCGGATCGCCCTCGTCGGCTACCTCAAGGACGCCTCCAGCCACTACCTGCAACGTTTTCCGCGCTGGCAGTTCGTCGCCGCGCCGCAATTCGACGAGATCGACGCGACCAGCATCCGCCAGATCTACTTCGAGAGCGAAGACTGGCCGGCGACGCAGGCGCTGCTCGGCGGGCTGCTGCCGGCGACGATCGTGCACTATCTGAAGGGCTGGACCCGTCTGCCGCATTACCGCTCACTGCGCGGCGAGCATCTGGCGCTCGAGGAGAACCGGCGGGTCTGGGGAAGTGGTCCTTTCGTGACCGTGGACGCGGTCGTCACCGCGTCCACGCATGTCCTGCTCGTCGAACGTGGGCATCCGCCGGGAAAAGGCTTGTGGGCGGTACCCGGCGGTTTCCTCGAGGCGCGTGAGCGCGTCCTGCAGGGCGCGATTCGCGAGCTGCGCGAAGAAACCGGCCTTGGCCTGCTCGATTCCACGCTTGAAGTGGCCTTGCAAGGCGTCGCCGTTTTCGATCATCCCGACCGCAGTCTGCGCGGGCGAACGATCACGCATGCGCACTGGTTCGATCTCGGCGACTGCCGCTTGCCCGAGGTCTGCGGCGCCGACGACGCCGCGCAAGCCAGGTGGGTGCCGATCACAGAACTCCCGGCCCTGGAAAGTCACTTTTTCGAAGACCATTTCAACCTGCTCGACCATTTCCTGTCCCTGCATCCCTGAGTCCGGCGCGATGGCATTCAACCGCACTCACCTGTCCGCAATGCGGCGCTGCCCGGACCCGACATTCCGCACTCCCCATGCCGAATTGGCCCATATCCCATTTAGCGTGAAAGTCGCGCCAGCGACTCACGAATCTCCCCTCCCCCCTCGCGGGGGAGGGGTCGGGGGAGAGGGAAACGGTCATGACTTTCAGGATCGGGGGTGCCTGGAGAAGTCATGACCGTTAACCAAAAATGGGAAATCCCCGGGGCTCTGCCGGGGGAGCGGATCAGTCACACCCGTCGGCGGGTGCCGCAGCATGGCCGGGGAGGGTTCCCTTTCAGAAGGACACCAGACGAACGTTCGCCGACGTCAGACGCTCGCTAAGGACAGCGAGAAAAGACTGGTAGAAATGCATTCGACAGGCAGCAGAAGAGTTCTGCAAAGCGCTTTCGGTAATCCTCACCAGTTTGCTATCGGTCAGGGCGATGATATCCGCGCCACGTACCGAGTTCGCCTTGCCGATCACGGCCATTTCGCCGAAGCACTCTCCAGTGGTCAGCAGATCAAGGATCATGCCGTTCTTGAGGACTTTCAGTTCACCTGCGGCGAGGAAATAGAAACAATCGCCGGCGTTGCCGTCCTGAATGATCACTTCACCGGGTGGAACGCGGCTCCATTGAGAAAAATGCACGATTTCCCAGAGCTCGACATCGGAGAAATCGGCGAAGAAGGCGAACGCACGCAAGGTGTCGAACTTTTCGACATCGACCATCTGCTCGGCTGGCATGTTCGACCTTGGGCCGCGGCAAGTCTGCGCGAGATCGTGCGCAAACTCTGCCCAATTCGGGTAACGGTTTTCGAGTTTCTTGCTCATCGCACGCGCGACGATGGCGTCGAGCGATGCCGGAATGTCAGCGCGTAGCGTCGAAGGCCGGCGAGGTTCCGAGTGGATGATCTGGTAGATCAGGTCGTAACTGTTGCGAGCCTGAAAAGGCAGTTGCCCGGTCAGCAACTGATACATGACCACGCCGAGAGAGTAGATGTCGGCCTGGTGATCGAGCGGATGATCTTTCACCTGTTGCGGCGACATGTAGGCGGGTGACCCCATGCCGAGAATCAGGGTACGGTCGGGCGAGCCGATGATTGCCGCGCCAAAATCCGAGATCTTGATCTCGCCTACATTCGGGTCGAAGCCCGCGACGAGAATATTGGCAGGCTTGATGTCACGATGAATGATGCCGGCCCGGAACGCAAAATCGAGCGCTCGCGTACATTTGAAAATGATCTCGACGACACGTGCGTATGACAGCAGCCGGTTGGCTGTGCAAGCCGCCTCCAGCGTGCTGCCTGCTACATATTCCATAACGATGTAGCAGAGATGGTCGTCGACCACCGCGTCGTAAGTCTGGACGATGTGCGGGTGTGACAGTTTGCCGATCAGTGCGGCTTCATTGAGAAAGATGTGTGTGTATAGCCTGCCCCGTTTGGAGTCTCTCAGAATATCCGGAAAGGCGATCTTGACCGCGACCTCGCGTTTGCTGAAAGGGTCGTTGCCGAGGTAGACGGTGGAAGTTGCGCCCCGGCCGATTTCCCGGACAAGTTCGTATTTGCCGATCTTCTCCATGCCTGCCGTGTCGGGGGGACTTAATGTGAAAGTCGCGTCAGCGACTCATGACGGGGGGTGAGAGGGGGAATTCGCGGAGCCTGCTCCGCGCCCATCGAACGATTCCGGCGTGCCAGCCGGAATGTGCCCTGCAAGGGAGGGAAACGGTCATCACTTTCATGATCGGAGGTGCCTGGAAAAGTCATGACCGTTAGCCGCAACGCGCACGCGCGATCGCCGCCAGAACCTGTTCCGGCGCCGTGCCGCCTACATGGCGGCGTGCCGCCAGCGAGCCCTCGATGGTCAGTACGGCAAAGACATCGTCACCAATCAGCGGGGATAAGCGCTGCAGTTCTCCGAGCGAAAGCTGCGCGAGGTCGACGCCGAGTTCCTCTGCGCGGCGAACGGCCAGGCCGACGGCTGCGTGAGCATCGCGGAAAGGCAGTCCCTTGCGGGTCAGGTAGTCAGCCAGGTCGGTGGCGGTGGCAAATCCCTGGCGCAAGGCGTCACGCATATTTTCCGGGTGGGTGGTGATCCCGGGAATCATCTCGATGAAGATGCGCAGGGTATCGATGAGCGTGTCAACGGTGTCGAAAAGCGGTTCCTTGTCTTCCTGGTTGTCCTTGTTGTAGGCCAGAGGCTGGCCCTTCATCAATGTCAGCAAGGCGGTCAGGTGACCATAGATGCGGCCGGTCTTGCCGCGCGCCAACTCGGGTACGTCGGGATTCCGCTTCTGGGGCATGATCGAGCTGCCGGTGCAGAATCGATCGGCGAGCCGGATGAAGCCGAAACGGGGATTCATCCACAGGATCAGTTCTTCGGACAGACGCGAGAGGTGCATCATCAGTAATGCGCCGGCGGCACAGAATTCAATCGCAAAGTCGCGGTCGGAAACGGCATCGAGCGAGTTTTCGCAAACCCCGTCGAAACCCAGCAAATCGGCGACGAACGGTCGGTCAATCGGATAGGGGGTGCCAGCCAGGGCAGCCGCACCGAGTGGCAAACGGTTGGTCCGTCGGCGACAGTCGGCCAGGCGTTCGGCGTCGCGTCGCACCATTTCGAAATAGGCCAGCAGATGATGGCCAAAGGTAATCGGCTGCGCGACCTGCAAGTGGGTGAAGCCAGGCAGTGCCGTGGCCGCTTCCTTTTCAGCAAGATCGAGCAGCCTGCTCTGGAATTCGCCGAGCAGCCTGGCGATATCATCGATTGCATCACGAAGATAGAGACGAATGTCGGTGGCAACCTGATCATTGCGTGAGCGGCCGGTATGCAGACGCTTGCCGGCATCACCGACGAGCGTGGTCAGACGTTTCTCGATGTTCAGGTGCAGGTCTTCGAGGTCGAGCGACCAAACGAAGCTGCCGGCCTCGATTTCTCGCACGACCTGCGCCATCCCGCGCTCGATGTCGGCCAGATCGTCGGTACTGATGATGTTTTGTCGGGCCAGCATCGTGGCGTGTGCCAGCGAGGCACGGATGTCTTGACGCCACATTCGCTGGTCGAAATCGACCGATGCCGTGTAGCGCTTGACCAGGTCGGACATCGGCTCGGAGAAGCGGCCGGCCCATGTATAGAGTGAAGAATCGGATTGGCTCATAAGGTACCGGTTCCTAGGCTAAAATCACTCGTAGAACCTTGTACAGGCGCCACTTCGAGTAATGGCAAGTATAAAGCAAAACCTGGCTGGTCATCTGTTGCCGGACTTCCGCAATGCTGGAGTCATACTGCGCATCCTGCTCGGGGTCAACCTGCTGGCATTGCTCGCAGCCCTGGTGCAGAGCGAGGGGATCAGCGACAGCGTGCAACGTTACAGTGAGATGGCCATTTGGGTGCAACCCTTGCTGCTGATCAACCTGACCCTTCTGGCGCTGTTCGGGAACCTGTTGCGGCGCCTCCCCATTGGGATCGGACAGGCGCTGGTGGTGCTTCTGGCCGCCGCTTCCGCGATCCTTCTGACCGATCTCTGGCGTTTTCTGACTTTCGATGAAGGGGGCTGGTCGCACCTGCTGAAAGCCGGTCTGCTCGGTGGGGCAGCGGCGGCGTTGATGCTGTCCTACCTGGCCTTGCGCGCCAGCGCATTGTCGCCGGCGCTTGCCGAGGCCCGCCTGCAATCGCTGACCGCACGCATCCGACCGCATTTCCTGTTCAATAGTCTCAATGCCATCATCTCGTTGATTCGTCTTGATCCGAGGCGTGCCGAGACGGCCCTTGAAGAGTTGGCCGAACTCTTTCGGGCGCTCATGCGAGACCATCGGGAGCTGATCCCGTTGGCCGACGAGATGGCCTTGTGTCGGCAGTATCTCGACCTTGAAAAGTTGCGTCTTGGAGAACGTCTGAATGTCGAATGGGAGGTGACTGATGTGGTCGCCGATCTCAAGGTGCCGCCGCTGATGGTGCAACCATTGCTGGAGAATGCCGTCTATCACGGTATCGAACCCTCCGGAGAGAGCGGCACGATCCGTATTCGAGTGCTGCGACGTGGCGATCAATTGCATATCGATCTCATCAACCCCTGTGATGGCGACACCGAGCATCCACACGGCAACCACATGGCGCTTGATAACATTCGCGAGCGGCTGGCACTGTACTACGATCTGGAAGCCCGCATCGAGACCGGCGAGGTGCTCCTTGCTGGCGGTCGGCGCGAGTATCGGGTGCACATCGTTCTCCCTTGTCGCGGGCACTCGCCATGATTCCCGCCGTTTGTCCCGGCCCGCTTGCGGTGATGATTGTCGATGATGAAGCGCCCGCGCGTACGCGCTTGCGTGATCTGCTGGCTGATCTTGCACCGGCGCTGCCCAATGAACTCGTTGCCGAAGCAGAAAATGGCTTGCGTGCCCTGGCGGCGATCGCCAGCCGAAGGGTGGACGTTGCCCTGATCGACATTCAGATGCCCAGGATGGACGGCATCGCGCTCGCCTGTCGTCTGTCGGAACTTGCACGGCCACCGGCGGTGATCTTTGTGACGGCCTTTGAAGCGTACGCGGTGCAAGCCTTCGAACTCAACGTCGTGGATTATCTGTTGAAACCAGTACGGGCAAAGCGTTTGCTCGCCGCGTTGCAGAAGGTTCGACCACACCCACTGCCGCGTCTGCCGGTAGCGCTGGCCTCGCTGCAGCAAACGGCCCGCAGCCACCTCTCCTGTCACGAACGGGGTCGTCTGTTGCTGATTCCAGTCGCCGAGGTCATTTACCTCAAAGCTGACCTGAAGTACGTCATCGCGCGCACCCGTGATCGGGAATACCTGCTCGACGAGTCACTGACCCATCTCGAACAGGAGTTTGGCGAGCAGTTCATTCGCCTGCATCGCAGCGTCCTGGTCGCCAGGGAGACGATTATCGGTTTCGAAAAGAGCCACTCCGACGATGCCGAGACGCAGTGGCAGGCCATGCTGCGCGATATTCCCGAACGGCTGCCGATCAGCCGCCGACAGTGGCCTCTGGTCAAATCGTTCGCCCATCATTTGATTCCCTGAGTGTCCGATCAGGTGCAATCCATCGATCCATCATCGATTCATTGTGCCGGCTTGAACCAGTCCAGTTTCTGCTGCAGACGCACCACGGTTCCCACAATGATCAGTGCCGGAGACGTGATGCCGGCGGCTGCGACCTTCGCCGGCAGGGTCGCCAGATCGCCAGTCAGCACGCGTTGCCGACGCGTCGTGCCGTTCTGAACGACCGCCGCAGGGTGATTCTCGGGCAATCCATGGGCGATCATCTGCTGGCAGATTTCGGCGAGGCCACCGACGCCCATGTAGAAGACGACCGTCAGCCGCGGACGCGCCAGCGATGACCAATCGAGATTGATCGTGCCGTCCTTGAGATGGCCGGTTGCGAAAGCTACCGCGTGGGCGTGATCGCGATGCGTCAACGGGATGCCGGCGTAAGCGGCGCAGCCGGCGGCGGCAGTCACTCCCGGCACCACCTCGAAAGCAATTCCCGCGTCGACCAGCGTTTCGATTTCCTCGCCGCCACGCCCGAAAATGAAGGGGTCTCCCCCTTTGAGGCGGACCACCTGCTTGCCCGCGCGCGCCAGGCGCACCAGCAACTGGTTGAGTTCATGCTGTGGCACACTGTGTCGTGAACGTTCCTTGCCGGCATAGATTTTTTCTGCGTCAGGACGCGCCAGTTCAAGGACGCCATCGGCAATCAGATGGTCGTAGACAATGGCATCCGCCTGGCCGATCAGCCGCGCAGCACGCAGCGTCAACAGGTCGAGGTCGCCGGGACCGCTGCCGACGATGTATACGGTTCCGCTGGGCGTTGACGAAGGAGTCTGGGTCATTTCGGTGTTTCCAATCACTACCATTAATCGAGGAGTCCACTATCAGTCGGGCGGCAAGGCCGGGTCAGGGCGAACGGCGTCCGGCGAGAGCACCGGCGGCGGCTTCGTTGCCTCTGGCGAAAGTGCCTGCTCACGCGGCACGGCATCCGGCGAGAGCACCGGATCGGCTGCGGTCTCTTGCGGGGAGAGCGCACGCTCGGGAGGCACCGCGTCCGGCGAGAGTACGGGTCCGGGAGGGGTCTCCTCGGGCGATGATGCAGGGCCGGGACGAACCGCGCCGTCACTCGTGTAAGATTGCGCATGCGCGGCTGACGGACTGAGCAAGGCGAGCGTGCTGCTCAGCATCGCAATCGACAGGCGTTGACGGTTCGGCATGATGGTTTCCTCCCTGGGGTGGCCCGGCAATTGGGTAAGCCTGGGGACTGCTCCCCAGGCGAATGTAGCGCGTGCCCGGCAAGCGGTCAATGAGCGGTGGTCAGCGCTGCTCGAGGCCAGCCCGCGTTGGACTATCGCTTGGTGGCGGCCATGCCTTGGGGTAGATTGCCGGTCAGTAGAAATTTGTGTTTCTCATCGGGAGGGTGAACATGGCATCAGCAAAGGGTTTCAGAAAATGTATCGTCTGTGCCTTGGGCGCACTCAGTCTGGTGGCGGTCACACCAGGCAGCGCCGTGGAGAATCAGCCCCGGATGGACCTCTTCGACGGGCAGTGGCACTTCAGTGTCACGCCCTATGCGTGGCTGCCGACGATCTATAACACGACGACGCTCAACCCGTTCGGGATCAGCAATGGCGTGACCAGCAAGCTGCACAGCACTCCCGACACTTACCTGCACAACCTCTCCTTCGCCTTTTTCCTTGCCGGCGAAGCACGCAAAGGCGACTGGTCGTTGTTTGCCGACTACCTCTACATGAAGTTCGACCACCAGAAATCGGGGCTGAAGCCCATCGACCGACCGGGAGCAGCGGGTACCTTACCCTTTGACTCCTCATCGGGTATCCAGTCCAATGTCCTGACGCTCGCTGGCAGCTACAGTGTCTGGCGTAAAGGCGCGTCGCATCTGGATGTATTCGCCGGCACCCGTTACCTCAACCTGGTGACGACGCTGGATTACAGCTTGTTCCTTTTTCCGGGTCATCTGAATGCCTCGGTCTCCGTCAACAAGTGGGATGGGATTGTCGGCGTCAAGGGCAGGATTGGCCTCAGTGAAGATGGCCGGTGGTTCATGCCCTACTATCTGGATGCTGGTGTCGGTTCGCAAAACACGACCTGGCAGGCGCTGGTCGGTACCGGCTACCGCTACGGCTGGGGTGACGTGACAGTGATCCTGCGCAACCTCAGCTACAACTTTGACGGCAAGGGTCATGGCGGCCTGGACGCGCGCTTCACCGGGCTGGGAGTGGGTGCGACCTTCTTTTTTTAACTCCTGAAGATGTTCAACAACGCAAGGAATATGAAAATGAAAACAGGGATACATCGATGGGCCTTGCTTGCCATGGCTGTATTAGCCATGGCGATTGCCGGTCCTGGCCTTGCCCAGCAAGTTGCCGGTGTGCTCGGCTCACCGAGCGCGACGGCTTCGATCAGCGGCAAGCAGCTGCCCGCGCCCGACCCGAAATTTGCTGGCGTGATCCAGGACGACGCCCTGCAATCCAAACCTTGGTGGGCGCCGCGCATCGTGCCGCCGAAGGGCGCACCGAACGTGCTGCTGATCATCACCGACGACGCCGGCTTCGGTGTTCCGAGCACCTTTGGCGGCGTCATCCCGACGCCGGCGATGGACCGCATCGCCAACGAAGGACTGCGCTACAACCGCATGTTCTCGACGGCGTTGTGCTCGCCAACGCGCGCCGCGCTGATCACCGGGCGCAACCACCACTCGGCCGGCTTCGGCGTGATCTCCGAGCAGTCGACCGGCTACCCTGGCTACAACAGCATCATTGGCAAGGACAAGGCGACGATCGGCCGCATCCTGCTCGACAACGGCTACGCTACCTCGTGGTTCGGCAAGAACCACAACACGCCGGCGTTCGTCGCCAGCCAGGTCGGGCCATTCGACCGATGGCCCAGCGGCATGGGCTTCGAGTATTTCTACGGTTTCGTCGGCGGCGACGCCAACCAGTGGCAGCCGAACCTGTTCCGCAACACGACGCAGATCTATCCGTTCGAGGGCAAACCGGGCTGGAACCTCGTCACCGGGATGGCCGACGATGCCATCGAATACATGACGCGCGTACACCAGATCCAGCCGGACAAGCCGATCTTCATCAAGTACGCCCCCGGCGCCACACACGCGCCGCACCACCCGACCCAAGAATGGGTAGAAAAGATCAGGGCGATGCATCTCTTCGACGACGGCTACGAGAAGCTGCGCGAGCGCATCTTCGAGAACCAGAAGCGGCTCGGGGTGATCCCCCAGGACACCAGGCTCGGGCCTTGGCCGTCGCAAGTCCTCAAGCCATGGGATCAGTTGAGCGCCGACGAGAAGAAGCTGTTCATCCGCCAGGTCGAGGTCTTCGCAGCCTATGCCGCCTACAGCGACCATGAGATCGGCCGCGTGATCCAGACCTTCCAGGATCTTGGTAAGCTCGACAACACGCTGATCATTTACATCAACGGCGATAACGGCACCAGCGCCGAGGGCGGGCCGCTGGGGACGCCGAACGAGGTCGCGTTCTTCAACGGCCTGAACCAGTTGCCCGTGGATGTGCAGATGAAGTTCTACGATGTCTGGGGCACCGAACAGACCTACAATCACATGTCGGCCGGCTGGTCGTGGGCCTTCGACACGCCATTCTCATGGTTCAAGCAGAACGCCTCGCAACTCGGTGGCGTCAACCAGAACATGGTCGTGTCGTGGCCGGCACGCATCAAGGACAAGGGCGGCCTGCGCGAGCAGTTCGTGCACGTCATCGACGTCGTACCGACGATCCTCGAGGCGGCGGGCATTCGTGCGCCGGAGATGGTCGACGGCATCAGGCAGGCGCCGATCGAGGGCACCAGCTTCGCCTACACGTTCGACGCGACCAGTGCCAAGGCGCCGACGCGCCACAAGACCCAGTATTTCGAGATGTTCGGCCAGTGGGCGTTGTACCACGACGGCTGGTTCCTCAGTACCAAGGTGAATCGCGCACCATGGGAAGCCTTCGGCCCGGGAAATCCCGACCCGCTGAACAACCAGGTGCTCGAACTCTTCAACCTGAACAGCGACTTCAGCCAGACCACCGACCTGGCTGCGAAGAACCCGCAGAAGGTCAAGGAGATGAGGCAGAGGTTCATCGCCGAGGCGAAGAAGCACCAGGTCTTTCCGATGGATGCTTCGGTGGCGGCGCGCATCGTCGCGCCACGGCCGAACATCACTGCCGGGCGCAGCGAGTTTGTCTACACGCGACCGATGGTCGGCCTGCCGCAAGGGGATTCGCCGCTACTGCTGAACACCTCCTACACCGTCACCGCGGACATCGAGGTGCCGGCTGCTGGAGCCGAGGGCATGATTCTGACCTCCGGTGGGCGTTTCGGTGGCTACGGCTTCTACCTACTCCAGGGCAAGCCGGTGTGGCTATGGAACATGGTCAATCTCGAGCGCCTGAAGTGGGAAGGCGCCGAGGCGCTACCACCCGGCAAGCACACGCTCGAGTTCGACTTCAAGTACGACGGTCTGGGTGCCGGCACGCTGGCCTTCAACAGCTTCAGCGGCGTCGGTCGGCCCGGTACCGGTACGCTGAAGGTGGACGGCAAGGTCGTCGCCACCAGAGCGATGCCCAAGACACTGCCGATGATCCTGCAGTGGGACGAGAGCTTCGACATCGGTTCCGATACCCTGACCGGCGTGAACGACGCGGACTACAAGCCACCGTTCACTCTGACCGCGAAGCTCAACAAGCTGACGATCAAGGTCGACCGGCCGCAGTTGTCGCCCGAGGACATCAAGAAACTCGCTGCGGCGATGCGCAACAACAAGATGAGCGAGTAGCCGGAACGAAGCAGCCGGCGTCCGAAGTGCCGGCCGCATTGCAAATTCACTGGCCAATCATTTTTGTAAAGGTCGGCAGGCCATGAAGGTCTCGATCGTACGTACCCTGGCCGGCCTCGCGCTGGCCATGGGCGTATTGGCTGAACCGGTTGCCGCACAGGGTACGGCACCGCAAGTCAAGGCTGAGGCGCCGCACTCACCATCCGAGCCCGCTTTCGGTGCCCTGCCGGGGCGCTGGGTACGGCCCGACGGCGGCTATGTCATTACGATCAAAAGTGTTGATGCCCGCGGTAAACTCGACGCCGCCTACGCGAACCCGAACCCGTTGCCGTTCTCGAGGGCCGAGGCCGTACGCAACGGCAACACCATCAGGCTCTTTTTTGAATTGCGCGCCGGTGGCTACAACGGATCCACCTACACGCTCAGCCATGACCCGACGAATGACATCCTCAAGGGGGTCTACTATCAGGCGGTCATGCAGCAGAAGTTCGATGTCTATTTCACGCGCGCCAAGCAATAGGGCAAGCAGAGATGGCATTCTTGTTACACTAACCCATGAGGAGTGAATCATGAACAAGCGTTTCTGGCGGTTTGCCATCCTGCCGGCGGTTTTCGTCGCCGGCATCAGCTTTGCGCAATTCCCGATCCTCGACATGGTTGCCGACAAGGTGATCCAGAGATACCAGACGGCGACCTGCGAGCAGTTGTGGATGAAGAAAGACCAGCCGAAGTCGGCAGAGGAGCAGCGCGTCATCGGCCTGTTGCGCAGTGATCCGGCGATGCGCACCGAGTTTCTGAATCGGGTGGCGGCGCCAATTGCCAACAAGATGTTCGAATGCGGGATGATCCCGTAAAAGCCGTGTTTCGCAGGCATTCTTTTGTATTTTCAAGAAGGAGACGATCAATGATTCATCACCCGTTTACCCGGCGTGTGGCGCTGCTTGCTACCGGCCTGCTCGTGGCTGGCAGCTTGCAGGCGCAGCAGCCACCGGGCAAGCCCAAAGCAGCGAAGCCGGCCAGGACCTCGGGCACGATCGTGGTGCCCAAGCCGATCCTCGAGGCGAAGGCCATCGATCTGCTGAAGGCGATGGGCGAGCGCCTCGCAGCCGCACGTTCGATGGCGTTCACTGCCGCGGTCACCTACGAGGCCCCGAGTCGTCTCGGCCCCGCACTCGCCTATACGACCATCTCCGAAGTGCTCATGCAGCGACCCGACAAACTGCGGGTGATTACTCTCGGCGATGGCCCGGCGTCCGAGTTCTACTACGACGGCAAGACGATGACCGCCTATTCACCAGCCGAGAATCTGATCGCCGTCGCTGCCGCTCCGCCGACCATCGATGCGGCACTCAAGGCTGCATTCGAGAGTGCCGCGATCTACTTTCCGTTTGCCGACGCGGTTCTCGCCGACCCCTACAGGAACATTGCCGAGGGACTGACCAACGCCTTTTACATCGGCCAGTCGAAAGTCGTCGGCGGCACGGTTACCGACATGCTGGCGTATGTCAATGACGCAGTCTTCGTACAGATCTGGATCGGCGCTGATGACAAGCTGCCACGCATGCTGCGCGCCGTCTATCGTGACGATCCGTTGCGCCTGCGTCATCAGATGGAGCTTGCCAACTGGAAGCTTGATCCGGTCGTACCGACAGATGCCTTCGCCACGACGAAGGCGGCTACGGCGGTGGCCATGACCTTCGCTCATCCGGATGCGAAAGCTGCGGTTGGTCTGCAACCGCCCGCGGAACGCAAGCCGACCAAAGTGCAATCCACCAAGTCGCAGTAAGGAGTCAACTCATGAACAGGATCGTTTTTACCCTTGCAGGGGTGATCAGCACCATGCTTTTGCCCGGACAGGCCGCAGCCTGGGGTAGTGCCAACCGCTTTGGCGGCAGTACCGAGCACGTCGCAGGAGTCGGTACCGAGCATACCAATGCCTGGGGCGGCAGTTCGGCGCACGCTTATGGTGGTGGCTTCGAGCATACCAACATGTACGGTGGCAGCACGGCCGGCCGGTACGGGGAGGGGGCTTACCACACCACGCCCGATGGCGCGACTGCCTATCGCCCACCCGCTCCGTATTATCCGTACCACCCACCTGTCGTCGTTCCCACCTACACCGCGGCGGGCTGCTACGGCTGTGCAGCAGCGGCCGGCGCGGTTGTCGGTGCCGCTGCCGGTGCAGCGATCACCTCGGCGAATACTGCTGCCGCCACCAGCAGTGCCTACTCTTCAGGCTACGCCGCCGGCAGCGCCAACACTGCCGCAGCCTACGCGATGGGGGGGAACTACGCAGCATTGCCTGCCGGCACGGTAGCGGTCCAGAAGTACGGCACCACCTATTATCTGCTCGGGAACACCTGGTTCCAGCCGGTCTACGGTGCCAACGGTGTTTATTACCGCGTCGTGCCAACCCCTTGACAACATGAACTTCCTGCACTTGCCCGAGAATCTCCCGGTTCCCGTGGATGACGGCGCTGCGGCGCATCTGGAAGGCCTGCATCTCCTGGGCCCTCCCGAGCACCGGTGGCTCGACGATTGCCTTGAATAGCCTGCACGGCCGCTGGGTCATCTACAACATCTACCCGATGACCGGCCATCCCGGGCTTCCCTTACCCGATGGATGGGACGGAATTCCCGGTGCGCGCGGTTGCATGCACTGAAAAGGAGCCATCGCCTGGGCGCCGCATCCACATAAGATGACCAGAAAATCGACACCCAAGGGCAAGCCCGGCCGGATGCCGACGAACCCTGTGGATACGCCGCCGCAGCGTCGGCGCTTGATTGCTGCCGGCGTGCTTCTCCCCGTGCTGATTGTTGGTGCGATACCGTTCCTTAGCTCCTCACCGTGGGCCCCCCCACCGACCGCAGCGCCTTCGACTATCCCCACTGTCGCGACACAACTTGTATCACCGGCCGCCACCTATGTTGGCGCCTCAACCTGCAAGAGCTGCCATGAAAGTGAATACCAGTCCTGGTCAGGTTCGCATCATCAACTGGCGATGCAGGAAGCAACGGCGGCCAGCGTGCTCGGGGACTTTGCCAACACCACTTTTCGCAAGGACGGCGTCGCGTCAAGCTTCTTCAAGCGGGGCGACAAGTTCATGGTGCGCACCGATGGTCCGGATGGTCAGCTGACCGACTATGAAGTCAGTCACACCTTTGGCATCTACCCGCTGCAGCAGTATCTGATTCCCTTTCCGGGCGGGCGCTATCAGGTGCTGCCGATTGCCTGGGATGCCCGCTCGAAGGGCGAGGGTGGCCAGCGCTGGTTCCATCTCTATCCTAAACAGAAAGTGGACTACCAGGATTCCCTGCATTGGACCGGCGTCTACCATAACTGGGCACTGCAGTGCGCCGAGTGCCATTCGACCAATCTGCGCAAGGGTTACGACGCGGCCAGCCAGACCTACAAGACGACATTCAGCGAAATCAACGTGGCTTGCGAGGCCTGCCATGGTCCTGCATCCGTTCATGTCGACTGGGCCCGGCTGGTCAGGCCGCCTTATCGCGCCGAGGACAGCAAGGGTCTGCCATCACTGCGAAGCCGCTGGAACGAGGCGTGGAAATTCCCGACCGGGGCCGCGAAATTCGCGCGGCGCGACCAGCCGGTCGAGCCGGCCGGAATGAACAGTTGCGTCGCCTGCCACGCCCGCCGCTCAACCCTCAGCGAAGAGCGGACGCCCGGTGCCACTCTGGAAGACAGTCATCGCCTTGCAATGCTCACCGCTCCAAACTACTACGCCGATGGTCAGCAGCGCGAAGAGGTGTACGTCTGGGGCTCGTTCCTGCAGAGCAGGATGCATCAGAACGGGGTGACCTGCATGGATTGTCACGAGCCGCATGCCCAGAAACTGCGTGCCGAAGGCAATGCGCTGTGTACCCGCTGCCACGCGGCTGTCGAGTTCGATGTGCCCAATCACCACCACCATACGGTTGGCGGCAAGGGTGCACAGTGCGTCACCTGTCACATGCCGACGCAAAACTACATGGTGATCCACGCCCGGCAGGATCACAGCCTGCGCATCCCGCGCCCCGATCTCTCGATCGCAATGGGCAGTCCGAATGCCTGTACTCAATGCCATACCGGAAAGCAGCCGCAGTGGGCAGCAGGTGCCATGGACCAGTGGTATGGCAGGAACTGGCGCGCGCGACCGCATTACGGCAGCACCTTGCATGCTGGCGAGTCTGGAGAAAACTCGCAGGGCGTGCGCGCCTTGCCTGGCCTGCTCGAACTCGCCGCCAGCCCGACGGCTCCGGCGATCGTCAGGGCGACAGCAGCGACACTGGCACAGCCCTACATCAACCCCGGCACGCTGCCGGCAACGCGCGCGCTGCTGCAGGATGCCGACCCGTCGGTACGTATTGCCGCGCTGGGGATGATCGCGCCGGCCGAACCGGCCAACCGGGTGCTCAGTGCAGCGCCGCTGCTCTCCGACCCGGTGCGTGGCGTGCGTATCGAAGCGGTACGCCTCCTTGCCGACATCCCGGACGCTCGGATTCCGGAGGGACAACGCGCCGCTCGGGCAGCCGCTCTGCAAGAGTATGAAAACGCCCTGGCGCTGGAGGCCGACTGGCCATCGGGTCAGGTCAACCTCGGGAATCTGCGCTTGCAGCAGGGACGCGCCGAAGAAGCGATCGCTGCTTTCGAGCGCGCCATCGCTCTGGACAAGAGCTTTGCCGGTGCCTACCTCAATCTTGCCGATGCCTGGCGCCAACTCGGGCGCGAACCGAAATCGGAAAAGGTTCTGCGCCGGGGTCTGGCGGTCATGCCTCGCGATGCCGATCTGCACCATGCCTTCGGGCTGCTTCTGACACGCAAGGGCGATCAGGCCGCTGCGCTGAACGAATTCGTCGAAGCTACCCGTCTTGCCCCGGATAACGCGCGCTACGCCTATGTGCGAGCGATCGCCGTCGATTCCGCCGGCAAGCGCGAACAGGCGCTGGCCCTGCTGCGCAGTGCGGACAAGCGACACCCCAACAATCTCGATATCCTCGGCGCGCTGCTCTCGATGAGTCGTGAAGTGGGCGATCGGCAAGCCGCGCTTGGCTATGCGAAGCAACTCGTTGAGCTACTGCCGGGCAACTCTGGTCTGGGTCGGCTGATTGCTGAACTGGAAGCACGCTAGAGGGGGGCGAATGCGAACGGGTTTACACCTTTTGCCGGGTTACCTGTCCGAGCAAATCCCGCGTCACCGCTTCAGCCACCCGGATCCCGTCGACGCCGGCCGAGAGGATGCCGCCGGCGTAACCGGCGCCTTCGCCGGCCGGATAGAGACCCTTGACGTTCAGGCTCTGGCAATCATCGCCGCGGGTGATGCGCAGCGGCGAAGAGGTGCGCGTCTCGACGCCGGTGAGTACCGCGTCGGGCATGGCAAAGCCGCGAATCTGGCGGTCGAAGGCGGGTAAGGCTTCGCGCAGGGCGGCGATGGCGTAGTCGGGCAAGGCGCTGGCGAGACTGGTCAGACGCACGCCGGGCTGATACGAGGGCAGCACCGTTCCAAGCTGCGTCGACGGGCGGTCAGCAAGAAAATCGCCGACCAGCTGGCCGGGCGCCTCGTAGGTGCCGCCGCCGAGTTCGAAGGCGTGCGCTTCGAGCCGCCGCTGCAGTGCGATGCCGGCCAGCGGTCCTCCGGGGTAGTCGAGCGGGGTGATGCCGACGACGATGCCGGCATTGGCGTTGCGCTCGTTACGCGAATACTGGCTCATGCCGTTGGTGACCACACCGTTCGGTTCGGAAGTGGCGGCGACCACGGTGCCGCCGGGGCACATGCAGAAACTGTATACGCTGCGGCCGTTGCGGCAATGATGGACCAGCTTGTAGTCGGCGGCACCGAGCAGCGGGTTGCCGGCGTGCGACCCGAAACGCGCCTGGTCGATCAGCGCCTGTGGGTGTTCGATGCGAAAGCCGATCGAGAAGGGTTTGGCTTCCATGAACACACCGGCGGTGTGCAACATCGCGAAGGTGTCGCGGGCGCTGTGACCGAGCGCCAGGATCACCTGGTCGGCACGCAGTTCCTCGCCGCTCGCCAGCGTCACGCCACGCACTCGGCCGTGTTCGATGCACAGGCCGCTGACGCGCTGCTGAAAACGGATCTCGCCGCCGAGCTGTTCGATCTCGCGGCGCATCTGTTCGACCATGCCGACCAGCCGGAAGGTGCCGATGTGCGGTTTGCTGACGTAGAGAATCTCCGCCGGAGCACCGGCCTTGACGAATTCCATCAATACCTTGCGCCCGTAATGCCGGGGGTCCTTGATCTGGCTGTAGAGCTTGCCGTCGGAAAAGGTCCCGGCGCCGCCTTCGCCGAACTGCACGTTCGATTCCGGGTTGAGCTGCTTTTTCCGCCACAGACCCCAGGTATCCTGGGTGCGCTCGCGCACGGCCTTGCCGCGCTCGAGAACGATCGGCCGGAATCCGCTCTGCGCCAGAATCAGTGCGGCAAAGATGCCGGCCGGGCCGAAACCGACGACGACCGGCCGCATCGCGAGTTGTGCCGGCGCCTGCCCGACGAAGTGGTAGTGCATGTCCGGTGTCGGCTGCACCTGCCGGTCGGCAGCAAATCGGGCGAGGACTGCCGCGGTGTCGGGCAGCGCCACGTCGACGCTGTAGAGGAAGGTCGGCGCAGCCGCCTTGCGCGTGTCGCAACTGCGCCGGAAGACGCTGATCTCGCCGAGATCGGCCTCAGCCATGCCAAGGCGAGCGGCGACCGCGGCGGCCAGTGCGGCCGGTGGATGGTCGATGGGAAGGCGAATTTCGCCGATGCGCAACAGCCCTGCCGGCTGACCGTGACTGGCGTCGATGCTCAAGGCTGCTGGCCGTAGCTGGCGAACTTGTCGAGCACCGTCGCCATTTCGGCGGCATCGAGCAACACCGGTTGACCGAGCTGGCAGGCGCGCCAGTATTGTTCGCAGAGCGCTTCGAGTTCGATGCCGAGGTCGAGCGCCTGTTGCAGATCATCGCCGAGCACCAGCATGCCGTGGTTCGCGAGCAGGCAGGCGCGGCGGTTCACAATCGCCTGCAGCACGGCCTCGGAGAGCGCTTGCGTGCCGAAGGTCGCGTAACCGGCACAGCGAACACTGTCGCCACCAAAGCGCGCGATCATGTAGTGGAACGGCGGGATGTCGCGGCGCAGGCAGGCGAGACTGGTGGCGAACGGCGAATGCGCGTGCAGGATGGCACCAGCATCCGTACGGGTGGCGTAGAGGTCGCGGTGGAAGCGCCACTCGGACGAGGGTCGGCGGCGACCCTGGCAATTGCCATCGCGGCGCATGTGCACGATGTCGGCGACAACCAACTGGTCGTATGCCATGCCGGTCGGGGTGATCAGGAAGTCGCCACCATCGCCCGCACCAGCCCCCTCGACGCGCACGCTGAGGTTGCCAGCGGTGCCGCGGTTCAGGCCGGTAGCCTGCATGCGGCGCGCACTGTCGATCAGTTGTTGGTGCAGGTCAGGCATGCGTTTTCTCCGGATAGAGGGCGTGCAAGCCGTCGCGGCTTGCCGGGCAGACGCCGCGTTCGCTGATCACGGCGCTGACCAGACTCGCCGGCGTGACATCAAAAGCCGGGTTGGCGACCGCGACATCGGTCGC
The DNA here is from genome assembly GCF_036625275.1 of Accumulibacter sp. Lineage (GTDB taxonomy): Bacteria > Pseudomonadota > Gammaproteobacteria > Burkholderiales > Rhodocyclaceae > Accumulibacter. The sequence continues at coordinate 60,178 of NZ_JAZKUD010000011.1, forward strand.
GAGTTGCCAAAGCTGGCCAGGCCGGCCAGCAGCATCGCATCCTTGCAACCGCCGCAACTCGTCGGCAGCGCGCTCCTCGATCGGAATGTCGGCGCCGTTTGCGCAGGCGAAGTCGATCGTCGATCCTGGCGCGGCCACATAGAACGGGACGCTGGCGGCGCGCGCTGCCAGCGCCTTGAGGTAGGTGCCGATCTTGTTGGCGACGTCGCCGTTGGCTGCGATGCGGTCGGCGCCGACGATCACTGCGTCGATGCCGCCGCGCGCCAGCAGCAGGCCGGCAGCATTGTCGGCAAACAGCGTATGGGGTACGCCGTGCTCGTGAAGTTCCCAGGCAGTCAACAGACCCTGGTTGCGCGGACGCGTTTCGGAGACCCAGACATGGATGTCGATTCCCTGGTCGAATGCGGCATAGACCGGGGCCAGCGCCGTTCCATGGTCCACAGTCGCCAGCCAGCCGGCGTTGCAGTGGGTCATGATCTCAAGGCGCCCGCGCTTGCCGACCTGCGCGCGCAGCAATTGCAGGCCGTGCTCGCCAATGCAGCGGCATTGCTGCAGATCCTCCTCGGCGATCCGGTCCGCTTCAAGCCACGCTGCCTCGGCACGCAGTGGCGGTGGCAGCGGCGTCAGGCAGGCTTGCAGGCGCGCCAGCGCCCAGTGCAGGTTGACCGCCGTCGGCCGCGTCGCCCCGAGCGTCCTGATTGCCGCGAGCAGGGTGGCGTCATCGGCACGAGTGGCAAGCGCCAGCGCAACCCCATAAGCGGCGGTGACCCCGATCAGTGGTGCACCGCGTACCTGCATGCTGCAGATCGCCTGCACCACCGCGTCCAGGCTGGCCAATCTCAACACGCGACAGGTCTGCGGCAGTGCCGTCTGGTCGATGATGTCGACGGCCCCGGCCTGGGGTACGGGGGTGATCGTTCGCCTTGCTTTGCCATGGACTCTCATGACCGTCATTCTACCAGTCGACCGCGCGCTGCCAATGAGCGCGCTTCACCTTGTTCAATGCTGCTCAGGGGTGCCTGCTTCAGGGAATCATCGCCTATAATGTCCGGAGAATTCCCACTCTCGCCCCCAGTCCCCTTTGCCCACCAGAGAAATAGGGGGGATGGTTCGTGACATCGACCGCATGCGGTTGGCCGAGCTTCTCAACGGCACCTGGGGCGATCGACCGTAATCGCGTGACGTGTGGCTTCTCCGCTGGCAGCGGTGGTCGCGCACTGGATTGGGAGGGGCATCGCCGATGGGTCAGGAGATTGGCAACGACGGTTTCACCGCTGACGACTTCGCACGTTTCCACCGGCGACTGGCGCTGGAGACGCGGCACGCCCAGGATGCCTACGCACGCGGCGACTTCGCCAACACCAATCTGGTGGCAGGCTTCGAACTCGAAGCCTGGCTGATCGACGAGCACCTCTTCCCGGTGCCACGCAATGTCTCATTCCTGGCACGCATGGCCAACCCGCTGGTGGTGCCTGAATTGTCGCGCTTCAACGTCGAACTCAACGGTACCCCACAGCCACTGAACGGTTCGGCGCTGTCGCTGCTGGAGAACGAACTCGTTGCCACCTGGCAGGAATGCCTGCGCGTCGCAGCGCTTGAAGAGGCGGCCCTGATTGCCATTGGCACGCTGCCGACCATTCGCGAGGCCGATCTGTCGCTGGCCAGCATGTCGCCATACCGGCGTTACGCGATGCTCAACGAACAGATCCTGCTGCTCCGTGGCGGCCGGCCGCTGACGCTCGATATTGCCGGCATCGAAACCCTGTCCACGACGCACGCCGACGTGATGCTCGAAGCGGCGACCACCTCTTTTCAGGTGCACCTGCAGACACCGGCCAGCGAGGCAGCGCGTACCTACAACGCGTCGCTGATACTCGCTGCGCCGCTGCTGGCGCTGTCCGCCAATTCACCGTTCCTGTTCGAGCGCGCGCTCTGGCACGAAACGCGTGTACCGCTCTTCGAGCAGGCCGTCGATTGCTGTGACCCCGGACATCCGCAGCATAGGCGGGTGACTTTCGGTTCAGGCTACCTGGGTGCCGACCCGACGGCGTGTTTTGCCGAGAATCTGGCGAATTATGCGGTGCTGCTGCCGGTCGACATCCTGGGGCCGGTCGAAGCGTACGCTCACCTGCGGCTGCACAACGGCACCATCTGGCGCTGGAATCGCCTGCTCATCGGCTTTGACGACAACGGCCTGGCGCACTTGCGCGTGGAACAACGGGTGATGCCCGCCGGGCCCAGCATCATCGACATGATCGCCAATGCGGCCTTTTATTACGGCGCCGTACGAATGCTTGCAAGACAGGATCTTCCGCCCGAATCACAACTGCCTTTCGCCATCGCTCAGGACAATTTCTACCGTGCTGCGCGGGACGGTCTCAACGCGCAACTGCGGTGGCTCAACGGACAGCGCATGCCTGCCCGCGAGTTGCTCGAACAGGGGCTGTTGCCACTGGCGCGCGCCGGGCTGGAGCAGCTCGATCTGGCGACCGCGGATATCCAGCGCTACCTGGAGGTGATTGCCGGCCGCTTGCGCCGCCGCCGCAACGGCGCTGTCTGGCAACTCGCCCATTACCGGAAACACCATGACTTTTTCCGGTTGACCGCCGATTATCTCGACCACCAGCGCCATCTCATGCCCGTGCATGAGTGGCCGATCTGAGTGCTTCATGCTGAGCAGTTGGGCCGTGCTCTTCCGTCGGTGTCGCCGGGAATCGCCACGCTGGGGATGACCTGGTCGATCCTGCCCTCGGTGGGCGCCGTGCCAAGCCCCGGTGCATGGCTTTGCACACACGTTTCAGCGTATCGTTCGGGGCTTGCCTGTCCCTGATCCTCCGGAGCCCGACTTGACCCGCCCGCCCTTGACGCCTGGCCTGATGCTCGTGCATGGCAACCAACCCGAGATGCTGCGCGAGCTGGTCGTCGAATGGATGAAACGTTATCCGCTGGCGCCGCTCGAGAACGAGATCATCCTGGTGCAGAGCAATGGCATTGCGCAGTGGCTCAAGCTGGCGCTCGCTGCCGATGTGGGGCAGGGCGAGGAAGCAGGGGGCTGCGGCATCGCGGCGGCGCTCGAAATGTCGTTACCGTCGCGCTTTCTGTGGCGGGTGTATCGCGCACTGCTCGGACGGGCGGCGGTGCCGGAGAGTTCGCCGTTCGACGAAGCGCGGCTGCTCTGGCGTTTGATGCGGCTGCTGCCGGAAGTGATGAACGATGCGGAGTACGCGCCACTGCTCGGTTTCCTCGACAGGGACGGCGATCGGCGCAAGCGCTTCCAGCTTGCCGGGCGCCTTGCCGACCTCTTCGATCAGTATCAGGTGTATCGCGCCGACTGGCTGGCGGCCTGGGAGGCGGGCCAGGATGTCCTGATCGACGCCCGCGGACGCGCAGTGCCTCTGGCCGACGGACATCGCTGGCAGGCAGCGCTCTGGCGCGCCTTGCTGGCCGACGTGCGGGCACGAACCAGCCGATCCGGCGGCTCGGGGGCGCACACGGCGGCAGCGAATGCCGGGCGGGCGGGTGTGCACGCGGCCTTCCTGCGTTGCGCTGCGCACTGGCCCGAGGGGGAACGCCCCGCCGATTTGCCGCGCCGGGTGATGGTGTTCGGTGTTTCGAGCCTGCCGCAGCAATCCCTGGAAGTTCTCGCGGTGCTGGGGCGCTGGACGCAGGTGCTGATGTGCGTGCACAACCCATGTCAGCACTACTGGGCCGACATCGTCGCCGACCGCGATCTGCTGCGCAACAGCGGGCGTCCTCGCCAGTCGCGGCGGCAGGGCATGCCGGAATTCATTGACGACGAACGGCTGCATCTGCACGCACAGCCGTTGCTCGCCGCCTGGGGCAAACAGGGGCGCGATTTCATCGGCCTGCTCGAAGCACACGACGACGATGCGGTGCGCGCCGGCTACCTGCCGCATTTCGCTGCCATCGGGCAGCGCATCGAGTTGTTCAAGGACTTCGGCGGTGCCACCCTGCTGCAACAATTGCAGGACGACATCCTCGAATTGCGCCCGCTGGCCGAGACGCGCGCGCACTGGCCAGAAGTCGACCCGGCGCGCGATGCTTCGATTCGTTTCCATGTCGCCCACAGCCCGCAGCGCGAAGTCGAGATCCTCCACGACCAACTGCTCGCCGCCTGCCATGCCGACGCGACGCTACGCCCGCGCGACATCCTGGTCATGGTGCCCGACATCGACCGTTACGCACCACACATTCAGGCGGTGTTCGGCTTGCCTGAAGCGAGCGATGCGCGCTATCTGCCGTTCAGCGTCGCCGACCAGGGCCGGCGCCAGGTCGATCCGCTGCTGCAGGCGCTCGCAAAGCTGCTCGACCTGCCGCAGTCGCGCCTGGCGGTCAGCGATCTCTTCGACCTGCTCGAAGTACCGGCGCTGCGGCAGCGCTTTGGCATCGCCGAAGACGACCTGCCGCAATTGCGGCGCTGGATCCGAGGTGCCAACATTCGCTGGGGACTGCACGCCGAGCAGCGTGCCAGTCTCGACTTGCCGCAGCACGCCGAGGCGGCGGCGCCGCACACCTGGCGGTTCGGCCTGCGGCGAATGTTGCTCGGCTACGCCGTCGGTGCCAACGCCGCCGCCTGGCAGGGGATCGCGCCTTACGACGAAATCGGCGGCATCGACGCCGCGCTGCTCGGACCACTGGTGCAGTTGCTCGACCGCCTGGACGCCACCTGGCGAAGCTTGCGCCAGCCGGCGACCGTCGACGTCTGGTGTACACGCCTGCGCGCCTTGCTCGCCGATTTCTTCGCTGCCGACGACAGCGGCGACGCCTTCACCCTGCTGCAGCTCGACAGCGGCCTGCAGTGCTGGCACGACGCCTGTGACGAGGCGGCACTGGTCGAGGAACTGCCGCTGTCGGTGGTCGGCGAGTCCTGGCTTGCCGGCTTCGCTGAAGGAGGGTTGTCGCAGCGTTTCTTCGGCGGTGTCATCACCTTCGCCACGCTGATGCCGATGCGCGCCATTCCGTTCCGGCGGATCTGCCTGCTCGGCATGAACGACGGCGACTACCCGCGCACGCGCACGCCGATGGACTTCGACCTGATGGCCCTGGACTACCGGCCGGGCGACCGTTCGCGCCGCGAGGACGATCGCTATCTGTTCCTCGAAGCGTTGCTCTCGGCGCGCGATGGCCTGCACATTTCCTGGGTAGGCCGCAGCATTCACGACAACAGCGTGCGGCCACCGTCGGTGCTGGTCGGGCAGTTGCGCGATCACCTGGCTGCGGGCTGGACGCTGGCCGGTCATACCGGGCCGGCCGGGAAAGCGGGCGAAGCCCTGCTCGCGGCGCTGACCGTCGAGCATCGGCTGCAGCCCTTCAGCCCCGACTATTTCCCGGCATTCCCGGCGGCAGCCAGACTGTTCACCTACGCGCAGGAATGGCAGCCCAAAACCGGGGCTGCCGATGCGGGTGCACCGGAGACGGACAGCGTCTTGCCGTTGCTGCTGCGTGCAGAGCCGCTGTCGCTGCGCGATCTCGGCGACTTCCTCCGGCAGCCGGTCAGGGCCTTTTTTCGGCAGCGCCTCGGCGTCTCGTTCGAGATTGACGATCCGGCGAGCGACGATCAGGAGCCCTTCGAGGTCGATGGCCTGGGCCGTTGGCAGTTGCAGGACGAGTTGATCCGGGCGCAGGTCGCTGCGCTCGAGCAGGCGCAGGACCTTGCCGCCGCGCGCAATGACCGGCTCGCCGGCATCCGGCGACGCGGCGACCTGCCCGGTGGTGCCTTTGGCGATGCGCTGGCCGACGAGCTGCTGGCGCCGCTGGACGATTTTCTGGCGCGCTATCAGCGCGCGCTCGCACGCTGGCCGTCACCCGTCGCTGGCGAGCAAGAGATCCGCTTCCAGGTCAGCAGTCAAGGGCAGGAACTGGCGATCGCCGACTGGCTCGGTGGCCTTCGCAGCGATGGCGCTGGCCGGCGCGGCCGGGTCGTTCTCGAAACCCGTGATCTGGTCAGGAACCATCAATATCGCGGCGAGAAGGTCATCCACCACTGGGTCGAGCATCTGGCGCTGCACCTCGCCGGCGGGCCGCTGAGCACCGACATCGTCAGCAAGGTCGGCGATGTCACCCTGCCGCCACTGACCATCGAACAGGCCTGCTGCCATCTGGAAAAACTTCTGCTCGCCTGGCAGCAGGGAATGCAAAGGCCGCTGCCGCTGGCGGCCAGGACGGCATTCGCTTACCTCAGGGGGGGCGACGACGCAGCGCGCAAGACATACCAAAGCGCTTATCAATCCCTGGGCGAAGTCGACAGCGACGTCTATCTCAAGCGCGCCTATCCGGATTTCGACGCGTTGTCGGCCAACGGCGATTTTCACGCACTGGCCGAGACGCTCCTGCGCCCGCTGTTTGAGGCGATCCCGGCCAGCAGGGAGAAGGCCGGAGGAGCGGAGAAGAGCACGGGAGTGTCCGCATGAGCCCCGCCGCACTGCCGACCGCGCCCGGCACAACCGTCGAATCGCTCGATCCGCTGCGTTTCCCGTTGCATGGCAGCCGGCTGATCGAGGCCAGCGCCGGCACCGGCAAGACCTTCACGATTGCCGCGCTGTATGTCCGACTGGTGCTCGGGCATGGCGCGGAAAACGCGCATGCGCGCCCGCTCACGCCGCGCGAAATCCTCGTCGTCACCTTCACCGAGGCAGCGACACAGGAGCTGCGCGACCGCATTCGCGTCCGTCTGGCGCAAGCGGCCGCCTGTTTCCGGGTCGCTGCCGGCGATGACTCCCGCGAGGACGACAGCGCCGCTGCCGACGAGCTGCTGCGTGCGCTGCGCCAGCAGTACCCGCCGGAACAATGGCCGGCTTGCGCCCGCAAGCTGCAACTGGCTGCCGAAGCGATGGACGAGGCGGCCGTCTCGACCATCCACGCCTGGTGCCAGCGCATGCTGCGCGAACACGCTCTCGACAGCGACAGCCTGTTCACCCAGACACTCAAAACCGATCAGCACGAGCTGCTCGCCGAGGTCGTTCGCGACTACTGGCGCAGCTTTCTGGCGGCGCTCGACCGCGAGGCGGTTGCCGAAGTGCGGCAATGGTGGTCGGGTCCCGAAGCCTTGCAGGAGTGCCTCAGGAATCTCGTCGCACATGCCGATCGGCTTGCTGCCGGGTCGCCGCGATCGCCGGCAGAGGCGCTGCGGACCCGTCTGCGCGAGCGCCAGCGCCGCCTGGCTGAACTCAAGGCACCGTGGGCGGAATGGGTGGATCAGTTGCAGGCGTTGCTCGATACGGCACGCGCCAAAAAACAGTTTGACGGCACAAGACTCAAGAAGAACAACTACGACAATTGGCTACGCTTGCTCGCCGAGTGGTGCGAGGACTCCGACAGGGTCGATCCGGGGCTCACTGACGCGGCACAGCGGCGTCTGACGCCTGCCGGACTGGCCGAAATCTGGAAAGCCGCGCCATCTCCGGAGCACCCCGCACTGACCGCGATCGCCGGCCTTGCGGCTGCGCTGCAGGCCCTGCCCGACGCGCGCATCGACCTGCTGTGCCATGCGGCATGCTGGGTGGCACAGCGCTTTGCCGCCGAGCAGGCGCGCCGTGCGCAGATGGGTTTCAACGACCTCCTCACGCGGCTCGACGCCGCGCTGCGCGCGGCTCATGGCGAACGCCTCGCCGACAGCATCCGGCAGCAGTTTCCGGTGGCGCTGATCGACGAATTCCAGGATACCGACCCGCTTCAGTACCGGATTTTCGATGCCGTGTATCGCGTTGCGCAGAGTGCTCCCGACAGCGCACTGATCCTCATCGGCGATCCGAAACAGGCGATCTACGCCTTTCGTGGTGCCGACATTCACACTTATCTGGCGGCCCGCCGCGCCTGCGTCGAGCGGCTCTACACGCTGAAGAGGAACTACCGATCGACCGAGGCCATGGTCCTGGCGACCAATCACTGCTTCGCGGTGGCGGAGGATCGTTCGAGCGGCTCCGGCGCTTTCCTCTTTCGCAGCGGGACGGACAATCCGGTACCCTTCGTCACTGCCGAGGCACAAGGTCGGTCGGATGCGCTGGAGGCCGACGGCATGCCGCTGCCCGCACTCACCGTCTGGTATCTGCCGCCGAATCCGGACGGCAAACCCCTGGGCAAGACCGTCTATCGCGAACAGATGGCGGCCAGCTTCGCCGGCGAGATGGTGCGCCTGCTCAATCTCGGTCAGGTGGGGCAGGCCGGCTTTGCTGGCGAGACCGGCCTGCAGGGCATCCGCCCGGCCGACATCGCGGTACTGGTCAACAGCCGCAGTGAAGCCGATACGATCCGCAGGGCGCTGGCGCAGCGCGGTGTGCGCAGCGTCTATCTCTCGGACAAGGATTCGGTTTTCGAGAGCGCCGAAGCTGGCGAACTGCAGCACTGGCTCGCCGCCTGCGCCGAACCCGACGACGGGCGCCTGCTGCGCAGCGCGCTGGCCACCGCCACTCTGGGCCTGAGCTGGCGGGAACTCGACACGCTCAACCACGACGAGATCGCCTGGGAAGCGCGCGTCCTGCAGTTTCGCGGCTACCGCGACTGCTGGCGCCGCCAGGGCGTGCTGCCGATGTTGCGCCGGCTGCTCAACGATTTTCAGGTGCCGGCAAGGCTGCTCGGGCGCGGCGGTGAGGATGGCAATACGGCGGGCAGGGCGGTCGACGGCGAACGCACGCTGACCAACGTGCTGCACCTTGCCGAATTGCTGCAGCAGGCGAGCGCGCTGCTCGACGGCGAGCACGCGCTGATTCGCCATCTCGCCGAACAGCGGCGCGATGCTGCCGACGCCGGTGGCGACGCGCGCCAACTGCGCCTGGAGAGCGACGCCGATCTGGTGCAGGTGGTCACCGTGCACAAGTCCAAGGGGCTGGAATACCCGCTGGTCTTTTTGCCCTTTGCCTGTACCTTCCGGGCAAGCGACGCCAGGGATCTGCCGCTGCCATGGCATGACCAGGACGGATGCCTGCAGCTCGCGCTCGCGGCCGACGAA
>NZ_JAZKUD010000012.1:0-63977 GCF_036625275.1 Accumulibacter sp.
AGAGAGCGACCCGCACCACCTTCGTCGTCTCGCCCGCGGTAAAATTCAGCGTGCCACTGATCCCCAAGTAGTCCCAAGAGATACCTTCTCTCGCCGTGCCGTTCGCCGTCGTGTAGTTCACCGTCACCAGGCTCGGTGCGGGGGCGCTCAGGCTGACGACGATATCGACGTAGCCATCGGATTCACCTATTACGACATCTCTTGTATTAATCGTTACCATAAATGGACTCCCTTTCTTCAGATCAGAGCGTGTTAACCCGAGTTCGACAATTTTTGCTTTAGCGGTTGGACCGGACGCTTTCGGCGCGGCGGATAAACGCTATTCGTTAGACTACGGAAACATTCACCAAAGACGGGTCGGTAATCCCCGTCAGGGTGATCGTGATCACGTCCCCATTGGCATCGGCCCCAAAGTCAATGAGCGTATCGCCGGTGATGGGGTTGGACTGCACAGTGATGCCGTCCGTACCGTCCAGTGCGGCGAGCTTGATGTTGCCCGCAGCGGTCACCGTGTCAATGGTCAGCTGGTCATTCGCCACGGAAAAGCCGTTGATCTGGATTTGCGTATCCGGTGCACTGGCTTTGGCACCCGCCACATGGAAGGTAAAGGCCTCGCTTGCAGCGCTGGCGGTGACCGGTGCGGTGCTTCCCACCACCAGCGGGACGTTGGTCAAATTACTCCCGATCGTCACCGCGCCACCCGAAGCAATGGTCGAACCCGTGGGGAGTGCAACCCCAAGGATATTCTGCACAAACGTGGCATAGCTCACGTCCGGCAGGTTGATGCCGGCCGTGGCGTTGCCTCCCGCTTCATAGGTGAAGCGATCGGCGCCCAGGACATTGATCTCGCTGCCATTGCTGAGGGTGAGCTGCAGCGTGTTGCTGTTCAGTTTGCTGCTCGCGATGGCCAGCCCGCTGGCCAACTGAATGCTGTTGCTGCCCTGGGGGTCGGTGATAGTGAGTTTTGTTCCCGCAGGCAGCATGGCATTGCTGAGCAGGTAGGTGTCGTTACCCACCCCCGCACCTACCACCGAAGGCGAGGCGTACTGCAGGACGACGAAGTCATCCTGTTTCGATGAGGCGATTGGAGAGACGCCGGTCAAACCAGAACCAATCGTCACCGCGCCACCCGAAGCAATGGTCGAACCCGTGGGGAGTGCAACCCCAAGGATATTCTGCACAAACGTGGCATAGCTCACGTCCGGCAGGTTGATGCCGGCCGTGGCGTTGCCTCCCGCTTCATAGGTGAAGCGATCGGCGCCCAGGACATTGATCTCGCTGCCATTGCTGAGGGTGAGCTGCAGCGTGTTGCTGTTCAGTTTGCTGCTCGCGATGGCCAGCCCGCTGGCCAACTGAATGCTGTTGCTGCCCTGGGGGTCGGTGATAGTGAGCTTTGTTCCCGCAGGCAGCATGGCATTGCTGAGCAGGTAGGTGTCGTTACCCACCCCCGCACCCACTACCGAAGGCGAGGCGTACTGCAGGACGACGAAGTCATCCTGTTTCGACAGGGGGGCCGTGGCGGTGTAAACGTCGTTGGTGAACGGATTGGCCATGCCCACCACATCGTGCAACTGGCTCGCCACGGCGCTGCTGTCGCTGCCATAGTTGTTATAGGGGTCATCCCCCCAGGTCACTACCGAACCATCGGCGCGCAGCGCGGCAAAGGCCGTGGCCGTCGAAAACACCTGCGTCACGTCGATCGTGCCATCGAGTTGCGTCGCCACGGCGCTGCTGTTGCCGCCATGATAGGCATCACCCCAGGTCACGACCGAGCCATCGGCGCGCAACGCGGCAAAGGCGCCAGCGTTCGAAAACACCTGCGTCACGTCGATCGTGCCATCGAGCGCTGCGGCCACGGCGCTGCTGTCGCCGCCACCCCAGCGATACCCCCAGGTCACCACCGAGCCATCGGCGCGCAGCGCGGCAAAGGAGTCGCTCGTCGAAAACACCTGCGTCACGTCGATCGTGCCATTGAGCGCGGTGGCCACGGCGCTGATGTTGCCGCCCCTGTCGGAATGCCCCCAGGCCACCACCGAGCCATCGGCGCGCAGCGCGGCAAAAGCGTTCATGGTCGAAAATACCTGCGTCACGTCGATCGTGCCATTGAGCGCGGTGGCCACCGCGCTGATGTTGCCGCCCCTGTCGGGATGCCCCCAGGCCACCACCGAGCCATCGGCGCGCAGCGCGGCAAAGGCTTCTCCCGCCGAAGCCACCTGCGTCACGTCGATCGTGCCATTGAGCGCCGCGGCCACGGCACTGCTGTCGCCGCCAGAGGCGGCAATTCCCCAGGTCACCAGCGAACCATCGGCGCGCAGCGCGGCAAAGGCTGATGTCGTCGAAAACACCTGCGTCACGTCGATCGTGCCATTGAGCGCTGCGGCCACCGTGCTGCTGTTGCCGCCATAATCGGCAGACCCCCAGGTTACCACCGAGCCATCGGCGCGCAGCGCGGCAAAGGCCCTTTCCGTCGACGCTACCTGTGTCACGTCGATCGTGCCATTGATCGCAGCGGCCACGGTGCTGCTGTCTTCGCCCCAGTTGCCAGAGGAGCTATACCCCCAGGTCACCATCGAGCCATCGGCGCGCAGCGCGGCAAAGGCAGAGGTCGTCGAAAACACCTGCGTCACATCGATCGTGCCATCGAGTGCGGCAGCCACGGCACTGCTGTTAGCGCCCCCCATATCGTACCCCCAGGTCACCACCGAGCCATCGGCGCGCAGCGCGGCAAAGGCGGAGGGTGTCGAAAACACCTGCGTCACGTCGATCGTGCCATCGAGTTTTGTGGCCACGGCGCTGCTGTCACCGCCGGACCACCCCCAGGTCACCACCGAGCCATCGGCGCGCAGCGCGGCAAAAGCCGTCCCATTGCGCCACTCGCCGGCACTGTGTCCAGGGCAGGAAGGGGTCAGCGGCGTGATCGTCATGCCGAGCAACCCGTGCCATTGCGGATGTTGGAGCGGCGGGGTGCGAAGCTCGCCGACATCGAGCCGCCAGGCTCCCCCGAGGTCGGCATGACCCACCGGCGCCGACGAAGCCGAGACCGCGGCGCCGCAGGCCTCGGCCAGCGCACGCACGAAGGCGCGGCCGTCGCTGCCTTTGCCGACTTCGCAGCCGTAGATCTGCATGTCGCCGTCGGTGCCCAGCGCGCGGCCGATCGCCGCGAGTTCTGCGGCATGAGAAACGAGGTTCTCGCGCGTGAGTTCCCCTGAACCGATCGTCAGCGCGCCGGGGCGACCGTGCGCCAGGATGCGGATCGATGCCAGGTCGCACCGACCGGCCAGTGCGGCCTGCATCTGCCCCAGCCCGTCCTGCGTGGCACCGAGCCAGACCGGATCGCAATCGGCGCTCAGGCCACTGATCAGCGTCAGGTGATCCGCAACGCGCGAATCGATGAAGACCATCGTTTTTCTCAGAATGCTGCTGCGGGTCAGGTCCGGGGCACTCTTTGCCATATTTACTCTTCCATAATCAGACAAATTTATATAAGTAAGTGATAAGCGGTTAGGATGGATTCCCATTATCCACTTGTTTTTTAACGAAAAAGGCTCTTTATGTGTTTCGGACGGTTGAAGATTTGCGCGTGGGCAGACCACCATTCCGATAGAATTTTGGGTTGTTATGCCTTGAGGATGTTGGCCCGATACTTCACCTTCAGAACTTTCTGGACGATGCCAAGTGTTACGACGAAGTACGCGAACGGCGCTGGCCGGAGGGAGTGCGCTGCCCGCATGGTGCGTCGCACGAAGTGACCCGGCAAGGTCATGACACGACCCAGCCGTCGCGCCGGAAAGATCACTGCACGGTTTGCCGCCGCGACTTTGACGACTTGACCGGAACGATCTTCGCGGCTCCCCCCAGCCGCTGCGGGTGTGGATCTAGTGCCTGTACCGGATGGTCCTGAACCTTTCCAACGAGCAGATTGGGCAGGAGTGGGGTCTGAACAAAGAGGACGTGCACCGCATGGCCTCGCCATTGCGCATGGGCATCGTAGCGGTGCAAACGGAGCCGACGCTGTCGGGCGAGGTCGAGTGTGACGAGGTTGATGTCGTGGCGGGCCATAAGGGCCACCCCGAGGCAGTAAAAAAAAGGCCGTCAGGGCCGACGACGGCGCCTGCAGGGCGCTCGCGGGCGCGGTACCCTGGAAAAAGAGAAGCCGCCGATTTTCGGGAGGCTCCAACTCGGCGGAGAGGTCGTCGTGCGGATGCTCGAAAACGTCCAGCAGCCGACCATGAAACCGTTGATCCTGGGCACGATCGTCTATACGGACGAGTATGACCTCTACGCTCATCTGCCCGAGTGGGGGGATGGACACAAGACGGTGTAGCACAGCCGGGGTGAGTACGCCCGCGATGAGGACGGCGACGGGTTTCATGAAGTCCATGTCAATACGATGGAAGGCTTCTGGTCATTGCTGCGTTCCTGGTTACGTCCCCATCGCGGCCTCTCACAGGAGAAACTCCCGCTCTACCTGGGCTTCTTCCAGTTCGTGCACAACGCCAGAATCCGTGGCAAAGGCTTGCTGAAACATCTTCTCAATGCCCTTCTGGCTTAGCCGTCCGAAACGCATAATGAGCCTCTGGTTTTTAGAAACCCGCGCCCTTGATCGATTTCAGACCCTTGAAGACGGCCTTGCTCCCGAGTTGCTCCTCGATGCGTAGCAACTGGTTGTACTTGCAGATGCGGTCGGTACGCGACAGCGAACCCGTCTTGATCTGCCCGGCGCCGGTACCAACGGCCAGGTCGGCGATGAAGGAGTCTTCGGTTTCACCGGACCGGTGCGACGAGATGACACCGTAACCGGCTTTCTGGGCCATCTTGATGGCGTCGAGCGTTTCGGTGACGGTGCCGATCTGGTTGACCTTGATGAGGATCGCGTTGGCTGCCTTCATGTCGATGCCTTGCTTGAGACGAACCGGGTTGGTGACGAAGAAGTCGTCGCCGACGATCTGTACCTTGTCCCCGAGCGCCTTGGTGAGCTTGACATAGCCTTCCCAGTCGCTCTGGTCGAGACCATCCTCGATCGAAACGATGGGATACTTCTTGCACCATTCGCTGTATACGGCAATCATTTCGTCGTCGGTGAACAGCTTGTCGGGATTCGACTTCCAGAACTTGTAGCCCTGGCGGTTTCCTTCGTCGAAGAGTTCGGAAGAAGCGCAATCGAGGGCAATGCTGATCTGCTTGCCGGGTTTGTAACCGGCGGCAACGATCGCCTGCATGATGACTTCAAGTGATTCGTCGTTGGTCAGGTTGGGTGCAAAGCCACCTTCGTCGCCGACGGCGGTAACATGCCCGCCCTTCTTGAGGATCGACTTCAGGGCATGGAAAACCTCGGTGATCCAGCGCAATCCTTCCGAGAAAGTGGGCGCGCCCACCGGCATGATCATGAACTCTTGGAAGTCGATCAAGTTGTCGGCGTGCTTGCCACCGTTGATGATGTTGGCCATCGGCGTTGGCAAGGCAAAGTCGCGGTTTTTGTGGATCTTGCCGATGTATTTCCAGAGCGGCAGCTTGCTGACATGGGCGCCAGCCAAAGTAATGGCCATCGAAGCGCCGAGGATCGCATTCGCTCCCAGGTTTGACTTGTTGGGTGTGCCATCGAGGGCAATCATGGCCTCGTCGAGTGCGCGCTGGTCGAGAGGATTCTTGCCTTTGAGGAGTTTCGCAATCTTGGTGTTGACCGATTCGACCGCTTTCAGCACGCCCTTGCCGAGGTAAACCTTCTTGTCGCCATCACGCAGTTCGCAGGCTTCGAATTCCCCGGTCGACGCACCCGAGGGGACTGCGGAGCGGGCCATGAAACCGTCGTCGAGAGTGATGTCGACCTCGACGGTCGGGTTGCCGCGTGAGTCGAGGATCTGCCGGCCAACGACCTTGGTGATCTTGACGAATGCAGGAGGAGCCGCTGCCGCCGCTTCTTCGGCTTGCTCGGGGTGTTCGATGCTCTCGGCCTTTTCGACCTTTTCTGCTTTCTTGACTTTGTTGCCTTTTGCCATGATTGGAACTCCGTGGGGGTGGTTCGGTGGAAAGTTGGAGGGAAATGGTGAAGGGAATTTTCCCAGAAGATCATACCGAATTCAGATGACAAGGTGCAATCCCCTGGCGACGAAATCAGGGATGAATTCGTCGATCCCAATAAAACGTGGAGAATCGGTGACTTGCGGGAGGCAGAGCGAACCTCCTCACGAATAGAGGTAGAAAGTGTGAATCGACCCCGGATTGAAATTGCAGTGCGCTGGGCGATGTGTTACAAGGTAAACTTATCGCCTTGTCGCGAATTTGCGAATTCAACCGCAGTCCTCCTCGTCAAATGGTTTTTTCGTTTTTCAAGAAGCCGCCGCCGGAAAAGAAAATGGTTGCCCGGCCAGCCGCCGTTCCCCGTACACGTGACGAGCGGAGCGGAGCCTTTGGTCCGGCAGCGGAAGAGAAACCGGTTGCCGCGGTGCCAGTCGGCCTGGTACCGGGAGACCTCCCCTTCACTGCGCCGGTTTCCCAGGCCGAAGGACAGCCACTGGATCTCAGCGAGTTTCAATTTAGTGAGTCCGCGCCTGAATTTCAGATCGAGGCCGAGCTGGACCCGATCGACGCCGAGGCGGAAGAGGCCGCCATGCTTTATTCGAATGGCCAGGAGAGCGCGGTTCGCGCCTTGCTCGAGAGGGCGACTCGCTCCTACCGCTCTGGCCCCGGCGAGCGCTTGTGGTTGATGCTCTTTGACCTGTTCCGACTGACTGGCCAAAAAGCTGCTTTTGAGGGTCTGGGCATCGATTATGCCCAATCCTTCGAGAAATCGCCGCCAGGTTGGCGCGATGCCGTGGTCGCCGTGTCGGTACACGCCAAGGGGGTTGGGTCGGTATTATTCAAGGGTGATTTGACGGGTGACAACGAAGCCGGGTTTGCGGCCGCGCGCCAGGCCCTCGCACGAAACCCGCATCTTCGTCTCGATTTGTCGAAGTTGCGCAAACTGGATGCTGCCGGTTGTCAGCGGCTACTGGAATTGCTGCAGCAGGCTCGCAAGGATCGGCGTGAGATCGAACTGCTGGGCCGTGATCATTTGGCGACCCTGGTCGACCGTCTGGTCGTGCCCGGTCGTGCAGAAGGCCAGGCCTGCTGGCTGCTGAAGCTCGAGGTCTGCCAGTTGCGTGGGGAGTTGGAGGTCTTCGAGGACCTGGCGATCAACTATGCGGTGACCTTCGAGATTTCGCCACCTTCCTGGGAGCCCAGGCGGGTGATGGAAGCCGAGCCTCCGCCGCAGGTTCTTGCTGCCGCCGAGCAGTTGTTGACCGAGGCGTATGTCATCAAGGGCGATGTCAAGGCGGCTCGTTTTCCCGATTTAATGGCGTATGCTGTTGCCAATGATCCGGTCCTGATTGACTGTTCGGCCGTGACCCGGATGGATTTCCTGAGTGCCGGCGCCCTGCTCAACATTCTGACGACGGTCAGGCGGACGGGCCGACAGATCATTTTCCGTCACCCCCATTACTTACTTGCCGAACTGTTCCGCGTCGTCGGGCTGAAGTCCGTGGCGGAAATCGTTCTTGCCAGAAACTAGGATTACCCACAGGAGTTTTGTATGGACCAGTACCACGGCACGACGATCCTGTCAGTTCGCCGCGGCAAGCGCGTTGCCATGGGTGGCGACGGACAGGTCACCCTTGGCCAACTCGTCATCAAGGCCAGTGCGCGCAAGGTTCGGCGCATCTATCAGGGGCGGATTCTCGCCGGCTTTGCGGGTGGGACGGCGGATGCCTTCACCCTCTTTGAGCGTTTCGAGGCCAAACTTGACAAGCACCAGGGCAATTTGCTCCGCTCGGCGGTTGAACTCGCCAAGGACTGGCGCAGCGACCGCGCCCTGCGCCGGCTGGAAGCCATGCTGGCAGTCGCTGATCAGGAGAATTCACTGATCATCACCGGCAATGGTGATGTGCTCGAACCGGAGTACGGCATTGTCGCGATTGGTTCGGGGGGCGCCTTCGCGCAAGCAGCGGCACGCGCACTGGTTGAAAACAGCGAACTCGATCCGGCCGAGGTGGTCCGCAAGTCGCTGCAGATCGCCAGTGATCTGTGCATCTATACCAATCAGAACTTCACCATCGAGGTGCTCGAATAACCATGTCGGCGATGACTCCGCAGGAAATTGTTCACGAACTGGACAAACATATCGTTGGTCAGGGGAAGGCCAAGAAGGCTGTGGCGATTGCGCTGCGCAACCGCTGGCGGCGCGCGCAGGTCGCCGAGCCGCTGCGCCAGGAGATCACACCCAAGAACATTCTGATGATCGGGCCCACGGGTGTTGGCAAGACCGAAATCGCACGCCGGCTGGCGCGTCTGGCCAATGCGCCGTTCATCAAGATCGAGGCGACCAAGTTTACCGAAGTCGGTTACGTGGGCCGCGATGTCGAAACGATTATCCGTGACCTCGTCGAAATTGCCGTCAAAAGCGCTCGTGAACAGGCGCTGACGGGCGTTCGCGTGCGTGCCGAAGACGCTGCCGAAGATCGCATCCTCGACGCCCTGTTGCCGCCGGCACGCGGCAATTTCTTCAACGATGCACAATCGACAGAAGACAGTGCGACCCGGCAGAAATTTCGCAAGAAGCTGCGCGAGTGCGAACTGGACCACAAGGAGATCGAGGTGGATGTCGCTGCTCCGTTGATGCAGGCCGAGATCTTCGCTCCGCCGGGAATGGAGGAACTGACCTCGCAGATCCAGGGCATGTTCCAGAACATGGGCGGGGGCCGCAAGAAATCGCGCAAGCTGAAGATCTGCGATGCACGCAGGTTGCTGATCGAGGAGGAAGCCGCAAAACTGGTCAATGATGAGGACGTCAAACACGATGCGGTTCGCAATGTCGAGCAGAACGGCATCGTCTTTCTCGACGAAATCGACAAGATTGCCTCACGCAGCGACACGCACGGCGTGGACGTTTCACGTCAGGGGGTGCAGCGCGATCTGCTGCCACTCGTTGAAGGCACCACGGTATCGACCAAGTACGGGATGATTCGTACCGATCACATCCTGTTTATTGCCAGCGGCGCATTTCATTTGGCCAAACCTTCGGATCTGATTCCCGAACTGCAGGGTCGCCTGCCGATCCGGGTTGAGCTCGATTCCTTGTCGGTCGCCGATTTCGAGTGCATTCTGACGCAGACTGACGCCTGTCTGACCATGCAATACCAGGCGCTGCTGGCTACCGAAGGAGTGACCCTCGACTTTGCCGCTGACGGTATCAAACGCCTGGCCGAGATTGCCTGGTCGGTCAACGAACGCACCGAAAATATCGGTGCCCGACGACTGTATACGGTGATGGAGCGACTGCTCGAGGAGGTGTCGTTTTCCGCCTGCGAGGGAAGCCTGGAGAGCGTTGCCATCGATGCGGCCTACGTGGACAGTCGGCTGGCCGAACTGGCGCAGAACGAGGATCTGTCGCGCTACGTTCTGTAGCGCACAGGTCTGCTGCCTACTTCACCACCAGGACCGGCAATTCGGTGAGGTGAATGACCTTGCTCGTGACCGATCCGAGCAGCGCGCTGGCGACTGAGCCAAGACCCCGAGCCCCGATGACGATCAGGGTGCAGTGCTGCTCTCTGGCGAAATTGACAATCGTCGGAGCCGGTTCGCCGACCAGGATATGTGGCGAGTACGCAAGCCCGCCAGCGTCCAGTCTGAAACGAGCATCGGCCAGTGCGGCTTCGCCAGCCTCACGGTGGTAGTCCTGGACGACGCCGTGGCTGACGAAACGGGTGACGTCCGAAGGCAGGGGGGGCTGCACATTGATCAGCATGATCGCTGGTGCGATGGTGTCACGAGCCGCTTCGCGCAGGACATGGTCGACGGCCCGCAAGGCAGGCAGCGAGCCGTCGACGGGAATCAGCCAGAGGGCATTCATGGTTTTTTTCCTTCACCAAGTTTCTCGGCAGTCGCAGTTGCCAGTTCAACGGCCGCATGCGCCGCTTGCCGGCTGGCCAGCCACTTGCCCGTTACCACCACCAGCAATGCGCCGAAAGCTGATACCAGGTAAGCGCTATGCGGAACCGTCGCATGCCAGCTTGCCGGCAGTGCCGGGTCGGTCACCAACATGCCGCCACCGATCCAGCCAAGCAGTCCACCACCAGCCGTGATCACGATCGGGAATCGATCCATCAGGGCGAGCACCAGTTTGCTACCCCAGACCACGATCGGGATCGAAACCATGATCCCGAAGGTGACGAGAACGATCGATCCATGCGACGCGCCGGCGACCGCAATGACGTTGTCTATACTCATCACCGCGTCGGCGACGATGATCGTCTTGATCGCTCCGATCAGCGTGCTGCTTCCTTGCACATGATCATGCGCATCCTCGTGTTCCGGCAGGATGAGCTTGACACCGATCCAGAACAACAGCAGTCCGCCGACAATCTTGAGATATGGAATCGCCAGGAGTTGCAAGGCGAAGTAGATCAGTACGAGACGCAGCCCGATCGCACCGAAGACGCCCCAGAAAATTCCCTGGTTGCGTTGTGCCACAGGCAGTCTGCGGCACGCCAGAGCAATCACCACGGCGTTGTCGCCACCGAGCAGAATGTCGATCAGAATGATCTGGAATACGGCGATCCAGAACGTTGGCGAGGCGAGGTCAGGCATCATCACATTAACTCCAGGGGCGGCATCAGGCCTGCGGTGTAGGCAGAGCTGCCTTGAACGGCGTTCTGGCCGAACTTGGCCAGCACCTTGTTGGCTTCGCGCAAGCGATCGAGCAGTTTGCTCAGCAGAATCTTGTTGAAGCGTTCCCGTACTTCATCAGAACTCAATTCCAGCGCTGCGCTATTGATTTCCAGGAACAAGGTCGGTTCCAGAGTCACCACCGTGGCGTGACGTCGAGAGTCGCTCGGGTGCAGGAAGGCCATCTCGCCGACTACCTCGCTCGCACCGAGTCGACAGATCACCCGTCCATTGATGGAGATCTCGACAAAGCCATCAACCACCACGCCAAACTTGCGGTGGTTATCGCCTTCACGGATGATCGTGACTTTCTCCGACAATTCTCGCCAGACGCTGATGCGCAGCACCTCCCACAATTCAATATCCTCGAACTCGGCGAAGAATTCCACCTTGCGCAACCTTTCAAAGTGCGTCTGATCCTGCTGGATCTGATCTTCTTCGAGCATCTGGTAGCGCACCGAGGAAAGATCCTTGGCGAACTCGGCACCATTACGGTAGCGGCTGTAAAGATCCTTCTCAAGTGCCTTCTTGATGATCGGATCAAGGCCCGCGGGTAGAGTCGGGTTGAGTGCGCAGACCGAAGGCGAGTCCATGTTGATGATCTTGTAGACCAGTGTCGCGGGATTGTTGGCGCGAAATGGTAGGCGCCCGGTCAGCAACTGGAACAGCATGACCCCCAGCGAATAGAGGTCGGTCTTGTGATTGAGCGGATAGTTCTTGACCTGCTCAGGGGACATGTAGGCGGGTGAACCAACCCCCATCACGAAGGTCGAGTCCATTCCCATATCCTTGAGCAGATTGAGGCCCAGACCGAAATCGGTGACTTTCGGCTCGTCGTGGTCATTGAGCAGGATGTTGGCCGGCTTGATATCACGATGTACGACGCCCTGGCGGAAGGCGTGATCGAGAGCCAGACAGCACTTGAAGATGATGCCGATGACACGGTGCATCGGCAGTAGCCGATTGATCGCGCAATACTTGTCGAGCGCGGTGCCTTCGACGAACTCCATCACCAGATAGGCCTGATCCGGTTCCACCACAGCGTCGAAGATCTTGACGATGTTGGGGTGATTCAGCCGACGACCGATCGCGTCCTCGGTCTGGAAAAGTTTGCGCAGACGTCGTGACATGGCTGCATTTTCTTCGCCGAAACGAATCAGCTTGATCGCGACCTGGCAGTCCATATCCGGGTCTCGGGCCAAATAGACGACAGCAGTCGCACCCTTGCCAAGGGAGCGAATGATTGGATATTTGCCGATCTTTTCCAACATGCCAGAACCCACCCCTATCGACGGCCAGCCGGAACCGAGATGCTAGCAGCAGAACCGCCGCGTGCATGAACAATTTTGCGTCGGTTGCATCGCAGCCCACAAGATCAAGGGACAAAAAGCTTGAAATCGGAGAACTCGCCCCAAACTCTTTCCCGTTTTCAGGGAGATCACCATTTATGCAAACGAATGACACCGTACCCGAAGTGACCACTGCCGCCCCGGCCACGCCGGAAGTTGCTTCTGTCACACCAGAGATCGTTGAGTCGCCATCCGCAGGAGCGCCCCCTGCAAGCGGCGCGCCCAATCTCGAAGAAACCCTCAAACAAGCTCAACAACAGGCCGAGGAGTACCATGATGCATGGCTGCGAGCCAAGGCCGAAACCGAGAACGTGCGCCGCCGTGCGCAGGAGGACATCAGCAAGGCCGCGAAATTCGCCGTTGACCGTTTTGCCCGGGAACTGCTGGCAGTGAAGGACAGCCTCGAAGCTGCGCTGGCGACCGAGACAGCCAGTGTCGAGAGCCTTCGATCCGGTACCGAACTGACCCTCAAGCAACTGGTCGCGGCTTTCGAAAAGTCGGCACTGACCGAGGTCAACCCGCTGGGCGAAAAGTTCGACCCGCATCGACACCAGGCGATCAGCGTCGTCGAATCACCACAGGAGCCCAACACCGTGGTCAGCGTACTGCAGAAGGGCTACCTGCTGGCCGATCGCGTACTGCGCCCGGCACTGGTCGTTGTAGCCAAGGCCAGCGCTTGAAATCGTCACGACCATCCCCAATTGCGTAGCGTTACCCAACATTCCGGTTTTGGCGAATGTTCTCAAAATAATATTGAAAGGATTCTGAAATGGGCAAGATCATCGGCATTGATCTCGGAACGACCAACTCCTGTGTAGCCGTCATGGAGAACGGCAAACCAAAGGTCATCGAGAACTCGGAAGGCGCGCGTACGACGCCATCAACGGTTGCTTATGCGGAGGATGGCGAGATTCTCTGCGGGGCGCCGGCCAAACGTCAAGCGGTGACCAATCCGAAAAATACGCTGTACGCGATCAAGCGGCTGATTGGTCGCCGTTTTGAAGAGAAGGAGGTACAGAAGGATATCTCGCTGATGCCGTTCAAGATTCTCAGAGCCGAGAATGGCGACGCATGGGTCGAGGTGCGCGGCAAGAAAATTGCACCGCCACAGGTTTCCGCGGAAGTTCTGCGCAAGATGAAGAAGACCGCCGAAGATTATCTCGGCGAAGACGTGACCGAGGCGGTGATTACCGTGCCTGCCTATTTCAACGACAGCCAGCGCCAGGCGACCAAGGATGCCGGGCGGATCGCCGGCCTGGAAGTCAAGCGTATCATCAACGAACCGACGGCAGCGGCCCTGGCCTTCGGCATGGACAAAAAGCAGGGGGACAAGAAGATCGCGGTCTACGACCTGGGCGGCGGCACCTTCGATATCTCGATCATCGAAATTGCTGCGGTCGAAGGCGAGCACCAGTTTGAGGTGCTGTCGACCAACGGGGACACCTTCCTCGGCGGTGAAGACTTTGACCAGCGTCTGATCGATTACATCATCGACGAGTTCAAGAAAGAATCGGGCGTCAACCTCAAGGCCGACGTGCTGGCCCTGCAACGCCTCAAGGATGCCGCTGAAAAAGCCAAGATCGAGCTTTCGTCCGGCCAGCAAAATGAAATCAACCTGCCGTACATTACCGCTGACGCCTCCGGACCCAAGCACCTGACGCTGAAGATCACACGCTCCAAGTTCGAGGCGCTGGTCGACGATCTCATCGAACGGACCATCGAACCCTGCCGAATTGCCCTGAAGGATGCTGGTTGCAAGATCGGCGACATCGACGATGTCATCCTGGTCGGCGGACAGAGCCGGATGCCCAAGGTGCAGCAAAGGGTCAAGGAGTTCTTCGGCCGCGAACCGCGCCGCGACGTCAATCCGGATGAGGCGGTGGCCGTCGGTGCAGCGATCCAGGGTGGTGTTCTGCAGGGCGAGGTCAAGGACGTCCTGCTCCTCGATGTGACGCCATTGTCGCTGGGAATCGAGACGCTGGGCGGCGTGATGACCAAGCTGATCAAGAAGAACACGACCATTCCAACCAAGGCGACACAGGTCTTTTCGACGGCTGACGATAACCAGTCTGCGGTGACCATTCACGTGCTGCAGGGCGAGCGGGAAATGGCCAGCGGCAACAAGAGCCTCGGACAGTTCAATCTTTCCGACATTCCACCGGCGCCACGTGGCATGCCACAGATCGAAGTGACCTTCGATATTGATGCGAATGGTATTTTGCATGTCTCGGCCAAGGACAAGGCCACCGGCAAGGAGAACAAGATCAAGATTCAGGCGTCTTCTGGCCTCAGCGAAGCGGAAGTGCAGCGCATGGTCCAGGATGCCGAGTTGCACGCCGAAGAAGACCGGAAAGCGCATGAACTGGCGGAAGCCCGCAACCAGTGCGACGGCATGATTCACACCGTCAAGAAGTCGCTTGCCGAATACGGCAAGGAACTCTCCGACAGCGAGAAACAGGTCATCGAAAAGGCGATGCATGAGGCCGAGGAGGCCATTCGTGGCAACGACATCGAGGCCATCAAGGCGAAGAACGAGGCACTCGGAACGGCTGCGCAGAAGTTGGGCGAGAAGATGTACGCCAAACAACAGGAGCAAACGGGGGGCGCCGCGCATACTGCCGGGGCTGCCGGTGAAGCGAAGAAGGACGACAGCGACGTCGTCGACGCCGAGTTCACCGAAGTCAAAGACAAGAAGTAAGTCTTTGCCTGCCAGGCGGGGCGTATAATCGCGCCTCGCCCTGCTCCCACCAATTGTTCATAAACCCATGGCAAAACGCGACTTATACGACATTCTCGGCGTCAATCGCGACGCGTCCGATGAAGAAATCAAGAAGGCTTACCGCAAGCTGGCGATGAAGCATCATCCGGATCGTAATCCGGACAACCCCAAGGCTGAGGAGCACTTCAAGGAAGTCAAGGAAGCCTACGAAACGCTCACCGACCCGGAGAAACGCGCTGCCTACGACCAGTACGGTTACGCCGGCATCGATCCGCAGGCCGGTATGGGTGCCGCAGGGGCAGGGGGATTTTCCGATGCCTTCGGTGGCATCTTTGACGAGATCTTCGGTGGCCGTCGTGGTGGTGGTGGGCGTTCCAGTGTCTATCGCGGTGCCGATCTGCGCTACAACCTCGAAATTTCGCTGGAGCAGGCAGCCTTCGGCACCGAAACCAAGATCCGCATTCCGACCATGGAGGCTTGCGACGCTTGCCATGGCAGTGGTGCCAAGGCCGGTACGCAGCCAAAGACCTGTCCGACCTGCCAGGGGAGCGGCCAGGTCCGCCTGCAGCAGGGTTTCTTCTCGATTCAGCAGACCTGTCCGAAATGTCACGGTACCGGGCGCTTTATTGCTGAGCCGTGTGTTCAGTGTCACGGATCGGGTCGAGTCAAGCAGCACAAAACCCTGGCGGTGAAAATTCCCGCGGGGGTTGACGAGGGCGACCGGATTCGACTCACGGGCGAAGGCGAGCACGGCATCAATGGCGGACCGTCAGGGGATCTTTACGTTCAGATTCACCTCAAGACACACCCTGTCTTTCAGCGCGAACAGAACGATCTGCACTGCGAGATGCCGATCAGTTTTACCACCGCGGCTTTGGGTGGAGAAATCGATATTCCGACGCTCGATGGCGCCGCGAAAATCCGTGTACCCCCGGAGACGCAGTCCGGGAAAATCTTTCGCTTGCGCGGCAAAGGCATCAAGGGCGTACGTAGTAACGCTCACGGTGATCTGCTCTGCCATGTGGTTGTGGAAACCCCGGTGCATCTCACCGAACGCCAGAAAGAGTTGTTGCGCGAACTTGAGGAATCCAGCCGCGAGAACTCCGCTCAACACAATCCACGCGCCAAATCCTGGATGGATCGTGTGCGCGACTTCTTCGCTGCCACCTGAGAGGTGGATGGCGAAATCGTCGCCAGCAAGCCAGTAAGCTGAGAGGCAAGGCGCGAGCGAGCAACGCCGCAGATCGGTCGCGCAGTCGATTGATTCTAACGGTCATGGCTTTTCCAGGTACCCCCCGATCATGAAAGTCATGACCGTTTCCCTCCCTTGCAGGGCGCATTCCGGCTGGCACGCCGGAATCGTTCGATGGGCGCAGAGCCAGGCTCTGCGAATTCCCCCTCTCATCCCACAGCCCGCGCGGCATCGCGGGCCGGCTACGGCGGCGCGGAGCAGTGCTCCGCGAAACCCCGCCTTCGTTCCCGCAAGGGGGAGGGGAGATTCGTGAGTCGCTGACGCGACTTTCACATTAACCTCTGAGAACCGGCCTCGCTGCACCCGTTGGTGCAGCAGCGTAGTGTCGTGCAAAGCCATCGCAGGAGAATAATTTGCGCGCAGTCGCTGCGTGTAAGGGGTGTGTCAGTTTGCTTCGCCATTCTTGAATGTGAGAGTCGCGTATGCGACTCACGAATCGACCCATCCTCCTCACGGGGGGAGTCGGGGGAGAGGGAAACGGTCATCACTTCGATGATTGGGGTGCCTGGAAAGTAATAGCCGTTGACCATGGCCAGTCGCAGGTCTGTAACGATCGCAGCAATCGCATTCAAGGAGAATGGGCATGAGGATCTTCAGGGCGCTACTGTTTGCTTGCCTGAGTTGGGTTGGCTGCGTGCTGGCGGCTGAGACAGGGGTGACCGACAACAGCGTCCTGATCGGCATGACTGCGCCGTTTTCCGGCCCCAACGGGGCGTATGGGCTGGACATGAAGATGGTCATCAACGCCTATTTTCGCCAGATCAACGACGCCGGTGGGATTCATGGAAGAAGGCTGGAGCTGCGCGCACTCGACGATGGCTACGAAACCGATCGTGCGGTCGCCAATACCCGCACCCTGATCAACCAGGAAAAGGTTTTTGCCCTGCTTGCATCCTATGGTTCGAGTCCCACCACAGCGGCAATGAACGAGGTCTTTGGTGTGGCCAAAGTGCCGCTGGTCGGAGCAATTTCGGGTGCCGAATCGATCCGTCAGTTGCCTAGGGACAACCCGAAAAATCGCTACATGTTCAATGTGCGGGCGAGTTACGCAAACGAGACCGAAGCGATCGTCAATCAATTGGTCTCTCTTGGCTTCAGCAACATCGCCGTTTTTTACCAGAACGATGGATTCGGAAAATCCGGCCTTGATGGCGTCGTTGCCGCGCTCAGAAAGCATAACCAGGCACCGGTGGCGGTGGCCACGGTCGAACGCAACTCGGCCGATGTCAGTCAGGCGGTGCAGACCATTGCCCCGGTTACCCCGCAAGCGGTGATCATGGTGACCTTGTACAAGCCGACTGCCGCCTTCGTTCGTGCGATGAGAAAAATCGGTCAAAAGCCACAGTTCATGACCCTGTCGCCAGTTGGCGCCGATCTGCTGGTGCAGGAGCTTGGTGACGAGGCACGCGGGATCGGCATTTCACAGGTCATGCCCTATCCCTGGAACGATACTACGCCGCTGGTACGCGAATACCAGAAGCTGCTCGGCCAGAATGGAAAGTTTTCTTACTATGGTGTCGAGGCTTACGCCATGGCGAAAGTGCTGGTCGATGCCATCCGCAAGGCGGGCAAAGATCTCAGCCGCGAAAAGCTTCTGACCAGTCTCGAAGGCATGCAGAATCATGACCTTGGGGGCTATCGCATCAGCTATTCGGCCAATGATCGGTTTGGTTCCCGGTTTGTTGATTTAACGGTCATTGGCAACAGTGGCCGGGTTCTTCGTTAATGTGAAAGTCGCGTATGCGACTCACGAACCTCCTTTCCCCCTCAGGCGGGGTTTCGCGGAGCGCTGCTCCGCGCCGCCGTAGCCGGCCCGCGATGCCGCGCGGGCCGTGGGAAGGGTTGGGGGAGAGGGAAACGGTCATGGCTTTCATGATCGGGGGTGCCTGGAAAAGTGATGACCGTTAGGCAATCAGGCGATCAGGCGCGTCGCCAGTGGGTTCCCTGTGCACCATCCTCAAGGACGACTCCCGCGGCCAGCAGTCCGCTACGGATTCTGTCTGCTTCGACGTAGTCCTTGCGTTTCTTTGCCGCCAACCGGTTGGCGATCAGCATTTCGATGGCTTCGACCGACATCTCTTCAGCGCCCAGTGCCGGTGACCCCTGGAGAAATCCTTGTGGGTCGCGCTTGAGCAGGCCCAGCAGGCCCGCCAGCCCACGCAACTGACCGGACAGTCCCGCAGACTTGCTGCGGTTCACCTCGCTGGCCAAGTCAAACAATGCGGCACACGCATCCGGGGTGTTGAAGTCGTCGTTCATGGCCTGGCTGAAGCGAATTGCATGTGGCTCATGCCAGTCCACCGCGGCCACTTCGACTGCCGGCGGGGTTGCCTTGAGTGCGGTGTAAAGCCGGCTCAGCGCCTGTCGTGCATCGTCGAGATGGGCATCGGAATAGTTGAGCGGGCTGCGGTAGTGCGCCCGCAGGATGAAGAAACGCAGTACCTCAGGATCGTATTGCTTGAGAATGTCCCTGATCGTGAAGAAATTGCCGAGTGACTTCGACATTTTTTCGTTATCGACACGGACGAAGCCGTTGTGCATCCAGTAGTTAACGAACGGGCAGTGATGTGCGCCCTCGGACTGCGCGATCTCGTTTTCATGATGGGGAAACTGCAGGTCCTGCCCGCCGCCGTGAATGTCGAAGTGCTTGCCGAGCAGGTCCGAACTCATCGCTGAACACTCGATGTGCCAACCGGGGCGACCATTGCCCCAGGGTGATGGCCAGCAAGGTTCGTCCTTCCTGGCTCGTTTCCAGAGCACGAAGTCGAGCGGGTCATCCTTGCCAATGTCAACGTCGACGCGTTCCCCGGCGCGTAGATCGTCAATGGACTTACCCGACAATTTGCCGTAACCAGGAAATTTTCGGACCGAGAAATTGACGTCACCAGTGGTCGCCTGGTAAGCCAGCCCGTTTTTCTCCAACAGATCGATCAGGCCGAGCATCTGCGGAATATATTGGGTTGCCCGGGGTTCATGGTCGGGTTTCTCCACGCCAAGTGCCGCCGCGTCTTCATTCATGAAGGCAATGAAGCGGTCGGTCAGTTCGCCGATGCTTTCCTTGTTGGCCAGCGCCCGCTGGATGATTTTGTCGTCGATATCGGTAATGTTCCGGACGTAGCATACCTGTAGCCCATTCGCTCGCAGCCAGCGTTGAACCATGTCAAAAACGACCAATACGCGCGCATGGCCGAGGTGGCAGTAGTCATAGACGGTCATTCCACAGACGTACATGCGGACGCTGCCGGGCGTGATCGGTACGAAGTCCTGCTTTTCTCTGGTCAGCGAGTTGTAGATCTTCAACATTTTTAATGTCCGCGATAGCGTCCAGCACAGACGTACGCGCAGGGTCAATCCACTCTCTTCAAAGAATCCAGGTTCCTCAATCTAATCAGGATTCTCAACCCGCATTGGATGGATGGACCGGATTCTTGCTGGTCACCGCCGGCTTGACGGGAAGCCGAAGGGTTACGGGAAGAACAAATTGACTCTGCACGTACACCTGGAGTGCTTTGGTTTGGACGCACTTCTTGTTAGAATCAGCCGGTTTAGTGACGCCCGACTGCTGCATAGGCCAGTATACCATACCGATGCACTCGAATCTTCCGATGCCTATGCCTGCCTCATTTCCGGCCTTGATCGTCGGTTTGCTACTGGGCTGTAGCAGTTTCTTTGCGACATCCGACACGCTGTCGGATGCGCAGCGGCTAATGCGTCAGGGACAGCCTGCGCATGCGCTCGAAAAGGTCGACGCCTACCTGGCGAGCAAGCCATCGGATCCCCAGGGGCGATTCCTCAAGGGCCTGGCCCTCACCGAGATGGGAAAACCGCAGGAAGCAATAGCCGTCTTCAGCAAACTGACCGAGGACTATCCCGAATTGCCAGAGACTTACAACAACCTGGCGGTTCTGTATGCCCAACAGAAACAATACGACAAGGCGCGTACGGCACTCGAGATGGCGATCAGGATCCATCCGGGCTACGCGACCGCCTACGACAACCTGGGTGATGTCTACGCCATGCTCTCCGGTCAGGCTTATGACAAGGCGCTGCAACTGGATCCGTCGAGGCGGGTGACACAATCCAAGCTTGCCAGGCTTCGGGAACTCAATAAGCCCTCCACAAGCAGCACAGGAGTCGCGATACGGCCAGCCGGCGAGACTGGCAGCCGGATGACCAGCATCGAACCGGATGTCATGCCGGCGGCAGCATCAACCCCTGCCGCCGGTACCTCTGCTGTCGCGCTGGCTGCGGGCAAGGGCATTACTCCGCTTGCTGCTGTGACAGAGGCTGATAAATCGGGGCAGCCGGCAACAACGCTGGCTGCCAGTGACGAGAGGGCCGTGACGAAAGCCCTGCAAGGCTGGGCCAGTGCCTGGTCGCGCAAGGATGCCAAGGCCTATCTCGCTTACTATGCAGCCGACTTTCGTACGCCCAGAGGAATTCCTCGTAAGGCGTGGGAAAGTGAGCGCACCCGTCCGATGAGCAAGCCTGGCAAGCTGCAGGTCGAAATCGAGGATCTCCAAGTCTCGTTTGCCGACGACAAGGCGACGGTAAAACTCCTTCAGCATTACAGTTCGCCCTACCTGAAATCCACCGTGACCAAAAACCTCGTCCTGGTCAAATCCAGAGGCAGGTGGCTGATCCAGCAGGAACGTATCGGTGGATGATCATTATTCACCCGGAGGAAATCTCTGATGTACAGGAAACTTGTCCTGATTGCCGGTGGCTTGCTGTCGGTGGCGGCACTGGCTGCACCCAGCATCGACATGCAGACCAGCATGGGTCGGATCGTGATCGAACTCGATTCCGAAAAGGCACCCAAAACTGTCCAGAACTTTGTCCGGTACGTCGATGAGGGGTTCTACAACGGCACGGTTTTCCACCGCGTCATTCCCGGCTTCATGATTCAGGGCGGTGGTTTTACCGTTGACCTGCAACAGAAGCCGGCGGCCAGAAAGGTGGAAAACGAGGGGAAGAATGGCCTGAAAAACGATCGGGGAACGATCGCCATGGCCCGTACCCCGGATCCGCATTCGGCGAGTTCACAGTTCTTCATCAATCACCGCGACAATGCCGCACTCAACTATCCCGCGAGCGATGGCTGGGGCTACACGGTTTTTGGCAGAGTCACGGAAGGTATGGAAGTGGTGGACAAGATCGCCAAGGTGGCGACCGGGAACCGCTCGATACACCAGGACGTTCCTCTTGAACCGGTCATCATCGAGTCGGTCAAGATCATTCCCGAGAAAGGAAAACGATGATCAAGCTGCATACCAATTTTGGCGTCATTGCCATCGAAGTGGACGCCGAAAAAGCTCCCTTGTCGGCCAGAAACTTTCTTGACTACGTCGAAGCCGGCCACTATGACAACACGGTTTTCCATCGCGTGATTCCCGGCTTCATGGTTCAGGGCGGTGGCTTCGAACCGGGCATGAAACAGAAGGCTTGCAAGGCCCCGATCCGCAATGAGGCCAACAACGGGCTCAGGAATGATGCCTACACGGTCGCCATGGCACGTACTCCTGAACCGCACTCGGCCACCGCCCAGTTCTTCATCAATCTGGTCAACAACGATTTTCTCAATTACCGTGCGCCCAATGCCCAGGGTTGGGGCTACTGCGTGTTCGGCAAGGTGGTTGAGGGTCGCGATGTGGTCGATCGGATCAAGGCAGTCAAGACGGGTTTTTCCGGTGGGCATAGCGATGTGCCCCTTGAAGAGGTACTGATCGAACGTGCCGAGGTCTGCTAACGGTCATGACTTTTCCTGACACCCCCGATCATGAAAGTCATGACCGTTTCCCTCTCTCGCGAGGGGAGAGGTTCGTGAGTCGCTGACGCGACTTTCACATTAATGACCGCACCAGTGCACGATTCGTCGACGTAGTGATCCTGTTCATTTCTGATCTGCATCTCGCACCGCAGGCGCCGGGCGTCACCCGCCTCTTCCTCGATTTTCTTGGTGGCCGTGCGCGTGCCGCCGAGCAATTGTTCATTCTCGGTGATCTTTTCGAAGCCTGGCCGGGTGACGACTGCCTGGAAGATCCGGAGGATTCTTTTGCCGCCGACATCGTCGATGCCCTGCACGCGCTGGCGTCGACCGGGGTGTGCGTGTCGGTGATGCACGGCAACCGCGATTTTCTGCTCGGGAACCACTTCGCTGCCCGCAGCGGTGTCCGGCTGCTGCCGGATCCTTATGTCCTGTCACTGCCGGCATGGCAGTTCGTCCTGTCGCATGGCGATGCCTTGTGCACCGACGATCACGACTATCAGGCATTTCGTGCGCTGGCACGCCGGCCCGACTGGCAGGCCACCTTTCTGGGCAAATCCCTGCCGGAGCGCAAGGCGATGGCCATCGCGGCCCGCCAGAAAAGCAAATCTGCGAAGCGAGACAAGGCGGACTACCTGATGGACGTCAATGCCGGGGCGACTGACGATTTCCTGCGCGCGCATGGCTATGCCACACTGATTCACGGTCACACGCATCGTCCGGCAACGCATGACCATCTGATCGACGGTATTCACGTCGAACGCTGGGTGCTGGCGGACTGGCAGGAGACGCAAGGCGAGTTTCTCTGCTGGGATGGCCGGGAACTGTACCGGGAGCGCTGGATCTGATTCCCTTCGGTTGTTCCCACGGCGAACGCAGGTCATGAGCAAGCCCGCGGTCGACATCCTGCGCCGGGTTTTCGGCTATCCGTCGTTTCGTGGTCAGCAGGAGGAAATCGTTGACCAGCTCGTCGCTGGCGGTGACGCGCTGGTGCTGATGCCGACCGGTGGTGGCAAGTCGCTCTGCTATCAGATCCCGGCACTGCTACGCCAGGGTGTTGGGGTGGTCGTTTCGCCGCTGATCGCGCTGATGCAGGATCAGGTTGATGCCCTGCGGCTGGCGGGTGTGCGCGCAGCCTTCCTGAACTCGTCGATGGATTTCCGGTCGGCGGTGGACACCGAGCGCCGTTTGCTGGACGGCAAGCTGGATCTGATCTATGTGGCACCGGAACGGCTGCTCAGCGACCGTTTCATCGGTCTGCTCGAACAACTCGTCGCGCACCGGCAGCTCGCACTCTTTGCGATAGACGAGGCGCATTGTGTTTCACAATGGGGACACGATTTTCGACCGGAGTACATTCAGCTCTCGCAGTTGCACCAGCGCTTCCCTGGGGTACCGCGCATCGCCTTGACGGCGACTGCCGACCCGCTGACCCGACAGGAAATCATTACCCGCCTGAAGCTCGAGGAAGCGAGCTTGTTCGTCGCAAGTTTCGATCGGCCAAACATCCGTTACACGATCGTCGAGCGTGACAACCCGCGCAGGCAGTTGCTGAACTTTCTCGGCGCACATCACGGTGCGGCCGGCATTGTCTATTGTCTTTCGCGCCGCAAGGTCGATGAAACCGCCATCTGGCTCAATGCCCAGGGAGTGACTGCCCTGCCATACCATGCCGGGCTGACCGCTGCCGACCGGCAGCGTCACCAGCAGCGCTTTCTGCGCGAGGATGGGCTGGTGATGGTGGCCACCATCGCTTTCGGGATGGGAATCGACAAGCCCGATGTGCGCTTCGTCGCCCATCTCGACCTGCCCAAGAGCCTCGAAGCGTATTACCAGGAAACCGGGCGCGCCGGGCGCGACGGTGATCCGTCGCAAGCGTGGATGACCTACGGCTTGAATGATGTGGTCATCCATCGGCAAATGATCGAGGAGTCGTCGGCACCGCTCGAGCAAAAGCGCGTCGAAAGGCAGAAGCTCGAGAGCATGCTCGCCTACTGCGAATCGGCGCAGTGCCGTCGCGTCCTCCTGCTCAACTATTTTGGCGAGGCCGCAGCGCCCTGTGGCAACTGCGATGTCTGCCTTGACCCGCCACAGCTCTGGGACGGTACGGTGGCGGCGCAGAAAGCGCTTTCCGCAGCCTTGCGAACCGGTCAGCGTTTTGGTGCCGGGCATCTGATCGACATCCTGCGTGGCAAGCCTACCGACAAGGTCAGGCAGTTCGGTCACGACCGCCTGCCGACTTTCGGTGTTGGAGCGGAGCTGGACGACATGGGATGGCGCTCGGTATTTCGGCAATTGCTCGTCGGTGGGGTGCTCGAAGCCGACGCCGCGGCCTACGGGGCGCTGAAGCTGACGGACAGCGCACGGCCGATTCTCAAGGGGGAAATCAGCCTCAAGCTGCGGCGGCGTCCGGATCGGCCAAAGGGCACGCCAGCCCGGAGCAAGGTGGTATCGGGCAGCACGCCGCAGCGAGCCAACGATTCGCCCCTGGTGGCCAGGCTGCGGACCTGGCGCAGCGAGAGGGCACGCGAACAGGGGGTGCCCGCCTACGTGATCCTGCATGATCGCGCGCTCTACGAGATTGCTGCGCTGCTGCCCGATTCTGTGCAGGCGCTGCTCGCCGTACCGGGGATCGGTCTGGCTAAGGCCGACCGTTACGGCAAAGACCTGCTGGCCATCGTCGCGGCGGCCGACTGATTTCAGGGAGACGTAGCCGGATAGGGATGGAGTCTGTCGAGTGCGACACTCTGTCCGGAAGGCTGCATGATGCGTACATGCCCACGGTGCAGTTCGCGAGCATGGCGCAGGCCGCAGGAGTGGGCGATCATCTCGGTTTCCTTGTTCATGTTCCGGCAATAGGACGCCACCCGCGTCGCTTTGTCCTCGACGACCAGGCCACGCTGCAGGCGCGGATCGTGCGTGGTGACGCCGGTCGGACAGGTGTTGGTGTGGCAGCGCAGGGCCTGGATGCAGCCCAGCGAGAACATGAAGCCACGCGCGGTATTGACGAAATCGGCGCCCGTCGCCAGTGCCCAGGCGACGCGCGCCGGCGTCACCAGTTGGCCGGCAGCGATGATCCGAATCCGTTCCTTGAGGCCGCTGGCCAGCAGTGCGTCGGCAACCAGTGGCAGGGCTTCGTCAATCGACATCGCCATGTGATCGGCCAGCGCCTGCGGTGCGGCACCACTGCCGCCTTCGCCGCCGTCCAGGGTCAGAAAGTCGGGTGCTGCCTGCAGGCCACGGTGTGCGACCGCTGCCGTGAGTTCCTGGATGAAGCGATCCCCTCCGATGGCAGTCTTGACACCCACCGGCTTGCCGGTGATGGCCCGGACATGTTCGACCCGGTCGAGCAGTTCGTCGATGTTGGCGATGTCGCGGTGGCGGTTCGGGCTCAGTGAATCGCGTCCCTCGCTGATGCCGCGGATGCGCGCGATCTCGGGCGTGACCTTGTTGCCCGGCAGAACCCCGCCCTTGCCCGGCTTGGCTCCCTGCGAGAGCTTGATCTCGAAAGCCCGGACGCTGGCTTGGGCGGCGAGTTCGCGCAGACGCTCGTCGGACAGCTCGCCGTTACCGTCACGAACGCCGTACTTGGCCGTGCCGATCTGAAAGATGATGTCGCAACCGCCTTCCAGGTGATACGGAGAAAGCCCCCCTTCGCCGGTGTCCAGCCAGCAGCCGGCTGCTGCTGCACCGTGGGAAAGCGCGCGTACGGCAGGTTGGGAGATGGCGCCAAAACTCATGGCACTGATGTTCACCAGCGACCGACCGACGAAAGGGGTTCGACAGTAGCCTTCACCAATCGCCAGCGCGGGTGTTGCCTGTTTCTCCTCATCGAGAACGGGGAACGGCGCATTGACGAAAATCAGAGCACCGGGGGTATGGATCCGGTAGGTCGAGCCGAAGCCGATAATGCCCCCTTCGTTCTTGGCCATGCGGTAGACCCAGCTACGAGTCGCCCGATCGAAGGGCATCTCGTCCCGGTCGCCGAGAAAAAAATACTGCCGGAAGTATTCGCCGAGCGTCTCGAAAAAATAGCGCAGATGACCGACCAGCGGAAAATTCCGCAACACGGCATGCTTTTCCTGCGTGACGTCCTGTACATAGAGGTAAACCAGGCCGCCAGCAAATGCAAGGGCAAGCATCACTCCCAGGCCAGCAAGCAACAGGTCAAGCATCAGGGTTTTCCTTCGGTGGTAGAATCGGTGCAATCAGCTCTTAGTGTACGGGAATTGTCATGACCTTTGCAGCCATGCTGGATACGGAAATCGAGCGCAACGTCGCGGCTGCGCTCAGCGAGGATGTCGGGAGCGGCGACCTGACCGCGCAACTGGTTCCCGCCGGCGAAATCCGGCGCGCCACCGTGGTTGCCCGTGCAAATGCCATCCTTTGTGGGACCGCCTGGTTCGAGCGCTGCTTTACCCGGCTTGATGCGGCGATTGCCATCGCCTGGAAGGCAGCTGATGGCCAACGCATCCGCCCGGATCAACTGCTCTGCGAAATCGAGGGACCGGCGCGCGCCCTGCTCACCGGCGAGCGCAGTGCGCTCAACTTCCTGCAACTGCTTTCCGGGGTTGCCAGCAAAGCCAGGCAATACGCCGACCTGGTTGCCGGTACGCGGGCGCAGGTGGTCGATACGCGCAAAACGATTCCCGGTCTGCGCCTGGCACAAAAGTACGCGGTCAGATGCGGTGGGGGTGGCAATCACCGCCTGGGCCTCTATGACGGGATTCTGATCAAGGAAAACCACATTCTGGCTGCCGGCAGCATTGCTGCAGCCTTGGCTGCCGCACAACAGGTTGCCGAGAACGCGGCAGGTCGCTGCCAGTTCGTCCAGATCGAAGTCGAAACCCTGGCCGAATTGGGGCAGGCCCTGGATGCCGGTGCGACAATGATCCTGCTCGACAACATGGGACTGGACGAGATGCGCGAAGCCGTAGCGATTGCCGCTGGTCGTGCCGTTCTCGAAGCGTCGGGCAACGTCAGCCTGGAGAGTGTGCGTGCCATCGCCGAGACCGGGGTGGACCGCATTTCGATTGGTAGCCTGACCAAGGATGTTCGTGCCCTTGATCTGTCGATGCGTTTCCAGGCTTGATGTGAAAGTCGCGTCAGCGACTCACGAATTTCCCCTCCTTGTTCGCGGGAGAGGCGAACGGTCGTGACTTTCAGGATCGGCGGTGTCTGGAAGCGTCATGACCGTCAGGGGGCATCCGTCTGCACAGCGTGAGCGGTCTTGTCCTGAGGCAGCGGCTATGCCGGCCGCGCGATCGCTGACGGGAATTCCGAACAAGGCAGCCGAGCAAGGCAGCCGAGCAAGGCAGTAATATAATCTGGCCTGAGCGATACGAAACAGGCGTTGTGGTCTGCGCGAAATAACGAGAGGGGATTCGATGCTATTTGCGCTGTTTTACGTGTTGGCGATTTCAATTCTGGTCATGCACTTCACGGGATTCCTGGCGCGACATAATCTCGAATGGCTGGTCCTGGTGCTCGCGGTCGCCGTCTTTCCGGCGGTCATCTATCTCTAGGACATGTTTTTTCATCTGCTGTCGGGAGTCGGTGCCCGGCCGGGATCAGCTCAGATGCTGCTCGATGAAGCGCTTCACTGCCTCGACACTGACGTCCATGACCGCGACTCGTTGTGGCAGGTTTTCGATACCCTGCAGGCTGGCGGGTCGTTCGGGTTTTTGGCCGAGGGCCTCGACCATGGTTTCCTCGAACTTGACCGGCAAGGCCGTCTCGAGGACGATCATTGGTATCCCGTGTGTTCGTAACTCGCTGCCGACCTTGAGCCCATCGGCGGTGTGCGTGTCGATCATCAGGCCATATTTTTCGAAGGTTCGGCGGATCGTTGCCAGACGATCCGCATGCGTGCTTTTCCCGGAAACAAAACCGAATTCCGGCAATCTGGCAAGGAATGGCGTTCCGGACAGGTCAAAGCTGCGACCTGTATCGATCTCCTGCCACCACTGGCGAATCACGGCCGGGTTACGACCAACCAGATCAAAGACAAAGCGTTCGAAGTTGGAGGCCTTCGAAATGTCCATCGAC
This sequence comes from Accumulibacter sp., assembly GCF_036625275.1. Lineage (GTDB taxonomy): Bacteria > Pseudomonadota > Gammaproteobacteria > Burkholderiales > Rhodocyclaceae > Accumulibacter. Next base: position 27,837 of record NZ_JAZKUD010000012.1, read on the forward strand.
GGACTCGAAGTGGCGCAGGTTTCGGCGGCTGCCCGCGGGCGGTAGACGCCGGTACGGAAGAACTCGTCAAGCACGTCATTCTCGTTGGTTGCCAGAACCAGGCGACCGATCGGCAGACCCATCATGCGCGCGATGTGGCCAGCGCAGATGTTGCCGAAGTTGCCTGAGGGGACTGCAAAGTCGACCTGCCGGGCATTGCTGTCGGCAGTGGCTGCAAAATACCCCTTGAAGTAGTAGACGATCTGTGCAGCAACCCGTGCCCAGTTGATCGAGTTGACCGCTCCGATCTTGTACTTTGCCTTGAAGGCATGATCATTGGACACCGCCTTGACGATGTCCTGGGCATCATCGAACATGCCGCGTACCGCAAGGTTGTGGATGTTCGCATCGTGCAGCGAATACATCTGCGCCCTCTGGAAAGCGCTCATCCGCTCGTGCGGCGAAAGCATGAATACCCGCACGCCTTTCTTGCCGCGCATGGCGTATTCGGCGGATGAGCCGGTGTCGCCCGAGGTGGCGCCGAGGATGTTGATTTCCTCTCCCTGCCTGGCCAGTACGTACTCGAAAAGATTGCCGAGCAACTGCATGGCCATGTCCTTGAAAGCCAGGGTTGGACCGTTGGACAGTTCGAGGATCGCCAGTCCGCCTTCGCCGCGTGCGGAATCCGGCCTTTCGAGCCAGCGTAAGGGAGTAATCTCGCTTGCCTGCGCACTGATGCGGCCATTGCAGTAAACCCCCGCGGTGTAGGTCCTGGCCAGCAAAGCCTGCAGATCGGCGGCGGGGATATCGTCGATGAATCTGGAGAGCACGGCATAGGCCAGATCGGCGTACGACAGGTATCGCCATTGCTCCAGTTGATCACGGCTGACTTGCGGATAGGCTTCGGGCAGATAGAGACCGCCGTCCGGCGCCAGTCCGCCGAGCAGGATCTCGGTAAATGTATGACCGGAGGAATTCAGTGAACTGGCAGTGTGGCCTCGAGTCGAGATATAGCGCATGGCAATGACCGTATGGAAGAAGCGGATGGAGGACGAATGGTGACTGGTGAGCAGTCTACCATGCTCTGTCCCCGACACCGGTGCGTGCTCGGGTCTCCAACTCCCGGGGTCTTCACACAGGCACAGTTCAACCCGCGACGACGCAATTCTTGCCTGCCCGCTTGGCCGCGTAGGTCGCCACGTCGGCACGTAGAATCGACTGTTCGAGTGATTCGCCACTTGCCTGAACAACGACGCCGGCACTGAAGGTCAGGACGATTTCCTGGCCCGGGATGGCCTGTGTGGCAAGCTGCCGCTGAAAACGGGAAATGGCACTGGTCGCCTGGTTGAGTGCCGTTTCGGGCAGCAGCACGACAAACTCTTCGCCACCAAAGCGACAGAGAATGTCCGATGGACGTAGCGCCGAGCGAATCACCCTGACCAGATGAACCAGTGCCTCGTCGCCCACCTGATGTCCGAGGGTGTCATTCAGGCGCTTGAAGTCATCGAGATCGATCAGAGCCAGCGCCAGGGGACTATTGTTACGGCGTGAGCGCGCCGCTTCACGCTGGTAGGCTTCGGTAAAGCCGTGACGGTTGAGTGCTCCGGTCAGCGCATCGGTATGGGCCGCCGCCCGCGCTTCGCCCAAGGCCCTTTCGAGGTCACCGATGCGCAGTTCGGCGGCCAGTAATTCCAGCGCAGTGGCTTCGGGTTGGCGCGTATCGAAACGGCGAACGTGCGAGTGTTGCGCACGGCCGGAAGCTGTCGGCAGGAACCCGGGCGGCTGTGCCGACGCCATGGCTGAAAGCGTGGGGCGCCGGTGCAAGCGGCGGGATGCGCGTCGCGAAGCATGCACGAGGGATGAGTGGTCATGCTTGAACATTTGACTTGCTCCGTCAGTACAGTCGGTGAAGTGGGGTAATGAAGTCAGGTAATACTCCCAGAAACGGATGCTCGCTCAAAATCTTGAGAGTTCTTTCGCCCATCACCGATTACTGGCGGTGCCTTGTTCTGGTATCTGACGTCGTTGGAAGCCATTTCTGGTGTGGGCATGTGCAGGATTGAACGTCAATGGGCCTTGAGGTAGACTGGAATACAGGGGATGTAGGGTTGTCAATGAAATCGAGTGACATTCACAGGAAGGATGGTCGGATGGAACGTATCGTCATCAAGCACCTTTCGGGCTCCAAAGCAAATCAGGAGATCAGCTTTCCCATTGATCAGGTACCGGAGATCTCGCTTGGACGAGACGCCGCATCGACCGTCGCCTATGACATGGAACGGGACGATGCCGTCAGCCGCAACCATGCCCGGATCACTCGTGATCCTGCACAGAGCACGGTTTTCATCCTCACCGACCTGGGTAGCCGTAATGGTGTTTTCGTCAATCAGTCGAGGATCGCCGGTAGCACGCCGCTCCATCATGGGGACCTCGTGCAGCTCGGTACCGGGGGGCCGGAATTTAGCTTCCAGATGGACCCGCCACCGGCACTGACTCCGAAAGCGACGCGCCAGATCGATCTCAGGCAGGCGGCGCCTACCCGTGAAATTTCCCCGGTGCCAGCGACGAACGCCGAGGTACGACCGCAACGCGTGCTGCTCAGACATCTGACCGGCTCGAAGGCGAACCAGGAAGTGACCTTCCCGGTCACGCAGACGACCGAAATTACCTTTGGGCGCGACCCTGCTGCCAGCGTCTCCTACGACGCCGAGCGTGACGATACGGTCAGCCGCAATCATGCGACGATCAAGCGCGACGCTCAGCAGAAGGGCTTCACGCTGGTTGACCTCAACAGTCGCAATGGCGTGTTCGTCAACGGTGCGCGTATTCGCGACAATGTCGCCCTGCACCATGGTGACCTCATCCAGTTCGGGGCGGGCGGGCCGGAACTCACGTTCCAGCTCGATCCGCCGCCTGCCGATGCTCTCCGGGCGACGCGCCAGTTCGACCCGCGCCAGGCTTCGCCCGCGCAGACCCGCGAGGCGACGATGGCTCCGATGGCGGCTGCGGCCACCGCTAGCGATACCGCCGCGTCTTCCGCGACGGCAGCAGGTGCGCGCGGGGTGGGCAAGGAAACGGTGGAACGACTGATTACCCAGACCAAGGTGGAGTCGCGCAAGTCCATGGTCAACATCGTGGCCGCCATGCTCGCCGTGGTGGCCGTGGTGGCTGGCGTGTTCGTCTTCATGGGCCGGGAAACGGACAAGAAGATCGAGGCCACCACATCCCAGGTCCAGGCTGCAAAATCGCAATCGGAAGCGACGGCGTCGACAGTCAAGGCGATGCAGGACCTGATGACGCCGAAGGAAATTGCCGCAGCGTATTCGGGGTCGACGGTATACATCGAAGTGAGCTGGAAGCTGATCGACCTGGCTTCGGGGCAACCTTTGTATCACCAGTCCTGGGAAGGGAAACCGGCCTACGTGCGGACGCCGAAAGGCGACCTGGAGCCGGTGTTGACCGCGCAGGCGCAGAAGAACAGTGTGCCGATCGGCGGCAGCCACTCCGGTTCCGGATTTGCCGTCACCGAGAACGGGTTCATTCTGACCAATCGCCACGTGGCTGCGCCCTGGAAAGCCTACCAGATGTTACCGGCAGGGGTGCGGCTCGAGTTGAATCAGAAGAAGGAATTGGTCGCCGTCGAAAATGTCCCCAAACACCGCTGGTATCCCGAGAAAAGCGTCTGGTCGCAAACGCCTCTGGGTGAACAGAAACCGGTTGCCGGACGGCATGACCGCCTCGAGGTCACTTTCGCCAACAACAAGCTGCGCATTCCCGCCAAACTTGCCAGAGTCTCGGACGAGCATGACGTCGCCTTGATCAAGGTGGACACCCCGGCGGCAGTCAAACCGACCGTACTCGCGCCCGAGTCAAGCTACGAGGATGTCAGGCCGGGCGATCCGATTACCGTGCTGGGTTATCCCGGGGTTTCGCCCAAGGTATTCTTTGCCGGTAAATCGAAAGACATGCTCGACCCGGGTGGAATGAACATCGTAGACATTCCGGTTCCGACCGTCACACCCGGAGCCATCGGCAAGGTCATACGCGGCACGGTGACTACGGCCGGCGGCGGCAAAGACGATTACTACAGCGCATCGGATTCCTATCAACTGACTGCCAACGCCACCGGACCCGGTAACAGTGGCGGGCCGGTTTTCGACGATCGTGGGCGGGTCATCGGCCTTTTCTACGCCGGCAACCCGACCATCACCTTTGCGGTACCCATCAAGTTCGCCAAGGAACTGATGGAAGTCAAGGCAGTGCTCCAGTAGTTGATGGCGCCGGCAGCCCATGACCATGCTCGCCAACGCGGCGATTGGCGAATATCGACTGCTCGAATCGCTCGGTGCAGGTGGCATGGGCGAAGTGTACCGCGCGGTACACTCCAGGATCGGACGAGTCGTCGCCGTCAAGATTCTTTCGGGTGCTGAACCCGGAGCGGGTCTGGCCGAGCGCTTCATGAACGAAGCGCGGATCCAGGCCGGGCTGCACCATCCGCACATTGCCGAATTCTATGATTTCGTCGAGTTCGAAGGGCGCCCATGCATCATCATGGAGTATGTGGACGGCATCACCCTCGATGACCGGATACGGCGTGCTCGTGGTGGGCTGCCGGTGGCCGAGGCGCTGGCCATCTTTCGTGCCGTGGTCGAAGCCATTGCCTATCTGCACGAGCGCGGCATCCTCCATCGGGACATCAAGTCCTCGAACATCAAGCTGAGTTCCGCTGGGCAGGTCAAGCTGCTCGACTTTGGCATTGCCAAGGATCCCAGCAGCAAGCGTCTGACGATGGTCGGCGGTTGTGTCGGCACAATGGATTACCTGGCGCCTGAACAGATCAGAGGCAGGCCAGCGGATGCACGGGCAGATGTCTGGTCGCTGGGCGTCCTGTTCTACGAAATGCTGACTGCCAATATGCCATTCGCCGCCGACTCTGTGGGGGTGCTCTGCGAACGCATTAGCCGCGCAGAGTACCCTATTCCGACGCTGGCTTCGCCGATGTCAGACGATCTACAGCGCATCATCGGCCGATGTCTGCGCAGCGATGCATCGGAACGTTATCATGATGCCCGCGAGCTGCTTGACGACCTTCAGCAAATCGGACGATCGCCGCCTGCGCAGACAGCGCTGGCGGATCGTGGATTCCGATCAAGGGGGTGGTCGGCCTGGCGGGAACACTGGCCTCTGATCGGCAGCGGATTCCTGCTTGCGGGCGTGTTGCTGGCAGGATTCTTATGGAAGATGCGGCCGGGAACCGTGGTGGACGCTCCGCCCATGAGTGCAGGCTCCGAGCCGATGGTGCACGCCGGGCTGCAGGGTGCCGCGCTGAGGGTGGTGCGCATCGGTACGATCGACGGGCCTGCAGATATCTACGAAGATGGCAGACTGCTTGGCACGACGGTGAAGGTATTCGAGAAACCGTATCCGGTCGGGGCTCATGTCGTATTGACGCTCAAGCGAGAAGGACATGAAGATGAGCGGGTGGCGTTTGAGGTTCGCCAGAGCGGTAACGAGTTTCTGGCCTGGCAACTCCGACCGAAAGAGAGAAAGTGATCCGATGAGCGATGCATCCGCGTACTATATTTTGCAAACCTGCATGGCCACTGACATTGGCTGCGTGCGAACCAGCAACCAGGATTCGATTGCCTTTGTTTCTCCGGGCGACCCCGATGAACGCAGGAGACGAGGTGTTCTGGCGGTGGTGGCGGATGGCATGGGCGGGCACAATGGCGGCGAGGTGGCGAGCAAGCTGGCAGTGGATACGATCTGCAGTCATTACTTTGCAGCCCATGATGATGACCCCCTGCATACGATCGAGCAGGCGCTACGGGAGGCGAATGCCGCGATTTTTCGTGCCGCCGAGGCCGACAGAGCGCTCTCGGGAATGGGAACCACGGCGACGGTACTGGCCCTGGTTGGACGGGGCATGTGGTTTGGGCATGTCGGTGACAGCCGGCTCTACCGTTGCTCACATGGCCAGGTTACGCAATTGACCAAGGATGACACCCTCGTCGAACAATTGGTCAATGAAGGACTGATCTCGGCCGAACACGCACGCTATCACCCCGAGCGCAATGTCCTGTTGCGATCTCTGGGCACGCGCCCGGATCTGCGGGTCACCGCCCAGGTCGGCGACCCGCCAGAAGTCGGCGACACTTTCGTACTCTGCTCCGATGGTCTGTACGACTGTGTCGATGCGAGCGAGATTGTCCGGGTGGTTGAATCGTGCGACCCGCAGGCGGCCTGTCGGCGGCTGATCGAACTGGCGCGCGAGCGGGGTGGCAGCGACAACATTTCCGTCGGGATCATTGCCGTTCGGCCTCCCGAGGCCGTGGAGAGGCCGATACCGGTGACGCGTGAAATGGTGACTGACAACTTGGAGGTCAGGTGATGGGCAGTCAGGTGATCGGTGATTTCGAACTCGTCGCCAAAATTGGCGAAGGAGGGATGGGGGAGGTTTTCAAGGGCCGCGACTCAATGCTTGAACGGGATGTCGCGATCAAATCACTGCGCCCGGAATTTACCGCGCGCGCCGATATTATCGAACGCTTCCGAACCGAGGCGGTGGCCCTGGCCCGTCTCAATCATCCGAACATCGCCGGCGTCTACCGGTTTTTCCGGCATGCCGACCAGTACTACATGGTCATGGAATTTGTCGCCGGCGAAACGCTCGACCAGCTCGTCGTTCGACGCGGCGCGTTACCCTGGCAGGAAGCGATACGCTATGGAATCGCCGCGCTGAACGGTCTTGAGCACGCGCACCGTGCGGGTGTGGTGCACCGCGACATCAAGCCCGCCAACATGATGGTGGCCGTGGACGGGTCGCTGAAGCTGATGGATTTCGGCATCGCGCGCATCCTCGAGAAGATGCGCCTGACGCGTAGCGGACATCTGATCGGGACGCTCGAGTACATGTCTCCCGAACAGGTCCAGGGCAGGGATGTGGACGCCCGCTCGGATCTATACTCGCTGGCCGTGGTTCTTTTCGAGCTGCTGACCGGGCGTGTCCCGTTCTCGAAGGGGACCGACTTCGAAATCATGAAAGCGCAGATCGAAGAGCCGCCGCCGCCACTACGCCAGTTTGCAGGCAGCCTGCCGGTCGTGCTTGAGGACATCCTGTCACGAGCGCTGGCCAAGGACCCTGCGCAGCGCTACCCTGATGCCAGCGCGTTTCGCAGCGCGCTGGAGGGGGTGTTGACCAGCCATTTGCCGCCCCCCGACGCGGCTCCCTGCCCGATTCCCGGGACACGCCTGTTTGTTCCGCAGGGTGCCGCCTCTACTGCTGCAGACATCGGCCGATCCGCTGCTGTCGCAGAGCCGGCGGCCATCCGGATCGCTGGCGATGCAACCGGAGAAACCATGGGTGCATCGCCAGCGCAGGCGCTCTGGAAAAAGTACCCGGGCATCCTGGCTCTGATGGCTGCGCTGTTGATGCTTGCTGGTCTGGGCTGGTGGAGTAGCAGCAAGAAGAGTCCAGCGTCACCGGCGGAAGCGTCTGGCGGGCTGGCGCAAAAACCTCCGGTGGGTGCCACGCCGGCGCCTTCGCTGCCGCGTAGTGAGCCTGCAGCGGCCGCCGCCCTGGGCACATCGACGCTGCGCGAGCCCGTGCTCCCGGCGAGTACCCTGCCATCCGTTCCGGCCGAGGGCGGGACGCCGGCCACGATCCCGACACCGCCGGACCCTGTGGCTCGTCCCGCGTCCGCCAGCCGCGAACGGGCCAGTCCGGATGCGGGCGAGAAGGTCGCAGTCACCTCAAGGGTGAAGGAAGCCCCTGCAGCACGCTCCAGTATTCGCAGCAACCCCAATCCGCCGGTCGTCAGGCGTGACGATTCCGGTTCGGCAGGCGGATGGACGATACGAAAATGATCAATCGCCTGCCAATGATCCTGCTACTGCGCGTCCTGCTGCTCGGTTTGAGCACGGTCCTGCTTGCCGCCTGCGCCACTGGCCAGGGTTCCACCCCGCTCGAGACCCTTCAGTCCTGGTTCCAGCGTAAGGAAAAAGGCGGGCGCCAGCCCGGTGAAAAGCTTGTCAGCCCGCCCGATGTGGTCTGGAAAGAGCGCAACTGCGCCAGACTGCAACGTCCCAACATCGACATCGACCTGAACGAAATCCTGCCCTCCCGCGTTCCCGCCGGCGAAGAATTCAACCACCGCATGGTCTATTCGATGTGTCCGCTGCGTACCGGTGAAGGGGTGGTGGGGGACCTGTCCCGACGCATCACCTTCAAGGGCAACACGGTTTTTGAAGACGTTTCGCGCCGTTTCGAGATCAAACCCGGCAAGTGGCAGCTTGACGCTTTCATCGGGATTCCGGCAGAGGCTCCCGCCGGTGTCTATGCTCTGGAAGTCGCTTTTTCAGGTGGCGGACTGCGGTTTCAGCGTAGCGCGAGTCTGGTGGTCAGCCGGCGTTAAGGTGAAAGTCGCGTCAGCGACTCACGAATCTCCCCTCCCCACTCGCGAGAGAGGGGTCGGGGGGCGAGATGGGGAATTCGCGGAGCATGCTCCGCGCCCATTGAGCGATTCCGGCGTGCAAGCCGGAATGCGCCCTGCAAGGGAGGGAAAATGGTCATGACTTTCATGGATCGGGGGTGCCTGGAAACGTCATGACCGTTAGGACCCGGATCATCCAGGTCTTGCCCTGTCGCAATGATTCGCCTGTCCTGCAATTTGCCGTGGCAGGTCAGGCCAATGCATGGCTCACTGCTGAAGGTGCGAAATGAGATTTATCGACGAGTTCCGTGATGGAGACCTGGCTCAAGGCCTGGCGGCGGCGATTCGGCAGGCGGCGCGGGCGGATCGCGACTATCACTTCATGGAATTCTGCGGTGGGCACACCCATGCCATTTCTCGCTACGGGGTGACTGACCTGTTGCCGCCAAACGTGCGCATGATTCACGGACCGGGCTGTCCGGTCTGCGTGCTGCCGATCGGACAGATCGACATGGCAATCGCATTCGCTCGTGACCTGGGCGTCATCCTGTGCAGCTACGGTGATCCCATGCGCGTGCCGGCGTCGGGCGGGCTGTCGCTGCTCAAGGCGAAAGCGGGATTGAGCAGGAGTGTGGGTATGGCGGGCCGGGTGGGCAGGGCGGGCAGCCACCCCGTTAATGTGAAAGTCGCGTCAGCGACTCATGAATCTCCCCTCCCCACTTGCGGGGGAGGAGTCGGGGGGCGAGATGGGGAATTCGCGGAGCCTGCTCCGCGCCCATCGAGCGATTCCGGCGTGCCAGCCGGAATGCGCCCTGCAAGGGAGGGAAACGGTCATGACCTTCATGATCGGGGGGGGCCTGGAAAAGGCATGACCGTCAGCAGGGGCGAGCATCGCGGCGAGATCCGGATGATCTATTCGGGCGCCGACGCGCTGGCCATCGCGCAGCAGAATCCCGATCGCGAGGTGGTCTTCTTCGCCATCGGTTTCGAAACCACGACACCGCCGACGGCGGTACTCATCAAGCAGGCGCAGACGCTCGGTCTTCGGAACTTCTCGGTTTTCTGCTGCCATGTGCTGACGCCGTCGGCGATCGCCAGCATTCTCGAATCGCCGGAGGTCCGGCAGTGGGGCAGTGTGCGGATCGACGGCTTCATCGGACCGGCGCATGTCTCGACGATCATCGGCACGCGGCCGTACGAATTTTTTGCCGAGGAATATCGCAAACCGGTGGTGATCGCCGGCTTCGAACCGCTCGACGTGATGCAGTCGATCCTGATGCTGATCCGGCAGGTCAACGCCGGTCGGGCCGTGGTCGAGAACGAGTTCACGCGCGCCGTGACGCGCGACGGCAACCGCAAGGCGCAGCGTCTGGTGGCCGAGGTCTTCGAACTGCGCCGCTCTTTTGCCTGGCGCGGACTGGGCGAGCTGCCCTACAGTGCGCTCAGAATCCGCAAGGAATTTGCCGACTTCGACGCCGAGCGTCGCTTTGCGGTTCGCTACCGGGCGGTGGCCGACCATCCGGCCTGCGAGTGTGGGGCGATCCTGCGTGGCGTCAAGCGACCGCAGGAATGCCGGATTTTCGGCAGCGTATGCACCCCGGAAAACCCCATCGGCTCGTGCATGGTTTCGTCGGAAGGGGCGTGTGCGGCACACTATTCGTACGGGCGTTTTACCGACCTGGCGGTCGTGTCATGAAGGACGTCCGCAAGGGTTACGTCCGTCCCCTCGATCTGCGGCAAGGCCGTGTCGACATGACGCATGGCAGCGGTGGGCGGGCGATGGCGCAACTGATCGAGGAACTGTTCGCAAGGCGGCTCGGCAACGCTTACCTGGGGCAGGGCAACGACGCGGCCGTGCTGCCGATGCCGCCGGGCCGGCTGGTGTTGTCCACCGATGCGCATGTCGTCTCGCCGCTGTTCTTCCCCGGCGGCGACATCGGCTGCCTGGCGGTGCACGGAACGATCAACGACGTCGCGGTGATGGGGGCAACGCCGCTGTATCTGGCGGCCAGCTTCATTCTCGAGGAAGGTTTCCCGCTCGGCGATCTGGCGCGCATCGTCGAATCGATGGCGCGCGCCGCCAGCGACGCCGGCGTGCCGGTGGCGACCGGCGACACCAAGGTGGTCGAACAGGGCAGGGGAGATGGCGTCTACATCACGACCACCGGCGCCGGGGTCGTTGCCGAGGGCACCGACTATGCCGGCGACCGCGCCCGCGCCGGCGACCGGATCGTCGTTTCCGGCAGCATCGCCGAGCATGGCATGGCGATCATGGCGCAGCGCGAAAGCCTCGGTTTTGCCGCGAACATCGTTTCCGACACGGCCGCGCTGCATGGCCTGATCGCCGCGATGCGCGCGAGTGGGGCGGCCATTCGCGTGCTGCGCGACCCGACGCGTGGCGGTGTTGCGACGACGCTCAACGAGATCGCCCGCCAGTCGGGTGTCGGCATGATGCTGCAGGAGCGTGCGCTGCCAGTACAGCCCGAGGTGGCCGCCGCCTGCGAGTTCCTGGGTCTCGACCCGCTGTATGTCGCCAACGAGGGCAAATTGCTGGCAATCGTCGCACCGCAGGACTGCGACACCCTGCTCGCCGCGATGCAGGCCCACCCGCTCGGCCGGCGTGCGGCGGTAATCGGCAGCGTGCATCAGGACGAGCAGCATTTCGTGCAGATGACCACGACCTTTGGCGGCCGGCGGATCGTCGACTGGCTGAGCGGCGAACCATTGCCGCGCATCTGCTGAGGGTGTGCACAGTCATGAGCATGTTCCTCACCCCGACCCCTCCCGCGACCCTTCTCCCGACCCTTTTCCCGCTTTTTGGAGAGGGGAATTCGTCAGTCGCTGGCGCGACGCTTGAGTGAAAGATGCGCATCCTCTTTCTCTGCCACGCCTTCAACAGCCTCAGCCAGCGCCTGTACACCGAACTGCGCGCACGCGATCATCAGTTGTCGATCGAATACGACATCGCCGATGCGGTGGCCGAGGAAGCTGTCGCGCTGTTCCGGCCCGAGTTGATCGTCGCGCCGTATCTGCGCCGCGCGATTCCGGAGACGATCTGGCGCCGGCACTGCTGTCTGGTGGTCCATCCGGGAATCGTCGGCGACCGTGGTCCGTCGGCGCTCGACTGGGCGATTCAGGGAGGCGAGCGGGACTGGGGGGTGACGGTCCTGCAGGCGACCGCCGAGATGGATGCCGGCCCGGTCTGGGCAACCGAAACCTTTCCGATGCGAATGGCCAGGAAGTCGAGCCTCTATCGCCACGAGGTCACCGAAGCCGCGGTGCGTGCGCTGTTGAAAGCCGTCGAACGCTTCCTGGTTGGTGGCTTCGTGCCGACGCCGGTCGACGATGCCGACCCGACCATTCCAGGCAGACAGCGGCCGTTGATGAAGCAGGTCGATCGTGCCATCGACTGGCAGCGCGATGAAACGGCGCGCGTGCTGGCCAGGATCAACGCCGCCGATGGTTTTCCCGGCGTCGCCGATCGCTTGTTCGGCGAGCCCTGCCGCCTGTTCGACGCCTGGCCGGAAGAGAATCCATGCCCGCCACGCGCCGGCGCGCCGGGCGAGGTGATCGCCTGGCGCGAGACGGCGATCCTGCGCGCAACGGTCGATGGCGCAGTATGGATCGGTCACCTGCGCCGCGAGGAACCCGGCAACTCGCTCAAGCTGCCGGCGACGCAGGTCTTTGCGGCAGCACTGGCGACGATTCCGGAAGCCCCGCTCGACGGCTATTTCGCTCCTGCCGGCCGGACCTGGCAGGACATTCGCTATGAACAAGCCGGGCGCGTGGGTTTCCTGCACTTCGACTTCTACAACGGCGCCATGAGCACTCGTCAATGCCAGCGCCTGCAGGCGGCGTACGCCTGGGCACGGCAGCAGCCGATCAGTGTGCTGGTGTTGATGGGCGGACGCGACTACTGGTCGAACGGCATCCACCTCTCGTGTATCGAAGCGGCCGAATCGCCGGCGGATGAATCCTGGGCCAACATCCAAGCCATCGACGATCTCGCCGAAGCGATCCTGTGCAGCGAGAACCAGCTCACGATCGCCGCGCTGCAGGGCAATTGCGGTGCCGGGGGCTGTTTCCTGGCGCGCGCCGCCGATCTGGTCTGGGCGCGCGCCGGCGTGCTGCTCAATCCGCATTACCGCAACATGGGCAACCTGTTTGGCTCGGAATACTGGACCTATCTGCTGCCGGCGCGCGTCGGGATGGCGGGAGCGCAGGCGATCATGCATGACCGGCTGCCGATGACTGCCGCTGCTGCGGTCGCCGCCGGCCTGATCGACGCCTGTCTGGCGGGCGACCCCGACGCTTTCCGGATCGATGTCGCCCGCCGCGCCACCGAACTGGCCATGGCTCCCGACCTCGACGAGCGGCTGCGGGTCAAACGGGCGCAGCGCCTGGCCGACGAAACTGCCAAGCCGCTGGCAAGCTATCGTGCGGAGGAACTCGCTGAACTGCAGCGCAATTTCTACGGCTTCGATCCGAGTTATCACGTCGCCCGCTTTCATTTCGTGCACAAGACGCCGAACTCATGGACGCCGCGCCATCTGGCGATTCATCGCGATCTCGGCTGGAGCGTGCCGCCATGACCGCCACGTCGAAGTGGCCGACGGTGCGGGTCGTCGACGTGAGTACAGTACATGAGTGCTTGCCAAGCGGCGTCAATCTCCCAGAGTGATCGGTTTGGAAGGGTGATTGGCAATTGGCCCAGGGTTGTATAGAAGATATCTCCCTGGCGCGTCGACGGCGACATCTCTCCCAGGCCTCGCTGGCCGAGCGCATGGGCGCGTCCTTCTCTACCGTGCGGCGCATGGAGAAAGGCGACCTGCGGGTGCCCATCCACTTCTTTGCCCGCGCGCGGCATGTCTTCGGCGAAGTCCAGGCGCTGGAAAACCTCCTGGATACGGCCAGGGACGACATTGGCCTGATACGGATGGACGAGCGCCTGCCCAAGCGTGTGCGCAGCAAGCCGGGTACCTCGGGAGCGCTGTGATGGCGGCCATGGCCTCGATCCGTCGGCAGCTTCAGCTTTGCATCGGCAAGGCGGGCTTGCCGGTGGGTTCGCTCGTGCATGTCCGCCAGGGGCGGCGCGAGCACAGCGCCTTCGCCTATGACGAGGACTGGTGGGCCAGTCCGACGCGTTTCAACGTGTCGGCCGACCTGCAACGGATGGCTACAGGCCTCGCGCGCGGAAGACCGCAGCTACACCGAGATCGTCGACGCCATCCGAACCTACGGCCATGCCCCACGCAGGACGTGCAGCAGCTTTGGCGCCAGCTGGTATTCAACCTGCTGATTACCAACGTGGACGATCACCGGCAGAATCACGGCTTCCTGCACGTGGCACGTGGCACATGGCCAGTGGCGCCTGGCGCCGGCCTTCGACATCAATCCGTTCCCGGACAAGGACCGTGAGTCCAGGACCTGGTTGTCCGAGCAGGATGGACCGATCACCGATGTGCAGATGCTGCTGGCGCGTGCCTCCTACTTCAGGCTGGACGAAGCCCAGGCCTTGGCGGTGCTGGCCGAAGTGCATGTGGCGGTGGCGAACTGGCGGCAGGTCGCACTCAGTCCGGAAGTGGGGTTTCGGCAGGCAGATCTGGGTGACTTCGCACCGGCCTTCGAGCATGAGCAGATGGGTACCGCCGCAAGGCGGCTCGGGCGGTAACGCCAACGCGAAACACTCAGGGAGTGCTTCCACATCGACGGAAGCGGCTACTTGTTCAGAGAAAAACGTGGTCTGTCCCCTATTGCTCTGGCTCAGCATTCCGGATGTCGAAAAATTTTACATCCGACGCGCTGAAAATCGCCAAGTATATGTGTAAACACATGAATAATTGCGAATTATAAGAGCAGGCACGATAAGTGCTCGTGACTCGATATGAGCGATACACAGCGCGAGGAAGTGTTGCACGAGGCTCCATGATTCCTCTTCATGTCATTTTTAACATGGGAAATGCAGTTGCTCTTGCAGGTGCGTTTTCCTTCGCCAAGCCTTATGGGGGTATCGATTTATGAAAAGTTCACTTCTAGCAGCGGCTCTCGGCCGCGACGTTGATGTGCGCCGCCCACGGTTTCTCACGCGCTCGTTGCAGCATGGGCTCGTAGGTGTTGTGGCGTTGCTGGCGGCAGTCTCTGCCGCGGCTGCACCTGTGGTATTGAGCAACCCAACGACATCGGTGACCGTCAATGGCGGCGAAGCCGGCAACGGCTTGGTGCCATTCGGCGGGTTCTTCGACTACACAGATCTGAGTGTAGGCGCCACACCGACCTGGTCCATTGACCCGTTTCTTCGCTTCTCTAGCGGTAGCACAGCAGTGTTGAGCAATGGCGCTGCAGGCGGTTTTGGCTCACCGGTTGACCTTGGCAGCGGCTTGGTCGGTAACAGCGCGGTAACCGGTGCGGTCACGACCAGCGCCGTCACCGAGCTAGCAGGAACCATCGCCAGGACGACGTTTACATTTACAGCTGCGCCGGGCACAAGGCTGGACGGCACGGTCTTTGGTTTCTATGCCGAGAACGACATCCTTGGATTTGGTGACGACACAGCAGCTTTCACGGGGTCGATAGCGGGCGGTGACTTGGCGCTGTTCCAGTACGATACGGTTGGCGGTGGGATCACTGTTCGACTTTCGGGCGTCGCGGCCTCGGGTGCTGCACTGACGGCCTTCGGTTCAGGCATTTGGACCGGGTTCGGCACCGCCCTTGAGTCGGGCGATCTCACCGTGCTCTCAGCTGACGGAAGCAACTTTGTGGGTGGCCCTGGTGACTTGGGATTGGCACTGGCATTTGCGCTAAGCGGCGATAGCGCATCCATTATCGTTGACTACACGACACAACCGCTACCACCCGGCGTTGTCTCGGAACCCTCTGGAATAGCGCTGGCTGGTCTAGGGGCCCTGCTGGCACTCATCGCGCAGCGAAGGCGGTCGGGGCCGCCTAGTAGGGGCTGAATCGGGGCACAATTGACTCTACTGGGCCAGCGCTGGCGGCTCCCCAAGGGCCACAACGGATAAGAATAGATCGTAGATCGTGCGAAGCCACGATCTGATCTGTTCTCGGTGTTCCACGGCGCCATCGCCGACACCGCGCCCGACGCCTGGGGCCGGCGCGTCATTGCCCGTGACCACGCCAAGCGCCGCCAGGATGATCCAAGGCTGCCGGCTCTCGCGGAACTGGACTATCTGCTCGCGGTGGACGATTTCAGCCGCGTCGGCGCGTTGCGCTTGCGCGACCCGGATGGCACCTGGCAGCGGCCGACGGTGGCCGGGCGGCGCAGCACCCCGCCCCTGGTCGAGCTGGCGCGTGTCTTCCAGGCTAGCCGGGCGGTGGACGCGGCGATGAGACCGCCGAGGATTTGCGTTATCTGCAGGGCAAGGGCACGTCGCTGGGTGGCATGCGGCCCAAGTGCACGCTGGTGGATGAGGACGGCCGACTCGCCATCGGCAAGTTCCCCAGCGTGGGCGACGCGCGTGGCGTCACTCGTGGCGAGGTCCGGGCCTTGAAGCTGGCAGCGCAGGCGGGCATCGATACCGCACCGGCTCGGGTCGTTTTGCTGGGCGATGTGCCGGTAGCCGTCGTCCGCCGCTTTGATCGCGATAAAGCAGACGGCCGCATCCCGTACCACAGTCCGCTGCGTCTTTGCTGCAGGCCTCGCGCGCGGAAGACCGCAGCTACACCGAGATCGTCGACGCCATCCGAACCACGGCCATGCTCCCACGCAGGACGTGCAGCACCTCTGGCGCCGGCTGGTGTTCAACCTGCTGATTACCAACGTGGACGATCACCGGCAGAACCACGGCTTCCTGCACGTGGCACACGGCTAGTGGCGCCTGGCGCCGGCCTTCGACATCAATCCGTTCCCGGACAAGGACCGTGAGTCCAGGACCTGGCTGTCCGAGCAGGATGGGCCGATCACCGATGTGCAGATGCTGCTGGCGCGTGCCTCCTACTTCAGGCTGGACGAAGCCCAGGCCTTGGCGGTGCTGGCCGAAGTGCATGTGGCGGTGGCGAACTGGCGGCAGGTCGCACTCAGTTCGGAAGTGGGGTTGCGGCAGGCAGATCTGGGTGACTTCGCACCGGCCTTCGAGCATGAGCAGATGGGTGCCGCCGCAAGGCGGCTCGGGCGGTAACGCCAACGCGGAACACACAGGGAGTGCTTCCACATCGACGGAAGCGGCTACTTGTTCAGAGAAAAACGTGGTCTGTCTCCTATTGCTCCTATTGCTCGTACCGGCGGAAGCGAGCAACGCTGCAGATCGCCCGCGACATGCACCGCCTGTCGCATCGCTCCGGCGAAGGCCGCATAATCCGTCCTGCAGGAGTCGCGCGCGGGCCTGCCCCGGCGCCAACGGTCGATCGAAAGGAAGGGTGAATGGCACGCAAGGGTCTGTTCTGGACGCCCCCCGGTCCCAGGGCCGAGGACGTGTTTACCGACCGCGAGCAGTCGCGAGAGGTGTTGCGGAGTTTCTTCCGGGAGTTACTGGCGCGCCCTTTCACGCCAGACGAACGGTTCACACCGATCAAGGCTTTCCACGGTGTTGGCGGAGCCGGCAAGACCGCGCTGCGCAACAAGGCAGTCGACGACTTCCGCCGCGAAACGTCGGATCAGGGCGGCTATCCGCTGGCATTCGCCGAGGTCGACCTGGACTCGGATATCGTCACTCCCGAGTACCCGATCTTCGAACTCTTCTTCCGCCATTTGCGAACAGCGCTGAAAAAGGTGGAGGTTCCGCTACCGCTTTTCGACGTCTACTGTCTTGCCTGGAAAGCCCGCCTGGCGGAAAGCGGCGACTTCGGCCGCGAGCAGATCGAAGAGTTACTGGGCAAGCACGAGCAGACCGCCGGGTTTGTCGGCACCCTCTGGGAGCAGGCCAAGGACTACGCGACGACCGTCAAGGGCGCCAGACTGCTGCTCCACACGGCAATCGCGTTCAGAGACCGCCGCCGCCGGCAGCGCTACGACGAACGGTTTCCGGCGCTCGAACTGGCAGAGCTGACCAACGCCGACTTCGAGCAGTACGCACCGCTCATTCTCGCCGAAGACCTGATCGATTTCCTCACGACGCAGGGCGAACGCAACAGCCATCCTTACGCACTGTGCCTCCTGATCGATGGTTTCGAGCGCATTCGTCGACGTTGAACGCGCGCAACAGCCAGTCGGCGCTGCAGGCGCTGTGCAGCCACCTGGCAACGAGTGAACCGCGACCGCGTTGCGGCTTCGCGCTGTTCGGGCGCGGCAAGATTCGCTGGCGCGACCTTTACGACCAGCGCGACGATCTCTCCGAAGATACCTGGGACGTGCTCATCGAACAGCATCGCATCGGCGGCCTGAGCCTGGACGACGCCAAGCGCTTTCTCGACCAGGTGCTCGACTGGTACCGGGAGCACACCGGCGACCCAGTCTGCGAACGCATCGCAGAGATCATCGAGACCCACCGCGACGCCATCCTCGCGGCGGCCGACGAAAGCGTGTCGCCCGGCGACGAGCGGCGCTACCATCCTTTCGCGCTGGACCTCGCGATCCGGCAGATCGGACGGCACCGCGACGACTTCGCCGCCGCCCGTCATCTCGGACGCGGACACAACGATTTGCAGCAGCGCTTCCTGCGCTACATGAGCCCGCGCGAGCGCAGCGCCCTGCAGGCACTGGCGCTGGAATTCGACGAGCACGTGTTTCGCCGGCTGCTTGACCGCCACGTGATCACCGACATCGCGATCCAGGACTTTCACGACCTGGTCGGGCCGAACAACTCGCACGTCCTGGCAAGCGGTTCGGCGTACCGCTTCCACGCCAAGATGCAGGAGGCGCTGCTCGCCAATCTGCGGCAGCAGGCAAACGGCCAAGACAAGGCGCGCACGGTGATCGACGTGCTGATCGAGCAGCAGACGACCCGGCTCGACCAGGCGCGGCGCCAACACGCGAGCGACGAGATGGCGCGGGCCTTCAGTCGAGCGGCGAGCATTCTGCTGGAACACGGCGAGTCGGGATTGCTCGAGGTCGGCGAGTTCCGGGCGCGCTTCTTCGCGCTTGACGACGCCCTCCCGGACGGCGTTCTGGCGAGTGCGCGCCAGCCTGCGTGGACTCGCGTCGGAACGATCCTGACCCGCGACCTGGAGGCCGACGACCCGGATACGCTCACGACCCGCAACAACGTCGCCCACTGGACCGGCCAGACCGGCGACGCTCGTGCCGCGCTCGTGCTCTACCAAGCGCTGCTGCCCGACCAGCAACGTGTGCTGGGCGACGATCATCCGGAAACGCTCCCGGGCGCTGCTGCCCGACCAGCAACGCGTGCTGGGCAACGATCATCCGGATACGCTCACGACCCGCAACAACGTCGCCGGCTGGACCGGCCAGACCGGCGACGCACGCGCCGCGCTCGAACTCTACCAGGCGCTGCTGCCCGACCAGCAACGTGTGCTGGGCAACGATCATCCGGAAACGCTCAGGACCCGCGCCAACCTCGCCCACTGGACCGGCGAGACCGGCGACGCACGCGCCGCGACCGCGCTCTACCAAGCGCTGCTGCCCGACCAGCAACGCGTGCTGGGCAACGATCATCCGGATACGCTCAGGACCCGGAACGCCATCGCCACACTCGACCGGCTCCAGGGCGTCGGCGCCGTCGCGCACGAGGAGCTGAACTCACTCCCTCGAAACGCCCCGTGCCCCTGCGGCTCGGGCAAACGCTACAAACATTGCCACGGCCGAGTCGACTAGCTCGGCCATCCCCACAGAAGGCTGGGAATGCTCCGACGCCGGTTTCCGTGGCAAGGCGAGGACACAATTCGTCGTTGATCGAAAATGCTGTTCGGGGTGTCGCATGACATCGCGCGTCAAGAGTTCACCGCTGCCGATAAAGGGCACGTGACTGGAACAGGCTGGCCAGTCGCTGAGTGACGCGCCGGCGCTATCGCGAACGGCCAATCCCTGGGTGATGGGCCAGGTGCTGGTTACAGGCCTCCCGTGACGGCGGCCAGCCGGACAAAGGAGCGCCGGTCCGTCGTCGATCCGGGGTGGCAGCAGTCGCCGCGATAGTGATAACCCATATAGCCATAACCTCTGCGCCGACGTTGTCGCCCGCTCGTACTGCCGGCGACGCGCCTTTCGGTGATGCAATCCGCGGCTTCCTCGCCGTCAGCCGATCGCCGAACTGAGCAGCGTCCAGCACACGGCGCGTCGCCAGCTTGAACTCGGTTGACTCCGACAAAGAGTGCCAAGGCCTTCGCACTGCGGGGTCGGCCTCACTCGTCGCCGGGTTCGCCGGTCGGTGGAGTCGCCGCGTCACGCGCCAGCAGGTCGGCGGCGGTGGCGGTCGCAAACCACGCCGGCGGCGTCCAGCTATCGGGGACATACTTCTGTCCCCACAGCGCCAATTGTTGCAGGACGGGCAGCAGGTCCGCCCCTTTGGCGGTCAGGAAGTACTCGTAGCGAAGCGGCCTCTGCTGGTAGGGCCGGCGGGCGATGAGGCCGTTCTCTTCGAGCAGCTTCAGCCGTTGGGCGAGGATGTTGGTCGGAATACGCTCCGGTGATCCCTGGAAGTCCTTGTAGCGCGTCTTGCGCGCCATCAGGTCGCGAACGATGAGCAGGCTCCAGCGGTCGCCAAGCAGGTCGAGCGACGCGGCGAGCGGACAGAGCGAGCGGAACGAACCGTGTGGCGGGAGTTTCATGGTGGAGCCACTTTACCTGTCGAGTTCGTCGCTTGCAATTAGAAAGTAACTGTGGCAGCATCGTCTCACTTGCTAATTGCAAGCGACTAGGAATGGTCATCGATGGCCATTCTCCCACGCCTGATTCCTGGAGGACACCATGAGTGAGAGCGCTACTACCGTCCATCAAGGCCGTTGTTTATGCGGCGCGATTCATTTTGCCGCTGCCGGTGAGCCGATGATGACCGGCTTCTGCTACTGCGAGAGTTGTCGCCGATTGAGCGGCGCTGGACACGCCTTTCACGCGCTGTGGCCGGAAGCCGCGGTAACCCTCAGCGGTGCGGCGCGCGATTTCGCCTGGCAGGCGGATAGCGGCGCAACGGTGACGACGAGTTTCTGCCCAACCTGCGGCAGTCCGCTGTTTGGCCGCAGTTCCGGCATGCCCGGAATGCTGACGCTGCGTGTCGCCAATCTCGACGCACCGGAAGCTGTTACGCCGCAAATGGCGGTCTACGCCAAGCGTCGTCTGTGCTGGGATTCGCTCGACCCGAACCTGCCCGCCTTCGACGAAATGCCGCCGATACCGGCGCAGCCCTGATGCGAACGGCTTGGCGAACCCGACCATGTTTTCATCACAGACTTTCGACTTCCTCGCCGAACTGACGGCAAACAATCGGCGCGACTGGTTCGTGGCGAACCAGGCACGTTACGAGGCGTTGGTGCGCGAACCGGCCCTGGAATTCATCGCCGCGATGGCGCCGCATCTGACTCGTTTCGCGCCGCATTTCCGCGCCGAGGCGAAAAAAGCGGGGGGGTCGCTGATGCGGGTTTTTCGCGACACGCGTTTCTCGCGCGACAAGTCGCCGTACAAGACCAACGTCGGCATCCACTTTCGCCATGCCCTGGGCAAGGATGTCCACGCGCCGGGGTACTACGTACACCTCGCCGCTGACGGCTGTTTCCTCGGCGTCGGCTGCTGGCATCCCGAGCCGGTCGCGCTCGGGCGACTGCGCGAGGCGATTGCGGAACGGCCTGAGCAGTGGTTCAAGGTGCGCAACGATCCGCTCTTCGCCGCGTCTTTCGCGCTGTCTGGCGACAGCCTGACACGTCTGCCGCGGGGCTACGCTGCCGACCATCCGGCGCGGGAAGACCTGAAACGCAAGGATTTCATCGCCATCGCGCCGCTTGTCTTTGACGAAGTCGTGGCGCCCGAACTGCCGGCGATCGTCGCCCAGCGTTTCACCGCTGCGACGCCGCTGATGACCTTTCTCTGCAGCGCGCTCGGCGTTCCCGCATAAACCCTGCCGGCAGCAGCAGGGCGCTCGCCGTCACGACCCCGGCGCAGGCGGCGGTGATGCCTCCTCGATCGTCTTTCGCAGCGCCTCGGTCGGCGGCGAGGGAACGGTCTGGAACTCGCGCGCCAGCGCCTCGCGGCAGCGGCGATAGACGCGCAGCGCTTCGGCGTGCTCGCCCTGCTCGTAGAGGCCGCACATCCAGACCCGGTAGAGCGGCTCGCGGCCCGCATCGACGGCGAGCGCCGCGCGGCACAGTGCGCAGAACTGGGCGCCCTGGCCGAGATCGCCGAGCGCGCTTGCCAGATCGGCGAGCACGTCGATCACTTGCGCGCGCAGCGTCTGGCGCGCGCTGCGCGCCCAGGGCGCGCCCTCGGCGGGCAGGAAGTCCCACGGCGCAAAAGCGAGTAGCGCCCGACTGTGCGCGGCGAGACGCGTCACCGTCTCCTCGGCGTTACCCGCAAGGGTCGCGCGCGTCTCGTTCAGCCGGCGCTGCAGCTGCCAGAGATCGACCCAGCAGCGGTGCGGGTTGAGCGTCAGGTAGCCGTCGTCGACCTGCAGCGCGTCGCTCTGGCGTAACCGCTGCTGCAAGCGGGCGAGCGTGATGTCGAAGGCGCCGCGGCTCGCCTCCGCCCCGCCGTTCTTGCTGCGCCCGTTCGGCGGCCCGCTGGGCGCCTCTTCCTCGCCCCAGAGCGCGGCGACGACGCGCGCCACCGGCACCGCGCGCGCCGAAAGCGATCAGTGACCGCAGCGCCGCAACGCTTGAGGCTGACGTCGATGCCATTCTGGACGGCTTCGGCTCCAAATATCGGATGACTTTTTGCTGAGCGCTTACGAATGAAGTCGGGATGGGTTAAGTGTTTGTCATTTTGGGGTAGTGATGCGGGTACGGCGGGGAATTAGGTAAGGAAGGACGTGGCGGCGATAGCAGCACGAGTGAGGCGCTATCTCCCTGGCGCGTCGACGGCGACACCTCTCACAGGCCTCGCTGGCCGAGCGCATGGGCGCGTCCCTCTCTACCGTGCGGCGCATGGAGAAAGGCGACCTGCGGTGCCCATCCACTTCTTTGCCCGCGCGCGACATGTCTTCGGCGAAGTCCAGGCGCTGGAAAACCTCCTGGATACGGCCAGGGACGACATGGGCCTGATACGGATGGACGAGCGCCTGCCCAAGCGTGTGCGCAGCAAGCCGGGTACCTCGGGAGCGCTGTGATGGCGGCCATGGCCTCGATCCGTCGGCAGCTTCAGCTTTGCATCGGCAAGGCGGGCTTGCCGGTGGGTTCGCTCGTGCATGTCCGCCAGGGGCGGCGCGAGCACAGCGCCTTCGCCTATGACGAGGACTGGTGGGCCAGTCCGACGCGTTTCAACGTGTCGGCCGACCTGCAACGGATGGCTACAGGCCTTGCGCGCGGAAGACCGCAGCTACACCGAGATCGTCGACGCCATCCGAACCTACGGCCATGCTCCCACGCAGGACGTGCAGCAGCTTTGGCGCCGGCTGGTGTTCAACCTGCTGATTACCAACGTGGACGATCATCGGCAGAATCACGGCTTCCTGCACGTGGCATACGGCCAGTGGCGCCTGGCGCCAGCCTTCGACATCAATCCGTTCTCGGACAAGGACCGTGAGTCCAGGACCTGGCTGTCCGAGCAGGATGGGCCGATCACCGATGTGCAGATGCTGCTGGCGCGTGCCTCCTACTTCAGGCTGGACGAAACCCAGGCCTTGGTGGTGCTGGCCGAAGTGCATGTGGTGGTGGCGAACTGGCGGCAGGTCGCACTCAGTTCGGGAGTGGGGTTGCGGCAGGCAGATCTGGGTGACTTCGCACCGGCCTTCGAGCATGAGCAGATGGGTGCCGCCGCAAGGCGGCTCGGGCGGTAACGCCAACGCGGAACACACAGGGAGTGCTTCCACATCGACGGAAGCGGCTACGTTTGTTCAGAGAGAAACGTGGTCTGTCTCCTATTACTCTTCGAGAAGTAGGCCGGCTGGAAGTAACTGATCCAGCGATCGGGTGATTTTAGGGGCGGGGAAACCCGGTCCTGGCATTTTGTGGTCGCGAAAGTGAATCACTGCAGATCTTGCTGTGGAAGAATCGATATTCTCAGTGGCTGTGAACACTTGCTGCAATAGTCCTGCGTCGATAGGGTTGCCACTTTCGTATCATAATCGTGACCAAGGAGATCGATCCGTCATGCAGCCAACTGAAACACGACACCCCTCGATCGCACATCGACGCGAGGCCGACGGTACGATACAGACACTGGAACGCCACCTTCTCGCAGTCGGGCAGTTGTCGGCACGAAATGCGGCCAAACTGAAACTCATCGCGGTCGACGGCATACACCCCGCTAATCTCCAAGGCGCCGGTGAAGTTCTTGGCCTGCTGCATGATCTTGGTAAGTACAGCAAGGCGTTTCAGGATTATCTGAGGTCTGCGGTTGGCCTGATCGACCAGGATGCAGACGATTTTGTCGACGCCAAGCAACTTTGCGGTCGCGTCGATCATTCAACGGCCGGAGCGCAGTTCGTCTGGCGGAAACTTTCGAAGGCTGGTTCGCTTGGTCAGCTTTTCGGGCAGATGCTGGCTGTTTGCATCGCTTCGCATCATTCCGGTTTGATCGATTGCCTGACTCCAGAAGGCGGAGACAACTTCACCCGTCGGATCAACAAGGCAGAACATTCGGCTCACCTGGAGGAAGCCCTGGCCAAGATTGACGCTTCAGTATCGAACAGGCTGAGCGAACTCATCGATGGCGGAAATCTTGCTGACGATCTCCAGAAGATTGCCGGCAGTATCGTCAAACTGGAGCATCAATCCGGTAAAAGCAATCAGATCGTCCAGTTCAAGCTCGGACTGCTGGTGCGCTTCCTGTTCAGTGGTCTGATCGACGCTGACCGTGTGGATAGTGCCGACTTTGAGCGACCGCATGCCCGACACTTGAGGCAGCATGGGCAATACCGGCGCTGGGAAGATTTGATTGTTCTTCTCGAGTTGCATCTGACAAGCTTCACCGACACCAATCCTGTCGATGCACTTCGACGGGAAGTATCCGAACATTGCCGGTTGGCCGCCGAGCGCAAGCAGGGCATGTTCACCCTGACGGTGCCGACAGGTGGTGGCAAGACGCTGGCGAGCCTGCGCTTTGCTCTGCATCATGCACAACAGCATGGACTTGACCGGGTGATTTATGTCATTCCCTTTACCTCGATCATTGACCAGAACGCCGATGTGGTGCGAGGTATTCTTGAGCCGGCAGGGGCGGGCATTGAATCGGGCAGCATCGTTCTTGAACACCACTCCAACCTGACGCCGGACGAACAGACTTGGCGCGCCAAGATCCTTTCGGAAAACTGGGATGCGCCGGTGATCTACACGACCAGCGTCCAGTTACTCGAAACGCTGTTCGGACCCGGCACGCGCGGAGCACGCCGGATGCATCAACTGGCAAATGCAGTGCTCATCTTCGACGAGGCACAGACCGTGCCTTTGCGCTGCATTCATCTATTCAACAACGCGATCAATTTCCTGGTCGAACATTGCGGCAGCAGCGTTGTCCTGTGCACCGCCACCCAGCCATTGCTCAATGCAGTCGATCCGCAAAAGGGTTCTGCACGCTTCCAGTCGGCAAACGAAATCATTCCTGATGTACCGCGACTGTTTGCCGCGCTCAAACGCACAGAAGTCTTCCATCGTCATCAGGCTGGGGGCTGGACGGACGAAGAGGTGGCTGCGCTCGTGGCCGAAGAAATCGCCGACAGCGGCAGTTGTCTGGTCATCGTCAATACCCGTAGGGCCGCGCTGACGCTGTATCAGATTTGTGCGCAGCGAGTCGAGGGCGCGATCTATCACTTGAGTACCTTGATGTGCCCCGAGCATCGCCGCCAGGTTCTGACCAAGATCCGCAACCGCCTGATCGACGGTTTGCGCACACTTTGCATCAGTACCCAGTTGATCGAGTCTGGCGTCGACGTCGATTTTGGTGCTGTCATACGCCACGTCGCCGGGATGGATTCAATTGCCCAGGCGGCAGGACGATGCAATCGAAATGGGCGACGCGCGATCAGTCGTGTACAGGTGATCAACCCGGCGGACGAGCGGATTGATCGGTTGATTGACATCCGCGAGGGGCGGAACGTCGCCCAGCGGGTTCTCGATGAATTCGAGCGAAATCGACACGCATTTGATGGCGATCTGCTTGGCCCCGCAGCAATGACCAAGTATTTCGATTACTATTTCGCCCAGCGCGCCAGGGAAATGGTTTACCCGGTGTCGCCCGACGCCGCCATGCGCGACGACAGCTTGTTGAACCTCCTTGCGGAAAACCGTCTCGCCGCGCATGACTACACGCAACACCGAGGCAGCGCCCCGCCGCTGCAGCTACGGCAAGCCTTCATGACCGCAGCGAAAGCGTTCCGTGCCATCGACGCACCCACGCAGGGCGTCATCGTACCTTATGGTGTTGAGGGTGAAGAACTGGTGGCGCAACTCTGTGGCAGCTTCAAACCCGAATTGCAGTTCGACCTGCTACGCCGAGCCCAGCGATTCTCGGTCAATGTCTTTCCGTCCGTGTTCGATGTCTTGCAGCGTGCGGATGCCATTCATGAAATAGGCGACGGCATCGGCATCTATCACCTGCGACCCGAGTACTACAGCCAAGAGTTCGGCCTCAGCGAAACACCGGCCAGTTCCATGGAGACGCTCTATGTCTGAACCGCAACGCACCCACATCGAATTTCGCACCTGGGGCCGCTACGCGCTGTTTACCGACCCCGTAACCCGCGTCGGTGGCGAAAAATGCTCGTACCACATCCCGACCTATGAAGCGCTCAAAGGCGTCGCCAAGTCGATCTACTGGAAACCGACACTGATCTGGGTGATCGACGCGGTGCGCGTGATGAAACCGATCCGCACCCAGACCAAAGGCACCAAGCCGCTCAACTTCGGAGGCGGCAATACTCTGGCCATCTACACTTTTCTCGCCGATGTCGAATATCAGGTGCAGGCGCACTTCGAATGGAACATCCACCGCAACGAACTTCAGGAGGACCGGGTCGAGGCCAAACACGTTGCGATCTTGCGGCGAATGCTGGAACGGGGAGGTCGGCAGGACATTTTTCTAGGCACTCGCGATTGCCAGGGTTACGCGGAGCCTTGCCTGTTTGGTAGCGGCGAGAGCGCCTACGACCATGCCGGGGAACTGGCTTTTGGACTGACCTTCCACGGCTTCGACTATCCCGATGAAACCGGGAACAAGGAACTGCGAAGTCGCTTCTGGATGCCAAGAATGGAGAACGGCGTGATTCGCTTCATTCGTCCGGAAGACTGCAAAGTGACCAAGTTCGTGCGCGAAATGGCGGTCAAGGATTTCAGACTGGGCCATAACCTGTGCGCAGTCACGACCGCAGAGAGCGAGGGTTGACATGGGCTGGTTGCAGAGACTGTTGGAAACCTACGACGTCTGTATCGACAGGGATCAGTTTGCCAACAACCCGTTGCCGCCGATCAGCCATACCCCGCAGCAGGCGCATATCGAGATGGTCCTGAATGCCGAAGGCAGTTTCCAGCGTGCGCGCATGGTACAGAAGGAGGAGACGCTGATTCCCGCAACCGAGGAATCAGCCAACCGCGTCGGCACCCAGCCGCCGCCCCATCCCCTGTGCGACAAGATTCAGTATGTCGCTCGCGACTATCCCGCCCATGGCGGCGCCAAGCCGTCATTCCATGCAGAGTATCTGGAACTGCTAGGCGCATGGTGTGCGTCACCCTTTGCCAACCCAAAAGCGCAAGCCGTCCTGAACTACGTACGACGCGGAACGGTGGTCGCCGATCTGATCAAGGAAAAGCTGCTGTTCGTCGACTCCGACGGCAAGCTGCTGACGAAATGGCCAGGCGATACCCCCAAACCGGAAATCTTTCGACTGCTTCCTCCAAGCAATGGTGATCAGGGTAACGCCTTCGTCCGCTGGCACGTCGAAATTCCCGGTGACAGCGAGCCTGCGGTGTGGCGTGATCCGAACATTCAGCTCGCCTGGATTCAGTTCAACGCCTCACGGATGCAGAGAAAAGGCCTGTGTATGGCAACCGGAGAATTCGATGCCGCGCTCGCCGCCAGCCATTCGAAACGTCTTCGACACCCCGGTGATGGCGCCAAGCTGATCAGTTCCAACGATACATCCGGCTTCACTTTTCGTGGCCGATTCACGGACAGCGACCAGGCCTGCGGTATCGGTTACGATGCTTCACAGAAGGCGCACCTCGCGCTGCGCTGGCTGATCGGACGCCAGGCCTTCCGCAATAGCGATCAGATCGTGGTTGCCTGGTCGGTAGGTGGCGAAGCGATTCCCGATCCGCTGGCGGACACCTTTGCCCTGTTCGGACTGGAATCTTTGTCAATGGACATCGCTTATCACGGCGACGCCGGGCAGGGCTACGCACTCGCGCTCAAGCAAAAGATCGCCGGCTACCGCGCCAAGCTGACCCCGTCGGCGAGTATCGTGATGATGGCTCTCGACGCCGCGACACCGGGCCGCATGGCGATCAGCTTCTACCGGGAATTCGCCGGCGCGGAATTTCTCGACCGCATCGAAGCCTGGCACGTAAACTTTTCCTGGCATCAGAACTTCGGCAAGGATCGCAAGTTTACCGGCGCCCCCGCACCACGCGACATCGCCGACGCCGCCTATGGCCCGAGGGTCGACGAGCGTCTGCGCAAGGCCTGCGTCGAGCGCTTGCTGCCCTGCATCGTCGACAGTCAGCCACTGCCGCGTGACCTCTTCGAATCCACTTTCCGCCGCGTGATCCGTCGTGTCGGGCTGGAAACCTGGGAGTGGGAAAAGACGCTCGGTGTCGCCTGCGCACTCTTTCGCGGATATCAACATCAGCTGAAACAAGGAAACTACGCCATGGCGCTCGAACCGGATCGCAACACTCGCGACTATCTCTTTGGCCGCCTGCTGGCGATTGCCGAACACCTTGAACAACGCGCATTGTATGCCGCCGGCGAAAAACGCGATACCCACGCCGTCAAGCTGATGCAGCGCTTTGCCGATCATCCCTGCGCCACCTGGCGGCAGATCGAACTGGCGCTCAATCCGTCGAGGTCACGACTCCGAGGCCGTAGTCCGGGTTATCTGCACCAGCTTGAGCAGCAGATCGACCAGATCGTCGAGAAATTCCAGGACGGCGATTTCACCGAAGATCGCAAGCTCACGGGCGAATTTCTGTTGGGCTACCACTGCCAGCGTGCCAAGCTCAACGAGCCGAGAACTCACGTCAGCACAGCCGAAACCAACGAGGCATCCGAAGCGGAGGAAACATCATGAGCAGCCTGCAACACAAGATCGATTTCGCACTGGTCCTGCGCGTCACCAACGCCAATCCAAATGGCGATCCGCTCAATGGCAACCGTCCACGCACCAGCTACGATAGCATCGGCGAAATCACCGATGTCTGCCTCAAGCGCAAGCTCCGGGATCGTTTGCAAGAAAATCTGGCAAAGGGTTCAATTTTTGTACAGTCAGACGATCGCAGAGACGACGGCTGTAGAAGTCTCGCCGAGCGTGCCAGATCCGGCTTGGGTGACAAGCTTGGTGGTACGGAAACGATAAAGCTTGCCTGTGAGAAATGGTTTGACGTGCGTGCCTTCGGCCAGTTGTTCGCCATCAAGGCTGGAAAGAAAGCCAAGAGCAAAGCCGAGAACGCAGAAGAACCGGAAGGCGACACCGGTATCTCCATTGGCATCCGTGGTCCGGTCACGCTGCAATCTGCCTTCAGCCTGGAACCTGTCGAAGTGACCAGCACGCAGATCACCAAGAGCGTCAGTGGCGAAGGTGATGGCAGCAAACGAGGCCCTGACACCATGGGCATGAAGCACCGTGTCGATCACGGCATTTATGTCTCCTTCGGCAGCATGAATCCGCAGCTTGCCGTACGCACCGGTTTCAGCGATCAGGATGCCGAGATAATCAAGACAATCCTACCCAAACTGCTGGAGAATGATGCCTCGTCGGCACGCCCTGAGGGCAGCATGGAAGTTTTGAAAATCATCTGGTGGCAACATCCCAGCAAATCCGGCGTCTGCTCGTCGGCCAAGGTACATCGTTCACTCTCGGTCGATCGCGATGGGAAGGTAACGGTCACAAAAATTGACGGACTTGCTGAGGAAATCATTTCCGGTTTTTGAGGAAACTGGAGCATGGATTGCCACGAGTACATTGTTCCCAATCCCGACACCAAAAGCGATTCGTCCAGATGCCTGACCTTTCTGACCCCATCCCGATCTCGGCCTTGCAGCACTGGAGCTATTGCCCGCGCCAGTGTGCGCTGATCCATCAGGAGCAGGTCTTTGCCGAGAACGTGCACACCGCGCGCGGGCAGGCGGTGCATGCGCGCGTCGATACCCCAGGTTTTGTGACGCAAAACGGTACCCGCAGCGTGCGCGCGCTACCGCTGTTCTGCGACCGTCTGGGGTTGGCGGGGAAAGCCGATGTCGTCGAGTTTCTGGCCGATGGCACACCTTACCCGGTCGAGTACAAACACGGGCCGCGGCGGCAACACGCGCATGACGACATCCAGTTGGCGGCGCAGGCGCTGTGCCTCGAAGAAATGACCGGCAAGCCCGTTGGTCACGGTGCCATTTACCACGCCAGCTCGCACCATCGACGCGATGTCGCGATTGGTGACGAACTGCGCCGGAAGGTGGAGCAAGCAGTTGCCGCCGTACGCAGCATGCTGGAGGCCGGAAAAATGCCTTCGCCGGTCAACGACCAACGCTGCCATGAATGTTCGCTGCTCGACCTTTGCCAACCGGCAGCGATCGCTGCTGCCGGACGCCTCGCACGGTTGCGGCAGGAACTGTTTCTGAGCGACGAATGCAGCAGTTAGAAAACACTCTCTACGTGATGACCCAGGGCGCCTATGCGCATCTGGAGAACGATACCGTGCGCATCGACGTCGAGCGCATGAAAAGGCTGC
This sequence comes from Accumulibacter sp., assembly GCF_036625275.1. Lineage (GTDB taxonomy): Bacteria > Pseudomonadota > Gammaproteobacteria > Burkholderiales > Rhodocyclaceae > Accumulibacter. Next base: position 58,172 of record NZ_JAZKUD010000012.1, read on the forward strand.
AGGTGCCGCTGCATCACCTCGCGGCGATCGTTTGTTTCGGCAACGTGCTGGTTTCGCCAAAACTGATGCATCGCTGCGCCGATGACGGCAAGGCGCTGGTGCTGCTTAGTGAGCACGGCCGTTTCAAGGCGCGTCTGGAAGGACCAGTGTCGGGCAACATCCTGCTGCGCCAGGCGCAGCACGCCAAAGCCGGCAGCGGCGATTTCTGTCTTGACACTGCACGTGCCATGATCGCCGGCAAGATCAGGAACTCGCGCCAGATCCTCATGCGTGGTGCGCGCGAGGTTGCCGCAGCGGACGATGCTGCCGCGCTCGGTGAAGCCGCCGGACAACTCGCCAATGCTCTGCGGCGTGTGGCGCAGGCAGTTGACCTGGAGAGCGTACGCGGTATCGAAGGCGAGGCGGCCAAGAATTACTTCGCGAACATGTCACGCTTGCTGCGTGCCGATGCGCGCGACGCTTTCTCAATGGATGGTCGAACACGCCGCCCGCCGCGTGATCGCATCAATGCACTGCTGTCGTTCCTCTACGCCATGCTGATGAACGACTGTCGATCGGCCGCAGAAGCCGCCGGGCTCGATCCACAACTCGGATTCCTGCATGCCGTTCGGCCCGGTCGCGCTGCGCTGGCTCTGGATCTGATGGAGGAGTTGCGAGCTTGGGTTGCTGACCGCCTGGCGTTGACCCTCATCAATCGTGGGCAGATACGGGCTGCCGATTTCGAAGAGTGCGAGGGCGGGGCGGTGCTTCTGACCGAAAAAGGGCGCAAGGCAGTAGTAGTTGCCTACCAGGAACGCAAGCAGGAGAAAGTGATGCATCCCTTGCTTGAAGTGCAGGTGAGCATCGGAGTGATCCCGTTTCTGCAAGCCCGCTTCCTGGCACGCACGCTGCGTGGTGACATGGCTGGCTATCTGCCTTTTGTGGTCAGGTAAGCGTGCTGATCATTGTCACCTACGATGTTTCTACCGAAACTGCTGCCGGCCGCAAGCGTCTGCGACGTGTCGCGAAGGTTTGCGAAAGCATGGGGCAGCGGGTGCAGAAGTCGGTTTTCGAATGCAGTATCGATCAGATGCAGATGGAAGAACTTGAGCGTCGCCTGCTCGCTGAAATCAATGAACAGGAAGACTGCCTTCGCCTTTACCGCCTGACCGAGCCGATCAGTCTGCGCGTCAAGGAGTATGGACGCTTCCATGCGATTAGCTTTGATGGACCGCTGGTAGCATGAAATGAGCGCGCGAACCGGGAGATATCGCGCAGAGGGGCTGGTTTCGCGCGTCGAGAGTGCGCTGATTCCATGGGATAATTGGTACTCGGTGGCCGATTTTGTGACGGCCTTGGCAGACTGTCTGTCAGGTTCGCGCAGGATTACCGAAAAAGCGTTGTACATCAGTGGGCTGGTAGCCCGCTGATTCACCCGGCCTTCGGGCCGGGTGCGGATTGAAACGAGCAAGGCCGGAATTTCTCGCTCGCGATCGAAGGATTCACCCGGCCTTCGGGCCGGGTGCGGATTGAAACTTCATGGCGCTCGCCTCTTTCGACCAACCCACCGGGATTCACCCGGCCTTCGGGCCGGGTGCGGATTGAAACAAATAGCCGTGCCACCCACATGGACGGTGCAGGATGATTCACCCGGCCTTCGGGCCGGGTGCGGATTGAAACAGGTCCTGCTTGGTGGCGCCGGTGACCTGGAAGGGATTCACCCGGCCTTCGGGCCGGGTGCGGATTGAAACTTCATTTCAGTTATCGAATTAATTCCAGAGCGCGGGATTCACCCGGCCTTCGGGCCGGGTGCGGATTGAAACTCCATCACGCGCCTGCAAGACCTTCAGGACTACGAAGGATTCACCCGGCCTTCGGGCCGGGTGCGGATTGAAACTTGCGCAGGAGTCTGGTTTCGCTGGCGAGCAGGGCGATTCACCCGGCCTTCGGGCCGGGTGCGGATTGAAACTTGCAAGCTGGCACCGGTGGCGAAGCCTTCGCAGGATTCACCCGGCCTTCGGGCCGGGTGCGGATTGAAACTTTCGTGCAGCAGGAGGACGCGGGGACGATCGAGGATTCACCCGGCCTTCGGGCCGGGTGCGGATTGAAACGCTCCCAGAGTTCCCCACCGTGCATGCATCCCCAGGGATTCACCCGGCCTTCGGGCCGGGTGCGGATTGAAACGCCAGGAGCGTCTCCCCATACTGCTCCATCGAGAAGGATTCACCCGGCCTTCGGGCCGGGTGCGGATTGAAACCAGAAAGCGCTCGATCAGGTAGTAGATCGGCGTCGATTCACCCGGCCTTCGGGCCGGGTGCGGATTGAAACAGTTGCTGCAGCGTGGTAACCTTCCGCACCGTGCGATTCACCCGGCCTTCGGGCCGGGTGCGGATTGAAACCTCCGGTGGTTCGAAGAGAACGCCTGACAGGAACAGGATTCACCCGGCCTTCGGGCCGGGTGCGGATTGAAACGTGCCCGAACGTAATGCCCGAACAGGTTACACACGATTCACCCGGCCTTCGGGCCGGGTGCGGATTGAAACGCCGCCGAGAAAGTGCGCGAATCCTTGGAAGAAACCGATTCACCCGGCCTTCGGGCCGGGTGCGGATTGAAACGTTCTCATCCGTAGCCATGGCAGCATCTAACCCGGCGATTCACCCGGCCTTCGGGCCGGGTGCGGATTGAAACAAAGTCGGCTCTGGCGGGGCGGCGTGCCGCCGAACGATTCACCCGGCCTTCGGGCCGGGTGCGGATTGAAACGGCGAGAAGGTGACGCTGGTGGCCAGCCCCTACACGATTCACCCGGCCTTCGGGCCGGGTGCGGATTGAAACGATTCCGGCGAGCTTGAGCCGGGCGTACATCCGGGATTCACCCGGCCTTCGGGCCGGGTGCGGATTGAAACGGTCACGGGGCCGCGGATACGCAGGTGATTTCGCTGATTCACCCGGCCTTCGGGCCGGGTGCGGATTGAAACGTGCCGAAGGGGGCGGAGGGTCAGCCGCTGCCGGAGATTCACCCGGCCTTCGGGCCGGGTGCGGATTGAAACTCCGGGACGGTGTCTGGGATTACCGCCGCCATGGTGATTCACCCGGCCTTCGGGCCGGGTGCGGATTGAAACTTCTCCGGGCAAAGGGCGCGCGCCTCGTCGTAGAGGATTCACCCGGCCTTCGGGCCGGGTGCGGATTGAAACAGATCAGCCTCAATGATACGGCGATGGCAATCTTGGATTCACCCGGCCTTCGGGCCGGGTGCGGATTGAAACGCAAGGGCTTGCGCGAACCTCTCGTTGTCGAGAATGATTCACCCGGCCTTCGGGCCGGGTGCGGATTGAAACTCGGTGCCTCCATGGCATCCTCTTACCGGGCTTGAGATTCACCCGGCCTTCGGGCCGGGTGCGGATTGAAACGAGGAAAAGCCGGAACGGCCACGATCGGCGCCGTGATTCACCCGGCCTTCGGGCCGGGTGCGGATTGAAACGGCTCGCGACTGGCCCCAAACGGCGATCTGAAAGGATTCACCCGGCCTTCGGGCCGGGTGCGGATTGAAACAGCCAACACGATCACATAATGGCTGCTGAGCGACGATTCACCCGGCCTTCGGGCCGGGTGCGGATTGAAACCTCGGCCGTACGAGACTATTTCCAGGGACGCCGGAGGATTCACCCGGCCTTCGGGCCGGGTGCGGATTGAAACTTCGATCAGCTTGGCGGCGCGCTCGGCGTCGGCGGATTCACCCGGCCTTCGGGCCGGGTGCGGATTGAAACGCCTACGCCTGATCCGGGGGGGCGCTGCTGATCCGGATTCACCCGGCCTTCGGGCCGGGTGCGGATTGAAACTGAATCGAGGAACTTATAGACCACTTTCTTCGGATCGATTCACCCGGCCTTCGGGCCGGGTGCGGATTGAAACAACCGTTTGCGTGATCAGTCGCCGGCCCTGTATGTGGATTCACCCGGCCTTCGGGCCGGGTGCGGATTGAAACGTTTTCGTCCAATACTACACGATAAGTTGACATAGTGATTCACCCGGCCTTCGGGCCGGGTGCGGATTGAAACGAACCAGAGATGCTTGGGGTCTGGGACCGCGTTGGCGATTCACCCGGCCTTCGGGCCGGGTGCGGATTGAAACCAACGGCCGGAGACTCTGCGACTTTGGGGGAAATGGATTCACCCGGCCTTCGGGCCGGGTGCGGATTGAAACCGATCAGATTGAGGAGGGCATCGGCGAAAATCCGGGATTCACCCGGCCTTCGGGCCGGGTGCGGATTGAAACGCGGCGCCGGCCTTCCTTGAGCAAAATGTCCACGTGATTCACCCGGCCTTCGGGCCGGGTGCGGATTGAAACTTCAAATGCAGGTTCAAGTTCTTGGGGTCCGGTTGGATTCACCCGGCCTTCGGGCCGGGTGCGGATTGAAACGGTCCGACGCTGGTCGCCGCCACCGCCCTCTCCGTGATTCACCCGGCCTTCGGGCCGGGTGCGGATTGAAACCGGCCAGAACTGGACACTGAGCGGCACGAACTGTAGATTCACCCGGCCTTCGGGCCGGGTGCGGATTGAAACCCTCGTACATGGCATCCGATCTAAATCGAAATCTCGGATTCACCCGGCCTTCGGGCCGGGTGCGGATTGAAACATTTCGGTTTCCTTATTAATTTCAGTAACCCTGTTGATTCACCCGGCCTTCGGGCCGGGTGCGGATTGAAACATGGGAAACACTCCAACGGTCCAAGTTAAACCGGCGATTCACCCGGCCTTCGGGCCGGGTGCGGATTGAAACAGCCGCTGCAAAAGCAGGAGCCGCCAAAGACATAGCGATTCACCCGGCCTTCGGGCCGGGTGCGGATTGAAACAAATGACCGCACTTGCAAGGGTAAGCACGATTCTTGATTCACCCGGCCTTCGGGCCGGGTGCGGATTGAAACCCGAGTAGACCGGCACTCGGTTGGCCGTTTCTTTGGATTCACCCGGCCTTCGGGCCGGGTGCGGATTGAAACATGTCTCAATCTCCTGAAGATGCAGACGGGATGCCGATTCACCCGGCCTTCGGGCCGGGTGCGGATTGAAACCACTGTAGCGCGCAAATTCGCTGTGAATTCCGTAGGGATTCACCCGGCCTTCGGGCCGGGTGCGGATTGAAACACCAGTAGCCAGCAGGGAGTGTTTTCGCTGTCGAGGGATTCACCCGGCCTTCGGGCCGGGTGCGGATTGAAACGAGATGGACGACGACGACACAACCGCGGGATACAGATTCACCCGGCCTTCGGGCCGGGTGCGGATTGAAACGCTACATCGCTGGGCTGGAGAACGCCGTCGAGGACGATTCACCCGGCCTTCGGGCCGGGTGCGGATTGAAACTTGCACACGATCTTGAGATACCGGGCCGTCGGCAGGGATTCACCCGGCCTTCGGGCCGGGTGCGGATTGAAACGCCAGATTGACCGCGCAGGGGGAATGCCGGCAAGGATTCACCCGGCCTTCGGGCCGGGTGCGGATTGAAACAGTAATCCAGAAATTCCTATCCCGATCCTCGGGAAGGATTCACCCGGCCTTCGGGCCGGGTGCGGATTGAAACTCGTCCGACACGTCAAGCACGCCTTGACGACGCAGGATTCACCCGGCCTTCGGGCCGGGTGCGGATTGAAACCTTATCGGCTTGACCGGTGAGCCTGTTCCAGGCTGATTCACCCGGCCTTCGGGCCCAATGCTGTTGAATTAAGCTGATTGCCTGTATAATGTGCTCTATGTTATTGATGAATCTAACTATTACCACCTGGAGGTCCTGAGAATGGCACAGATCTTGTCCACAAAATTCATGCCAGCTTTCAT
>NZ_JAZKUD010000013.1:0-63001 GCF_036625275.1 Accumulibacter sp.
AAATGCGGTAGACCAAGGCCAAACGGTTAGCCAAAACATGTATTACGCATACTTAGGACCAGGCGGGCGCTAGTCGTCTGGTCGTGCCGAACGTGATGCGAAAGTGAAAAATTCACAGCCTCTGAGCCGACCAGCGCGGTGCTGCATCGGCGCCATCGTGCGAGACTGCCGGGCTCGGCTTCGCCTCATCATATTGTCCATTCTCCTGGAAGGAGTGTCCCGTCATGAGCTTCCACCTATTCCGGATCAACGAGTTGTACTCCAACCCCACCGGCACCATTCAGTTCATCGAACTGACGGTTGGCAACTTCAACGGCGAATCGCATTGGGCGGGCGTGGCGATCAGTTCATCCCGTGAGGGGGTGACCCATACCTTCACCTTCCCCAGTGACCTGCCCAGCAGCCGCACAGCCAACAAGTCGGTACTGGTCGCCACCCAGGCATTCGCAGACCTGGGTCTGGTCGCTCCCGATTTCATTATGCCGGCTGGTTTCCTGTTTACCAGCGGCGGGAGTCTGAACTTTGGCGGGGTGGATACCATCACCTACGCTGGACTGCCCGTCGACGGTGTTCGCAGCCTGGCGCGCAGCGGCGACCAGGTCAGCGCCACGCCCACGAACTTTGCCGGCACCGCGGTAAGCGTGCCCGTGCTCAACGCGCTGGAGATCAACGGCAGCAGCAACAACGATGTGCTGACCGGCACGACCAGCAACGAGCGGATCGATGGACAGGCGGGCAACGACACCCTCAGCAGCGGTGGCGGCAATGACCTCTTGCTGGGCGGCACCGGCGATGATGTCATCCACAGTGGCAGTGGCAACGATACCATTGACGGTGGTGACGGCTATGACTACCTGTATTTCAGCGCCGCCACCGCTGGAGTGGTGATCAACCTGGCGACCGGAACGGCCAACGGCGGCGCCGGATCGGATAGCATCGCGGGCGTCGAGCTGGTATTCGGCTCCAGCTTCAATGACACCTTCATTGGCAATGATGCGTCCGTCGGGTTCCTGGGGGGCGATGGCAACGATACCATCACCGGTGGTGCAGGCCGCGACCACTTGGAGGGGAACGGCGGTGACGACACCATCGACGGACTCGGCGGGGTCGACATCGTCGCCTATTACAGCGCAGCGTTTGCCGTCAATGTCAACCTGACTACCGGCCAGGCCACTGGCGGGCTGGGCAAGGACACCCTGCGCAATATCGAAGACGTGACCGGCAGCGTTTTTGGCGACACCCTGACCGGCAGCACCGGCGATAATCGCCTGGAAGGATCCGACGGCAACGACACCTTGATCAGTACCCGTGGCAACGACACGCTGGACGGCGGCAATGGCGTCGACACGCTGGTCTTCGCACTGGCGCGCAGTACCTATACGCTGCAGCGCTCGGCCGGTGGCACGTATTCGATCGAGAAGCCCGACAGCGCCGGGGCAGACACTCTGGTCAGCGTCGAGCGCCTGCAGTTCGCCGATCGGAAAATCGCCTTGGACATCGACGGTCATGCCGGCACCACGGCCAAGGTTCTCGGGGCCGTGTTCGGCGCGGACTCGGTCCACAACCTCGCCTACGTCGGCATCGGATTGGGCCTGCTCGATGACGGCATGTCCTATCAAGACCTGATGCAACTGGCACTCAACGTCCGCCTCGGTGCCGACACCAGCCATCAAGCGGTGGTGAACCTGCTCTACACCAATGTGATCGGGAATGCCCCTCCACCAGACGACCTGGCCTTCTTCACCGGCCTGCTCGACAGCGGTACGCTCACTCCAGCCGGTCTGGGTGTGATTGCTGCCAATACCCCGCAGAATGCGGTCAGGATCGATCTGGTGGGGCTACAGGAATCCGGCATCGCGTTTGTCTGACAACTGGCCGACACATTGCCGCACACCGGCTTTCGATATGCGCTTCCTGCCACTGCAGGGAAAGAGGAGTGGGGGTGTGTTTCGAGCAAGCACTTCTGGACAGCCGGACCCGGCAAGACCGCCGTCTTTCTGTTAGAATTGCGATGTCGACGCTGTCGGAAGGCGCTCAACGACAACCCAAGAGAGTAATTCGCGGTTCTCCTCGCTACGATACCACCGAGATATGACCACTACGTCGCACTCCTCTTTCATCATCGTCGGTCTGACCATCGCAGGCAAGAGGTTCCGCCCCAGCGACTGGGCCGAAAGACTTTGCGGTGTTTTGTCAGCTTTTGGCGCCGAGAAGAAAATGCGCTATTCGCCCTATGTCGGTCCCAGAACCTACAAGGGCGAAAAAGCGGTTTTCGTAGACGGGCGATTATACGAAGTGGAGCCCATGGCCTATCGCTTCGTACTACATTTCGCACAAGACAACGATCTGCAATTGATCCAGGACCTCGCCCCGGTCGCCGCCAGCAGCCAGCGCAAGCCAGCCTAGCCAGTGGACTGCATGGCTCACGGTTCAAGATTCGCGCCGTGCCTGCCCGCCGTACCTGCCCGCCGTACCTGCCTTATCTGGGCAATAGCCCCGTCAGCCGGGACGATCTTTGAGCAGATCGTCGTCTTCGACCGGCAGAACCCGCACTTACCTGCTTTCCTTCCTGAGCTTGGCCAGCAGGGCCTGGATTTCCTGGCGGCGACCATTGTCGGCAAGTTCGCGACCGGCGCGGGGTGGTGCCTTGAGCGCCTTTTCGAGATGCGTGAGCGCTTCGACGGTCTTGCCGCGCTCGGCAAGATACTCCCCGTAAAAGAAGTTCGGGTCAATGCCGTCCGGGTTGATCGCCAGCGCCTTCTTGAAATACTCCTCGGCGCGTTCCTTGTCGCCAAAGCCAACCGGCCAGCCCGGCACCTTGGCGTACAGCGTCGCCAGACTCGTGTACGCCGAACCGTTGAGCGCCTTGTCGTTCAGCTTGAGGGCTTCGTCCAGACGCTGACGCGCTTCCTTGGCCAGCGACAGCGCGCCGAGGCCACCCTTGGCGCCCGCCTCGCTGGATAGAACGATGCCCTCCCAGATCAGCGGCTCGGACATCTTCGGGTTGCCGTCGACGATCTTTCTTGCCTGGACGGCCAGCGCACGATAGCTGTCGGCCTGCTGCTTCTCCGGCTGACGATACTTGATCTCCGCCCATTGCTCCTGAATCGGGCGGATCAGGTCTTCTGGCGTCGACGCCAGAGCCAGGTTCGTGCAGACAAGAAAGAACGGCAGCGCAAGGAGTCGGCGTGCCTGACAAGAAATGTTCATGGGGTCAATCCTTTCTGGGGGAGATCAAGAGGAGGAACCATAGCGCTTGATGATCGCCAGCTTGCCGGCCAGTCCGCGATCGATGAGCGATGGTGCGACGCCGTTGAGCCAGGCGAACAGTCGTTCGGGAAAGCCAAAGTGATGCTCGCCGCGACCGCGGCACAGGGCACGGACGACCTGCCGGGCAACGTCTTCAACGCTGTCGCTGTGATTCTTCAGCGCACGGTTCAGTGCCTTGACGGCATCGCTGTTGAGTGGTGTATCGATGGCGCGGGGTGCGAGATGGATGACCGCCACCGACGAATCGGCCAGTTCCCGACGCAGTGCTTGGGAAAACCCGCGCAGCCCGGCCTTGGCTGCCGAGTAGGCAGCGAAACCGGGAAATGGCAGGCTGCCGAAGGTCGACCCGATGTTGACGATCGCCGCTTGCGGCTGCGCCTTGAGCCACGGCAGCAGCGCCTGAGTGAGATGAATCGGCGCATCCAGATTGGTCGCCAGAACCCGCTCGATGGTCGCCCAGTCCTGATTCTCGAACAGGCCAAAAGCGCCGACACCGGCGTTGTTGATCAGCACGTTGATAGCGAACTCGCGTGCCGCACCGGCAAGCGCTGCAATGCCCGCCGGCTGACCGAGATCGGCGCAGATACTGGCTGCACCTGGCCCCAGCGATGCGGCCAGGGAGTCAAGACGGCCGCTATCGCGCCCGGCGAGCAACAGCGTGGCACCGCTGTCGGTTAACTGCTGGGCGAGTTCCTGGCCGAGTCCGCCGCTGGCGCCCGTCAACAGAATGCGTGCGTTTTCTAGTTGCATGGCCGTCCCTCGGCGCTTGGCAGGGCCCGGAATACGTCCCCGTACAGTTTGTAGAAGACCCGCGCACTGTGCACGACATCGGCCTGATCAGCAGGCGTCATCTTTTCGAGCAGTGCCGCCAGATGGCGGGTGTGCTCCTGATCCAGGGTGCCGTGCGAACGCAGATAGGTGAAAGCGGCATTCGGCAGCGCCAGCGCCCGTTGAATGCGGTCGGCTGCCTGCAAGGCCAGAGCCACGCTGGTGCCCTCGAGGACGAAGACCATCCCGAAGAACGCCGCTGGATTGCCGCGACCGAGCAGATCGTAGGCGTAGGCGACCATGACCTCGGCCGGCAGGTCGGGCCGACTCGCGCGCACGGTGGCGGCGTCACCACCGGCGGCAGTGATATCGCCGAGGATCCATTCCTCGTGGCCAATCTCCTCGTCGATGTATTCGGCAACCGCTCGCCTCAGCCACGACAAACGTTCGGGCAGGCGCCCACCGAGGGTCATCAGCAAGGGCGTCGTATGCCGGACGTGGTGATAGGCCTGCCCGAGGAAGGCCAGGTAGCTCTCCAGACTCACGCGGCCCTGCAGGCAATCGGCGATCACCGGCGCAGCCAGCAGATGCGCGCGCTCTGCCGCCGTGGCGGCAATCAATGTTTCATGAAACGACATCGGCTGCTTCCTTCTCACGATAAAGCGCCGCCAGCCCGGCAGCGTGGTCATTCAAAATGGCACTGCGAATCGGACGGCCGTTACCGGTGGCCAGACCATTCGCGGCGCTGAACGGTGCGGCGGCAAGCCAGCGTTCGATACGCGCGTAGTCAGGCAGCGCATCGTTGGCTCGCTGTAGTGCAGCCTCCAGACTGGCGTTGTCGACGCCGGGCGATGCGACGAGCACGGCACTGAGCCAGGGCCTGCCGTCACCGGTGACCACCGCTTGCGCGATGGCCGGCTGCGCCAGCAGGATCGACTCGACCCACTCGGGTGCGATGTTGCGGCCCCAGGAAGTGATCAGGAGATTCTTGCGCCGCCCCGACAAATGGAGATGGCCGTCAGCGTCGCAGCGACCCAGGTCTCCCGTGGCGAACTCGCGCACCGGCGCGATGATCCCGTCCTGCCCGCTTGAGCGGTCACCGACGTAGCCAAGAAAGCTGCGTGTCCCGACCCGGATCTCGCCATCATCGATGCGCACGGCGAGAGGATCGAGTGGGCGTCCGACACCGATGCCGTCATCTCCTGGGCGATTGAGGCTGACCACCGATCCACACTCGGTCAGCCCATAGCCCTCGTAAGCCGGCAGACCCAGTGCACGTGCCCGAGAAAGGAGATCCGGAGAGATCCGGGCACCACCGACGGCGACGTAGCGGAGTCCCGATGGCGCACGTTGTTTCGTGGTCGCCAGGAATATTGTCCAGGCCTTGAGCAACTCGGGAACAAGGATCAGGCTGTTCGCAGCCGCTGCGCAAACGGCACGCTGCAGCGCCGCCGGAGTGAACGCAGCCATACCGTGCCAGCCCAGCGAGGACAGATCGGGCAGACAGATCCGGGCGGCGCGCAGCAGCGGCGCGTAGATGCCCGCGCAGTTCTCGAGCAGCAAGGACAGCGGCAGGACGGCCAGATGGGTACGAATCGGCAGATTAGCTAGCCGATCCACAAGCGCCCGGGCGGTCGCCATCAGGCCGGCAGCGCCGAGACAGACGCCTTTCGGCGCCCCGGTGCTACCCGAAGTGAAGGAAATCTTGGCGGTGCCGGTCGGCAGGAACACCGCCGGCACCGATCGCTGCATCCGGGTCAGCCCGTTCCATTCGCCATTGGTGACAAAACCGAGGTCCAGTTCGGCAATACGCGCCGGCTGGTCGGTCAGCAGCGTATCGGCTGCACTCTGCTCGAGGGCGTGTGCCAGTTGCGGCTGGCTGAAGAAACCGGGTAGCGGCAGATGAACGGCCCCGGCACGCAAGGCGGCGAGATCGGCAATCACCCACGCCGGCCCATTGTCGGCGAGGACGGCGAGGACGCGGGTACCCGCCAGCCAGGCGGCCAGATCCTCGACCTCCGACCGCAGCTCGGCAGCACACCAGGTTTTCGTGGCCCCCTGCAGGACGACCTCGTCGGGCGCGCGTTCGGCCAGAGTGGCAAACAGGATCCCGGCGCTCATGCGTACCGGCCGATCCGCTCGATCGCCATGCGGATTCGTCCGGCGACGACGATCGGCTGCGAGTCGTAATAATGACCCCAGGCGCCGGCGGCATCGCCGAGACGAGCAGGGTCGGCCGGGGCCAATGCCAGCAAGGGAAGGCCCAGGCGGGTAAAGATGCCGATCAGCTCACGCGTGGCGGTGAACACGACCCACTCGTAGCCCAATCGGTCGAGGTGAGTTGCGAGGGCCAGCACCACCTGTACGGTGCCGCCGGCTTTTTCGGCAGCGAGATGGCCTACTTCGACGATGCGCTCACGGCTGACTCGCTGGTTGGCCAGTTGCGCCATCGCCTCTTCAATCGGCTGGTCGAGATAGTGCTCGAGAAACAGCACGTCGCTGCGGGCAGCGCGCCAGCCAGTGGCGGCCACGATTCGTTGCTGCTCCTCGAGCAGCAGCAAGTTGGGAGCAAACGACGATACCTGGGCGCCGTGGTGGCGCGCAAAGATCGTCCTGATGAAAGCTTCGGTTTCTTTGCGCCGCGGCGAATCGACGGCACTGTGAGTGACGGTGGGCGGGTTGGAACGGCTTTGAAAAACGTCGCGTTTTGCGGTCTGCATGACAGATCCCCGGTAAGGAACTGCCGCAGTTTATGGTCCGTTGCTTAACTTCCCCTTAACAGCCATGACTTTTCCAGGCATCCTCGAAGTGGTGTCAGGGTCATGACTGTGCTGCTCTGACTACCTGTCGCGACGGCCAGCGGTGCGATCAAGCGGCGCCACCTTCGAGTCGCAAAAGAAAGGCCTTGTTGTCCAGCCCGCCAGCGTAACCCGTCAAGGCGCCGTTTGCCGCAATCACGCGGTGACACGGCACAAGGATGGCGATCGGGTTGCGGCCGTTGGCGGCAGCGACCGCGCGCACTGCCGTCGGTCTGCCGATCACTGCCGCCTGCTGGCCATAGCTGCAGGTCTGTCCGTACGGGATCCGGGTCAGCGCGAGCCACGCCGCTTGCTGAAAACCGCTACCCACGGGCGCCAGCCTGAGCTCGAACTGTCGTCGCCGACCGGCGAAGTATTCGGAGAGTTCCTGTCGCAACTGCAGGAACACCGGCAGTTGCGGCGAATCGAGCCAGGGCTCGCCTGGCGCTGGCGGATGCTTGCCACCCAGAATATGCAGGGCAATGATCGCTTCGTTGCTGGCCAACGCCAGCAGGCGGCCGACCGGCGAGTCGAAATGCGTCGAATGAGTGGTCATGCGGTTTTCTCCTGAAGGGTCCACAGGTGCATTAGCGCATAGCTGCGCCAGGGTCGCCACGGCTCGGCGATGGCCTCGGCTGCGCGCCAGCCACTGGCGGTGTTCGGCAGGCCGAGCGCCTTGAGCAATCCGACATCGTGCGGCGGCCACGCATCCGGCCAGGACAGTGCCCGCATGGCGATGTAGTGTGCCGTCCATGGGCCGATACCCCGGATCGATTGCAGGGCGGCGCAAGTCGACTCAAGGTTTGCGCCAGGTGACAGGTCGAGCTCACCGGCGACCATTTTTTGCGCCAGCGCAATCAGCGCATGCGCACGCGTGGCAACGATGCCCAGGCGGGTGAGTTCGGCCGGCATCAGAGTCGCCACCCGACTCGCCGTGGGGAAGGCAGAATTCAAGTCGGTGAAGGGGGGCGCGACCTCGAATTCGATCGGCTCGGCGAAAGTGGCAACGAAGCGCGTTGCCAGTGTGCGTGCCGCGGCGACCGTGATCTGCTGTCCGAGGACGGCCCGCACCGCGAGTTCGAAGCCATCGAAGGCCCCCGGCAGGCGCAGGCCGCTCGATCCTTGCGCAAGCCGGCCGAGCGCCGCGCCGATTTCCCAAGGGTCGGCGTGCACATCGAAAACGTGTTTGACATGGCTCAGCACGCCTGCGATTACCGGCGCAAAGGCGGGCGACAGCGTCACTTGCAGCGCATTTCTGTGCGCCTGGTCGGCCACTTGCAGCCAACTGCAAATGGCCCGCCCATCGCTGTCTCGAACGTAACGCAGGATGCGGCGATACCTGCCGTCGCTGACCGCCTCGACGCCCGCCAAAACGCGCTGCTCAAGAAAGGCGAGCAGCGCCGGCCAGTCAAACGGGGCGCGATACGCCAGGTTGAAGGTGAGGAAAGGGATGTTTTCAGCGACGGCTGCGATCGCTTCACCCGCCTCGGCCAGGCTGTTGCGCAAGCGCGTCGGAGCAAATCCATAGCGCTCCGAAAACAGCGCATTCATACGGCGAACACTGGAAAAACCGCTGGCGAAAGCGACTTCGGCGACCGGCAGTGCGGTATCGGTCAGCAATCGCTTGGCCAGCAGCAGGCGATGCGTTTGCGCATACTGCACCGGCGACACACCGAATTCGGTCTGAAAAATCCGCCGCAAGTGCCGACCGGTCACTCCGACGCGCGCCGCAATTTCGCTCAGATGTTGAACCACGTTGCCATTGGCGGGGCCGCCGATCCCTGCGATGGCGTCTTCGATCAAGCGTGCCGCGGTATGTGCCAGTTTCGCGCTCGCCTCGCTGGCGGCGAATCCCGGCGCCAGTTCCGGCCGGCACTTCAGACAGGGCCGATAGCCGGCTGCCTCGGCCGCCGCTGCGCTGACATAGAAACTGCAGTTCTCGAACAGAGGCAACTTCACCCGGCAGATCGGCCGGCAATAGATTCGCGTCGAGGAAACCCCGACAAAGAATCGACCATCGAAACGTGCGTCATGCGCCTTCATCGCTTGGTAGCAGGCCGCCGGAGTGAACCGGCCAGCATGGGTTGTAATCATCGCGGGAGGGTGGTTGGCTACAGGCATGCTGCCAGTCTAGCGGCAAGGGTTCAACGGGGCTGGCCGTTTTCGGACATTCCATTACCCGGCTGGAACAGGTTGCACGGAACCGGTAGATCGGGCGATCCGCCGTCGACAGACGATCTGCCGCGCACTGTAACGGTTTCAGCGAAATCCGAAAAACTTGCGCATCTTCCCCAGAATGCTCTGTGCACGCTGCGTAACCTCGCTGCTCGTGAGTTGCATGCGGTCATCCTCTTGAAAAGATGCCAATTTCCGTTCGCGGGTCGCGAGAACTCGTGCGATTTCCTCAGCGATTTCGGGTCGCGAGTGAATCACCTGCTCGAAGCTTGTCCTGTCCAGTCGGTAGCATTGCGCGTAATGCTTGGCGGTTAATGTGGCTCGGCGCGGCTCGCCAGTCATCATCCCAACCTCGCCGAATACCTCGCCCGGACCCAGGGTGGCGACATGACGGCGAAGTTGCCCGTGCGTTTCGATCCAGACATCGACTTCCCCTTCAGCCAGCAGGTAGAGCGAATCACCGGCCACACCCTGACGAATGATCACATCCCCGTTGGCAAACGGCGCGTAGGTCAGACCTTCGGCCATGATCGAAATCTCGCCTTCGGTTAACCCGTTGAACAGATCGGCGGAACGGAGAACCATCTGGCGACGTTGCCAATCGTGCGCCTGGCTCCGTTCTCGGCGCTGCCGTGAATCGACGACCATATGCACGCTGTGCTCGGTGATCGCGAACTCGATGCCCGCGCGCTGCAGGGCGGCGAATAGGCACATTCTGACTGCAGAATCGGTCGGAGAATCGGGGCCAGCGTCCACCAGCCAGTAACGCAACGCATAACGGCTGAATCCGGAACCGAACTCCATCAGCACACAACCAGGCTCGGGCTCCCTGGCAACATTCGGGATGTCAGCCGCAGTAACTGCCGCGACGGCAAGCTCGATCACCCGTCCGGGCGGAACCGAGCAGTGCACGTTGAACCACAGCCAGCGCCGCCACTCCGGACACCGCTGGGTCGGACTGGAAATGACGGTGAACGGGTTCTTCATCAAGACACTGTTGGGAAAGACCACCGTTTCGCCGTCTCGCGTCTCCACCGCCGTGTAACGCCAACGGATTTCCGAAATCCGTCCCGATACACCGCTGATGGTAATCCAGTCGCCGATCTTGAGCGAACTCTCCAACTGCAGCAGCAGCCCCCCCATGGTGTTGCCCAGCGTGTCCTGCATCGAGAAGGCAACGACCGCAGTAATCAGTGCCGAAGTGGTGACCAGGCTCGCCAGATCCATGCCCGCCAGTCGCAATCTCACCAACACCCAGGCGATGTAGCCGACAAAGACCAGCAGGTCTTGGATAATTCTCGGTGTGCGCAGGCGGATCAGTGGGAGGATCAGACGAAACAGCAGCAGCCCGGTCAGATGGATCATGATCAGACCGGAACCCACGACAAAAATCTCGTGGACAATCTCTGCCCCGGTGTACAGACCGAAGGCTTCGAGCACGGCTGAAACGAACTTGCCAAAAAGACAAAAGGCGTAGAGTTCCAGCGAGTTGATGATCGCCTTGCGATCGGCACGCAGGAAACGGAGGAGAACAAGCCCCAGCCCATAAGTGAACCCCAGCGCCCAAGGCAATTCCGGGCGCCAGAAATAGCCGACTGCGGTTTCCCACAGCTTAAGCATCGACATGGCTCATCCCCCATGCGCCGCTGCCGGCTTGGTAGCGAGCGCGGAAAGTTCCAGATTCTTGCGGGCAGTGCCGATCCGACCTTTCAACCATGGCTTCACCGGCAGCTCAGCCAGGCAAGGTTCATGTGCAGCAAGTCGCGCTTGCGAAGGTGCCTCTTGTCGGGTCGTCGACCAGTCCTGCCATTATGACGCGCAACTTACGTTTGGAGGAAAAATCTTGGCGGACGTAAATGATTAACGTCAGTTCGGGATAACGAAGCCGGAAAAGTGGCGCTAACCTGTTGATGAGAAACCGATGGGCGTCGCCGTTGTCTGGGTAAATTGGGTGCATGACCTAATCAACCCCGTTATACAGAGGGCCTCATCATGGACGAGATGACCGACACTGACTGCCGGATAGACGACTTTTACAAAGCGGCCGAACCCCAACTCAAGGCCCGACTGCTGACCGATGGCAAGCGTCACCGGTCACGGAAAGGCAGTCTTTCCCTACCCGAGTTGATGACGCGGGTGGTGCTGTTCCATCAGATTCGCTACCGGCAGTTCAAGTCCTTCTACCTGATTCATGTGTGCCCACACCTGCGCGCTGAATTTCCCCGGCTACCGACGTATCAGCGGTGTGTCGAGTGGTTGCCGCGCTGCGCGATAGCGCTGGCCGCTCTGTTCGAGGAACTCACGGGCCAGTGCACGGGAGTGTCGATGGCCGATTCGACGCCCCTCACCGTCTGCGAAAACCTGCGGATTTCGTCTCACCGGGTCTTCCAGGGCATGGCGGCGCGGGGCAAGAGTTCTACCGGCTGGTTTTTCGGGTTCAAACTCCATCGGGTCATCAATCACTTGGGCGAACTGCTGGGCGTCAAGCTCACTCCGGGCAATGTCGATGACCGCAAACCCTGGTGCCACTTTGCGGAGCGGCTCTTTGGCAAACTGTATGCCGACAAGGGCTATATCGCCAAATGGCTTACCGCCTTCATGAAGGACCTTGGCATTGATTTTGTGACCAAGGTCAAGAAAAACAGGAAGCCCGTCGCCCTGACTCCCTTTGACGAGGCGATGCTACGGCAGCGATCGCTCGTGGAAACCGTCATCGACGAACTGAAAAACCTCTGTCAGATCGAGCACACCCGCCATCGCTCGCCCATCCATTTCGCCGTCAATCTGCTGGCCGGCCTCATCGCCTATTGCCTCATGCCCAATAAGCCAAAATTGTTGCTACAAGACGTCCGTCGGCTCTCTCAATCCCCCACGCTTATCCCGAACTGACGTTAAATGATTACGATGACGTGGCACCCGAACATTTTTATTCCCATGCTTGCAGTTTCCAGGGTAGCGTTCCGGCACTTCGATACAATGGCGGCATCCAATTCTCCGCAGCAGAAACCGCCATGACTCAGGACGAACTCAAGAAAGCTGTCGCTCGCGCGGCAATCGCACAGGTGATCGAGGGAGAAATCGTCGGCGTCGGGACGGGCTCGACCGCGAACTGCTTCATCGATGAGCTGGCCCGAATCCGGGACCGGATCCGGGGGGCGGTGGCAAGTTCGGAGGCAACGAAAAAGCGACTCGAGAGCCATGGCATCGTCGTCTTCGAACTCAACGACGTGGCCTACCTGCCGGTCTATGTAGACGGCGCCGACGAGATCAACACGGCGATGCAGATGGTCAAGGGCGGAGGTGGCGCGCTGACGCGCGAGAAGATCGTCGCGGCCGTCGCGCAAAGATTCGTCTGTATTGCCGATGAATCGAAACTGGTGTCGGTACTGGGTAGTTTTCCGCTGCCCGTCGAGGTCATCCCGATGGCGCTTGGCCATGTCCGACGCGAACTTGCCCGGATCGGTGGCACACCGCAACTGCGCGAAGGTTTCGTCACCGACAACGGCAACCTGATCCTGGACCTCGGCGGACTCGCGATTGTCGATGCGATCGAACTTGAAACCCGCATCAACCAGATCGTCGGCGTGGTCAGCAACGGCCTGTTCGCCCGCCGTCCGGCGGATGTCTGCCTGCTCGGTACGGCTGCCGGGGTGAAAATGCTGACCGCCGACCGAATGGTCGAAACCGAACAGCACGAGCCGGCTGTTCAGTCGCCGTCAACCTACGCGACCGCTCAGGCGCGAGGCGGCACGTAACCCTGCACCTGGTCGGCGCCGCTACCGAAGAAATGCCTTTCCATCTGCTCGGTCAGATACTTGCGATGCGCAGCATCGGCCAGATTGAGGCGGTTCTCGTTGATGATCATGGTCTGCATGCGCACCCATTGCTGCCATGCTTCCTTGGCGACCGATTCAAAAATCCGCTTGCCCAGTTCACCAGGAACAGGGGGGAAATCAAGACCTTCAGCCTCGCGACCGAGCTTGACACAGTTGACCATTCTTGCCATTGAAACCACTCCTTAATACCTGAAGACATTGGGGAAATTTCGCCGAGGCGAAGTTGATGTGGAAGTCACTGTAGCAACGCACGAATCCGATCCTCTTCCAGAAACCTTACAGTTCCTTCATCAATACGATCGAGCGGCGTTGCAGGTTATAGACCAGCCGTTTTTCGGCCGGTAACTCGTCAATCGGGCGGACACTGAAACCACGTTCCTTGAACCACTGCGAAGTCGCCGTGGTGAGGACAAACAGACGCCTGACACCGGATGCACGCGCCTGCGTCTCGATCCGCTTCATTAGCAGCGCACCATAACCCCAGCGACGATAGTGTGGATGCACGGCCAGACAGGCCAGTTCGGCCTGTTCCTCGCCGTAGGGGTACAGCGCGGCACAGCCGACGATCACGCCGTCGTGTTCAACCACCGAGAAGCGTGTGATCTCACGTTCGAGCAACTCGCGCGAGCGACGTACCAGTGTGCCATCTTCCTCGAGCGGCTCGATCAGCGCCACCAGGCCGCCGATATCGTCCGGCCCGGCGTCATGCAACTGCTCAAGCGATTTCTGGGTGATCACCGTGCCCACGCCGTCGTGCGTGAAGAGTTCGCGCAGCAAGGTGCCGTCCTCGTCGTAACCGATCAGGTGCACGCGCCCAACGCCGGCCCGACTGGCCCGAACTGCACAAGGCAGGTAGCGTTTGAGATCGGTCGACAACCAGTCGCCGAGACTGATCAACCTTTCCGCAGCCTCGACGGTCAGCTCATCGAGCAGAGCACCGTCGATGTCGGTGGCGCCCCGGCTGTCGCTCAGAAAGATCAGCTTGTCGGCGAGCAGCGAGGTGGCCACCGCCTCGGCCACCTCCTCCATCGCCAGGTTGAAGATTTCCCCGGTCGGGCTCGAACCGATGCACGAAAGAAGGACGATATTGCCAAGGCCGAGCTGCGCACGGATGCCCTCGGCGTCCAGCTTGCGCACCTGCCCCGAGTATTGCAGATCGACGCCATCGACGACTCCGACCGGCTTGGCCGTAATGAAATTGCCGCCAACGACGCGAATCGTGCTGTTGGCCATTGGCGTATCGGCAAGACCCTGCGAAAGCAGGGCCTCGATTTCGACATAGATGCTGCCCACCGCGTCGATCACGCAGGCGATCGCCTGGGCATCGGTGACGCGATAGTTGCCATGGTAGACCGATTGCAGGCCGCGCTCGCGCATCAACTTCTCGATCTGTGGCCGTGCGCCATGCACCAGCACCAGGCGCACACCAAGCGCGGCCAGCAGATTCACGTCATAGGCCAGCGTACGTGCCAGTTCTCCGGCGATCGCCTTGCCGCCAAAGGCGATCAGAAAGGTCTTGCCGCGAAAGAGATTGACGTACGGCGCAACCGACCGGAACCAGGCGACGAACTGGCCAGCGCTCAAGTCCTTGGACATCTCAGATGGCGGGTCTGTCCTTCTCTTCGGTCTCGACGGCTTTCGCCTCTTTGGCCGCCCTCGCCTTCCCGGCTCTCGACGCATTCGCCGGCCGGGTTTTCGACTGCTTGGCATGCTCGGTCTTCGACTCGTGTTCGTGCTCCTCCTTGACATCCCGCATGTCCGCTTCCTTCGTCACCTCGGTCTTGGGCGCTTTCGCGGCCAACACCCTGGGCTCTTTCATCGGTTCGACCTTGAGTTCTTTCTCCAGACGCTCGCAGATCGTCCGCAGCACCTTGATCCGGGCAAACAACTTGTCGTTGGACTCGACGATCGTCCACGGCGCAGTGCCGGAACTGGTCCGGTCGATCATGTCGCAGACCGCTTCATGGTAGGCCCCGGCCTTCTCGCGGTTACGCCAGTCTTCCTCGGTAATCTTGAAGCGCTTGTGCTCGACCTTGGCGCGTTCCTCGAAGCGTTTGAGCTGCTCATCGTCGCTGATCTGCAGCCAGAATTTGATCACAATCCCGCCAGCATGCCAGAGGTCATGCTCGAAATCATTGATCTCGGAATAGGCACGCAACCAGTCCGCCTCGCTGCAGAATTTCTCGACCCGTTCGACCAGCACGCGCCCATACCAGGTGCGGTCAAATATGACCACTCGTCCCAGTCGCGGCATGTGCCGCCAGAATCGCCACAGATAGGGTTGGGCGCGCTCCTCTTCGGTCGGCGCGGCAATCGGAATGATCTGATACTGGCGTGCATCCATCGCCGACATCACCCGCCGGATGGCACCGCCCTTGCCGGCCGCGTCCGAACCTTCAAACGAAAGAATCAGGGCCCGCTTCTTGAATTCAGGGTGGCGCATCAGTTCCGCCAAACGCCCTTGCCAGGTCGCAAGTTCGGTTTCATACACCTTTTTCGTCAGGCTTTGCGTCATGTCCAGCGAACTCAGCACGTCGAGACGGTCGATCCGTGGCGAGAAAGGCGGGGCCACCGGCGAATTCTGGTCGCGCCTATCGGCCAGGCGCTTCTGCAGCGAATCGAGAATCGTCTTGCCAACAGTCAGCGAGCGATAACGGTCGTCGGTGCCCTCGACGATGATCCACGGTGCCCAGGGAGTATTGGTCGTGCGCAACAGGTGGCCGGCTACTTCCTGCATCTTGTCGTAGGTCTTCAGGCGATCCCAACTGGTCTTGGTGACCCGCCAGCGGGTCAGCGGGTTTGCCTCGATTGTCTTCAGTCGCTCGCGCTGCGCATCCTTGGAAAGGTGTATCCAGAACTTGAGCACCAGCGCACCCTCGTTGACCAGCATCGCCTCGAAGCGATTGAGCTGATCCATGCGCTGATCGAAATCGGATCGCGAGAGGCTGTTGCCAATCCGCTCGGCGATCGGATGCGAGTACCATGAACCGGCGAAGATTCCCATTCGCCCTTTCGGGGGCAGCGCCCGCCAGTAACGCCACATCGAGGGGTGGGCACGCTCTTCGGCCGTCGGCGCATAAAAGGCGTGTGTCGACAGGTAACGGGGATCCATCCATTCGTAGAGAACGTTGATGGTTTCCCCTTTCCCGGACCCGTCGACGCCGCTGATCAGGATGATCACCGGAAAGCTGCCGTTCTCGCGCAACTGGTACTGCGTTTCGAGCAGCGCCGCGCGCAGCTTGGGCTCCTCTGCCTTGAACGTTTCCTTGTCGATCTTGTGCCCCAACTCTGCTGATTCAAACATCCGTCGTCTCCTCTTTCAAGTCACCCCATAAAAACTGGATTGCTGCCAGAGCAGCCAGACCAGCGGTTTCGGTACGCAGGATGCGCGGCCCCAAATGCACCGGCAAAAAACCGGTCAGGGCCGCCAACTGCGCTTCCTCGGGCGTGAAACCGCCCTCGGCACCGATCAACAGCTCAACCCACCCACCTGCTGGCGGTCCCGGCAGCTTCGCCAGTGAACGCCGCGCGCCGGGCGCCAGCAGCAGGCGCAGAACGCCTGCCGCGGGTTCCCGGGCCAGCCAGTGTTCAAGGCTCTCCGGAACAGAGACTTCCGGCAGCCGGTTGCGCCCGCATTGTTCGCAGGCTGCAGCGACGACGCCGCGCCAGTGTTCAAGCCGACGCAATGCGCGTTCGCCTTCGAGGCGTAGCACACTGCGTTTCGAAACGACCGGAACGATGTGCCGGACACCCAGCTCGACGGCCTTCTGTACCGTCCAATCCATCTTTTCGCTGGCCGATAATGCCTGCACCAGGGTGACCGACAAGGGCGATTCACGCTCGCTGCCAATCCACTCCAGGATATCGACGCGGACCCGCGCCCGTTCGATGCCAACGATCCGGGCAGGATATTCCCCGCCGGCACCATTGAAGAGGGTCAGGACATCGCCGCTACGCAGGCGCAAGACCTTGATCGCATGCTGCGCGACCCGTTCCGGCAAATCGACGCACACGCCGACCGCAAGCGGCATCGGGCAATGAAAGCGGGGACCATTCACCGTGGTATTATAAGAGTTTCCTTGCTTGATGGTCGTTGTTTGGAGGCAGTTCGCTTTATGGCGCTCAATACCCCTGTTTGTGACTTTGGCTGGCAAGCACCTGACTTCGAGCTTGAGGATACCCTCGGCTCCCGGCAGACGCTCGCCAGCCTGCGCGGTCCGAATGGTCTGTTGCTGATGTTCATCTGCAACCACTGTCCCTATGTCAAGGCGATCATCGACCGAATTTGCCGCGACGCACGCGAACTGCAGACCCTGGGGATCGGCGTCGCAGCGATCATGAGCAACGATCCGGCCGAATATCCTGAGGACTCCTTCGACAACATGCAACGCGTGGCCCGGGATCTGAATTTTTCGTTCCCTTATCTGCATGACGCCACTCAGGAGGTGGCACGCCGTTACGGTGCGGTGTGTACGCCGGACTTCTTCGGCTTCAACCGCGACCTGCAATTACAGTACCGTGGACGGCTCGACGCCAGCGGCCGCATGCCGGCTCCCCCCGATGCCCGACGCGAGTTGGTCGAAGCCATGCGCCTAGTTGCCGAAACCCATCGTGGCCCACACCAGCAGATTGCCAGCATGGGTTGCTCGATCAAGTGGCGCGACTGATCCAGAATGCGCAATGAAGAAGGCGCAGGCTCTCCGGCGATCACTGACGCTCACCTGAAGCGCATGCTCGATGCCTGCGTCGCGGTGGTCCGCGAGGTTGCGCAGCGGGAAATCATTCCACGCTTCCTGCGCGTCAGTCATGGAGAACGCAAGGACGACGGTTCGCTGTGCTCGGAAGCCGATCTCGCAGCACAGCATTTTCTCGTCGGGCGCCTGACCGAGATCCATGCCTGTCCGATCATCGGCGAAGAAATGCCCCCGGAAAGGCAACGTGCCGGTTGGCACGAGGGCAGCACCGACGAGCACGGGCTGTGGTGTATCGACCCGATTGACGGCACCACCAATTTCATCAACGGGCTGCCCTGCTTTGCCGTTTCCATCGCCTGGATGAATGCGCGGCGAGCACGCCTGGCGGTGACCTATAACCCGGTCACCGACGAAATGTTCTATGCCCGCGAAGGCAATGGCGCCTACCTCAATGGCCGCCGCCTGCCCTTGCGCCAGGTGACTGCGGATATCCGTCGCGCCGTCGGTGGCGTCGATTTCAAACGGATCCCGAAACCACTGGCTGACCGGATCGCCGTCAGCCCGCCTTTCTACTCGCAGCGCAATTACGGTAGTTCGACGCTCGACTGGTGCAATCTCGCCGCAGGCCGACTTGACCTCTACCTGCACGGCGGCCAGATGCTCTGGGATTACGCCGCCGGCAGCCTGATCCTGCGCGAGGCCGGCGGCCAGATGTGCACCCTGGCACAGGATGACTACGACGCCGATGATGTCTGGCGGCGCCCGGTCATCGCGGCCTTACACCCGGCCGTCTTTGCTGCCTGGCGGGACTGGGTTCGACAGTCCCGCCAGGCGGAGAGCGTCTGACCGGAACCAGATGATGCAGTGTGATCCACTACAGGAGCTTTTGACCATGGCTGTAACGACTGAAGCCGTCCAGGCGGCACTCAAGGAGTTGATCGATCCCAATACCCAAAAGGATTATGTCTCGACACGTTCCGTCAGGAACATCCGGATCGACGGTGCCGACCTCTCGCTCGATATCGAACTGGGCTATCCGGCCAGAACCCAGCTTGACGACATCCGTCGTGCGGTAATCACGAAACTCAGGAGCCTCCCCGGCGCCGGCAATGTCAGCGTCAACGTCACGGTCAAGATCGTCGCCCACACCGTCCAGCGCGGCCTGAAGCCGCTGCCCGGCGTCAAGAACATCATCGCCATCGCCTCCGGCAAAGGGGGCGTCGGCAAGAGCACGACGGCGGTCAACCTGGCCCTGGCGCTGGCCCAGGAAGGGGCCAGCGTGGGTCTGCTCGACGCCGACATCTATGGGCCTTCACAACCGCAGATGCTGGGCCTGGCCGGTCAGAAACCGGAATCGCAGGATGGTACGTCGATGGCCCCGCTGCAGGCGCACGGCCTGCAGGCGATGTCGATCGGTTTCATGATCGACATCGATTCACCGATGGTCTGGCGCGGGCCAATGGTTACCCAGGCGCTCGAGCAATTGCTCAAGCAGACCAACTGGCAGGATGTCGATTATCTGGTGGTTGACATGCCTCCCGGAACCGGCGACACGCAACTGACGCTGGCGCAAAAGGTACCGGTCACCGGTGCAGTCATCGTCACCACCCCGCAGGACATCGCCCTGATCGACGCACGCAAGGGGCTAAAGATGTTCGAGAAGGTCGGCATCCCGATTCTCGGCCTGGTGGAAAACATGAGCATCCACATCTGCACGAAGTGTGGCCACGAGGAATACATTTTCGGTCAGGGCGGCGGCGAGCAGATGTGCCGGGACTACGACACCGAGTTCCTCGGTGCCCTGCCACTGGAACTCTCGATTCGCGAACTGACCGACTCCGGCAGGCCGACCGTGGTCGGCGCACCGGAATCGCGCGCCGCCGAGATTTATCGGACGATTGCTCGCCGCCTGGCGGTCAAGGTGGCCGAGCGCGCCCGGGACATGAGCGCCAGGTTTCCGAGTATCGTCGTCCAGAACACCTGAGCCGAGCGCCTGCCCCTTGCTTCCGGAGACCTGCCGAACAGTTTCTTCCATGGCCCGGACACCGTAGAATGGGAACCTTTCCTGCGCAAGCGGTGTTCGGATGACCAGCAATGTCAATCAAATCGGATAGGTGGATCCGCCGCATGGCGGCAGAGTACGGCATGATCGATCCTTTCGAGCCGAATCAGGTGCGCGCGATCGATGGCCGCCGCATCGTTTCCTACGGCACCTCCAGCTACGGCTACGACATTCGCTGTTCAAACGAATTCAAGCTGTTCACCAATCTCAACTCGACGATCGTTGACCCGAAGAACTTCGATCCGAATTCGTTCGTCGAGGTCAAGAACGATTTCTGCATCATCCCGCCGAACTCCTTTGCCCTGGCACGCACCATCGAGTATTTCCGCATTCCGCGCAGCGTCCTGACAGTCTGCCTCGGAAAAAGTACTTATGCCCGTTGCTTCCGCGGCGATACCCGCGTAGCCCTGCTCGACGGCACGGCACCGACCCTGGAGGAGATGGCCCGCCGAGCGGAAGACGGTGAGTTGTTCTGGGGCTATGGGATCGGCCAGTTCGGCAGGATTGGCGCAGCAATGCTCGAAGCACCTCGCTTCATCGGACGGGATTCATTGCTGGAAATCACCCTCGACAATCGAACGGTCATCCACTGCACGCCCGACCACGAGTTTGTCCTGCGCGATGGCAGGCTCATGCCCGCGTGTCAGTTGCGTCCGAACGATTCCTTGATGCCCCTCTATCGCCGCTTGGTGCGTGGTTACGAAGCCGTCTATCAACCCTTGAATGGCCATCTCTACCCCACTCACCGCCTTGCCGATGAATGGAATGTTCGGCATGGTATCTATGAAGACATCCCGGCTACGCACCGGCACCACAAGGACTTCGACCGCCTCAACAACTCTCCGTGGAATATCGGGCGCATGCAGGCTGCCGAGCATATCCGCATGCACAATGACAAAAGCTACGGGGCAGACTTTGACCCAGACGAGCACAGCTTGGCAATTCGCGAAGCCTTCAAGTGCTTACGAAGCAGCAGGCCGGGGTGGATCGAGCACTTCTCGAAGGTCCAGCGCGAGCGTGCCACACCATTCTGGAGCGACGACAGGTACACACAGGCGCGCGCGCGCTTGCGTGAAAAGCAATCGGAAAACTGGACCGAGGAGCGCCGTCGCCAGCAGCGGGAGTCCATGGTACGACACTATTCGGATCCACATGCCAGAGAAGCACAGGGAAACAGTTCGCGCGAAGCCTGGGCAAGAGACACGGGCGAACGCCGACAACGCCAGGCGGAAGTCGCGCGGGACATCAATCTGCGCGGGGAGATCAACGCGGACCGGGTACGTTGGGCACTCGACAGCACCGGTTCGATCCGTGGCGCCGCACGGCTTCTGAAATGCGACCGCTCGGTATTCCATCGCTTCCCGGAGGTTCTTGCCGCGTTTCGGGGACAAACACCGTATAACCACAAGGTTGCCGGTATCCGGGAATTGGCAGGGGACCATGACGTCTATTGCCTGACCGTGCCCGAAGCTGGCAACTTTGCCCTTGCCTCCGGGATATTCGTCAGCAACTGCGGCATCATCGTAAACGTCACGCCCTTTGAACCCGAGTGGGAAGGTCATGTGACGCTCGAGTTCTCGAATACGACGCCACTGCCTGCCAAGATTTACGCCAATGAAGGGATCGCGCAGGTTCTGTTCTTCGAATCCGACGAGGAATGTGAAACATCATACAAGGATCGTGGCGGCAAGTATCAGGGCCAGATGGGCGTGACCTTGCCGAAGATCTGATGGGCATGCGACGCCACATCATCCCGCAGGGTACCGAGGCAGGCAGGCAAATCAAGTACGCTGCACTGGTCGTTGCGCTTCCGTCCTCTCACTCTTGAGACTGGATCCCTGAATGCATTTCAATTTCCCGGTCATCGTCATCGACAAGGACTACCGTTCGGAAAACACCGGCGGGCTCGGGATTCGCGCGCTGGCCAAGGCGATCGAGAAGAAGGGCTTTGAAGTCTTCGGCGTGACCAGCTATGGTGATCTGACTTCGTTTGCCCAGCAACAGAGCCGTGCCTCGGCCTTCATTCTGTCCATCGACGACGAAGACTTCAGAAATGGCAAGGCCGACCAGACCGTCGGCAGCCTGCGCGCTTTCGTCAAGGAGATTCGCTGCCGTAACGAGGACATTCCGATCTTCCTGTACGGCGAAACGCGTACCTCGCGCCACATCCCGAACGACGTGCTGCGCGAGCTGCACGGCTTCATCCACATGTTCGAGGATACTTCCGAATTCATCGGCCGCCACGTGGTCCGCGAAGCCAGGGCCTACCTGGAGAGCCTGGCGCCGCCCTTCTTCCGCGCCCTGACGCACTATGCCGAAGACGGATCGTATTCGTGGCACTGCCCCGGTCACTCGGGCGGTGTCGCTTTCCTGAAGAGTCCGGTCGGGCGGATGTTTCACCAGTTCTTCGGCGAGAACATGCTGCGCGCCGATGTCTGCAACGCCGTCGAGGAACTCGGCCAGTTGCTCGACCACACCGGTCCGGTCGCTGCCTCGGAGCGCAACGCGGCCCGCATCTTCAATGCCGACCACCTTTTCTTCGTCACCAACGGCACCTCGACCTCGAACAAGATCGTCTGGCATTCGACCGTCGCACCGGGCGATGTCGTCGTCGTCGATCGCAACTGTCACAAATCGATACTCCATTCGATCATCATGACCGGTGCCATCCCCGTTTTCCTGATGCCGACCCGCAATCACTACGGGATCATCGGGCCGATCCCGAAGGAAGAGTTCCGCCGGGAAAACATCCAGAAGAAGATCGCAGCGCATCCTTTCGCGCGCGCGGTCGCGGCCAAACCGCGCGTGCTCACCATTACCCAGAGCACCTACGACGGGATCCTCTACAACGTCGAAGAAATCAAGGAAATGCTCGATGGCGTGATCGATACCCTGCACTTCGACGAAGCCTGGCTGCCGCACGCGGCTTTCCACGATTTCTACGGCGATTACCATGCCATCGGTGCCGATCGCCCGCGCTGCAAGGATGCGGTGATCTTTTCGACGCAATCGACGCACAAGCTGCTGGCGGGTCTCTCGCAAGCTTCGCAGATTCTCGTTCAGGATTCCGAAGGGCGCAAACTCGACCGCGACGTCTTCAATGAAGCGTACCTGATGCACACCTCGACCTCGCCGCAGTACGCAATCATCGCCTCCTGCGACGTCGCCGCAGCAATGATGGAAGCCCCCGGCGGTACCGCGCTGGTTGACGAGTCGATTGCCGAAGCGCTCAACTTTCGCAGCACCATGCGCAAGGTCGAGAAGGAATGGGGTGCCGACTGGTGGTTCAAGGTCTGGGGACCAGACGACCTTGCGGGCGAAGGCCTCGCGGATCGCACAGCCTGGATCCTCAAGCCCGGCGAACGTTGGCACGGCTTCGGCCTGCTCGCCGAAGGTTTCAACATGCTCGACCCGATCAAGGCGACGGTCATCACGCCGGGGCTCGATGTCGACGGAGACTTCGCCGATTGGGGAATTCCCGCGGCCATCGTCACCAAGTACCTGGCCGAGCACGGAATCATCGTCGAGAAATGTGGCCTTTATTCCTTTTTCATCATGTTCACCATCGGCATCACCAAGGGCCGCTGGAACACGCTGGTCACCGAACTGCAGCAGTTCAAGGATGGTTACGACCAGAACATGCCGTTATGGAAGGTCATGCCGGAGTTCCTGGCGAAGAATCCGCGCTATGAGAAGCACGGGCTGAAAGACCTGTGCAAGCTGATCCACGGCATCTACTCGGCCAACGATGTCGCACACCTGACCACCCGCATGTACCTCTCGGACATGGAGCCGGCCATGAAGCCGACCGACGCTTTTGCTCGTATGGCCCATCGCGAGATCGACCGTGTTCCGATCGACGATCTGGAGGGACGGATCACCAGCACCCTGCTGACGCCCTACCCGCCGGGGATTCCGCTGCTGATCCCTGGCGAGCGCTTCAACGCCACGATCGTTCGCTACCTGCAGTTCGCGCGCGATTTCAACGAGCGCTTCCCTGGCTTCGAAACCGACGTCCACGGCCTGGTCAAGGCGATCGTCAACGGCAAGCCGGTCTACTCGGTCGATTGCGTTCGCTAACGGTCATGACTTTTCCAAGCACCTCCCGATCATGAAAGTCATGGCCGTTTCCCTCTCCCCCGACCCCTCCCCCGCAAGTGGGGAGGGGAGATTCGTGAGTCGCTGACGCGACTTTCACATTAAGGCAGCGCGTCGGAAGCGCCGCGACGCGCGCCTGGCAAGCCGTCGCTAGCGGCCATCCGGTTCGTGTGGATCTTCTGCGGAGGGTGCATTGATATCTGCTGCCGAAGAATTTTCGACCAGACGCACGACCCCATCCTCTCCGACGGCGGTATCCTCGAACTTCAGAAGGGTGATCCGATGGTTGTCCATCTCGAGCACCGTCAGTTGTCCGCCTTCCAGTTGAACGGTATCGCCGACCTTCGGCACGCTGCCGTGCTTCTTGTAGAACAATCCCGCCAGGGTGACGTAATCGTCGTCGGTCGGGAACGGGAAATCAAGCAGGGCGTCGAGGTCGGACACCCGCATCGAGGCGTCGATCTCGTACTGACTGCCAAGCAGTTTCCTGACTCGCCTCGCCTGACGAGTGAATTCGTCCTCGTAGTCGCCGACGATTTCCTCGAGGATGTCTTCGAGCGTGATGATCCCTTCGGTGCCGCCATACTCGTCGATCACCACCGCCATCTGCTGCCGGGTACGCTTGAAATCCTTGAGCAGGTCGCTCAGTAATTTGCTGTTGGGAACGACGTACGGCGCCTGCACGAAGTCGCCGACGGGACGGTGACTGACTTCCTGAAGCGTCTGGCCAGTGCTCTCGGCCATCACGGTCAGCAGTTCCTTGATGGCAACCACGCCGGTGATCCGGTCCAGGCTCTTGTCGTACACCGGAAAGCGCGCGTGCGGCACGTCGCGGAAGACACGCAGGGCGTCGGCCAGAGTATCTTCCTGCGCCAGGGCCCGGATGCGCGTGCGCGGGATCATGGCCTCGCGCACCGTGTGCTCGTCGAGTTTGAACACCCCGCGGATCATCTCCGTTTCCTCCGGCGCCAGTGTCCCGTCCTTCTCGCTCGCCGAGAGAATCATGCGGATTTCCTCGACCGACATCGTGAAGTGGCTGTGGCCCTCGCCTTCGAGATTCCGCTGCCCGAAAAGCCGCAGCAACGCGTCCGAAGACAACTTCATGATGTAGATCAGCGGCCGGAAGGTGAGGTAAAGGATGTTGATGATGCCGCCAACCGCCATGCTCATTTGTTCGGCCTTGTGGAAGGCCAGCACCTTGGGCGCCAGTTCGCCGGCAACCACATGCAGAAACGAAATGACGACAAAGGCGAAGACATACGAGACCGTGTGCGCCGCCTTGATGAGCGTTTCGCTGTCGCCGAACAGGGCAAAGATCGAAACGAAGGTCGAATCCATCAGCGTGCTGATCGTCTCCATGCCGACGGCGCCCAGGCCGAGCGAAACCAGCGTAATGCCGACCTGGGTCACCGAGTAGAAACGTTCCGGCTCATTGTGCAGCATCTCGACCCGCGCTGCACGCTTGTCGCCTTCCTCGGCGAGCTGCTTGATGCGGCTGCGGCGTGCCGAGGAGATGGCAATCTCCGAACCGACAAAAAAGGCATTGCCGGCAACGAAAGCCAGGATCAGCCCCAGGTTGATGTAAAGATACGGGTGCTCCATCTGTATGCTCCTCCGGTATTTTCGTCGGCCATGAACCCCGCGTGCTCCCGTGAGAGAGACAACCGGAACCCGTGCCATGGTGACCGCGTGCGCTTCATCACTCTTGCTTTTTTGCAGGTTTTCCCTCTGCTTTCGCCGCAGCGCCCGAATAATACGCCATTTATGCCCAAACTCTAGCACTTCATCGCAATATGGTACGCTTCAAATATGGTACGCTTCAAAAAGTGGCGAACCGCCCCTCGCCCAAACCCTTGCAGCGTCGGATGACGCATGCGTGCGCCGCCGCAGCGGCCGCATTGCGGTAGAATGCGGGTTTTGTCGCGCAGGGAAGAAGCCGTGAACGGCATCACCATTGCCCTATCGAAGGGGCGAATATTTGATGAAACCCTGCCCCTGCTGGCAGCCGCCGGGATCGAGCCGAGCGAGGATCCAGAGACCTCTCGCCGCCTGATCATTCCGACCAATCGGGAAAATGTTCGCGTGGTCATCGTCCGTGCGACCGATACCCCGACCTATGTGCAATACGGGGCTGCTGACCTCGGCGTCGCCGGCAAGGACATTCTCCTGGAACACGGCAGTGAAGGTCTTTACCAGCCGATCGACCTGAAGATCGCCAAGTGCCGGATGATGGTTGCCGCTCCGGCCGGTTTCGATTACGCATACGCTGTGCGCCAGGGGGCGCGCCTCAAGGTGGCGACCAAGTACGTCAATATTGCCCGTGAACATTTCGCGGCCAAGGGCGTGCATGTCGACCTGATCAAGCTCTACGGATCGATGGAACTCGCGCCGCTGGCCGGTCTCGCCGACGCCATCGTCGACCTGGTATCCACCGGCAGCACACTGAAAGCCAACAATCTGCTCGCCTGTGAGCACATCATGGACATCTCGTCGCGATTGATTGTCAATCAGGCCGCGCTCAAACTGAAACGCGAACTGCTGGCACCGATTCTCGAAGCCATCGCCGGAGTGGTCGACCCATGATCGCCATCAAACGCCTTTCCAGCACCGACGCCGACTTCAATGAGCGACTCGATGCCCTGCTGGCTTTCGAAGCCGCGCAGGATGCCTGCGTCGAACAGACGGTTGCCGACATTCTCTCCGATGTGAAGGCACGTGGCGACGCCGCGGTGATCGAGTACACCCGGCGTTTCGATGCCTTGAGCGCCCACTCGATGGCCGAACTCGAACGCTCGCAGAGCGAATTGCAGCAGGCACTCGCCGCGCTGCCGCCGATGCAAAGGCAGGCGCTCGAAGCCGCTGCCGAGCGGGTGCGCAGCTACCACCAGCGACAGCCGCTACAGAGCTGGCAATACGAAGACGAGGGCGAGAAAACGCGCGGCACGATGCTGGGTCAGAAGGTAACGCCACTCGACCGTGTCGGACTCTACGTTCCCGGCGGCAAGGCGTCTTACCCTTCGTCAGTGCTGATGAACGCGATTCCGGCGCGTGTCGCCGGGGTCAGGGAACTGGTCATGGTCGTGCCGACGCCGGCCGGCGAGCACAACCCGCTGGTCCTTGCCGCCGCCGCGCTGGCCGGGGTCGATCGCCTGTTCACCATCGGCGGTGCGCAGGCAATCGCCGCGCTGGCCTACGGCACACAGACCATTCCGCAGGTGGACAAGATCGTCGGCCCCGGCAATGCCTATGTCGCCGCCGCCAAGCGCCGTGTCTATGGCGTCGTTGGCATCGACATGGTGGCCGGTCCGTCGGAGATCCTCATCATTTGCGACGGGCAAACCGACCCCGACTGGGTGGCCATGGACCTTTTCTCGCAGGCCGAACACGATGAGCTCGCGCAGTCGATCCTGATCTGTCCGGATGCCGTCTATATCGAACGCGTTGCCGCTGCGCTGAACGACTTGCTGCCGACGATGCCGCGTCAACGGGTCATTCGTGCAGCCCTTGAGAATCGCGGCGCGCTGATCCAGGTGCGCGACCTCGACGAGGCCTGCCGCATCGCCAACCGTATCGCCCCCGAGCACCTCGAACTGTCGATGGCTGATGCCGAAGCCTGGGTGAACAAGATTCGGCACGCTGGCGCGATCTTCATCGGCCCCTACACCTCGGAGGCGCTCGGCGACTACTGCGCCGGCCCCAACCACGTCCTGCCGACCTCCGGAAGCGCCCGCTTCTCTTCGCCGCTGGGGGTTTACGACTTCCAGAAACGGACCAGCCTGATCCGGGTATCGCAGGCCGGTTCGCAGACCCTCGGACGCATCGCGGCAACGCTGGCGTATGGCGAGGGCCTGCCGGCACACGCGCGATCCGCCGAGTATCGGGTCAAAGGTTGAACCGGCCGGGACATCCGGTCAGAGAGCGCATGCCTTCTGTTCCCGGTTCTCCATCGCTTCCGAGCGCCTGAGCGTCAGCCGGAAGCCCTCCTGCGGGCGAATCATCTCCGCCGTGTCGTCAATGAAGAGGTCGCCGAGCAGGAAATTGACCTTGGCAAGCATCAAGGGAGAGAGCGCTTCACAGTGTTCGAGAATCAACTCCTCGCCACCTTTCATGGCCTGCGCCAGCGGGCCGTAATGAAAACACAGATGTTGCCCGTTCCAGTATTGGTTACCGATCAATTCGTCGAGATCGGTTCGCTCGGTGCAGATGTGCATCATGAGAGTTCTCCGCAAAGTGAAGCGCTTGCATTGATTAACGGCTTGCTATCGACCCAGGTTGAGTCATTTTTGTCGTTCTGTTGTGAGCGAACGGCAAGGTTGGTTCTGCACCCTGCCAGAATTGGCGGGAGTCTTTCGGCAGGCCGCCTTCGAGCGCATGGAGTTAAACCCGTCGACAGGACAGAATGGCAGCGTTTACAGTGCCTTGGGCTTCTGCAGGCGGGATTTCCGGGGAAACGCATCAATCTTCGCCTTCCCCGTCATTGACCCCATACTCCCGGTCGAGATGGTTCATGTAGCGGGCGTACCACCAGATGATCAGCACGTAGATCACTGGCGCACCCTGGGCAGCCATGTAGAAACCGAGCGGCAGACCCAGCAGGGAGATACCCGCCAGATCGCGTGCGAAGTAACTGACGACAAAAGTCACGACGAACCAGATGGCTAGCAGCCAGGCCGTCATCCTGAGATTGCGCCGCCAGTAGTCCTGCTGCCTTCGCCCGTGTTGCATGTATCGCTCCGTGCTTACGGAAGACCGCGCCGGACTCCGGCGAGCGCGATGCGGCTCGCCCCCGGAGCAGTGATCAACAATGGTCAAACTCCGGATAACGGACACTTTCGACAAAGTCCTGGGTTTCCTGGCTGGGTGGCCGGCCGCACAGACTGACCACGATGATCGTCAGAAAGCCGGCAGCGACGCCCCACACGCCGGCCGCAGTTGACTGAATCCCCAGCCAGGGTTCCATGCCGATACCGTGGATTCCCAGCCACGGAATGGCATCGAAATGGACGCGCACCATATAGTAAATGGTCACCAGCAGACCAACCACCATGCCACTGACCGCGCCTGTCGATGTAGCCCGCCTCCAGAAGATGCCGAGAATCAATGCCGGGAAGAAAGCCGATCCTGCCAGCGAGAACGCCCAGGCGACCATGAACAGGATGGTCGCCGGTTTCTGTGAAGCAACGCTCGCCGCCAGGACCGCAACCACCAGCAGCAGTGACTTGGAAACCACCAACCGCCATTGCGTGCTCGCCTGCGGGCGAAAAATCTTGTAATAGACGTCGTGCGCCAGAGCACTGGCGATCGTCAGCAGCAACCCGTCTGCAGTGGACAGCGCAGCGGCAAGCGCACCGGCGGCCACCAGACCGGAAATGACGTACGGCAGGCCGGCAATTTCGGGGGTTGCCAGCAGAATCACGTCCGGATTCAGTGACAACTCGGCAAGTTGCAGGATGCCATCGCCGTTGATGTCTTCGATCGAAACCATGCCGATCTTGCCCCATGAATTGACCCACACCGGCAGTTGCGCCATCGATGAGCCAACCAGAGTCGTGTAAATCTCATACTTGGCAAAAGCCGCATAGGCCGGGGCCGTCAGATACAGGGCCAGGATGAACAACAGCGACCAGAACACCGAGTTGCGCGCTTCGCGGACGCTGGGCGTCGTATAGTAACGCATCAGCACATGCGGCAGGGCCGCTGTGCCGACCATCAGGCAGAACACCAGGCTCAGGAAGTTCAAGCGCGCGCCGTCGTTCACCGCCTCGCCGTTGCCAGGATAAGGCGTCAGATGGTGATCGGGGGCGGTGCCGCGCTGCGCTGCCTGACGCATCTGGCCCTCCCAATAGCTGCGTGCCTCATCGCTGCTCATGGGCAACTCCCGGCGCTGCCGCTCGAGAGTCGCCACCTCGCGCATTTGCGCGTTGCTGCCTTTCAGATCGTCGATGCGCACGCTCAGGCTGCGCCGCTCTTCCTCCAGTGAGTCCGGCAGCGCCAGGATGCGGCTATGGTAGCCATCGGCACGTTCTTGGAAGCGGTGGCGTACATCGAATTCGGCTGGGTCATCGAAGATTCTTTCCTCGAGATCCTGCACTTTCTGCAGCACCTGGCCGTAGGTCAACTGCGGCACCGGAATGCCGCTGACCTGGTACGAGAGCATGGTCACCGGCACCAGATAGGCGACAATCAGGATGGCATATTGGGCCACCTGCGTCCAGGTGACCGCGCGCATGCCGCCCAGAAAGGAACATACCAGAATGCCGGCCAGGCCGACGAAGACCCCGACCTCGAACTGCAGGCCAACAAAACGGCTGGTAATCAGCCGGACACCATAGATCTGCGCAACGACATAAACGAAGGACGCCAGGACGGTCGCAAAGACGCCGACCAGCCTCGCCAGATTGCCACCATAACGCGCAGCGAGGAAGTCCGGGATCGTATATTGGCCAAAACGTCGCAAATAAGGTGCCAGCAGCAGGGCCACCAGAACGTAGCCACCGGTCCAGCCCATCACGTAGGCCAGGCCCTGATACCCCGACAGGTAAAGCGTGCCGGCCAGCCCCATGAACGAGGCCGCACTCATCCAGTCGGAGCCGGTGGCCATGCCGTTGAATACCGCTGGCACCCGTCGGCCAGCAACGTAATACTCGGAAACGCTGGCGGTTCGCGCCAGAACGCCAATCGTCGCGTACAGGAAGATGGTCAGGAAAAGAAAGGAATATCCGATCCAGCGTGGCGGCATGCCATGCTGCTCGAGCACCGCCAGCGTCCCGATGAAAATGAAGAAACCGACCGTATAGTA
Source organism: Accumulibacter sp. (assembly GCF_036625275.1). Classification (GTDB taxonomy): domain Bacteria; phylum Pseudomonadota; class Gammaproteobacteria; order Burkholderiales; family Rhodocyclaceae; genus Accumulibacter. The sequence goes on from NZ_JAZKUD010000013.1 coordinate 30,501, forward strand.
GGCGTAATAGCGACGCAACTGGACAGGGTAGTCGGCCATCGCTCGCTGCTCGCCTAAGCGCTCTGGTGCAAGTGGCGACGCGCTTTCTCAAGCTCGAGCAGGCTGGCTGGTGTCATGAAACCTTTGCGCGCGCCGCTGGCAATCGTGATCTGCAACAACTGGGCCGTCGCATAAGCATCAGAAACGGCGTGGTGACGGCGGATGCTGGCGATGGAGAAGTGGTCCAGCCAGGCGTCGAGCCCTCCTCCGGTAGGCTCGACATGGCGAAAAAGATCGGGCATCACCCAGGCCAGATCGATCCACGCCAGATCCCACTCGATACCGAGGCACTCTATCAGCGTACGTTCGATCATCGCGGCAACAAATGGCACGTTGTAGGCAATCAGTGGCGCCTTGCCGACAAAGTGCAGGAAGGAGATCAACGCGTCGACCGACGGATGACTGGCGACCGGCTCCGAATGCGGGTGCGCCGGCAGGCCAGGCGCAGGATCGGCACCCGGCCCGACAGGTTCGGAGAGCAGATGGAAGGCATCCTTGAAGTCGATCTGCCCGTCGACCACCGCCAAAGCACCGATTGCGCAGAGGCGATCCGTCCTGACGTTGATGCCCGTCGTTTCGACGTCGACGACCACGTAGCGACAACGATAGTGCGAGCGCCGCAGGTCCGGCGCGGGCAATTGGCGCCAGGCGGCGATTAACTGCTGCTGTTCCGCTGTCAATGCCGGATTAAGCGTTTCCTGGCCACTGAACAATCTGGAAAACCAGTCCATGGTCAGATCTGATAATCCAGTTTCAAGCGCGCCTGCAGCTTGCGCGCCTGTCGGAAAGCTTCTTTGAGAATGCGCCGTTCAATCTCGTTGAGTTCATCGGGTCTGATCAGATTGTCACCGTCGCGTCCATGTTCCTGCTCAAAATGCTGGTGCCGCAGGCGCAGTAACTGGATGAAATTGAAACCTTCGAGGCTTGCAGCCACGTCCTCCGGAGAAATGTTCATCAGGGCACCGGCGCGTTTGATGCGAGTGGCCGTGTTCGTCGCCTCGACCTGACGGGCCAGTGCAAAAACCCGTGCAGCGTCGGTGAACAGGCGGACGCCGTACTTTTTGAGGTCGATGGTTCCCGGATGCTCGGGATCGGCGTTGGTCACAAAATCACGTATCCTGCCCAGTGGGGGCGATACGCTGAGTGCGTTCTGCGCCAGCATGCGCAGGAATAGCGGATTGCCGCTGGTCTGTCGGAACAGGGACAGACGCATCCGGTGCGCCAGATTGAAGCGACCGTAGAGCGGGCGAAAATCGAAGAAAATCGTGGCGTTGAGCAAAGCCTGCGGTTCCGGTGTGCGTACCCACTGGGCGAATCTTTCCTCCCACTCCTCGAGCGTCAGGCACAGGCCGGGGTTGCTGGCCATGATGTTGCCCTTGCACAGCGGGAAACCGCAGGTATCGAGGTCAGCGTTGACGTCGCGAGCGAAATCGAGAAAACGCAATTGCGTCTGCTCCCGATCCATGATGTCGGTGCAGATATAGACGATGCCGTTATCCTGATCGGAAATGAAGGTCTGTTCGTCTCGCCCCTCCGATCCGAACGACAGCCATGCCCAGTCGATGCCGTAAAGGTCATGCCGATCCAGATTCAGTTCGATGATGCGACGAGTCACGGTATCGTTGAGGGTCGAGATGAACTGCGTGATCTCCTGCCCGCCGACTCCTTCGGCAAGCATCGTCAGCGACAATTGGCGGATATCCTCACGGGCATGCTGCAGCACCTCGAGATTGCTCGCCGCGTCGATCGCATGCCGGATCTGCCGCAGGCCGGCGCCCTGCAGCTTGAATAGATCACGCTCCGAAACCACGCCTTTGAGCCGTCCGCCTTCGTCCACCGCGAGCACGTGGCGAATGCCGTGCATGGCCATGGCCAATGCCGCATCGTGAGCATTGGCCGCCAGCGGCAAGGTCTGCGGAGTGGCCGACATGACCGAGGAGATCGGCTGCTCCAGCGAGGTACCCGGCAAAACAATCCGCTTCAGCACATCGGACAGCGTAAAGATGCCCACTGGTTGTTCCCCGGCATCAACGACCACCATCGAGCCCAAATGGCGATCGGCCATCAAGGCAACCACCTGGCGAATCGGCGTTTCCGGCGCCACCGAAACCGGTTCCCGCTTGACAATCACCGCGAGCGGCGAATTCATGGTCTTCTGCTCGGCGGCGCGTTGGGCAAACTGCAGTTGCAGCTGCTGCTGCGACTGCCTGAGCAGACCGGCGATGTACTGGCTGCAGAAGAGGTTGAAAACCGTACTCTTCTGGGTCAGGGTAAAGAAGTCGTCGGCCGGCAATTCGTAGCAGAAAACCTCTTCGCGTGCCACGTAGGCACTCGAAGTGGGTCGCTGCGCCATCAGCGCCGCAATCGCGAAGGACTGCCCCGGATCGAGCTTGTTCGACGCCGAGTCGACGTTGTGACTGGCAGCGCCACTGGCTCGCACTTGCACCTTGCCATGCTGCAGAATGTAGAGGGTGCGCGCAACCCCCATCTCGCTCGAAAGAATCCGCGCACCCTTGGGGTAATGGGCCAGCCGGACATGTTCTGCGAGAAAGCGCAGCGCCTCCGCCTCCATTCGATCAAAGGGCGGATGGACCTGCAGGAACTGGATGCAGGCCGCAACCAGCATCTCCGTTGCACTGTTGCTCATACCCGCTCCTCGATCGCCACAATTTAACAGGCCGGCACCTCCTGGCGCCGGCCTGGAAGCCTGCTTTACGACGACCGGGCGCAAGCGCGGCGCCAGGTCACCTGTGGGTGTCTGCCTCGATCAACCGCGGAGTTGCTCCAGAATCGCCGGGTTCTCGAGCGTCGAAACATCCTGCGCGGTCGTTTCGCCTCTGGCGAGAGAGCGCAGCAGACGACGCATGATCTTGCCCGAACGCGTTTTTGGCAAGTTTTCCCCGAAACGCAGATCCTTCGGCTTGGCAATCGGACCGATCTCGCGGCCGACGTGGTCCTGCAACTCCTTGATCATCTTCTTCGCCGTTTCGCCGGTTGGCCGCGCGCCCTTCAGCACCACAAAGGCACAGATCGCTTCGCCGGTCAGATCGTCCGGGCGACCAACCACAGCCGCTTCCGCCACCATCGGGTGCGAGACCAGCGCAGACTCGATCTCCATAGTCCCCATGCGGTGACCGGAAACATTCAGCACATCGTCGATACGACCGGTGATCGTGAAATAGCCAGTGTTAATATCGCGGATCGAACCGTCGCCAGCAAGGTAGAGCTTGCCGGCGAAATCATCGGGGTAATACGATTTCTTGAAACGCTCAGGATCACCCCAGATGTTGCGAATCATCGCCGGCCAGGGCTTTTTCACGACCAGCAGACCCCCCTTGCCCCAGTCGAGTTCGGTCCCAGTTTCGTCGACGACGGCCGCCTCGATCCCCGGGAAGGGCAAGGTGCAGGAACCCGGCACCAGCGGGGTCGCACCCGGCAGCGGCGTAATCATGTGGCCACCGGTCTCGGTTTGCCAGAAGGTGTCAACAATCGGGCAACGGGCGCCGCCAACGCTGTCGTAGTACCACTGCCAGGCCGCCGGGTTGATTGGTTCGCCAACGGTACCAAGCAGGCGCAGCGACGACAGGTCGTACTGGGTCGGCGCAACCGACGGATTGGTATCGGCCGCCTTGATCAGCGAGCGGATGGCAGTCGGTGCGGTGTAGAAAATGTTGACTTTGTGGTCCTGGATCATCTTCCAGAAACGGCCGGCATCCGGATAGGTCGGGATGCCTTCGAAAACCATCTCGGTGCCGCCGCAGGCCAGAGGGCCATAGGTGATATAGGTGTGGCCGGTCACCCAGCCGATGTCTGCAGTGCACCAGAAAAGATCGTTCGGCTTGAGGTCGAAGGTCCACTTCATGGTCAGAATGGCATGCAGCAGGTACCCGCCTGTCGAGTGCTGCACCCCCTTCGGCTTGCCGGTCGAACCCGAGGTATAAAGGAGGAACAAGGGGTGCTCGGCACCGACCCACTCCGGCTCGCAAACGTCGGACTGTCCGGCGATGACGTCGTGCCACCAGATGTCTCGACCGGCCACCATATGGCAGGCGCCGCCGGTACGCTGAAAGACGATCACGTCCTTGACCGACTCGCACCCACCCAGCGCAATGCCCTCGTCGACGGCCGGCTTGAGCGGGATCTTCTTGCCGCCGCGGCATTGCTCGTCGGCGGTAATCACCGCTACGGCACCGGCGTCGTTGATCCGGTCACGTACCGACTGTGCCGAAAAACCGCCGAAAACGACCGAGTGAATGGCGCCGATGCGCGCACAGGCCTGCATTGCAACGATCCCCTCGACACCCATCGACATATAGATCAGTACCCGATCGCCCTTCTTGATGCCGCGTGCGCGAAGCCCGTTGGCAAACTGGCTGACCCGCGACAGCAGCTCCCGGTAGGTCACCCGTTTGACTTCACCGTCATCGGCTTCGAAAACGATCGCCACCTTGTCGCCAAGACCGGCTTCGATGTTGCGATCGAGGCAGTTGTACGAAACGTTCAGCGTGCCATCGGCAAACCACTTGAAAAAGGGCGCATTGGAATCGTCAAGCACCTGCGTAAACGGCGTTCTCCAGGAGACATGCTCGCGGGCCAGGCGGCCCCAGTAACCGGTGTAATCGTTTGCGGCCTCGGCGCACAGCGCCCGGTAGGCATCCATGCCCGAAATCGTGGCCTGCTTGACAAATTCAGCAGAGGGCTCAAAAAAATTTACGGCCTCGTTCAATGACATGTCCGGTCTCCTGTTTAGGTATTGGTAGAGAATTCAAGAAAGCGATGCTGCAAGTAACGAAACGAATCAAGGAAAATAACTCGTTGTTCGCGCCCCCCCGCCCAGCGAAAGGCAGATCATAAGCGGCCAATCCTGCCCAATCCTGCCTCTTGTCACGCCAAGTGAGCCAGATTAAACGCCGCCAATCTTACACACCACTTACGGCATGGCCGCAACACAACGGAAACAGGCCTTGATGCTAGAATCTCGCTTCCTCCCTCTTCACCGCTAAGTCAATGGCCTCCCTGAAACCCGCTGTCGACAAACTCGAGATGTTCATCTTCTGGAGCCGCTGGCTGCAGGCACCGCTCTACCTGGGTCTGATCATTGCTCAGGGTGCGTATGTCTATTTGTTCATGATCGAGTTGTCCCACCTGATTCACAACCTCTTTTTCAGCAGCACCAGGATCAGCGAAACCGAGGTGATGCTCGTCGTCCTCGGCCTGATCGACGTGGTGATGATCGCCAACCTGCTGATCATGGTGATCATCGGCGGCTACGAAACCTTTGTCTCCCGACTCGACCTCGAAGGCCACCCCGACCAGCCGGAATGGCTCTCGCACGTCAATGCCGGGGTGCTCAAGATCAAACTGTCGACGGCGATCATCGGCATCTCGTCGATCCATCTGCTGAAGACCTTCATCAACGCCGCGAATTTGAGCGAGCATACGATCATGTGGCAAGTCATGATCCACGCGCTTTTTCTGTGTTCGGCGCTGGCCATGGCCTGGGTCGACCGCATCATGACCCAGACCATCCTGCTCGGAAAGTCACCGCACGCCGCGCGGCACTGAACAGAAGACCTGCCGCGGGGAGGGGCCCCGCGGCCACCCACGAGAGAGAACCTGAAATGACCACGATCAAGCAGGAAGACTTCATCCAGAGCGTAGCCGACGCATTCCAGTACATCAGTTACTACCATCCGCTTGACTATATCAAGGCGCTCGGCGCCGCTTACGAGCGTGAGCAGAGCCCGGCCGCCAGGGATGCGATCGCCCAGATCCTCACCAACAGTCGCATGTGTGCCGAGGGCCACCGCCCGATCTGCCAGGACACGGGGATCGCGGTGATCTTCCTCAAGGTCGGCATGGACGTCAAATGGGAAGCCACTCTGTCGGTTCAGGAAATGTGCGACGAGGGCGTGCGCCGCGCCTACAACAATCCGGACAACAAGCTGCGGGCCTCGGTACTGCTCGACCCGGCCGGCGCACGCAAGAACTCGCGCGACAATACGCCCGCAGTCGTGCATTATGAGATCGTCCCCGGACATCACCTCGAAGTCATCTGCGCCGCCAAGGGCGGCGGCTCGGAAAACAAGTCCAAGTTCTACGCGCTCAACCCCTCGGACTCGATCGTCGATTGGGTGCTCAAGACCGTACCGACGATGGGTGCCGGCTGGTGTCCACCGGGAATCCTGGGCATCGGCATTGGCGGCACTCCCGAGAAGGCCATGCTGCTGGCCAAGGAATCGCTGATGGCGCCGGTCGACATGCATGAGTTGATCGCCCGCGGCGCGAGCAATCGCGTCGAGGAACTGCGTCTGGAGCTTTACGAGAAAGTCAATGCGCTGGGAATCGGCGCGCAGGGCCTCGGCGGACTGACCACCGTCCTCGACGTCAAGATCCTCGACTACCCGACGCATGCGGCCAGCCTGCCGGTCGCGATGATTCCCAACTGTGCTGCGACACGGCACGCGCATTTCCATCTCGACGGTTCCGGGCCAGCCCTTCTGATACCACCGGACCTCAGCGAATGGCCCGAGGTCAACTGGACACCCAACACCGAAACCTCGACGCAGGTCAACCTCGACACCCTGACACCGGCCGAGGTGGCATCCTGGAAGCCCGGTCAAACGCTGCTCCTCAACGGCAAGATGCTGACCGGCCGCGACGCGGCCCACAAACGTATTCAGGACATGTTGGCCAAAGGTGAAAAGCTGCCCGTTGACTTCACCAACCGCGTCATTTACTACGTGGGTCCGGTTGACCCGGTTCGCGACGAAGCCGTTGGCCCGGCCGGCCCAACGACTGCGACGCGGATGGACAAATTCACCGAGATGATGCTGGCCCAGACCGGACTGATCTCGATGGTCGGCAAGGCAGAACGTGGCCCGACCGCAATCGAAGCGATCCGGAAACACCAGTCGGCGTACCTGATGGCCGTCGGTGGGGCGGCGTACCTGGTTGCAAAAGCGATCAAGACCGCCAGGGTGGTCGGTTTCGCCGATCTCGGAATGGAGGCGATTTACGAGTTCGAAGTCAGGAACATGCCGGTCACTGTCGCCGTCGATTCGACCGGGACCTCGGTACACCATACGGGTCCGAAGGAATGGCAGGCCAGAATCGGCAAGATCCCGGTTGCTGTCGGCTGAATTTCCGGGAGAGCACAGGGTCACAGGCAGGAAGCCGGTTCCGGGCCGGCTTTACGGGGGACAAAGCATGGCGATAGAGCGGCCGATCGAGCGACAGGGAACGACCCAGCGGTATTCGGACATTTGTGTCCATGGGAACACCATCTATCTCGCCGAAACGCCGCAAACGCTTGACAGCAACGTCGCCACGCAAACCCGCGAGGTGCTGGCCGGCGTCGAAAAGCTTCTCGAACAGGTGGGAAGCGACAAGACACGCCTGCTGATGGTCACCATTTACCTGCGCGACATCGACGATCTGATCGCCGTCAATGCGGTCTGGGACCGCTGGGTTCCGCGCGGGACAGCGCCGGTGAGGGTCTGTGTCGAAGGCAGGCTGGCCCATCCCGATTTCCTCATTGAAGTGGCCGTCGTTGCCGCCCGCTAGCCGCCTGGCGAACCGGCTTGCCGGCAGCAGCCGGGCGTGCAGCATGCCCGGACTGCCTGATCCCCCACCGCGCAAGTCCCGTCCTGACCCGTGGTGTGAACGAAAGTGTTGGAAGGAACCGATATACTCCCCTCCCCCCTCGCGGGGGAGGGGTTGGGGGAGAGGGGGCATCCATGCTCGCAGAAGCCAGCAGAGCCGACTGACGGCCTTTCGCAAGGATTTGACGAATTCGTGTGCAACGATAGCCCTCCTCCCCACCCCCTTCCACGGCCCGCGCGGCGGCGCGGGCCGGCTGCGGCGGCGCGGAGCAGTGCTCCGCGAAACCCCGCCTTCACCCCTACAAGGGCGAAGGGGTGATCACTAATGTCAACGCCTCTCCATTGAACAATCGACCTCGACCAACACTTTCAATCGCCCCCCCCTGACCCGATGATTGGCATTTTCGACAGCGGCATCGGTGGACTCTCGGTGTTGGCCGCCATCGCGCGTGCGCTGCCGCACGCCGACCTGGTTTACCTCGCCGATACGGCTCATCTTCCCTATGGTGACAAGGACGACGCCTACATCCGCAGACGTGTGCTGACGATCGGCAAGCATCTGGTCGATCAGGGCTGCGGGGTCATCGTCGTCGCCTGCAACACCGCCACCGCGGCAGCGGTCGCGGCCTTTCGCGAGCACTTTCCGAAGCTTCCCGTGGTCGGCGTCGAGCCCGGCGTCAAACCGGCTGCGGCGATGTCACGCAGTGGTCGAATCGCTGTCCTGGCGACGCTGTCGACGGCGCGCAGCGAGCGCCTGGCACAGTTGATCCGGCAACACGCGGGCAGCGTCCAGGTCGAGGTCGAGGCCTGTCCCGGCTGGGCCACCCGCGTCGAAACCCTGTCCCTCGACGACCCGGATTTCGTCGAGGAGGCGCGTCGTCATCTGGCCCCCCTGCTTGCAGCCGGCGTCGATCAGATCGTTCTCGGTTGTACCCATTACGCTTTCCTCAGCCCGGTGCTGGAACCGATCGTTGCCAAGCAGGCAACGCTGGTCGACGTCGCCGATGCCGTCGCTCGCCAGTGCGTTCGCCTGGCCGGCGCCGACGCACTCGGGTGCGGCCGGCTGACGCTGCTGGCCACCGCGCAGCCGGAAAAGCTGCAGGCTGCCCTGCCCGTTCTCGGACTGCACTGGCTCGACGACCGCCTGTACAGCGCCGCGCGCCTGGTCGTCGCCTGACGTTCACATATACATGGCCACGGACACCCTGAACAAAGCAAGCATCAGCGAGTACGCGTCCTGGATCATGGCCTTGCTGGCCATGCTGCTGGTCATCGAGGTGCACCTCCTGCCGGCGCTGATTGCCGGCTTGCTGGTGTATGAGCTGGTGCATGTGCTGGCACCGTTCTTTGCCCGCCATCTCTCGGGCACGCGCGCCAAGGCCATGGCCGTCGGTCTGGTCGTGTTGTGGGTCCTCGGCGCGGTCACGGCGGCAGTGCTCGGGCTGATCGTCTTCATGAACAGCGAGGGCGGCAGTTTCGCTGCCCTGCTCGCGAAAATGGCCGAGATCATCGAGACTTCGCGCTCGACGCTGCCGCACTGGCTCGCCGACTTGCTGCCGCGAGGCGGCGAGGCCATCCGCGAACGAGCCGGCCACTGGCTACGCGAACATTCGGCCGAATTGCAGATGATCGGCAAGGAAACCGGCCGCCTGCTCGCACACCTGCTGATCGGCATGGTCATCGGCGGCATGGTGTCCTTATGCGAGACGGACACCGGCGAAAGCATGGGGCCGCTGGCACGCGCGCTGGTCGAGCGGGTTTTTCGCCTCGGCGAGGCCTTCCGCCGGATCGTCTTCGCCCAGGTCCGAATCTCGGCGCTCAACACCGCCTTCACCACGCTCTACCTCGTCGTCGTGCTGCCGCTCTTTGGCGTGCACCTGCCGCTCACCAAGACCATGATCGTCGTCACCTTCATGGCCGGCCTGCTGCCGGTCGTCGGCAACCTGATCTCCAATACCGTGATCTTCGTCGTCAGCCTGGCACACTCGCCCGCCGTGGCGATCTCGTCACTGGCATTTCTGATCGTCATTCACAAGCTCGAGTATTTTCTCAACGCGCGTATCGTCGGTGCCCAGATCCGGGCCAAGGCCTGGGAACTGCTGACCGCGATGCTGATCATGGAGAGTACCTTCGGTCTCGCCGGTCTGGTGGCCGCGCCGATCTGTTATGCCTGGCTCAAGGACGAACTGTCGAGTCGGGAACTGATCTGAGACGCAGGCGGGGCGATCTGGCCAAGCATGGCACAGGTTATGAAGAAAGTGTTGAGAGTGACCGATATGCCCCTCCCCCTCGCGGGGGAGGGGTTGGGGAGAGGAGCCCATCGTTGCACAGGAGTCAACGCATTTCAAGAATCGGCCACTGCCCAATCCTCTCAGAAATACCGCCACCAGACATAAACGTTGCAGATCGCGACATGGATCAGCATCAGCGGGAAGGCGACCCTGGTGTAGGTCATGAAGCGGAACGGAATGCCGTTGCGCTCGGCGATGCCGGCCACGGTCAGGTTGGCGCTGGCGCCGATCAACGTGCCGTTACCGCCCAGACAGGCCCCCAGCGAAAGGCACCACCAGAGCGGCATCAACGCTTCTTCGCCGCCGAATGCCGACGCCATCGACTTGATCAGGGGAATCATCGTGGCCACGAACGGGATGTTGTCGACAATCGCCGACAGGACCGCCGATGACCAGAGGATGCTGTAGCCCGTGACCTTGAAATCGCCGCCGGTGGCGGCGAGCAACTGGTCGGCGAGCAGGCGCAGCAGACCGGCATGCTCGACACCGGCAATCACGATGAACAACCCGACGAAGAAAAAGATCGTGATCCACTCGATCTCGTTGTATACCTTGACGACACTCTCCGACTGCTGCTCGGCCGGCTTGCCGAGGTTGTCGAGCATCAGCAGCAGCGCCGCGCCCGCCATGCCGATGGTGCCCGATTCCAGCCCCAGTGACCGCGCCATGACGAAGGCCACGATCACCAGCGCCAGCACCAGCGAGGCCCGCTTCAGCAGTCGCGCATCGGTGATCGCCTCGTTTTCGTCGAAAGCCATGACCCGTGCGCGCAATTCGACCGTAGCCGTCATGCCGCGTCCCCAGAGAAGGTGGATCAACAGCACGTGCACGGCGAGGATCACGACGATCACCGGCGCAAGGTGGATCACGAAGTCGTTGAACGACAAACCGACCTGGCCACCGATCAGGATGTTCGGTGGATCGCCGACCAGCGTCGCCGTACCCCCGATGTTCGACGCCAGGATCTGCGAGAACAGGAAAGGGTAGGGATTGACTTTCAGCGCTTCGGTGATGACCAGCGTCACCGGAACGACCAGGAGCACGGTGGTGACGTTGTCGAGCAGCGCGGAAACGACGGCGGTGACCACGGCCAGCATGGCGAGAATGCCGGCCGGATTGGCTTTCACCCGTTTCGCCGACCAGATCGCCAGATACTCGAAAACCCCTGACTTGCGGGTAATCGAGACGATGACCATCATCCCGACGAGCAGGCCGATGGTGTTGAAATCGACGCCAGCGACCGCCTGCTCCTGCGTCAGCAGGCCGAACATGACCATCAGCATGGCCCCGAGCAGCGCGATGATCGATCGGTTCAGCCGCTCGCTGATGATCACGCCGTAGGTGACGATCATCACCACGGTCGCCAGCCACAGGGGATTGAGGCCCAACAGGACCCCGGAAGCAGCAGCATGCATTACTTGACCCTCCCGACGCGGGCGAGAACATCCCAGACCGAAACGATGCCGAGCAGTTTCCCGTTCTCGACGACAGGCAGGATGTTGCGCTGCCGGTAGAGAAAAAGCATGGCATTCATCAGCGGGGTATCCGGGGAAAGCACCGGCACCTCCCGGTCAAGGTGCTTGCTGACCGGGTCGTTGGCGGCGGCAGCCATTCGTTCCTGCAGGTCGGCCAGCGAGTCCCGGATGAAGCCAACCTGCAGGAGACGGGCCAGGGGTTGCTGATCGGTGTCGCGCGACAGAACCCGCGGCATGGCCAGTGCAACCAGTCGGCTGCGTGGCAGCATGCCGATGTAGCGGCCATCCGCATCGACCACCGGCAACGCCGGCAGGTGCTCCCGGACCATCGCCTGCAGGGCCATGGAGACCGAGTCGGTGGGCTTGAGCACGGCCGGCGGATTCGACATGATCGACCGGCACAAGGATTCGTGATCGTGTTCCATGAGGCTCCTCTGAAAGCACAACGAAAGCCGCGAACGCTCTTCGGAGTGTTCTGGAGAAGCGAAGAATTCGACGGTCGGCCAGAGTATGCCGGGTCGTGCGAGTCGCTGTCAATCGAGATTTTGCTGCCGACAAGCCTCTGTTTTTCTTGATGTAGTGAGCACCTGCGGATCCTGTATCGGGATTCTTTTACTTTCTTGAGAGGCTTTTGAAAACCTCCTGCTTTGTCCTTGAAAAGCCATCAAAAATGACTTTGACATCATCTGCAACAGATATCCGATCTGCTATTTCAACCCTATTTGGATCATGAAGGGTGTCTTGTCCAACATGGGAGCAAAAAATGATGGCGGCGGCCGGCCCTGTCGCCGGTCATCGCCATCCTCACACCTGCCTCGATCAGTTGGTGCCGGTCAATGGCTGCTGGCCGGTGCGGTGACCAGCTTGCCTGGGTAACGGAGGCTGCCCACCAGGTCCTGGATATCCGCCGACGGTGCCGGGGTGAACTTCCCGACGACGTAGGCGACGACAAAATTCAGCGCCGCGCCGACAGTGCCGAAGCCTTCGGGCGAAATGCCGAGCCACCAGCCGGCAGCGTTGTTGGCAGCCGGATTGCCGTACTTGTAGTAGTCGATGTAGCCGGCAGTCACGATGATGCCGACGATCATTCCGGGTTTGACGATGCCTTTCATCAGGTCATGCGTCAAACAAGTCCATCGTATTGAAAACGGCCATCGTCCGATCGATGCGCTGGCGGCGATTCACTCGCAAACGGTAATCGGCAGCGGGGCCATTTCCTTGTAGAGCAGCCCGAGTGGCGGCTTGCGCGAGACGGTGATGATCCGGGTTCCCGGTGGGTAGATCAGGTGATAGGCGAGAAACATGTGCGCCTCTTCACTGTCGAGCAGCAATTGGTGCAAGGCGGCATAGCCGGGATGGCCGATAACCTCGACTTCGTCGTAATCGTGACGGTTGAGCCGTACCGAGCGCCGATGAAACTCGATTTCCGGATGGTTCTCGCCAAGCAGTTCGTGCATCAGGCGATAGCGGATCTCCGGCAGGACGATCACCCCGACGCAGTCGGCGCCCACCAGCCACTCGACTGCTCTGGCTTCTCCGACCGGGTCCGGTTCGTGGTCGCCAAAGGCCTGGCACCAGCGTGGAAAGTACGCCGAGTAACGACGAATGATCTTTTCCATCACAAAATACCGTAAAAGCGGGGTTTCGCGGAGCACGGCGCCGCCCGCAACCGGCCCACGCTGCAGCGCCGGCCGTGGGAGGAGTCTGGAAAGGTCATGGCGTTAACGCCCGCCGGTAGCGCGGTCGATCAGATGACTCACCACGTCGGTATCCGAAACGAAGCCCTGCAACTCGTTGTTGTCGATGACCAGCACGCTCTTGACCGCGTACTGAATCATCAGGCGCGCCAGATAGCGGATTTCGAGGTGCTGTGAAACCTGCAGCGCCGGTTTCTGGGCAATGTCATAGACATTGAGCAGGTCGATGTCGCCGTCCTCGGCGATTACCGATCGGGCGACGTCGCGGTAGGCGATCAGGCCGTAGGCGTCGCCCGAATGGCGTTTTTCGACCACCAGCGACTTGACGCCGCGTTCCTTCATCATCAGCAGAGCCTCCCGAACGGTGGCCAGCGGACTGATGGTGACGACCTTCTTCTTCATGATTCCGGCAACCAGCATGACAAGCTCTCCTTCAGTCAATGATCGTGTTCAGCAAGCGGGCAAGCCCATGTCCACGGACGCTCACAGATCCTCCTCGACTTCGCGCCGAAAAGCCTGCATTTGCGCCAGACCGATGCCAACCACGCTGCCCAACGGCAACGAAAAGGCCAGTCCTCCCCCCGGCAGGTCCATCTTCATCTGCATCTTGACTGCCCTCAGAATGCGCATCGCGAGCTGCTTCTCGACGACACACAGCAGCACCGACTCCTTGCGCTCCAGACCCAGCCCGAGAAAGGTCTTGCGCTCGTTGTGCCGCAGGCCCTTGCCCTTGAGGATGGTGATGCCGGTCGCACCGGCCTCCTTGAGAATTTCGACCGCCCGGTTCTCGTCTTCATCCGGAACGATCAGCAGCACAGCAGAGAACTTCATGGACCGATCTCCTTGACAGGTTTCCTCGATCGCAGCCACCAGTTGGCCAGCATGCCATAGGACATGACGATGATCATCGGCAGCAGCGAAGCGAAAGCAATCAGGCCGAAACCGTCGATCATCGGGTCGCGACCCGGTGTCCGCTCGGCCAGCCCGACACCGAGCGCGGTCACCAGCGGCACGGTCACCGTCGAGGTGGTCACGCCACCGCAGTCATAGGCGATCGGCACGATGAAGTCGGGGGCGAATCTGGTCATCGCAAGCACCAGCAGGTAGCCGGGAATCAGCCAGTAGGCGATGTTCGTGCCGTCGATGATGCGTGCGCAGCCGATGACGATGCCGATGCCCACCCCCACCGAGACCAGAAAGCGCAGCCAGAACCCCTTGAGCTGCCCGAGGCTGACTTCGTCGGCCTTGATCGACAGCGCGATCAGCGCCGGTTCGGCCATGGTCGTCGCGAAACCGATCAGGAAGCCGTAGAGATAGACCGCCCACATCGGCACGCCGTCGCGCATCAGCCCACTGGTCATCTCGTCGCCCAACGGAAAGAGACCGACCTGCAGCCCCTCGTCGAACATGAACAGGCCAACCGCGACCAGCACCATGCCGACCGCCAGACCTTTGGGATCGGCCAGCGGGCGACGCAGGATGACGAAACTCGAGAACAGCACGACGGCGATGATCGGCAGCAGGTTCCTGACCATGATCCCGAACGCGATCAGCATCTCAAGCGCCGCGTACTGATGCTGATCGTCACTCGGCATCATCACTACCGGCGTTCCGGCCGCTGCAGGAACAAAGAACAGGATGCCGTAGAGCTGAATGATGATCATCGGCGCCAGCGCGCCGAAGGCAATCAGACCAAAACCGTCGAGCAGCGGATTGCGTCCGCGGATGCTGGTTGCCAGACCCACCCCGAGCGCGGTCAGCAGCGGTGCGGTAACCGTCGAGGCGACGACGCCGCCGGAATCGAAGGCCAGACCGACCAGTTGCGGCGGCGAGAAAATGGTCAGGACGATGACCAACAGATAACCCGGAATCAAGTAATTGCCGATCGAGTGGCCGAGGACGATACGCCAGACGCCGACCACCACCGCGAGGCCGACACCGAGCGCCGCCACCATGCGCAGCGTCAGCGCACCCATGCTGCCTCCCGAGACCACCTCCGCCTTGTAGGCGACGGCCATCAGCGCCGGTTCGGCGGCCACCGAGGCGAAACTGACGAAAAAGGCAAAGAAGACCAGCCAGAGAAACGAGCCGCGCCGGGCAAAGTCGAAAGCCATGGTCTCGCCGGCCGGAAAGATCGCCGCGTCGAGCCCCTTGACGAAGAGCGCCAGGCCGAGGAGAACGACGGCAAAGCCGCCGATCAGCGCCGCCGGGCTGTCGGGCATGCGCTGGATGAAAAACACCTGGAACAGGACGACCACGATCAGGGTGGGTGCCAGGTCACGTGCTGCCTCGTGCAGGAGTTCACGGATGACGCGAAACAGCGAACCAAGCCCCATCCTAGCGCTGCTCCCCCGCAAAGGGGTGGCGAGCCTTCCTCGCGGCCACCCGGCAATGAACACTGATTGGTCTGGCGAGTGGGAAGCGGGGGGGTATCTTCGGCATGGGTGCGCATCATGCCCGAGATCCCGCTCTTCGACAAGCGGCAATTGACAGCCATCAGCCACGCAGACGATACTCGCGAAGCCAGCGTCTGAATTGTTCAGTTTGAGTTGTTCATCATGCGCTTCGGGCAGTTGCGGGTTGGCCTCCTCAACGGCCTTGACCAGGCAGACACACGACCGTCCGGACGGCCCTCGGAAAATCACCTAGCTCCTTTCGAGTCACCGCCCATGCTCATCCGCTTCGCACCGGCCCTGTACATTCTCGGCATCCTGATTACCGGCTTCGGCCTCCTGATGCTGCTGCCGCTCAGCCTGTCATGGCTGAGTGGCGACGGTGCCCACAGCGCTTACGACGAGGCCGTACTGATCACCGTTGCCAGCGGCACCCTGCTTTCACTCTCGGTTCGTCGGCAGAAGCGCGAGATGAGCGTGCGCGACAGTTTTCTGCTGGTTTCCCTGATCTGGTCGCTGCTGCCGGCTTTCGGTGCGCTGCCGCTGTATCTGCACATCCAGGATCTGTCATGGACCGATGCCTATTTCGAAGCGGTCTCGGGTCTGACCGCCACCGGTGCGACGGTCCTCTCGGGACTCGATCACTTGCCGCTGTCGATCAACTTCTGGCGGACCTTCATGCACTGGATCGGCGGCCTGGGCGTGGTGGTGCTGGCGGTGGCCATCCTGCCGCTGCTCGGCTTCGGCGGGCGCAGCATGCTCAAGGCCGAAACACCGGGTCCAATGAAGGATTCCAAGATCACGCCTCGGATTACCGAAACGGCCAAGGGGCTCTGGATGGTCTATGTGATTCTCACCATCGCCTGTGGCGCCAGTCTCCATCACGCCGGAATGTCACCCTGGGAGGCAACGATGCACGCTTTCTCGGTGATGGGCCTGGGCGGCTTCTCGACCCGGGACGCCAGCCTCGGCCATTTCGGCAGCCTGGAAATCGAGATGGTGGTGACGTTCTTTGCGCTGCTCGCAGGGATCAATTACAGCACCCACTTCCTCGCCTTGTCGAAGCGCTCGCTGCGTGTCTATCGCTTCGACACCGAGGCCCATTATTTCCTCGGCTTTCTCGCGCTGAGCAGCCTCGCGCTCTCACTCTACCTGTGGCCGGACAAGATCTACGAAGATTTCCTGACGACGCTACGCTACGTGGCTTTCCATTCGGTGTCGCTGGCGACATCGCTGGGCTTTGCCACGACCGACTACGCCCAGTGGCCGATGTTCGGGCAACTCTGGATTCTGTTCCTCGGCAGCTTCGTCGCCTGTTCCGGGTCGGCCGGCGGCGGCATCAAGATGATGCGCGCGGTGATCCTCTACAGGCAGGTATTCCGCGAACTGATGCGGGCCATCCACCCGCGCAGCGTGCAGAGTGTGCGCTTTGGCGAGGCCGTCATCCCCGACCAGGTGCTGCACGCGATCCTCGGCTTCCTGTTCATCTATGTCGTGTCGATCGTCTCGCTGACCCTGCTCCTGATTGCCACCCGGCTCGACGTGATCACCGCCTTCTCGGCCGTCGTCGCCTGCATCAACAACACCGGCCCCGGCCTCAACCTCGTCGGGCCGGCAAGCACCTACGCTGTGCTCAACGATTTCCAGACCTGGGTCTGCACCTGGGCGATGTTGCTCGGCCGCCTCGAAATCTTCACGCTGATGGTTCTCCTGATGCCTGCCTTCTGGCGGAGCTGACGGGACAATGGCGGCGAAGGGTGCTGGCAAGACAGGAGCGCGGGGCGTCGGTCAGGCAACGACTGTCCGCGCGCCCACAGGCGGCTCCTGCCTACAGCCGCTTACCCCCACGGGAATCTCGGTCGTGCCGGCTCACGCGAACACCGCCGCCAGCGAGACCATCACCTCCGGCGCCAGGGATGGAGAGACCCGCGCGTCAGGGAAGGGCTTGTCCATCGTCCGGTAGATCCCTCCCACAGGATCGCGATAGACCGTGAGCTCCCCGCTCCTGACGTCCAGCAGCCAAACCTCCGGAATACCATGGCGCGCATACAGCGGGACCTTGACCTCTCGATCATACTCAAGCGTCGTATCCGAGACCTCGACAATCAGCAGCACATCGGCGGCCATGGGATGCGCCTCGCTGTAGTCCCGGTCCTTGACCAGAGAAATGTCAGGCTGTAGTTCATTGTGATCACCGAGCATCAGCGGGTTTTGCGTGCGCACGAGAAAGGCATTGCCTGCCGCGAGTTGCAGAGCACGTGCAATACGGTCCACCCTGAACGCATGTCTGCTACCTACCGGCGCCATATCCAGCAGTTCCCCGTCGATCAACTCAACGCGGTCGCTCTCGTCCAGCAGGCCGAATCTGGCCATCTGGTGAAACTCTTTGGTCGACCAGCGGTGGTAAGGCAAGGCAGTACGCTCTAGAATTTCCCGCACCTTGGGCATGGCCCCTCCAAGGGTTCGATCACGATCAGGCTAACGGTCATGACTTTTCCAAGCACCCCCGATCATGAAAGTCATGACCGTTTCCCTCTCCCCCAACCCCTCCCCCGCGAGGGGGGAGGGGGGTTCGTGAGTCGCATACGCGACTTTCACATGAACGCTTTGTTTCCCTGGCGACACCACATGATGATGGAGCGGGCCGACGCCGCGCCTGGCGCGCCGCTTTTCTGGCGCCAGCCTCCGACCTTATGCGCAGCGAGATGGCAGAACCGCAGCCACCTACCAGCGGATCTGCACTTCCTGAATGACCTGCGGCGTCGCACGCTGGATGGTGAACTTGATGCCCTCGACTTCGATCGTCATGCCGGGCGCGGGGATCTCTCGCGCATACTCGAGAAGGAAGCCCGAGAGGGTGTCGTAGCTGCCGTCGCCGGGCAGCTTCAGGCCCAGTTTCTCATTGAGCATCGCCGGGTCGGCGCGGGCGCTCACCAGATAGTCATGATGACCCAGTTTCTTCAGCCATTCGGCGGGTTTTTCCTGCCGGTCGTATTCGTCCTGGATGTCCTCGACCACCTCCTCGATGATGTCCTCGATGGTGACGATCCCCTCGGCACCGCCAAACTCGTCCATCACCACGGCCATCGCATCACCATCCTTGCGCAGCTCGACGAGCATCGCCTCGGCGCTCTTGCTGGCCGGCACGTAGCGCGTCGGGCTGATGAAGGGCTCGATCGACGCCGATTCGTCCACCCCCAACAGATCCATGCTGTTCAGCACGCCGATCACCCGGTCGATCCGCCCATCATAGACCGGCAGGCGGACATGCGAGCACTGTACCGCCAGGCGCACCGCTTCTCCGACCGTCGAGCGCTTCTCGATGGCGTTCACGTCGATCAGCGGCACCATCACCTTGTAGACCGTCGTTTCGGAAAAATTGAACATGCGCCGGATCATCGTCTTTTCGATCGCCTGGATGTCGCCCCCTTCCTGCGGCGGCATCTGTACCATGCTCTGGATCTGTTCGCGCAGGGTGAAAGGGTTATGCTCCTCGCTCGCCCCCGCGAGGCGCGAGAGGAACTTCGACAGGGTGACGAAGATGATGAGGATTGGCCAGAAGAGGATCGAGAAGAAGCGCAGGACATAGATCACGTAAGGCGTGATCGTATCGGCGCGCTGCTGGAAGACGCTTTTCGGGACGATCTCGCCAAACACCCAGATCAGCGGCGCAACCAGGATGACGGCCAGCCAACTGCCTTGTTCCCCGAACAGATCGATCATCAGCGCGGTGGCGATCGTCGAATTGGTCACCACCGCAATATTGGTGCCGACCAGCGTCGTGGACAGCAACCATTCCGGCCGCTTTTCCAGCATTTCGAGCGCCAGACGCGCGCCGCGCGAGCCTTTGGCCGCGTCGTGGCGAAGCTTCATTCGGTCGGCGCTGACGACGCCGAGTTCGGATCCCGAGAAAAAGCCTTCGGCGATCAGGCAGACGATCATCAGCAGGAACGTGATCCAGATCTCCCCCATATCTATGCGCCCTCCCGCTTGCTGACCGTCGGGGCGGGTGTCCCGGCACTGGCCGGACGGTCAGGGTCAACCGGCAGCATGACTTGCGTCGTGGCCGATGTGCCGTGTACGAATTCGTCGCTGGCATCCGTTTCGGGTCGTGCGACCACTTCCGGCAACCGTTCGGCCAGGGCGCGCGTGATCCGGTTATGCTCGATCATGTCCACGGTAAACTTCAGTCCGCAGAGATCGATCACCGCGCCCGCAGCCGGCAGTTCGCCAAAGGCATCGAGCAGCACACCGGCCAGGGTTTCGGCCTCCTCGCTGGCGATCGCGACGCCAAATTCCCGATTGAAATCGTCGACCGACATGCTGGTATCGATCAGACGGCGGCCATCGGCCAGTTCGCGCACCGGGTGCCGGCTCACGGCATCTCTGTCGGAAGGGCTGGCGATTTCACCGAAAACGCACTCGAGCAGATCCTCCATCGTCACCAGTCCGGTCACCCCCCCGTACTCATCGACGATTAGCGCGAAAGAGAGTTTGCGCTGGCGGAAGGTATGGAACAGTTCCACGGCCGGCTTCGATTCGGGAAAGAAGTTTGCCTGGCGCAGCAGCTTGCGAACCCCCTGCGGATCGCGTTCGAGCCGGGCAAGATCGACGCCGAGCAGGTCGCGCGCGTGCAGGATGCCGATGATGGTGTCACGGTGCCCCTTGAATACCGGATAACGTGACTGCCGGCTCGCCTTGATCTGCGCCAGCAATTCCGCCACCGGCAAATCCGCCGACAGGAACTGGATGTCCGAGCGTGGGCGCATGAGGTCACGCAGAGTCTTGTTGCCGAAATCGAAGATCTTCTCGATGTACTGCGCTTCCTGGCTGTCGAGGGCGCCCTCGCCGACGGCATCGTGCACCAGCGTGCGGATCATGTCTTCGGTGACCAGGTTGCCCTGCGAGCGCTGCTTGCCGACGATCAGGGTGATGAAGAAGTCGGCAACGTAGCGGATCACCTCGCGCAGCGGTGTGATCAGGCGAGCGACGAGGGCGATTGGACGGCATTCGAAACTGGCAAAGGCGACGTTGTTGCGGATCGCCAGCACCTTCGGCGTGATCTCGCCGAACAGCAACAGGATCGGGACCATCACCAGCAGGTTGACCAGTTCGTTCTCGGCGCCGAACAGGTGGATGATCATCGCCGCCGAGATCACCGACGCCGAGACATTGACGAACTCGTTGCCGATCAGGATGGTGACGATCAGTCGCCGTGGCTCGCTGCGCAGCCGTTCGATCAGCTCGATGCGTGGATTCCTGGCGGCGCGCATCTGATCGAGCTGGAAAGAGCTCAGCGAAAACAGAGAAGTCTCGGTACTCGAAAAAAAACCCGAGAATCCCAGGAGAATGACGAAGACAATCAGTTCGATCCACAATGCGGGGTCCATTTTCCAGCTCCCAAAGCAAAGTAATGGCGCACGCTTCTCGGCACGCTGCCTCAAAGGTGGACAACTTGCAGACTGACATACTTGTTGACCTGGTCCGCAGAGCGCTTCATTTTGTGTTAACTTGATGCAACAGTCAAATGCCATGCGCTTTGACGCAACGACCGGGCCAACGCAGGCACGAACACGGGGCGACGAGACGTGGGGTGCTGCCAGGGTCCCGTCAGTCGCCGGTTCCGGTCGTGGCAGCGGTTGCACTCACTCACACAGTGGTGTATTTAATCCCGTACGGCGGTTCATGATGTTTGCCGGAATTCGCAACCCCGAGACTCTCTGCGGCAAGATCTGCCATACCATGCTGGAAACCGTCACCCTTTTCATCCTGCTTGCCTTGTCGGCCTTCTTTTCCGGCTCCGAGACCGCCATCACGACGCTCTCGAAAGCACGGGTCGAAGCGCTGCTGGCCGAACGGCGCTTCGGCGCCAAGGCACTGCATCGAATGAAAGGCAACCTCAACCGCACACTGGTCATCCTCCTGATCGGCAACAACCTGGTAAACACTGCTGCGGCGACACTGGCCACGGTGGTGGCGACTGAGCATTTCGGCCATCTTGGTCCTGGCCTGGCGGTCGGCTTCATCACCCTGCTGCTGCTGATGTTCGGCGAAATCACCCCGAAGACCTACGGCTCGCGTTATGCGATCGCGGTGGCACTGCTTGCGGCTGCCCCCCTCGAGCTCCTCGGCAAGCTGCTGCTGCCGCTGGTCTGGGCGCTGGAAGGCTTCATTCAATGGATGCACAGCCTCTCAAGCCCGCCGAAGGACCCCAGCGTGACCGAGACCGAGCTGATCGCGCTGGCCGAGCACGGCACCCACGAGGGATCGATCGAGGTCGGCGAACACCAGATGATCCGGCGCATCTTCGATTTCAGCACCCTGCGGGCCAGCGACATCATGGTGCACCGGCATCAGATCTTTTCGCTCGACGGTGATCGCAGCATCGGTGATTCCCTGAACGAGATCATCGCCGAATCGCACTACCGGATCCCGCTCTATTCCGGCCATCCCGAGGAAATCAACCGGGTGATCACGCTCCAGAACATCCTCAGTGAGGTCGCGCAGGGCAACCTTGCCAAGACGCTCAACGAGGCCGGCAGCGATCCGTTGTTCGTCCCCCCGAACCAGCCGGTGGACAGACTCCTTGACGTGCTGCGCGCCAACAAGGAACGCCTGATCGTGGTGGTCAACGAGTTTGGCGGTCTGCTCGGCATCTTCACTCTCGAGGATATCCTCGAGGAGTTGGTCGGCGACATCTATGACGACAAGGAAGCTCCAAGGGACGAACAGACGCGGATGATGAAGCCCGATGGCAGCGAACTGGTGGTGGACGGAACGACCGAGCTGCGCATCCTGGAAGCGCACTTTGGCAAGGACCTGGCGGGCAAGCCCTATGACTCGGCCAATCTGTGGATCATCAGCCACCTCGAACGGATTCCGGCGCCTGGCGAGACCTTCGTCATCGACGGGCTGGAGGTCCGGGTCGAGCGGGCCTCACGACGCAGGATCCACGAAGTGCGGATCAGTCGCCCACATGTAGTCAATGCGAAATCCGAGACTCCATTCCCCTCGCTTCCGGACTCGGCAGCCATTACCGACAAGTCGCTCCCGAATAGCCCGGCGTGACCCCCCTACTCACGCTGCAGAACCGCCGGCATCACCGTCTTGGCCATGCGCTTGGCAAAGTAATAGATACGCTTCTGCTTCTCGATGAGATCCACTTCCAGGACGTAGGCCGGAATCCGGTTGGGTTCCTCGGCGATCAGTCGCCGTGCTTCGTGCGCGGCCGCCGAGTCGGCGATGCGGTTGATCTCCTCCTTCATCCCGATCACCACCTGCCCGGCGCGCTCGTTTCGGTGTCCGACCGCCTGCACGGCAGCCTCGACCGCACGGGTGATCGCCTCCTGGAAACCCTGGAGGACCTGCTGCGTCGCTTCGCTGACCTCGATCTTGTCGCGCACGCGATCGTAGCCCAGCACCACCAGATTGGTCTCGACGATGTCCCCGATGTTCTCCAGGTTGCTGACCGCTTCCATCAACTGCAGCAGCTCACGCCCCTGCTCCCCGGACAACGGTTGCCTGCTGATCTTGCCCAGGTAATCAATGATCCCGGCATGGAGAATGTCGACCTTGTCGTCCATCTGACGGATGGCTTCGAGCGCCTGCCGATCGCCCTGGATGATCGCCGGCATGATTCCCTTGAGCATGCTATCGACCGTCTCGCCCATGTGCATCACCTCCATGCGCGCCTGATCGAGCGCCAGGGACGGCGTACTCAACAGTTCCTCCTGCAGGAATCTGGTGCGAACGATGATGGCCTCCTCCTCGAGCGGCTTGTCGGGGACCAGCCATTCGACCAGACGCGCGATCTGGGTGGTGAACCAGATGAAGATCAGCGTGTTGGCGATGTTGAAGAAGGTATGGGCATTGGCGATCTGGCGTGGCGTCTCGGCGGCGAGACGCGCCGTGCCGGTGAGATCCGGGTACGCCGGCGAGATGCCGGTCATCAGAGCGGCGATGAAGCCGATGAAGGGCAGCCAGATCAGCACGCCGCAGACATTGAACAGGAGGTGCACGATGGCCGCGCGCACCGCCTCGCGCGGCTTGCCGATGACCGCCAGCAGCGCCGTCGCGCAGGTGCCGATGTTGGCGCCGAAAGCCAGCGCGATACCCGCCTGCAGGCTGATGAAACCCTGGCTGGCCATGACGATGACGATGCCGGTCGACGCCGACGAGGACTGGATCAGCGCGGTGAAGGCGGTAGCGATCAGCACTCCGACGAGCGGATTGTCCATCGTCCGCATCAGATCGAGAAAGGGCTGGTAGCTGCGCAGCGGTCCCATCGCTTCGCTCATCACGTGCATGCCGAAAAACACCATGCCGAGACCCATCAGCATGCCGCCATAGTGCTTGGTGTTGTCGTTCTTGGCGATGAACAGCATCGCGAAGCCAACGGCGATCATCCCCAGCGCCGCCTTGGTGATCTTGAAGGCGACGATCTGCGCGGTGATCGTGGTGCCGATGTTGGCGCCCATGATCACGCCGACCGACTGCGATAGCGACATCAGCCCGGCGGAGATGAAACCGACGACGAGCACGGTGGTCACCGACGACGACTGGATGACCGCCGTCACCAGTGCGCCGGTGCCGACGCCCATGAAACGGTTGACCGTCAGCTTGGCGAGAATGCCCTTCATGCGCTCGCCGGCGACGGCCTTGAGGCCCTCTTCCATCTGCATCATGCCGAAAAGAAAGATGGCCAGACCGCCGAGCAACTCGACGGTCATCATTCCCCACGCCATGTCGCCCGCGTCGTCACCGTTGGCCGCGAGTGCCGGCCAGGCGAGCATGGCGATCACGATCCCGAAACCGCAGAGCCGTGGCGGCAAACCGATACGCTTGAAATCACACAGGTGCATTTTCAGCATAAAACCTACCTCCCGTCGTTGCGACTCAGAGCTTGTGAATAAATCTACTGTGCGGCCGATCTGCGGCGTTGCTCACTCGCTCACTCCTCGCCTATCCGATTGATATGTCTCGTCGTTCGCTCGCTCGCGCCTTGCAGCTCGACCCGCTCGCGACGATTTCTTCACAAGCTCTCAGTTCTTCGAATGGTCCTTGACGATGGTGACCGGCATTTTGGCGAGACCGGCAACCTGCTCGGCGACCGAACCCAGCAGCAGATGCCGCAAGCCGGTCACCCCCTTGCTGCCCATGACCAGCATGCCTGCCTTCTGCTTCTCAGCCACCTGCAGGATGCGCGTCACCGGAATGCCCTTGACCAGGAGCAGTTCCGGCTTCTGCAGGGCTCGCCGCTCGGGGTGCTGCTTCTTGAGCCCGGTCATGAATTCGTCGAGCATCTCGCCGGCAATGTCCTCCATGCGGGCAAGCGTCTTCTTGCGCGCCATGCGCGCATAGTAGCCGGGCATGTTCAACGGATCATGAACTACGTGCAGGACCAGCAGCGTGCCCCCGAGGCCATCCGCCAGATCGCTGGCCAGCAGCAACGCGGCCTGCGAATGCGCCGAGAAATCGACCGGCACCAGAATGGGACCGCGAACGGATCTGTGCTCTCTTGTGTCGCCCTGTTTCTGTTCAGTCATGAGCAGAACCTCCTCCCGATTAGGCCCGGAATGGCGTCGCGACCATGACGGATCGTTCATACCCGATATTACACGCCAGTTCCGGTCGGTGCGCTTTTCCGTTCTGAATAAAGATACAACAAATTCCCAGCGCATGGCACATTCTTCTTTCTCTGGAACGATCAGACAAAGCTTCGACGCCCCCCGCCGTGAGACCGTTGATGGTACCGAGCACGGCCACCACCAGCCGCCACCGTCGCGTGCCGATGACCCGCGTCACACAGAGGATGTCGAGCTTGCTTGTTTCGTCGCGGTATTGCGCCTATCCTTTCGCCCTTGCGGGTTACTGCTGCTTTGCGGGCGCCCTGGCATCAGTATCTGGGCACCGAACGGCGCTGTTCGGACCTGGCTTGTCTACATCGTTTCCACAGTGCGGGGGCATGGGATGGAATTGTTGAGCGTATCCGGCATCATGGAGGTTCTGTCGTCGGTCAACTGGGAACTGGCGGTGCGCATTCTCATCCAGTGCGGCCTGTTCAGCATGTCGGCCTTTTTCTCCGGCTCGGAGACGGCCCTTTTCTCGCTCAGCCGGATCGACCTGCAGAAACTGCGGAATTCACGCAACCCTCATTCCGAAAGCATTCACGCCATGCTCGACGAGCCGCGGCGGCTGATCGTCTCGCTGCTCTGCGGCAACGAGCTGGTCAACATCGCGGCAGCGGCCAACATGACCATGATTCTGGTCACTGCCTTCGGCGAGGAAGACGCCGGCTGGATCAACGTCGTGGTGATGGTGCCGCTGCTGCTGCTGTTCGGCGAGGTGACGCCGAAGACGATCGCAGTCAATTTCCCGATCAAGTTCGCGACGATGCTGTCGGCACGTTTTCTGCCCAAATGGATCTTCATCGTCACCCCGCTGCGCAACGTCGTGCGCATGATCGCCGATCGCGTCACGACCTTCGTCGTCGGCGAACATGTCGGGCGCGAGAACATTCTCAAGGCCGATGAGCTGCGCACCCTGATGGCCGACAGCGAGGAGACCGGCATCATCCAGGCTTCGGAACGGGTGCTGATCGACAAGGTGCTCGAAGCGGCCGAAACCGACGTCGCGCGAATCATGACCCCTGGGCCGCGCATCCGCTTCCTCGATGGCGATCTGCCGGTCGACGAGCTGATCGAACGCTTCCGCGGCTATCGCCACCCGCGCGTTCCGGTCTATCGCGGCCACTGGGACAACGTCATCGGATTCCTGCACGCCGAAGATCTGCTGCGCCGGGTACACGCCCATGCCGACCGTTCGGCGATCCAGCTCAGGGAAATCCTCAAGCCGGCGCACTTCGTTCCGCCGACCAAGAAGGTCGACGAGATGCTGGAGTACTTCCAGCGTTTCAACACCCGCGCCGCCGTGGTCATCGGCGAGTACGGCGAGGTCCTCGGCATCGTCACCATGAAGGACGTGCTGAGTTTCATCTTCGGTGAAATCTCGGGCAAGATGCGCGGCCAGGAGCATTTCCAGCACGAGGACAACGACAGCTTTACCGTCCCCGGCCACATGCGCCTGGCAGACCTGCGCACACTGACCAATTTCGATATCGACGATCCGCTGATGAACACCATCGGTGGCGTGACGCTGGTGCTCTTCGGCCGCCTGCCACGCGTTGGCGAAAAGATCTTCTACGCCGACTACGAGATCACGGTCAAGGAAGTCAGCGGAATGCGCATCACCAAGGTACGCGTCTCGCGTGGTCCGACGCCCGATGAACCGGATGAAACGCCGGCCGAGCCGATCGAGATGGAAAGCGTGGCCGAACCCGTAGCGGATGCCTTGCCGGAGGGATCGCCGGCAGACCAGGAACAGGAGTCCATTGACGAATACGAAAACGATCCGCTCAACGAACCGGCCGAGCCTGAGCCTGAACTCCCGGCTGGCCAGAAGACGACCCCGACCAACCTGGCCGCGAGCGCGGCAGACTAGACCAGGAGAAGAACGATGGAACTGCTTCTGCAACTGTTGGTAATCCTGATCTTCCTTGTTTTGAAAGGTTTTTTCTCGGGCTCCGAGCTGGCGATGGTCAATTCCGACAAGATTCACCTGCGCCATCAGGCGCGGCTCGGCGACCCTGGCGCCAAGCTGGTGCTGAACCTGTTTCGTACCCCGGACGTGATGCTCGGAACGACGCTGGTCGGCACCAATATCGCGACGGTGACGATCACCACCATGGGCACACTGATCTTCGTGCACCTCTTCGGCGACGCCGGCGATCTGGTTTCGGTGCTGGTGTTCACCCCGTTTCTGCTGATTTTCGGCGAGATCGTCCCGAAGAGCATCTTTCAGCAGAAAGCCGACACGATCGCCGTCCGGATCATCTACCCGCTGCGCTTCTTTTCCTATCTGTTCCATCCGGTGATCTTCGTCTTCAGTCGGGTCGCCCGCGTCGCTGCCCGTCTCTTCGGCGGGGCCACTTCCGGGCAGAGCGGCTTCATCAGCAAGGACGAGTTGCGCGTCCTGATCGATCTCTCGGAAACCGCCTCGGACAGCGCCGCCGCCAGCAAGCAGCGCATTCGTCGCATTTTCCGTTTTGCCGATACGACGGTCGGAGAAGTGATGACCCCGCTCGCCGAGGTCATCGGATTCAACGAGATACGCGGGATGGATGAAGCCGTTCGTCGCGTCTGGGAGTCCGGATTCAATCGCCTGCCGGTTTTCCGCGGCAACATCACCAACGTCACGGGGGTGATGACCCTGAGTACCTGGGATCTGCTGCTGCCGGACATCGAGCAGCGACCGGTCAGCGATTTCGTCAGACCGGCCCTCTATCTGTCGCCCAAGCAAAGCCTCGATCAGGTGCTGCCGCTGCTGCGCGCACGCACCGATCACATGGCGATCGTCGTCGACGAGTTTGGCTCGGCGATCGGCATCCTGTCGATGGAGGACATTTTTGAAGAAGTCGTCGGCACCGTCGATTCCGGTTATGACTTCGATACCATGAAAACACGCCGGGTGAGCATCGAGTCGCTCAATGACGACACCTACCTGATCAGCGGCAGGGCGCCGATCTCCGAGTTGAATGATTCGCTGAAGCTCAATCTGCCGATCGGCGAGGCGCACACCCTTGCCGGTTTCCTGATCAATCGCCTGCGGCATATCCCGGAGGTCGGCGATACGGTGCAGGAACAGGGTCATCGCTACACGGTGACCAAAGCCGATGCGCGGATGGTGACCCAGGTGCGCGTCGAGCGCGTCTAGCCGCCTGTCGGACTGGATGAGTCGAAGCGAAACAAGTGGCAGGCGCGGACAAATGTGCACGAATTTCAAGCCAGTCGTCGAACGATTGGCGCCGAAATTCGGGGAAATAGGGACTGCTGCCCTTGGCCGCCGGCCTGCTCAAGTCCGACAGGCGGCTAGCGACTGACTCGCGGTTCTGCTCTTGTCCGGCACAGGCATGGTCGATGTCTGTGCCCAGGAAAAGTTTTTGCTGCGCCGCACCATATTCTGCTATATTGTATGCGTCCGCCACTTGCATGCCGACGCTACGGCAGGAGAGGGATGTACAGCATGTACATCGTAGATGACCCCACCCTTGCGCTGATTGCCCGTTTTGTGGGTGATTCCCCGAATCGGGAAGGTTCGGATGCCGAGTTCTTTCGCCAGCAGCTTTCTGCCATCGAAGCGCATGTCGAGCGCTTTCCTGCCGCCGAGAGAGAAGTGCGTGCACTGGCGTGGATTGAAGCGAATGCCAGACAGTATCGCCAGCAGTGGCAGAAACAGGCGGCGATCAGTTCACTGGCCGGTACGCGTTGCCCGGATTGCCCGATTGCGGACGGCGACAGGCACACGCCTTGCGCCATCCACACACGCTGGCTGGCTCTCCTCCGACGCTACGCGGCAAGCGAGCTGTCTTCAAATGCTTACGTCGAACAAAGCCTGGCGCTGCTGGCCACACACAAGGACCGGCTGAAAGCCGGCCATGTTCGCGAGTCACTGCGGTACGCCGATGCTCAGGACCTTTTCATGATCCCGGCGGATGGCCCCGCAACGGGGTCCGGAGAAGGAACTTGTCGCCTGACTTGTCGCTCATCCATGTCAGGCGAGAGACTGTATGACTGACTGGCAGCGTGATTGCTGACAGCACTTGATCGGAAAGGGGGAAGTGCAATGCGAATCGCGGTTCTGGGTGCCGGCGCCTGGGGTACTGCCCTGGCGATCTCCTTCGCTCACCGTCATTCCGTCAGCTTGTGGGCACGCGATCCTGAAAAGGCGGCACGCATGCAGGCGGCCGGTGAAAACAGCCGCTACCTGCCGGGCCATCGCTTTCCTGCTTCGTTGCGGGCGACTGCCGACTTCTCGGCGGCCAGCCAGAATGCCGATCTGATGATCATCGCTGCGCCTCTGGCGGGTTTGCGTACTGCGCTGCAGCATCTGCGCGCTGCCGAGGTCGCAACGCCCTTCCTCTGGGTCTGCAAGGGCCTGGAAAAAGGGACCGGACTGCTGCCGCATCAGGTCGTTCGCGAGGTACTCGGCGAACGCTTGTGCGGCGTACTCACGGGGCCGAGCTTTGCCGATGAACTGGCTCGCGATTTGCCGACGGTGGTGACGATCGCGTCGACCGACGCGAACTTCGCACTGCGCTGTGCCGAAGCCTTGCGCGGGCCGCGGCTGCGCATCTATGCCAGCGACGACGTGATCGGCGCCGAAGTGGGCGGGGCCGTCAAGAATGTCATGGCCATCGCCACCGGCGTTTGTGACGGTCTCGGGCTGGGGATGAATGCCCGCGCCGCCCTGATGACGCGGGGGCTGCACGAAATCGCCCGTTTTGGCAAGGCGCTGGGGGGACACGCCGATACCTTCATGGGGTTGTCCGGGATGGGCGACCTGTTTCTGACCTGCACCGGCGACCTTTCCCGCAACCGGCGCGTTGGCCTGTTGCTGGCCACCGGCAAGCCCCTCGATCAGATTACCCGCGAACTGGGCCAGGTTGCCGAAGGCGTGCCCGCCGCACACGAGGTGCAACGCCGCGCCGCTGCGCTCAGCGTCAAGATGCCGATTACCGACTGGGTCTGTACGCTGCTCGACGGCAGCGTGACGCCGATCGAAGGGGTCGCTGCGCTAATGGAACGGGACATCGGTTTCGAGGGCAGGTAGCGCCTGATGCTCCGGCCCTGCGTCCGCCGGACTCATGCGGCGCCGGCGTAGCCGATCTGCCGCCAGGCTTCATATACCGTCACGGCAACGGCGTTGGAGAGGTTGATGCTGCGATTGTTTGGCCGCATCGGCAGGCACAGGCGTTGCTCGGCGGCAAACTCGGCGAGAATTTCTGCCGGCAGTCCGCGCGTCTCGCAACCGAAGACCAGCACATCGCCAGCCCGGAAATCGGCCATGGCAGGACGGCGGGTTCCCTTGGTAGTCAGTGCAAAACGCCGCCCCTGCGGCGAAAGTGCCGTCAGTGCCGCACAGCAGTGGGTCCAGTCGGGATGAATCTGCACGCTCGCCAACTCCGCGTAGTCCATGCCGGCGCGCCGCAGGCGGGCTTCGGTCAGCGCGAAGCCGAGCGGTTCGACAAGGTGCAGACGCGCGCCGGTATTGGCACACAGACGGATCACGTTACCGGTATTGGGCGGAATTTCCGGGTG
Organism: Accumulibacter sp.; assembly: GCF_036625275.1. GTDB lineage: Bacteria > Pseudomonadota > Gammaproteobacteria > Burkholderiales > Rhodocyclaceae > Accumulibacter. Next base: position 61,155 of record NZ_JAZKUD010000013.1, read on the forward strand.
AATCAGGACGACCTCGAACATCGCTGCCCACACCTGAAAGCGACTTGATCGGGCAGCAACTCAGCGCAGGCCAAGCACGTCCTGCATGTCGAACAGGCCGGATTTCCGCTGTGCCAGAAAATGCGCCGCACGCAGGCTTCCCAAGGCATACGGCATGCGACTGCTCGCCTTGTGGCCAATTTCGACGCGCTCACCGGTGCCACAGAACATCACTTGGTGGTCGCCGACGATGTCGCCGCCGCGAATGGTCGCAAAACCGATGCTCGACTGCGACCGCTCACCGGTGAGGCCCTCGCGCGCGTAGACGGCGCACTGCCTGAGCTCACGCCCGAGCGCCTGTGCCACCACCTCACCCATGCGCAACGCGGTTCCCGAGGGCGCGTCGACCTTGTGCCGGTGATGCGCCTCGACGACCTCGACATCGTAGCCTTCGCCGAGAATCCGGGCCGCGACATCGAGCAGCTTGAAAACCACGTTGACGCCGACGCTCATGTTCGGTGCCAGGACGATCGGGATTTCCTCTGCGGCGGCAGTAATCGCCGCCTTGCCCGCGGCGTCGAAACCGGTGGTCCCGATGACCATCGCCACGCCATGGCGGCGGCAGATTTCGAGGTGCTGGAGGGTCGCCACAGGGCGTGTAAAGTCGATCAGGCAGGAGGCCCGGGCAATGCCGGCGTCACAATCGCTGCTGACCAGGACACCACAGGGCATCCCCACCAGTTCGCCAGCATCCTTGCCCTGTTCGGGAACGTCAGGCCGATCAATGGCCGCCACCAGCCTCGCCGCAGCATCTTTCAGCGTGACTTCGAGCAGCATGCGTCCCATGCGCCCGCCAGCACCGGCGACCGCGATCCTCAATCCATCCATGTCAGAATCCCATGCTTTCCATGATCGTGCTGAAGAAACCCGGCCCGTCCGGAGGCGGCAGCACCGTACTGCCATCTGCCGGCAGCGAGCCCAGATCGATTTCCCGGTTGCGCACCTCGAAGACCGTTGCGGCGTCGGTGGATTGCACCGGGACCACATCACCGGCGACGCTCCGCAGTTTGCCGTCGGCGTCAAAAAAGACCGTAAACCGGCGTGTCTCGACCTTTCCTGAATCCCCTTTCTTCAGCCAATAAAAATAATCCCAGCGGTTGGCGTGAAACATGTCCGTCAACACCGGCGTGCCGAGAACGAAGCGCACCTGATCCTTGGTCAGACCGGGACGCAACTGGGAAACCATCTCCTGCGACAGGACGTTACCCTGCTGTACGTCGATCCGGTATTCGTTGACGATGCGCGGGACCGTCGAGCAGGCGGCCAGGGTGCACAGAACCGTGACAGGAATGGTCAGACGAGGAAAGATCATGTTCGGGTCGGATCGTGGTGAGTGATCAATACGAGCAATGGCAAACGACACGACCGCGCCGGCAGACGGATCGTGTGCGATCCGACGGAAAGCCCTGCGGCAATGCCGCACGGTGGCCATCGAGGGTATATCATACCCGAATCCCTCCCTTCGTAGCCGATCAAGGTAAGCCGATGAGCAACTCTGACAACCTCAAGAACATGGGGCTGAAAGCCACCATTCCACGCCTCAAGATCCTCGCCCTGTTCGAGAAGACCGAGATCCGCCATCTCACCGCCGAGGATGTCTATCGGCTGTTGCTCGCCGAGAACCTGGACATCGGCCTGGCCACCGTCTATCGTGTCCTGACCCAGTTCGAACAAGCGGGTCTGCTTGAGCGCCACTATTTCGAATCAGGCAAGGCGGTCTTCGAGTTGAGCCCCGGACAGCACCATGATCACCTGGTCTGTGTAGACTGCGGCCGCGTCGAGGAATTCTACGATGCCGAGATCGAACG
>NZ_JAZKUD010000014.1:0-62424 GCF_036625275.1 Accumulibacter sp.
CTTGGCTTACCAACACCCTGGAGAAACTCCCCTCTTGGCCGTATAGCCGCATCGACGAGTTGTTGCCTCTCAAAAAACCAGAGTGATTGTGCGCACCCAGAGGTGGGTGCGCTGAACGCTTACGCTCACCGACGCCCTGCATCGGGCCAAGGTCATGGGAGTCGGCGATCAGGTGGTCGAAGAGTCTCTCCAGCGGGGTGCGGCGAACCGCCAGTAGTTCAACCGGGCGCAGGGCGCCGAGACGGCATTCCAGCGGCGTGCTGTCCACCTCTACCGCCATCGGTCGGCGCCGGGCGATGGCGTTGTTCGGCGGCCGGTGGCGCACCGCGGGCAGTCGGATGGGCTCGGCCCGGTGCAGGGCGAGCAGCAGGCTGCGGCAGACCCTGTCGCGCAACGCGCCATGGGACTGGCGCCAGTCCCCGTGTTCGCACAGGCGTTGCGAGAACGCCCGACGACTGGCTTCGGGATGCGCTTCGAGCAGGGCACGGATGGTTTCCAGGTCGTCGGTGGTGACCGTACGGCCGCGGTCGCAAAGGATGGTGGGCACGCAAACCCTGATACCGGCTCCGGGTTTGGAACGTAAGCGTCAAGCGATTGCCCGCCACTGCGGCATCCCCCCGGCCGCCGCGTAGTCGCCTCCCGAGAGCAGCACCGCCCAGGCGTGCGGCGCGAGGACCTGTCCCGGCGACTCGTTGGGCCAGAAGCGGAAGCGGCCCTGCGACAGGCGCTTCTGACACAGCCAGAAGCCTTGACCCTCATCAACCAGGAGTTTGACCGCCGTGCGCCGGCGGTTGCGAAAGACGAACAGCGCACCGCTAAACGGGTCTTCGGTCAGTATCTGACGCACGCGTCGAGCGAGACCGTCGATGCCGCAGCGAAAGTCGGCCGGCTCGGCGGCGACCCAGACGCGCAGGCGCGGGGTCAGCGCGATCACGGCCGCGTCTGCCAGAGGCTGCGCGCGACCTCGGTGATGTCACGGCTGGCCGCACGCGGCAGCTCGATCCGCAGCGCCCGGCCGTGTCGGTCAGAGAGAACCATGACGCAAGCGGGCGTGGCAAGCGGCAAACCAAAGTTCAGTTCAACGAAGGCCGGTGACTGCGGCGATGTCCGCTCGCCTTCGGTCGGTCTCTGGGCCGTGGCGGTCAGCCGGCGCTTCAGGCTGGTGTAGTCGAGCTTCAGGGCACCAGCGACTTTGGCGACGCCGTGCCGCTCGGCAAGTTCGGTCGCTCGCGACCACAGGTCTTCCGGGATGCGAGAACTGCGAGGAAGGGTGCTCCGCCATTCGGCAAGAGCGGCCGCGGCATCGGCCAGCTGCGGGTCGGCGAAGGGAAGGGACTGCGGCATCGGGAGGCCTCTCGATCAGCAAACACGGGCCTACCACGCTACCAGACCGGCGCAGCGATTTCATGCAGCTTTGCCGAAAGGACACAGATTACTTGTTCCCTACACGACATTTGCAACGGTGTAGCCTCGATGGGCAGGCTGTGATTAAATTCGTAGCCATGATGCTTCCCCATGCCACCCCTGTCGAGACTGCGACAGAAGCAGAAACCGCCGTCCTGCTGATTCGCCGCACGGGCGCGCGCGCCACCCCGGCGCGGGTGCGGGTCCTGCGGCTGCTGCGCTCTGCGCCGGCGGCGCTGACCCACCACCAGATCGAGCAGGCGCTCGGCGATCTGGCCATCGATCGGGTGACGCTCTATCGGGTACTCGACTGGCTGGTCGAGAGCGGACTCGCGCACCGCACGACCGATGCACAGCGGACCTTCCGCTATTCGCTCGCCGCTGGCGGTGAGCATGCCGCCCATACCCATTTCCGTTGCGAAGACTGCGGGCGGGTATTCTGCCTCGACGCGGCTCCGCCGGTGCCGCCCAGTCTGCCGGAAGGCTTCTGTCTGTCGCGCATCGAACTCGATCTGTGTGGCCGCTGTGCCGAGTGTGCCGGCGAACGCCGATGAACCCTGTCGCCTCCCTTCGATGTTTCCAGGCGAATTCACGCTGACCCTGCGTCGCCATCCGGCAACCCCTGCTCCGGTGGTGCGCACGATCGAAGTGCATGCGGCGCGTACTGCCGATGGAGGCATTGCCCTGGCCTACTGCCTGCGCGGTGACCTGGCTCGCCTGCGGATTCCGGTGCCACAGCCTTCCGAACCTGTCGATGGACTGTGGGAGCACACCTGTTTCGAGGCCTTCGTCGGCGTCCTTGGCGAGACCGGCTACCACGAATTCAACTTTTCGCCGTCGGGTCAATGGGTGGCGTACGCGTTTTCCGGCTACCGCCAGCGCGACGACAGTCGGACCCTGCTGGTGCCGCCGCAGATCACCGCCAGGCTGTTCGCCGGCCGCCTGGAACTCGAAGCCGTCATTGCTGCTGCCGTGCTGCCGCCGCGAGCCGCCACGGCAACGCTTCAGATCGGTCTGTCCGCCGTGGTCGAAGCCGCCGACATCATCGACGGCAGTCATAGCTACTGGGCTTTGCATCATCCGGCGGCCTTGCCCGATTTTCACCACCGCGACGGCTTTGCTCTCGAGCTGGCGCCGCCGCACGAGTCAAGCTGAAGGAATCCAAAATGCCCGCCCTGCAATTCGGACTCGATCGCCTGCTCACCGACCCGGTCTTGCGCCGGCCCCTGCACGGCCGTCGTTTGGCCCTGCTGGCGCATCCGGCGTCGGTCAGCGCCGATCTGAGGCATGCCCTCGACGCCCTGGCCGCCTTGCCCGATCTGCAGCTTACCGCAGCCTTCGGCCCCCAGCATGGCTTGCGCGGCGACAAGCAGGACAACATGGTCGAGTCGCCCGAGTTTCTCGACCCGCTGCACCACATTCCGGTGTTCAGCCTGTACGGCGCCGTGCGGCGGCCGACGCCGGCGATGATGGCGACTTTCGACGTGCTGCTGGTCGACCTGCAGGACCTCGGCTGCCGCATCTACACCTTCATCACCACCTTGCGCTACGTTCTCGAAGCCGCTACCGAGCACGGCAAGGCGGTATGGATCCTTGATCGCCCCAACCCGGCAGGACGTCCGTTGGAGGGACTGCTGCTGCGTCCCGGCTGGGAGAGCTTCGTCGGCGCCGGGCCACTGCCGATGCGGCACGGTCTGACGATGGGCGAACTCGCCGGCTGGTTCATCCGCCGCCTTGCGCTCGACCTGGACTGCACGGTGATCACCATGCAGGGCTGGTGCCCCGATGCGGCGCCCGGTTATGGCTGGCCGCTCGGCGGTCGATGCTGGATCAACCCCAGCCCGAACGCCCCGAACCTGTCGATGGCGCGTTGTTATGCCGGCACGGTGATGCTCGAAGGCAGCACGCTCTCCGAAGGCCGGGGTACGACGCGTCCGCTGGAGCTTTTTGGCGCACCGGACATCGACGCGCGCCAACTGCTGCTGACCATGGAGTCGCTCGCAGGGCACTGGCTGCACGGCTGCCGACTGCGCGAATGCTGGTTCGAACCGACTTTCCACAAACACGCCGGGCAACTCTGCCACGGCGTGCAGATCCATGTCGACGATGGCGGCTACCAACACGCCAGTTTTCGCCCCTGGCGCCTGCAGAGCCTGGCTTTCAAGGCACTGCGGCAACTCCAGCCGGACTATCCACTGTGGCGCGATTTTGCCTACGAATACGAATTCGATCGCCTGGCCATTGACCTGATCAACGGTTCGCCCTTGCTGCGCGAGTGGGTTGATGACCCGGCCGCGACGCCAGCCGACCTCGACGCCCTGTGCCGCAGCGACGAGGAGTCCTGGGCGCAGACGCGTCAGGAATTCCTGCGGTATTGAACCGGATCGCTGGCCAACGTACAGTCTGCAGATCTGCCCAGCTCTGGCCCGTTACGCCATGAACGGCTTTTATCCGATCGACAACAACCCGGTCGAGAACGCGATTCCTCCGATTGACTCATGATGGCCTGATGCCAGCCGGGTGTCGGGATTTTTTACAGATCACCCGATGCTGCGTTGCACATGACCGTGATTCTTTATGGCAGGCAGACCCTAAGTACCTGCATTAAAGAACACGCAGAATAATTTTGTGAAAATGGCACAGTTCGTGCTTGACGGTTGATAGGACGGGGGAGCAGGTGCTTCTCTTGCCAATCGTCGCCAAGCGCGGCAGCATCTCAAACCAATACCGACGGAGATATTCCATGACATTCAATTTCGCGAACCTGATGCGCTGGACCGCGGTCGCTCTGACTGCAGGCACATGGGGACAAGCTGTGTTCGCAGCCCCTGTAATGCCTGACTTCGCCACGGCACCCACTGGTTGGGTGACAGACCGATACGCACCGGCAAGCTTTGGCAATGTCGGCACCTATCAGGGCCGCAGCAATGTGCTCGGCATCGGTATTGACAGCAGCGGTGATCTGAACAACCGTGCCGGTACGGGGCAGAACAGCACTTTCTACAACACGCAAGGCAAACAGACTGCAATCGCCGGTGGCGCGGGATCGGTCCTGAGCGCTGACCTATTCATCAACGCCAGTTGGCTCAACAGCCTCAATGGCTACGTGCGTACAGACATGTGGGCTGTCGGTTCTGACAGTGGAGGTGTGACGGACTACGGCATCATTGGATTCACCAATTATGGAAACAGCGCACGCCTGCGCGTTTGGGACGCTGATGCTGGTGGATGGGTCGACCTCGTCAACACGATCGCCCCTGACGCCTGGACCTCATTCGACATCGAGATGACCGCCACATCACTCCTCTACCGCGTGAACGGCGCCCAGGTCTACGAAGACACCACCATCGACGCCGATCACTTTTCGGCCACCATCATGCAGGCCTACAACTTTGCTGACCCCGCTCTAGGCAGCCCGACCCCGACAACCGTGCCGTACGTCGCCCACTGGTCAAACGCCCAAGTTCCTGAACCGGCGTCACTGGCACTGGTCGCAATAACACTGGCAGGGCTGGGCGTCATCCGACGCAAGGCCCACTAGGCTCCTTTCAGCCTGGATCGTAGCAAGCGGCCCGAGGGCCGCTTTTTGATGACCTGGATCGGGTTGCAGCACGTCATGAACTGCGTCTTCGGTCTCCAGTTCATCCGTCAGGCGGCTCCAGGGTAAATTGTGTATAAGGGTATGGGCTGATCTGCCGCCGGTCGGCGCAGATTCAGTTGAAATCCCGGATACGTACTTCTTCGCGAGGCGGCGCACCGCGCTCGACCGTCACGCGCAGAATGTCGATCGTCCGGCCATCCTGGGTGGCGACGATGAAACGCCAGTCGCCGGGCGGAGGGTTGAGTACCCATGAGTAGCCACGAAAGCCGCGATCACGGCCGCCCGTGCTCTGGAAAGGCCGGCGGTAGACCAGCCGCCAGCCCGTGGCGGCATGGACTTCCCAGCGGTGTTCGAGGTCTGCCGTCACGCCGAGTGGAGCGAACACCGCCGATACGCCGTACAGACGGCCGCCTTCCGGCACATGCACGGTGCTCGCCTGATCGCGCCACCCTTGCCACCACGCCGCCCGTTCGATTTGCAGCGTGTAACGGCCGTCCGCCTGTACGAACTCCTGTCCGACCGCCATCTGCCGCTTGACCAGCGGCACCGGCGCGATCATGTCGAGGCTGAAGGCCAGCGTCAACAGCGCAGCCAGGCTCCAGGCCGGGCCGCTGCGTCCCGGTCGTCCTGGCGCCAGCCAGCGCAGGAGCAGCGTCAGGATCAAGCCGGCGGCCGTCGATGCGTAGAACCAGAGGGGGTCCAGGCTGCCCAGGGCATGCGGCAGTGCGAAATTGAAGAGCAGGATCGCGTTCAGCGCAAACAAGGCCCAAGTCAGCGTGAAGCGCTGCCCGTAGTGGTCGCCGGCAAACTCGTTGCCGATTAGAAGGGCGCCGAGAAAGGCCGCGGTGAGCCAGGTGCCGAGGTGTCCGGAACTCTTGAAGTAGAGAATGAAAAGCGCCGAGAAAATCCCCCCGAAAAAGAACTGCAGCAGGAGATAGGGCGCCTGCCAGACGAGCGAGCGGCAGCGGCCGCGCAGCGACTGATCGGCCATCGGCGCCGCGACCCCGCGTGCTCCCCGGCGCGCCAGCCAGAGCGTCAGCAATGCGGCGCCGAGCAGAAAGGCTCCCAGACGCCAGAAATCGACGACCCGGATGCGCTGGCCGATGGTCAGCGCATCCCAGACGAAACCGCCGAGAAAGGCGGCCACCGGATAGAGTTGCCGCAGAAAAGTCCAGACCTGGATCGAATTCATGGGACCCCTGGCCCACCGGCGGGCCGGCAATGGTCACCACCCTGCCCGGTCAATCGCTGCTCCACGTGCCTGGCGTCGCCTACCTGACCCGGAAATAGGCAATCTGAGCGCGCAAGTCGCTGGCCATGGCGTCAAGTTCGGCGGCGCTGTCGGCATTGACGTGCATGGTGGCCGTCGTCTTTCCGGCCATCTGCGATACCTGCTCGACGTTGCAAGCGATGTCGTTGGCGGCAATCGCCTGCTCGCGGGTCGCGTTTGCGACTTCGCTGGCACGGCTGCGCGACTCGGCGGCTTCCCCGCTGATCGACTGGAGCATGTCGGCGACCGCATGGACTTTGGCGAGGGCACGGTCGATCTTCGGCGCCACTTCCTGCATGCCATCGACCGTCTGTCGGGTTTCCCCCTGGATCTGTTCGATCACGCGGGCGATTTCATACGTCGCTTTGGCGGTACGTTCGGCCAGCTTGCGCACCTCGTCGGCGACCACCGCGAAACCCCGGCCTTGCTCGCCGGCCCGCGCTGCTTCGATGGCTGCGTTGAGCGCCAGCAGATTGGTCTGGTCGGCAATCTCGCGGATCACGCTGGCGATGCCGCCCACTTCTTCCGAACGCTTGAGCAGTCCGCCCACCTGCTGCGACGAGGAAGCAACGGCCGCTGACATGGCGTCGATCTCGGTTTCCGCCTCGCCGATCGCGGCGACGCTCTGGCTGCTCAGCGTCGCCGTACGTTCCGAACCGGTTTCGGTCTGACTGGCCAGGGCCGACACTTCGTTGATGCTGACCGTAACTTCTTCCAGCGCCGCTGCCGACGCTGAAGTGGCCTGCGCCTGCGCTTCGGCGGCGCGGCCGATTTCGGCGGCCGCGCTGGACAGGGCGGTGGCGTTGCGCGACAGACCCACCGCGGCCTGGTCGAGCTGGCCGAAAACCTGCGCCAGCCGGCCCTGCATTTCGGCCAGCGAGGCCAGCAGGCTGGCCCCTCCGCGGCTTTCCAGGGTCACCTCCTGCGTCAGATCGCCGGCAGCAATGCGGCGCGTCACCTCGGCGGCGTAGCTGGGCTCGCCGCCGAGTTGCCGCAGGATGCTGCGACTGATCCGCCACGACAGCAGCCCGAGCATCAGCAGCAACGCCAGTGCAATGCCACCCAGCAGCATCGCACTGCGACGGTACGCGACATCGATGTCATCGATGTAAATACCTGTGCCGAGTACCCAGTTCCACGGCGCGAACAAGGTTACATAGGAGAGTTTCGGCTCGGCCACCTGCGACCCGGCCTTGGGGAACCAATAGTCCACGAAGCCGCCACCCGCGACCGCCGCCTTCACTAGTTCCTGAATCAGCAGCTTGCCGTGCGCATCCTTGAGATCGGCCTTGTTCTGGCCCTCGAATTCAGGTTTGGTCGGCAACAGATAATAAACGTGCTGGGTGTCAAAGCCAAAGTAATAGTCATTGCCGCCATAACGCAAACCTCGCAGCGTGGCGATCGCAGCGGCCTTGGCTTCGGCCTCGCTCAACTTCCCGGCCTGCGTCTGCTGCTGGAAATGCGTCAGCACGCCCACCCCGACTTCGACCAGATTCCTGGTCTTCTGCTTGCGGTCTTCCAGCATGCTGTCCTTGAGGTGCAGCAGCGCCACCAGGCAGAGCAGCAGCAGACCGAACAAGGTCAGCGCCGAGAGAATCTGCATGCGCGTGCGGACGCGTAGCGAATTGAAGCCACCCATGGTGGACGAATCCGGAGGATTGGACGGACCATTCATTTTTTTCTCTCCCTCGAACAGTGGCCAAATCTCGTTCGATCCCGAAAGGGAGATCGGCATTCGTGCGTCGGGCCACCAGCGTGCGCACAATCGTCAGATTGCCCGAATCTTAGGCGATTTTCATGCATAGAGATACCGTCATACCGTCTGCCGACCATTGCCAGGTCCCGTCATTCCCACGTCAGCGGGAATCTACAGAAACAGGGAATCGCGAGGAACGAATGGATTCCCGCTTTCGCCGGAATGACGCAAGCCGGGCGGCGCTGGCCGTCAGTGCCCGTCTTGCCCGAATCGTCTCGTGGAATCTCCGTAGTTGAACAATAGATGACGGCAGTCGTATGGTAGGTTTATCCTATGCCGATTGCGGTTGCAGCTTTCGGCTGCTCGGGCGGTGTCGCCTCCGCCCTCCGGCACCCTGACGAAAAGGCCGGGAGGCGGCCAGTCTGTATCTGATCAAGCGATGCATAAACCCCTTTCCCCCGTTGTACCCCTTTGCCTTGCCGCCATCTCGCCTGCCGCCGCCGTGGTGCCGCAGTTGCAGGCGCCTGCAGAAGTGCGCGAAGTGTTGAGCAGCTACCTGGAAATCGGTGATGTCGCCGACGTCCCGGCGCAGGCGGCGTTCGAGCGTCGGATGCAGCGCGAGGTCGCCAGGCTGCTGGCGACCGAAGGCTATTTCTCGCCGCGCGTCGTGCTACGCTCGCACGACGACAAGCTGCTGCTGGTGGTCGATCCCGGCCAGCGCTCGCTGATCGGCAGCGTACACATCGAGATCGTCGGCGATCTCGACCCCGAGAGGCAAAGGTCGTTGCAGCGAACCTGGAAACTGCCCGCTGGCCAGCCCTTCCGGCAAGCCGACTGGGACGAGGCCAAACAAGCCTTGCTGGCCGAGCTGCTGGCGGTCGATTACGCGGCTGCGCGCTTGCAGGACAGCCGTGCCGAGGTCGATCCCGAAGCGCACCGGGTCGAACTGACGGTCGTGGCAGCAAGTGGTCCACGCTACCGCTTCGGCGAACTGCAGATCAGCGGTCTCAAGCGCTACCCGGAGGAGTTGGTCGGGCGCTTTAATCGCAGCGTCAAGCCTGGCGAACCCTACCGTGAGGACAAACTGCTGGCTTTGCAAGCGGCCTTGCAGAGTACACCCTACTTCTCGTCGGTCAGCGTCACCCTCGAACGCGGTAGCAATGCCGCTGCGATGTCTGCAGATGGCCGGGTCAGCGCGCCGGTGCATGTGCACCTGCGCGAGCGTGCGCCTTACCAGTTGAGCTTGGGTGCTGGTTACAGCACCAACACCGGTGCTCGTGTCGAAGCCGCTTATCGGAGCAGTGATCTTTTCGGTCGCGCTTGGGAGTTGCATACCGGCATCCGTATCGAACAATTGCGTCAGACGGCCTACACCGACGTTTTCCTGCCGCCGGATGAAGAGCAGCGTCGTGACGGTGTCGGTACGGCAGTCGAGCACTCCGACATCGAGAACCTGGGCATTCGCCGTTTCGCCGTCGGGGCTACGCGACTGCAACAGTACGGCAGCGTCGAGCAGCGTCTGGGAATCAACTGGCAGGAGGAACAACAATCGCCGCAGGGTGCGCCGTCCACCACTGCGCGTGCACTGACCGCACAGCTCGGCTGGACCTGGCGGCACGCGAGGGATCCGCTCGATCCCGCCGAGGGTGTCTCCCTGCAGTTTCAGTGGGGTGGCGGGAGCAAGTCACTGCTTTCCGATCAGGACTTTGTCCGGACCTATCTGCGCTATAGCCAGGGAATTCCGCTCGGCACCAACGACGCGCTGCTCTTTCGCGGTGAGCTGGGGGTCACTTTTGCGTCATCCGTACAGGGCATCCCGCAGGATTTCCTTTTTCGTGCCGGTGGCAGCAACTCGGTACGCGGCTACGCCTATCAGAGCCTGGGCGTCAAACAGGGCAACGCGACTGTCGGCGGACGTTACCTGGCGACGATCAGCGGCGAATACACGCACTGGATCAACCCGACCTGGGGCGCGGCGGTTTTTGTCGATGCCGGCAACGCGGTCGACAATCGTCAGGCGATCGATCTCGCGGTCGGTTATGGTGTCGGCGCACGCTGGCGAAGTCCAGCCGGACCGCTCGGCATAGACCTCGCCTATGGCCAGCGCGAGGGCAAGCTGCGGCTGGATTTCTCGCTGGCGATTCCCTTTTGAACGACCTGGGAGAGATGAGCGAAGGAATGACTGCCACACCGCCCGTCGCGCCGCAGGAATCGCCGCCACGCTGCTCCAGGCGCTGCTGGCGGGCCGTGTTGTCGGCCTTGCTGGCGCTATTGGCCGGTACCGTCTGGCTGCTCGGCAGCGAGGGGGGGATGCGCGTCATCTGCCGGATGATCGAAGGGCTGGCTGCTGGCCAGCTCACGCTGATCGAGCCGGCAGGCACGCTGCGCGGGCCACTTTCCCTGCAGTCACTGCGCTGGCGGGATGAGACGCTGGATATCCAGGTGCAGGGCCTGCAGGTCGATTGGCACCCGGCCGAGCTGTTGCGCGGCCGTCTGGCGATGGGTCTTCTCAGGGTCACGAGCCTGCGGATAGCCCATGTCAGCAGCAGCGAAGCCACGCGGCTGCCCGATAACCTGGCATGGCCGCTGTCGGTCGAAGTCGGGCAATGGAGTGTCGGGCGCATCGAAGTCGGCGAGCACGCCCATCCGGACGGGAAAGCGGTGACAATTGCCGAAGCGATCGAGGCGCAACTGTCGAGCGATGGTCTGCTGCACCGACTGCCCCATTTGCAGGCGCGTATTGGCGGCCTGAGGGTCGTTGCCGAAGCATCGCTGGCCGCCAAGCCACCCTTCGCACTGACCGCCAAAGCCGGCATCGAAGGCGATGCAGCCGGGCGAGCGCTTGCTTTCGATTTGACTGCCGAGGGGCGGCTTGAGGACTTTGTCCTGCAAGGCCGTGCGCGTGCAGGCGTGACTCAGGCGAGTGAAAACTTCGCTGGCGAAATTGCCGCGCGGATCACGCCGCTTTCGCCACAGCCTTTTCTGGGTGCGGTGATCCAGCTTTCGGCCGTCGACCCTGCGGCCTGGATCGACGGTGCTCCACAGGCTGCGCTCGATCTGCGTGCCGAACTGCAGCCGCAGGGCAATGCCTCGGCGGGTCTGGGCGGGCGGCTGACAGTGGTCAATCGACGTCCGGGACCCGTAGATCGGCAGCGCCTGCCGGTGGCATTGCTGCAGGCCGACCTCGCTCTCGAGGAAAACGGGTGGCGTCTGGCGAATCTCGATGCCCGCGTGTCCGGTGGTGGGCGTCTGCAGGGTAGCGGCCGCCTGCATGCGGACGAACTGGCACTGCGTCTGGCGGTGACTTCGCTGGACGCCAGTGCGCTGTACAGCAGTCTGCGCCGTACGCAACTCGCCGGCCCGCTGCACGCCACGCTGGGTTTGCACAGCCAGCGACTCGAAACCGAATTGCACGATGCGCATTTCTCGATCCACAGCAAACTGGCGGTTCATCCCGACGCAATCACCGTCGAGACACTGCAGTTGCTCGCCGGCGACGCCCGCTTGCTTGCCAGCGGCCAGGTCGCGCTGTCGGAGAGTGGCAGGTTTGCCGTACAGGGAAGCTTGCAGAATTTCGATCCCAGTCGTTTCGCCAGGCTACCAGTAGCGCATCTCAATGCCGAGTTTGCCGGGCAGGGCAGCCGCCACCCACAGCTCGCGCTGGCACTCGGTTTTCAATTGAAGAACAGTCGCCTGGGAAAGGCAGCACAGTTGGCCGGCCACGGCGAAATCGATCTCGCCGGGCAACGCCTGCGCAAGGCGGATGTCGAGTTGACTGCAGCCGGCAACCGACTGTCGGCAAAAGGCACATTCGGCGCCGTCGGCGATCAACTGACCGTGCTGGTCGCCGCCCCCAAGCTCGACCCGTTGGGTGTCGCCGGCGAGCTCAACGGCCGCTTCGTTCTGAGCGGCAGCATGCAGGTGCCGGAAGTCTCGGCCGATCTGCAATCGGCGCACCTGGCACTGCCGGGCTTCGGACAGCTACGCGGGCTGACGCTCAACGCCCGCCTTGGCAACGGCCATCAGGGCGAGCTGTCTGGCATGCTGCGCCTGGTGGGGCTGGAGCTGTCGAACGGGGAAAGTGTCGTGCGCGACGTGCTGGTCGACGCTGAAGGCGTGCGCAGCCAGCACCGCCTGCACACACAGCTCAGCCTGCCGGTGCAAGGCCATCGACGCGAACTGCGCTTGTTGCTGGCCGGTGGTTTTACAGCGCAGCCTGTCGGCATGACCTGGGCCGGTACGTTGAACGAGTTGACGCTTTCTTCCCTGGTCGACAAGCATGCTCCCTTCCTCCGTCTGGCTGCCGCGCTGCCGTTGCAGTTGACCAGCGACAGCTTCCGTGCTGGCCCGGGCGAATTCATCGGCGCCGGCTGGTCCTTGCAACTCGATCGCCTGCGTTACCAGCAGTCGCACTGGCAGAGTGCCGGCAGTCTGCGCGCCTTGCCGGTGGGTGCGGTGCTGGCCGAGTTCCCGGAATGGTCCGAAGCGCTGGTCGTGCGGGGCAATGGTGAGTCGCTGCGTCTCAACGGCGAATGGGAGATCGGTGCTGGCGAAGCTGCCGGCAGCTCGTCTGCGACCTCACGAACGATCCTGCCGGTAACGCGTATCCGGTTGTGGCGAGATCGCGGTGATCTGACGATTGGCAACTTGCCGTTGGGTCTCGAAGAGGGCACCTTGAGTCTGCTGGCCAGTGGCGGTCGTTACGAAGGCCAGATCAAGCTGCGCGGCCAGCGGCTCGGCGAAATCGCCGTCGACTTCAGCGCCGCCAGTTCACCCGATGCCTGGCTCGACCGGCAGGCGCCATGGCGTGGAGAGCTGCGACTGAATGCCCCGGATCTAACCTGGGCCGGCCCGCTGGTTGGTGACGGCTGGCAACTCGGCGGTCGTCTGTCGGGCAGCATGCGGCTCGCCGGGACCCCGGCGCAGCCGCGCCTCAACGGCGAATGGCGTGGCGATGGGCTGGTTGTGCGCGCACTCGACCAGGGGATGCGCCTTGAGCGCGGCAAGCTGCTGCTGCAGTTGCGCAGTGAGGCCGCCGCGGATGTTCGCCTGCTGCTCAAGGAGCTCTCATTCGAGAGTGAGTTGCAGCCACTGCCGCGCGCCTTGCTGCTCGATTCCGGGATCGATGCCGGCAAGCTGCGCGCCGGACCCGGTCGCATCGAGGCCAGCGGCGAGTTGCGCGCAGGACATTCGGAGGGGGTTCTGCAACTGCATGCGGAACGTCTGGGCGTGCTGCAGCGCCCGGATCAGTGGGTGGTCGTCTCCGGAGATGCCGAGCTGAAACTCGGCGAGCGGGTGCTCGACGTCATCGGACGCTTGCAGCTCGACGCAGCTTACTGGGAGCTGGCCAGGAGCGGTACGCCGCAATTGTCGGACGACGTGCTGATCAAGCGTCAGGGTTCCGGCCAGGCGAAGGCTTCGGTGCCGGCGCGGCTGGTGTCGCTGAACCTCGAAGCCGACCTCGGGCGTCACTTTCACTTCCGCGGCGCCGGCGTCGAAAGCCGTCTGGTGGGCGCCCTGAAGGTTCGTTCCGAAGGCAGCGGGATGCCGCGCGCGACCGGTTCGATCCGTACCGAGGAGGGTCGTTTCGATGCCTATGGCCAGAAACTCGACATCGAGCGCGGCATTCTCAACTTCCAGGGTCTGCTCGATAACCCCGGTCTCAATATCCGCGCCATGCGCAGCAATCTGCCGGTCGAGGCCGGCGTCGAGGTGACCGGGACAGCCAGGCGGCCAGTCGTACGGCTGGTTTCCGACCCCGATGTGCCGGATGCCGAAAAACTGTCCTGGCTGGTCCTGGGGCATGCTCCCGATCAACAGCGCGGGCAGGACACGTCGGTATTGCTGGCCGCCGCGCAAACCCTTCTCGGCGGCCAGGATGGCGGGCCGCTGAAGGCCGTGCAGCGGGGTTTGGGAATCGACGAGTTCGGCATCAGCAGAGGCCGGCTCGACGGATCGGGACAGCGGCAGACCAGTCGGATTGCCAGCACGACCGGCTTTGGCGCCAGTGACACCACCACCGAACAGATTGTCAGCGTCGGCAAGCGCCTGTCGTCGAACATGTTGATCAGCTACGAACAGTCACTCACCACGGCTGGCAGCATCGTCAAACTGACTGTCAACCTGAGCCGGAACCTCTCGTTCGCCGGCTATACCGGTTCCGCGACCGGACTGGACCTGCTCTGGAGTTACCAGTTCGGGCGCTGATCGAAAAGGTTGCGTCAGCGACTTGCAGCTCCCTGCTTCGGCAGTCAGGAGAGGGTCAAGGGATGAAGGTGCGAAATCGCGATTGACAGCGACCGCCCGGACTGGGCATACTCGCCCGCTCGCCTGGATATTTCTGGAGATATCCTTTCCCTATTGGAAGCAATGCTGTCTCCTTTCCTCGCGCTGCACGGAGCGGAACGTCCGGGAAAGGGCTTGACGGTCATGACGCAGCGCTTTTTTCCAGGTACTCCCCGATCATGAAAAGTGATGACCGTTTCTCTCCCTTGCACGTCGGAATGATCGCCGGAATGGTGTATTCCGGCTGGCATGCCGAAATCGCCCGATGGGTACGGAGCTGATGCAACAACTGATGCAAATTTCCGGTTTCCTCCTCACGCTTGGCCTGGGCCTCGCTTCGGTGGGGGCTCACGCCAATATTTATGGCTATATTGACGAGCAGGGGGCAGCGCATTTTGCCGCCGAAAAGATTGATGCGCGTTATCAGTTGTTCATGCGCGGCCAACAGTTTGATGCGGTTGACTCTCCGGCGACTGGTCCGGCAAAGCCCGAGCTGTTGCGCTATCTGTCGAAACATCCCAACCTGAAGAAATTCGAGCCATTGCTGAAAGTGACCAGCAATGAATTTTCGATCGAGCCCGCCCTGCTCAAGGCCATCATGGCGGCCGAATCGGGTTTCAATCCCGGCGCGATTTCCCCCAGAGGGGCTGTTGGCCTGATGCAGGTCATGCCGGCAACAGCCGAGCGCTATGGCTTGCAAGGCGACAAGAACAAGACCATCGAGCAGAAATTGGCCGAACCGGAAACCAATATTCGTTTGGGCGCGCGTTATCTGCGAGACCTTCAGCGCATGTTCCCCAATCAGCAGGAATTGGTGCTGGCTGCCTACAATGCCGGCGAAGGCGCCGTGCAACAATACAGGAACAAGATTCCGCCTTACCCGGAAACACGCAACTACGTCCAGCTGGTTACCCAGATTTATCAACTGTATCAGGACAGACCCGCAACCAGAAAGGTCGAAGCGACCGTATTGGCCGGTTCCGGGTACAACGCTAAACGAATCTACCTGACGATTCCGGGGCGTCGCAACTTGCTGGCATCGGCAACCGTATCTACGGAGTGATCCGTTGTCCCGTAGACAAGGCCGGTGCGCGTTCCGGAAGTCGTCGCCGCCACCTGCCGGACCTGGATTTGCCGAGGGAACTGCCCAATGAATGTGAAGTACCTCCAGCCACCCGGCAGCGAAGATGAAGTGCCGGAAGTCGAGGTGGTAATCGAGGTTCCGCGTGGCAGTTTCCTCAAGCGCGGATCGAGCGGGTGCGTCGATTTCGTCTCGCCGCTGCCCTGCCCGTATAACTACGGGTCGGTGCCGAATTACCTGGGCCTCGAGGGAGACTTGCTCGACGCGCTGGTACTTGGGCCACGCCTGCCTTTCGGCACACGCCTCCGGGTTCGCGCGTGGGGAGCCGTGACCCTCACCGACCGTGGCATGAGCGACGACAAGCTCATCTGCAGCACCCACTCGCTGACTTTGGCCGAGCGCCGGAGAGTGCTGTGTTTCTTCCACTTCTACGCACGTTGCAAGGCGTTCCTGAACATCTGGCGCCGTCGCCCGGGTCGTAATGCTTGCGAGGGCTGGTGTGCAGCAACGCTGGCAATCGCCCGTGCAGAGCCATTGCAAGAAAATTGGCCAGGGCCACGGATCAGTTTCTGATCAGCAAGTGCATGCGCCGATCGGCCGGCCACTGCGAGAGACAGGATCGAGCGTCAATGGCATCCCGCGCTGTCCTCCGGGCCACGCCGCAAGACTCGCGCCGGTGTTTGATGGGGCGCCACAAAAGTCCTGGAAGGGGTATAATCTTTCTTTGCTCGAAAAATTTGTTTGACAGATGTCTAATCTGGCGTCAGAATTATGGGTTGTTAGTTGGAGGGATACCCAAGTGGCCAACGGGATCAGACTGTAAATCTGACGGCTCCGCCTTCGAAGGTTCGAATCCTTCTCCCTCCACAAAAATGCCGCTGTCGGTGATGTTGTCAAATCGTGCTTCGAGCAATGCTTTTGCGGGTGTAGCTCAATGGTAGAGCTGAAGCCTTCCAAGCTTATGACGAGGGTTCGATTCCCTTCACCCGCTCCAGGTTGGCCGCAGAAATTTGCTTTAAGCTTCTCGAGCGATGCCCATGTAGCTCAGCGGTAGAGCACTCCCTTGGTAAGGGAGAGGTCGACAGTTCAATTCTGTCCATGGGCACCACCGTTTGGTGCTGTAGATTATTAACTTCTATGTCTTGGGGACCGGTAAATGGCCAAGGGAAAATTTGAGCGTACGAAGCCGCACGTCAATGTCGGCACGATTGGGCACGTCGATCACGGGAAGACGACGCTGACGGCGGCGATCACGACGATTCTGGCGAAGAAATTTGGCGGAGTGGCGAAGGCTTACGACCAGATTGACGCGGCGCCGGAGGAAAAGGCGCGTGGGATCACGATCAACACCGCGCACGTCGAGTACGAGACAGCCAAGCGCCATTATGCGCATGTGGATTGCCCGGGGCACGCCGACTACATCAAGAACATGATTACCGGTGCGGCGCAGATGGACGGCGCGATTCTGGTGGTTTCGGCGGCGGATGGGCCGATGCCGCAGACGCGCGAGCACATTCTGCTGGCGCGACAGGTGGGTGTGCCGTACGTGGTTGTTTACCTGAACAAATGCGACATGGTTGACGACGCCGAGTTGCTGGAACTGGTCGACATGGAAGTGCGCGAGCTGCTGTCCAAGTACGATTTTCCGGGTGACGACACGCCGATCGTCCAGGGTTCGGCGCTGAAGGCGCTGGAAGGTGATACGGGTCCGCTGGGCGAGCAGTCGGTGATGGCGCTGGCGGATGCCCTGGATGCCTACATTCCGGCGCCGCAGCGGGCGATCGACAAGCCATTTCTGCTGCCGATCGAAGACGTATTCTCGATTTCCGGACGGGGCACGGTCGTCACGGGTCGTGTTGAGCGGGGAGTCATCAAGGTGGGTGAAGAAGTCGAGATTGTCGGCATTCGGCCGACCGTCAAGACGATCTGCACCGGCGTTGAAATGTTCCGCAAATTGCTCGATCAGGGTCAGGCCGGCGACAACGTGGGCATCCTGCTGCGTGGCACCAAGCGCGACGACGTCGAGCGCGGGCAGGTGTTGGCGAAGCCCGGTTCGATCAAGCCGCACACGCATTTCACCGGCGAGGTGTACTGCCTGTCGAAGGAAGAAGGAGGGCGCCATACGCCGTTCTTCAACAACTATCGCCCGCAGTTCTATTTCCGCACGACCGACGTGACGGGGGCCATCGCCATGCCGGAAGGGGTCGAGATGGTGATGCCGGGTGACAACGTGCAGATGACGGTCAAGCTGATTTCTCCGATCGCCATGGAAGAGGGCCTGCGCTTCGCGATCCGCGAAGGGGGTCGTACCGTCGGCGCCGGTGTGGTGGCGAAAATCATCGAATAAAGTCCAGCCAAGGTGCAGCGGTGGCTTTTCGGAGCTGCCGCAGTTCTGCCGCAGGGGCATAGCTCAACTGGCAGAGCGTCGGTCTCCAAAACCGAAGGTTGGGGGTTCGATTCCCTCTGCCCCTGCCATCCATGTAACCGAAGCGGACTCAATGGCCGATAAATTCAAGTTTGCGTTGGCAGTATTGCTGCTTGTAGCCGGCATCGCCGGCTTTTACCTGCTTGCCAACCAAGCGATGATCCTGCGTGTGCTCGCTGTCCTGGCCGGGACTGGGCTTGCCGCCGGAGTCGCCTGGAAAACGGAGCCGGGTCGCCTTTTTTTCGACTTTGCCAAAGAGTCGACGAATGAGGCAAAAAAGGTCGTTTGGCCTTCGCGCAAGGAAACCATGCAGACCACCGGGCTGGTATTCGCATTCGTAGTGGTGATGGCTCTCTTTCTCTGGTTGACCGACAAGAGCCTGGAGTGGCTCCTGTACGATATGGTTCTTGGGTGGAGAAAAGTATGAGCATGCGCTGGTATGTGGTGCACGCCTATTCCGGGTTCGAGAAGAGCGTGCAGCGGGCGTTGCTCGAGCGTATCCAGCGGCAGGCCATGCAGCATGCGTTTGGCCGTATTCTGGTGCCGGTGGAGGAAGTGGTCGAACTCAAGATGGGCCAGAAAAGCATTTCCGAGAGGAAGTTTTTCCCCGGCTATGTGCTGGTGGAAATGGAAATGAACGACGACTCCTGGCACCTCGTGAAAAGCACGCCGAAAGTGACTGGCTTCGTTGGTGGAACGGCCAACAAACCGACGCCGATCTCCGAAAAGGAAGTCGAAAAAATCATGCAGCAAATGCAGGACGGCGTCGACAAGCCGCGCCCGAAGGTTCTCTTCGAGCCAGGTGAGGTAGTTCGCGTTAAGGATGGACCCTTTACCGATTTCCATGGCGCAGTCGAGCAGGTCAATTACGAGAAAAACCGTTTGCGTGTCTCGGTGACGATCTTTGGTCGTCCAACGCCGGTAGAACTGGAGTTTGGGCAAGTCGAGAAGGCCTGATCCGGCGAGCATCAGTTGCGGCGCGGGAGAGTTTTCGACGTGCCGCAGTAGTGCGGCTACAAGGCCGCGTTTGTCGTTTGGGGAGCGCTGTTGCAAGGCGCGCTTGAACCCGCATAAAGGAGTCCCACCGTGGCAAAGAAAATCATCGGCTATATCAAGCTTCAAGTGCCGGCGGGGAAGGCTAATCCGTCTCCCCCGATCGGTCCGGCGCTGGGTCAGCGTGGTCTGAACATCATGGAATTCTGCAAGAGCTTCAACGCCCAGACGCAGGGCCTGGAGCCAGGCTTGCCCATTCCCGTGGTGATTACCGCTTTCGCGGACAAGAGCTTCACCTTCATCATGAAGACACCGCCGGCGACGGTGTTGATCAAGAAAGCCATCGGTATTCCAAAGGGTAGCCCAAAGCCCCATACCGCGAAGGTAGGTACGCTGACGCGCGCGCAATGCGAAGCCATTGCAACGCAGAAGATGCCCGACCTGACGGCCGCCGACATGGATGCAGCGGTGCGGACGATCGCTGGCAGTGCCCGTACGATGGGCGTTACCGTGGAGGGTGTCTGAAATGGCAACGCTGAGCAAACGTCAAAAAGCTCTCAAGGGCAAGATTGACCCGAGCAAGCTCTATCCCGCCAGTGAAGCGCTGAAGTTGAGCAAGGAATTCGCAGCAGCGAAGTTCGACGAATCGATTGATGTCGCGGTTTGTCTCGGAGTCGATCCTCGCAAGTCGGATCAGATCGTGCGCGGCTCGGTCGTCTTGCCGGCCGGGACCGGCAAGACGATTCGCATTGCCGTTTTTGCCCAGGGCGAAAAAGCCGCTGCTGCCAAGGCGGCTGGCGCCGATGTCGTCGGTTTCGAAGATCTGGCCGCCGAGATCAAGGCTGGCGTGATCAACTTTGATCGGGTCATTGCCACACCGGACGCCATGCGCGTGGTTGGCCAACTGGGTCAGATCCTGGGTCCGCGTGGCCTGATGCCCAATCCGAAGGTCGGCACGGTCACCATGGACGTGGTGACTGCCGTACAGAATGCCAAGGCCGGACAGGTCCAGTACCGTACCGACAAGGGTGGCATCATTCACAGTACGATCGGGCGAGCGTCCTTTGAAGCCGACAGACTGGCAATCAACCTCAAGGCGCTGCTTGACGCGCTGATCAAGGCCAAGCCGGCCACCTCAAGAGGGCAGTATGTCCGGAGGGTCGCGGTGTCGAGCACGATGGGGCCGGGTATCCGCGTGGATGCGTCTACGATTTAGAAATTCAGCGGATTACCTGGCGTGGTCCGCTCATGAACTTTGTTGGGTGATCGGCGGTGCATCCGCAGTGCCGATCGATCGTCAAAGACCGCAGGTGCTGGAGGCGTTTGCCGATGGCTTAAGTGTTGTGTTCGCGGCCTGCGTAGACGGTGTACTCCGAAAAGGATGGTCAGAGATGGGCTGCACGCCCCTCATTGCAACCCCTGATCAAGGTCGCCGTGGGTGCGGTGCATTCGACAGGATGTGCCGTTTGTTGACTTGATGGGAGGAGAAGGGCCTGTGGGTCTCAATCTTGATGAAAAGAAGGTCGTCGTCGCCGAGGTCTCGGCCAAGATGGCTAGTGCCCAGACGGTTGTGCTGGCCGAGTACAGCGGATTGCCGGTGGCTCATCTGACGCGTCTGCGAGCGCAGGCGCGTGCCTCGGGTGTCTATCTGCGGGTACTGAAAAACACCCTGGTACGGCGCGCGGTGCAGGGTACCCTGTTTGCCAGCCTCGCCGAGCAGATGACCGGGCCGCTGATCTATAGCGTCTCGGAGGATCCGGTCGCAGCAGCGAAGGTGCTCAACGACTTTGCAAAAACCAATGACAAGCTGATTTTACGAAGCGGCAGTTTTGCCGGCGAGCTTCTGGACAAGGCAGGCGTGCAAGCGCTCGCGTCGATTCCGAGTCGCAACGAACTGCTTGCCCAGCTGCTTGGCGTCATGCAGGCACCGGTCACCGGTTTTGCCTGTGCGCTTTCTGCTTTGGCCAAGCAACGTGAAGAGGCGGTTTCCTGATCGTACTGTTTTTGTCCACTCAGATTTAGGAGTTTTTAATTATGTCTATTACCCACGAAGACATTCTCGAAGCCGTTGGCGCGATGACTGTCATGGAACTGAACAGCCTGGTCAAGGCGTTCGAAGAAAAATTTGGTGTTTCAGCGGCGTCGATGGCCGTCGCTGCGCCGGGTGCGGCTGCACCAGTGGTTGAAGAGCAGACCGAGTTTACCGTCATCCTCGCGAGTTTTGGTGAGAAGAAGGTTGAAGTGATCAAGGTCGTTCGCGCAGCTACGGGTCTGGGGCTGAAGGAAGCCAAGGACCTGGTTGACGGCGCGCCGAAGGCCGTCAAGGAGTCGATTTCGAAAGCTGATGCCGAAGCTCTCAAGAAACTTCTCGAGGATGCCGGAGCGAAGGTCGAGATCAAATAGTATCGGTCGAGCACGCTGGGCTGACAGCCTTGCGGTTGTCAGCCCTTTTCTGCTTTTCCGGAAACAGCTTTGCGTAGCCCCATTGGGATATGGGTGGCACCTGTACTCCATGATCAGGGCAAGGCTGTGCAGCGCGCAAACGCAAGTACGAGTAGCGAAGACAGGGCAGGGCATCGCTCTCCTCTCTGTGTTGAGCTGGTCATTTTGCGTTTGTCCGTTGCGGACCGGCGGGTGTTGCGACCCTCGCCGGGGCGCTAGAGGATTTGCCTTCTGAGTTCGGAGCGACCATGACCTACTCCTACACCGAGAAAAAGCGTATCCGCAAGAGTTTTGCCAAGCGCTCTACCGTGCTTGACGTACCGTTCTTGCTGGCCACCCAGTTGGAGTCGTTCTCTGCCTTCCTGCAGGCAGGAGTGCCGCCGGCACAGCGCAAAAACCAGGGTTTACAGGCTGCCTTTTCCTCGATTTTCCCGATCGTCAGTCACAGCGGCAATGCACGGCTGGAGTTTGTCAGCTTTACGCTTTCCGACCCGGCTTTCGACGTTACGGAATGCCAGCAGCGTGGCCTGACTTTCGCGTCGGCCTTGCGGGCGAAGGTGCGCCTGGTCATTCTCGACCGCGAGGCGCCGGACACCATCAAGGAGGTCAAGGAGCAGGAAGTCTATATGGGCGAAATCCCGCTCATGACGACAACCGGTTCCTTTGTCATCAATGGTACCGAACGGGTCATTGTCTCGCAGCTTCACCGCTCACCGGGGGTATTCTTCGAGCACGACCGTGGGAAGACGCACAGTTCTGGCAAACTGCTCTTTTCTGCACGCGTCATTCCCTACCGCGGATCATGGCTGGATTTCGAGTTCGATCCCAAGGATCTCCTGTTTTTTCGCGTTGACCGTCGCCGGAAGATGCCGGTCACCACGTTGTTGAAAGCGATCGGTCTGACACCACAGCGCATCCTGCGCGAATTCTTCGAGTTTGATACCTTTTATCTGGGCAGGCGGATCGTCGAGTTTGCGCTCGTTCCGGAGCGTCTGCGTGGGGAAGTCGCGCGTTTCGACTTTAACGATCCGTCTGGAAAGTTGATCATCGGCAAGGACAAACGGATTACTGCCAAACACATTCGTGAACTCGATCAGGCTGGGATCAAGCAGGTCGCTGTTCCTGATGACTTTCTGATTGGCCGAGTGATTGCCGAGGACATCATTGACCAGAGTAGTGGCGAGATCCTGGCCAATGCCAATGACGAAATCACCGAGAGCCTGTTGGCAAAACTCTCCGAATCTGGGGTCGAATCGCTGCATACCCTGTATATCAACGACCTCGATCGCGGTGGCTTCATTTCGCAGACTTTGCGCACCGATGAAACCATCTCTCGGCAAGCCGCCCGCATTGCCATTTACCGAATGATGCGGCCCGGCGAACCACCCACCGAAGAAGCCGTCGAGATACTTTTTAACGGCCTGTTCTACTCGGACGACCGCTACGATCTGTCAGGGGTTGGCCGGATGAAGTTCAATCGCCGGGTTGCCCGGAAGGCGGTCATCGAATACAAGGTCATGGTCAAGCACGTGCCCTCCAAACGCGATGCGATCATCAAACTGATCAACGACCAGGTGGGTGATTCGGTCGCCAATGTCGAACAGATGATTGCCGAATTGAGCCATGGTCCGCGTGCGGTGGCGGAGAACCTGACTCAGGAAGCTGCGGTGACCTTGTTTGAGCAGTTGAAGGCGCTGGGGGTTTCTGGTGAGGTGCGCGAACAGCTGACGCTGTCGCCGCGTGATATCGTTGAAGTCATCAAACTGCTCGTCGAGCTGCGCAATGGTCGCGGAGAGATCGATGACATCGACCATCTGGGTAATCGCCGGGTTCGTTCGGTCGGCGAACTGGCCGAAAATCAGTTCCGCGCTGGGCTGGTGCGCGTCGAACGTGCCGTGAAAGAGCGTTTGTCACAGGCCGAATCCGACAATTTGATGCCGCACGATCTGATCAACGCCAAGCCGATCAGCGCTGCAGTCCGCGAGTTCTTCGGTTCCAGCCAGTTATCGCAGTTCATGGACCAGACCAACCCGCTTTCCGAGATTACCCACAAGCGTCGCGTCTCGGCACTCGGCCCAGGTGGTTTGACGCGCGAGCGAGCCGGTTTTGAAGTGCGGGACGTTCATCCGACCCATTACGGCCGCGTCTGCCCGATCGAAACACCGGAAGGCCCGAATATCGGACTGATCAATTCGCTGGCGCTGTATGCCCGTACCAATGAGTATGGTTTCCTGGAAACCCCCTACCGCAAGGTGGTCGACGGTCGGGTCACCGATCAGATCGAGTATCTTTCAGCCATCGAAGAGGGCGCCTATATCATCGCTCAGGCCAATTCCGATCTGGGTGATGGCGGCGTGTTGACCGATCAGTTGGTGACTTGTCGTGAGAAGGGTGAAACCATTCTCGCCGAGCCGGCGCGCGTTCAGTATATGGACGTGGCACCGAGCCAGATCGTCTCGGTTGCGGCGTCGCTGATTCCCTTCCTTGAGCACGATGATGCCAATCGTGCGCTGATGGGCGCCAACATGCAGCGTCAGGCGGTTCCTTGCCTGCGTCCGGAAAAGCCCTTGGTGGGAACGGGGATCGAGCGAACGGTGGCGGTGGATTCGGGTACTGCGGTACAGGCGCTGCGCGGGGGCCTGGTCGATTACGTCGATGCCTCGCGCGTCGTGGTGCGGGTCAATGACGACGAAACCGGGCCAGGCGAAGTCGGTGTGGACATCTACAACCTGGTGAAGTACACGCGCTCCAACCAGAACACCAATATCAATCAGCGGCCGCTGGTTCGCGTCGGTGATCACATTGCCAGGGGCGACGTGGTGGCCGACGGGGCATCGACCGACAAGGGAGAACTGGCGCTTGGCCAGAACATGCTGGTCGCCTTCATGCCCTGGAATGGTTACAACTTCGAGGACTCCATTCTGATCTCGGAGCGCGTGGTTGCCGAAGACCGCTTTACCTCGATTCACATTGAGGAACTGACCGTCGTCGCGCGTGACACCAAGCTCGGCCCCGAGGAAATTACCCGTGACATTGCCTCTCTGGGTGAATCACAGCTCTCCCGCCTCGACGAATCGGGAATCGTCCATATTGGTGCCGAGGTTGAAGCAGGCGATGTGCTGGTTGGCAAGGTGACGCCGAAGGGTGAAACACAGCTCACTCCAGAAGAGAAGCTGCTGCGCGCAATTTTTGGCGAGAAGGCGTCTGACGTGAAAGACACCTCGCTACGCGTTCAATCGGGTATTTCCGGGACGGTCATCGACGTGCAGGTGTTTACCCGTGAGGGGATCGAGCGCGACAAGCGGGCACAGTCGATCATCGACGATCAATTGCGAAGCTACAAACTGGACCTTGCCGATCAACTGCGCATCGTCGAACGCGACGCCTTCGCACGTGCCGCGCGAATGATCGTCGGCAAACCGGCGAATGGCGGACCGAAAAGGCTGGCCAAGGGCACGCTGGTCACCCAGGAATACCTCGACGGCATCGACCCGCATCACTGGTTCGATATCCGGATGGCCGATGAGGACGTCGCGCAGCAACTCGAATCGCTACGCGAGGGTCTCGAACAGACTCGCAAGGAATTCGACATCGCCTTTGAGGAAAAGCGCAAGAAACTCACCCAGGGTGACGAATTGCCACCGGGCGTGCAGAAGATGGTCAAGGTGTACGTTGCCGTCAAGCGCCGACTACAGGCTGGCGACAAGATGGCCGGACGGCATGGCAACAAGGGGGTGGTTTCGCGCATCGTACCGGTTGAGGATATGCCTTACATGGCTGATGGTCATCCCGTCGACATCGTGCTCAACCCGCTCGGCGTGCCTTCACGGATGAACGTTGGCCAGATTCTCGAGGTCCACCTCGGGCTTGCCGCCAAGGGTCTGGGCCATAAAATTGGTGACATGCTGCGCCGGCAGTCGACTGCCAGAGAGATGCGTGCCTTCCTCGACCGAATCTACAACAGCACCGGCAAATCTGAGGACCTCGATCAACTGACTGATAACGAGATTCTTGAAATGGCAGGTAACCTTGAAGCTGGAGTGCCTTTTGCGACACCGGTTTTCGACGGTGCCAAGGAGTCCGAAATCAAGTCCGTCCTGGCACTGGCGGGCATGCCGCAATCGGCCCAGATGACGTTGTACGACGGGCGTACCGGCGAGCAGTTCGAGCGCCAGGTCACCGTTGGTTACATGCATGTCCTGAAGCTGCATCATCTGGTCGATGACAAGATGCACGCGCGTTCGACCGGACCGTACTCTCTGGTGACCCAGCAGCCACTCGGAGGCAAGGCGCAGTTCGGTGGGCAGCGCTTCGGAGAGATGGAAGTATGGGCGCTTGAGGCCTACGGTGCATCCTACGTGCTGCAGGAAATGCTCACCGTCAAGTCCGACGACGTCAATGGCCGAACCAAGGTATACGAGAACATTGTCAAGGGTGACCACAAAATCGATGCCGGCATGCCGGAATCGTTCAACGTTCTGGTCAAGGAAATCCGTTCACTGGCGATCGATATCGATCTCGAACGCTTCTGATAGCTATGCGGCGAGCGAGGGGCAAGGTCAATTCTCCCGTCGCATGGTCCTTGACCCCTGACAGCGCACTCCTCACAGGAGCAAAAGATGAAAGCATTGCTGGATTTGTTTAGGCAGGTGACGCAGGAAGAGCAGTTCGATGCGATCACCATCGGTCTGGCTTCGCCGGACAAGATTCGTTCATGGTCTTACGGTGAAGTCAAGAAGCCCGAGACGATCAACTACCGTACCTTCAAGCCCGAGCGTGATGGGCTGTTCTGCGCCAAGATTTTTGGTCCGATCAAGGACTACGAGTGTCTTTGCGGCAAGTACAAGCGGCTCAAGCATCGGGGTGTCATCTGTGAGAAATGCGGCGTTGAAGTGACGCTGGCCAAGGTGCGACGCGAGCGTATGGCACACATCGAGCTGGCCAGCCCGGTCGCCCACATCTGGTTCCTGAAGAGCTTGCCGAGCCGTCTCGGCATGGTGCTTGACATGACGCTGCGTGACATCGAACGGGTACTGTACTTCGAAGCGTTCGTGGTCTTCGAGCCGGGCATGACGCCTCTGGCGCGCGGCCAGTTGCTGACCGAGGATGATTACACGGCCAAGGTCGAGGAGTACGGAGACGACTTCGAAGCCAAAATGGGTGCTGAAGGCATCCGCGAGTTGTTACGTTCGATCGATCTGGCGCGTGAAGTCGAAATGTTGCGTAGCGAACTGGAAACCACCACCTCGGAAACCAAGAGCAAGAAGTTCTCCAAGCGGCTGAAGATTCTTGAGGGCTTTCAGAAATCGGGCATCAAGCCGGAATGGATGGTGCTCGAAGTGCTGCCCGTACTGCCGCCGGATCTCCGCCCATTGGTGCCGCTTGACGGTGGGCGCTTTGCGACATCGGATCTCAACGATCTCTACCGTCGCGTCATCAACCGCAACAATCGTCTGAAGCGCCTGCTCGAACTGAAGGCGCCTGAAATCATCGTGCGCAATGAAAAACGCATGCTTCAGGAAGCGGTCGACTCGCTGCTTGACAACGGGCGTCGCGGCAAGGCGATGACCGGTGCCAACAAGCGTCCGCTGAAGTCGCTGGCTGACATGATCAAGGGCAAGGGGGGGCGTTTCCGTCAGAACCTGCTCGGCAAGCGCGTTGACTACTCGGGTCGTTCGGTGATCGTCGTCGGGCCACAGCTCAAGCTGCACCAGTGCGGTTTGCCGAAACTGATGGCGCTCGAATTGTTCAAGCCTTTCATCTTTAACCGTCTCGAAGTGATGGGTCTGGCGACCACCATCAAGCAGGCGAAGAAGATGGTCGAGACCCAGGAGGCGGTGGTCTGGGACATCCTCGAAGAAGTGATTCGCGAGCATCCGATCATGCTCAACCGCGCGCCGACGCTACACCGTCTCGGCATTCAGGCTTTCGAGCCGACACTGATCGAAGGCAAGGCGATCCAGTTGCATCCACTGGTGTGTGCGGCCTTCAACGCTGACTTCGACGGCGACCAAATGGCGGTGCATGTGCCCTTGTCGCTGGAAGCCCAGATGGAAGCCCGGACCCTGATGCTGGCGAGCAACAATGTCCTGTCGCCGGCAAATGGTGAGCCGATCATCGTGCCATCGCAGGATATCGTTCTCGGTCTCTACTACGCCACACGTGAGCGGATCAACGCCAAGGGGGAGGGAATGATGTTCCCCGACCTGGCAGAGGTGACACGCGCCATGCAGGCCGGCGAACTCGACATTCACGCGCGTATTGCGGTGCGCATTACCGAATACGAGAGTGACGGTGAGAACGGCTGGCAGGAGAAGATCACCCGTTACCACACCACTGCAGGGCGTGCGCTGCTTTCCGAGATTCTGCCGAAGGGTCTGCCATTCAGCCTGATCGACAAGAGTCTCAAGAAAAAGGAAATCTCGAAGCTGATCAATGCCGCCTTCCGCCGCTGCGGCCTCAAGGAAACCGTGGTCTTTGCCGACAAGCTGATGCAGAACGGCTATCGTTTGGCGACCCGCGCCGGTATTTCGATCTGTTCCGACGACATGCTGGTGCCGGCACAGAAGCGCGAGATCATCGCTGCTGCTGAGGCGGAAGTGAAGGAAATCGAGAACCAGTACACCAACGGTCTGGTCACCAATGGTGAGCGCTATAACAAGGTGGTCGATATCTGGGGCCGTACCGGTGACCAGGTTGCCAAGGTGATGATGGATCAGCTTGGTCACGTTGAGGTGAAGAATCGCCGCGGGGAGATGGAAAAACAGGAATCGTTCAACTCCATTTTCATGATGGCCGATTCTGGCGCTCGCGGTTCGGCAGCGCAGATTCGCCAGTTGGCGGGCATGCGCGGCCTGATGGCCAAACCGGACGGATCGATCATTGAAACGCCAATCACAACCAATTTCCGAGAGGGACTGAACGTCCTTCAGTACTTCATCTCGACTCACGGTGCGCGCAAGGGCCTTGCAGATACAGCCTTGAAAACCGCCAACTCGGGTTACCTGACGCGGCGACTGGTCGACGTGACCCAGGATCTGGTAGTCATCGAGGACGACTGTGGAACCAGTAACGGGGTGACGATGAAGGCGTTGATCGAAGGTGGAGAGGTCATCGAGGCCTTGCGCGAGCGTATCCTCGGTCGGGTCACGGCCTCCGAAGTCGTGCATCCGGACACGCAGGAGACGGTCATCGAGCCAGGGACGCTGATCGGTGAGGATCATTGTGACCTGATCGATCAGTTAGGTATCGATGAAGTCAAGGCACGTACGCCACTGACCTGCGAAACCCGTTACGGACTGTGTGCCAAGTGTTATGGCCGTGATCTCGGTCGTGGTACGCCGGTCAATGTTGGTGAGGCGGTCGGCGTTATCGCCGCACAATCGATCGGCGAGCCGGGGACGCAGTTGACCATGCGGACCTTTCACGTCGGGGGGGCTGCGTCACGTGCTGCCGTGGCGAGCCAGGTCGAGACGCGAAGCACTGGCGTGGTGCGCTTCACCGTGAGCATGCGCTATGTCACCAGCGCCAAGGGCGAGAAGATTGTCATTACCCGTTCCGGTGAGATACTGATCACCGACGATAACGGGCGGGAACGTGAAAAGCACAAGGTGCCCTACGGCGCGACACTGCAGGTCGCTGACGGTCAAGCCGTCAGGGCAGGTGCCCGGCTGGCCAGCTGGGATCCGCACACGCGCCCGATCATTGCTGAGTACTCGGGTCTCGTAAAGTTCGAGAATGTCGAGGAAGGGGTCACTGTCGCCAAACAGATCGATGAGGTCACTGGGCTTTCAACACTGGTGGTGATCGATCCGAAGCGCGGCGGCAAGGCGCCCAGCAAAGGCCTGCGCCCGCAGGTCAGGTTGTTCGAGCCCGATGGCCAGGAAGTCAAGATGCACGGCAGCGATCACCCGGTCACCATCACTTTCCAGGTCGGGGCGATCATCAATGTTCTCGATGGGCAACCGATTTCAGTAGGTGACGTACTCGCTCGCTTGCCGCAGGAATCGGCCAAGACGCGTGACATTACCGGCGGTCTGCCACGGGTTGCCGAACTTTTCGAAGCACGCACGCCCAAGGATGCCGGAATGCTTGCAGAATATACTGGCACGATGTCCTTCGGCAAGGATACCAAGGGCAAGCAGCGGCTGGTGATTACCGACCTTGACGGGGCCACCCACGAATATCTGATTCTCAAGGACAAGCATGTCCTGGTACATGACGGGCAAGTGGTGAACAAGGGTGAATCAATTGTCGATGGGGCGCCGGATCCGCATGACATTCTGCGGCTGCTGGGGGTCGAGGCGCTGGCCATCTATATCACCGATGAGGTGCAGGACGTTTATCGCCTGCAGGGCGTCAAGATCAACGACAAACATATCGAAGTGATTGTTCGCCAGATGTTGCGCCGGGTCAATGTGCTGGACCCGGGTGATACCAAGTTCATCAAGGGAGAGCAGGTGGAGCGTGCGCATCTGCTCGACGAGAATGACCGGATGATCGCCGAGGGCAGGCTGCCGGCGACCTATGAGCATGTGCTCCTGGGCATCACCAAGGCCTCCTTGTCCACCGATTCGTTCATTTCGGCGGCGTCCTTCCAGGAAACGACGCGGGTGTTGACCGAAGCGGCGATCATGGGCAAGCGGGATGAGTTGCGCGGACTCAAGGAGAATGTCATTGTTGGCCGTCTAATTCCGGCGGGTACGGGCCTTGCCTATCACAGTACGCGCAGGAAGAACGCTGCTGGCGAGGATATCGCTGGCGGGGGGGAGCTACAGACCGACGATGAGGCATCGCGTAGCGAAGAGAGTTCCGAGAATGCCCAAAATGCTTCGGTAGCTTGACTTGAAATGTAATAGACCCTAAAATCGCCGGTCTTTGTCGCCGATGCCTGCAGCGCTTCGGTTAATCATCATTATTGCCAGGGCGGCCTTTGGTCCGCCTTGGTTTTTTGGCAGAAGCCCTGTGCTTGCACGGCGCTTGCTGAACTGAACATAGGGGTAGAAACATGCCGACCATTAACCAACTGGTGCGCAAGCCTCGCGAGGCGATACGCAGCAAAAGCAAAGTCCCGGCGCTGAGTAATTGCCCTCAGAAACGGGGCGTGTGCACCCGTGTCTATACCACCACGCCGAAGAAGCCGAACTCGGCGCTGCGGAAAGTCTGCAAGGTGCGACTGACGAATGGCTTCGAGGTCATTTCGTACATTGGCGGTGAAGGCCACAATCTGCAGGAACACTCCGTGGTTCTGATCCGGGGTGGTCGCGTCAAGGACTTGCCGGGCGTCCGTTACCACACCATTCGCGGCTCGCTTGACACACAGGGCGTCAAGAAGCGCAAGCAGGGCCGTTCCAAGTACGGTACCAAGCGCCCGAAAGCTGCTTGAGTTCCGTCCGAGTAAGGGCTGCTCCTGATGGGTGGCCGGGAAGGTCGGGTCTTTTGCCCTGACTCTTCGACTGAATTGTGACTATGAGAGGTTGCTATGCCCCGTCGTCGTGAAGTGCCGAAGCGCGATATTCTGCCGGACCCAAAGTTCGGCAATGTCGAAGTGTCGAAGTTCGTGAATACGATCATGAAGAGTGGCAAGAAATCCGTTGCCGAACGAATTGTCTATGGTGCTTTTGACCAGATTGTCAGCAAGACCGGCAAAGATCCGCTGGAGGTGTTCGGCTTGGCTTTGGGAAATATCAAGCCCCTGGTCGAAGTGAAAAGCCGTCGTGTCGGTGGCGCCAATTACCAGGTCCCGGTTGAGGTCCGACCGAGTCGCCGTATGGCGCTAGCCATGCGCTGGCTGCGCGAGTCGGCGCGCAAACGTTCTGAAAAGTCGATGGGTCAACGCCTGGCAGCAGAAATGCTGGAAGCGTCGGAGAGTCGCGGCGGTGCGGTCAAAAGGCGTGACGAAGTGCACCGTATGGCCGAAGCCAACAAGGCATTCGCTCACTTCCGGTTCTAAGATGCACCACCGGCGCCAACGGTGCTGGAGATCGTTCTTTATTAGTGAAGGTTTATACTGTGGCACGCAAAACTCCCATTGAGCGTTACCGGAACATCGGCATCAGCGCTCACATCGATGCCGGTAAGACGACGGCGACCGAGCGTATCCTGTTCTATACGGGTATCAACCACAAAATCGGTGAAGTGCATGACGGCGCCGCGACCATGGACTGGATGGCGCAAGAGCAGGAGCGTGGCATCACCATTACTTCGGCGGCCACGACCTGCTTCTGGAAAGGGATGCAGTTTGATCGCCCGGAGCATCGGATCAATATCATCGATACACCCGGTCACGTTGACTTCACGATTGAGGTTGAGCGCTCAATGCGGGTTCTCGATGGTGCGTGCATGATTTATTGCGCAGTCGGTGGTGTGCAACCGCAGTCAGAGACCGTTTGGCGGCAGGCAACAAAATACAAAGTGCCTCGCCTGGCCTTCATCAACAAGATGGATCGCCAGGGTGCGGATTTTCTCAAGGTCGTCGATCAAATGCGGACCCGTCTCAAGGCTAATCCGATCCCGATCGTCATCCCGATTGGCAAGGAGGACTACTTTGAAGGCGTCGTCGACCTGATCAAGATGAAGGCGATCTATTGGGATGAAGCCTCTCTGGGGATGAAGTTCGACTATCGCGAGATCCCTGCCGCATTGCAAGCCGAGGCCGATGAGTGGCGTAGCAAGATGGTTGAAGCTGCTGCCGAGTCCTCCGAGGAATTGATGGACAAGTATCTTGACGCGGGGGATCTGACCGAGGCCGAGGTCATCAGGGGTCTGCGTGAGCGTACGATTGCCTGCGAGATTCAACCGGCACTTTGTGGCACGGCTTTCAAGAACAAGGGTGTGCAGCGCATGCTTGATGCGGTGATTGATCTCTTGCCGTCGCCGGTCGATATTCCGCCGGTGACCGGGGAAGATGACAATGGTGAGCCGGATGTGCGTGAGGCTTCCGATACTGCCAAGTTTTCCGCGCTCGCCTTCAAACTGATGACCGACCCCTACGTCGGCCAGTTGACCTTTATCCGGGTCTATTCAGGTATCCTGAAGTCCGGTGACACTATCTACAACCCGATCAAGGGTCGTCGCGAACGCATCGGGCGGGTTTTACAGATGCACGCCAACAATCGCGAAGAGCTCAAGGAAGTTCTTGCCGGCGACATCGCTGCTTGCGTAGGCCTCAAGGATGTCACTACTGGCGAAACGCTCTGCGATCCCTCGGCGGTCATCACCCTCGAGCGCATGGTTTTCCCGGAGCCTGTGATTCACGTGGCTGTTGAGCCGAAGACCAAGCAGGATCAGGAAAAGATGGGCATCGCTCTCGGCCGCCTGGCGCAGGAGGATCCTTCTTTCCGCGTGCGCACCGATGAGGAGTCGGGGCAGACGATCATCTCGGGAATGGGTGAGCTGCATCTTGAGATTATCGTTGACCGCCTAAAGCGCGAGTTCGGTGTGGACGCCAATGTTGGAGCGCCGCAAGTCGCGTATCGCGAGTGCATCAAGAAATCGGTCGAACAGGAAGGAAAGTTCGTCAAACAATCGGGTGGGCGCGGTCAGTATGGCCATGTCTGGTTGAAAATCGAGCCCAACGAGCCAGGCAAGGGCTACGAATTCATCGACGCCATCAAGGGCGGTACGGTGCCTCGCGAGTACATTCCTGCGGTCGACAAGGGGCTGCAGGATGCTGTCACCAGTGGCGTGCTCGCCGGATTCCCGGTGGTTGACATCAGGTTCACCCTGTTCGAAGGCTCCTACCACGACGTCGACTCCAACGAGAATGCCTTCCGTCAGGCTGCAGCCATTGCCTTCAAGGAAGGCATGCGGCGGGCGTCGCCGACTTTGCTGGAGCCGATGATGGCGGTCGATGTCGAGACTCCGGAGGACTACATGGGCAACGTGATGGGCGACCTCTCGAGTCGGCGTGGCATGATTCAGGGGATGGAGGATCTGCCGGGCAACATCAAGGCGATCAAGGCAGAGGTGCCGCTGGCCGAGATGTTTGGTTACTCGACTACTCTTCGCTCACTGAGTCAGGGCCGCGCGACCTATTCAATGGAATTCAAGCACTATGCCGAGGCGCCAAAGAATGTCGCCGAAGCGGTCATCAACAAGAAATGACTGATCGAGGATATAAGGTAAAGGTATGGCCAAGGGAAAATTTGAGCGTACGAAGCCGCACGTCAATGTCGGCACGATTGGGCACGTCGATCACGGGAAGACGACGCTGACGGCGGCGATCACGACGATTCTGGCGAAGAAATTTGGCGGAGTGGCGAAGGCTTACGACCAGATTGACGCGGCGCCGGAGGAAAAGGCGCGTGGGATCACGATCAACACCGCGCACGTCGAGTACGAGACAGCCAAGCGCCATTATGCGCATGTGGATTGCCCGGGGCACGCCGACTACATCAAGAACATGATTACCGGTGCGGCGCAGATGGACGGCGCGATTCTGGTGGTTTCGGCGGCGGATGGGCCGATGCCGCAGACGCGCGAGCACATTCTGCTGGCGCGACAGGTGGGTGTGCCGTACGTGGTTGTTTACCTGAACAAATGCGACATGGTTGACGACGCCGAGTTGCTGGAACTGGTCGACATGGAAGTGCGCGAGCTGCTGTCCAAGTACGATTTTCCGGGTGACGACACGCCGATCGTCCAGGGTTCGGCGCTGAAGGCGCTGGAAGGTGATACGGGTCCGCTGGGCGAGCAGTCGGTGATGGCGCTGGCGGATGCCCTGGATGCCTACATTCCGGCGCCGCAGCGGGCGATCGACAAGCCATTTCTGCTGCCGATCGAAGACGTATTCTCGATTTCCGGACGGGGCACGGTCGTCACGGGTCGTGTTGAGCGGGGAGTCATCAAGGTGGGTGAAGAAGTCGAGATTGTCGGCATTCGGCCGACCGTCAAGACGATCTGCACCGGCGTTGAAATGTTCCGCAAATTGCTCGATCAGGGTCAGGCCGGCGACAACGTGGGCATCCTGCTGCGTGGCACCAAGCGCGACGACGTCGAGCGCGGGCAGGTGTTGGCGAAGCCCGGTTCGATCAAGCCGCACACGCATTTCACCGGCGAGGTGTACTGCCTGTCGAAGGAAGAAGGAGGGCGCCATACGCCGTTCTTCAACAACTATCGCCCGCAGTTCTATTTCCGCACGACCGACGTGACGGGGGCCATCGCCATGCCGGAAGGGGTCGAGATGGTGATGCCGGGTGACAACGTGCAGATGACGGTCAAGCTGATTTCTCCGATCGCCATGGAAGAGGGCCTGCGCTTCGCGATCCGCGAAGGGGGTCGTACCGTCGGCGCCGGTGTGGTGGCGAAAATCATCGAGTAGTCGGGCACACACTTCTGGTGGGGCTGCTACGGCCCCACCGATCGCTCTTTGGAAAAAAAATGCACAGCCAGAAAATTCGTATTCGCCTGAAAGCCTTTGACTATCGCCTGATCGATCAGTCCGCACAGGAAATTGTTGAAACCGCCAAGCGCACCGGCGCCGTTGTCCGCGGTCCGGTGCCGTTACCGACCCGCACCGAGCGTTTTGATATTCTGCGTTCGCCGCATGTAGACAAGACCTCGCGCGACCAGTTTGAAATCCGTACTCACCTGCGCTTGATGGATATCATCGATCCCACCGACAAGACCGTCGATGCCTTGATGAAACTCGATCTTCCCGCCGGTGTTGACGTCGAAATTAAGTTGCAGTAAGCACCTGCGAGCGGCTATAATCGCCGCCTTTCGTCGGGCAGTCGCGTAGTGATACTGCCTGTTTTTTAAGCAGCGCTCGCCGGCCAATCGTAGCCGGTCAGAGGAGAATAAACATGAGTCTAGGCCTTGTTGGGCGCAAGGTCGGCATGACGCGCATCTTTACCGAGGATGGTGTGAGTGTTCCGGTAACCGTGCTCGATGTGTCGAACAATCGCGTTGCCCAGATCAAAACGCCGGAGAAAGACGGCTATTCAGTCGTGCAGGTGGCTTTCGGCAAGCGCCGCGCCTCGCGCGTGAATAAGCCCCTCGCGGGGCATCTTGCCAAGGCGGGTGTCGAAGCCGGTCACGTCTTGAAGGAGTTTCCCGTTTCCGTCGCCGACCTCGCTGCACTGCAGCCTGGCGATCAGATCAGTGTAAGCATCTTCGCGGTCGGGCAGAAGGTTGATGTCACTGGTCAGACCATCGGCAAGGGCTTTTCGGGTGGAATCAAACGGCATCAATTCAGGTCTCAGGGTGCTGCTCACGGCAATTCGGTCTCGCATCAGGCCCTCGGTTCAACCGGAATGGCACAGGATCCGGGTCGTGTTTTTCCGGGCAAGAAAATGGCGGGTCATCTGGGTGCTGTCAAACGTACTCAGCAAAACCTTGAAGTCGTTCGCGTTGATGCTGAACGCCAGTTGCTGTTGCTCAAGGGTGCGGTCCCCGGTTCCAAAGGGTCGGACGTAATCGTGCGTCCTGCAGTCAAGGCGGGGGCATAAATGGAACTCAAACTGATCAATGAACAAGGCCTGGAAGCGAGTCGCCTGGAAGCTTCCGACACTCTGTTTGGCCGCGAATACAATGAAGCGCTGGTGCATCAGGTGTTGGTTGCCTACCAGGCCAATGGTCGTAGCGGCAACCGCGCCCAGAAAAGCCGGCATGATGTCCGGCATACCACCAAGAAGCCGTGGCGCCAGAAGGGTACTGGTCGCGCCCGCGCTGGCATGTCTTCTTCACCAATCTGGCGAGGCGGTGGCCAGGTCTTCCCAAGTTCCCCGGATGAGAACTTCGCCCATAAACTGAATCGCAAGATGTATCGCGCCGGGATGGCCTCGATCCTCTCGCAGCTTGCTCGCGAGGATCGTCTGGCGGTGGTCGACAGTTTTACCATCGAAGCTCCGAAAACGAAGATTTTTGCGTCCAAGATCAAAGGGATGGGCTACGATTCGGTGCTCCTGATCACGGATGATCTCGACGAAAACGTATTCTTGGCAGCACGCAATCTGCCGAACATTCTGGTTGTCGAGGTTCAGCAAGCAGACCCGGTGTCACTGGTCCGGTTCCGGAAGGTGCTGATGACCAAAGGGGCGCTCGCCAAGTTTGAGGAGATCCTGGGATGAATCAAGAACGTCTGATGCAAGTGTTGCTCGCTCCTCAGATCTCCGAAAAGGCCACTTTTGTTGCCGACAAACACGAGCAGGTGATCTTTCGTGTGGCATCCGATGCAACCAAGCCTGAGATCAAGGGGGCTGTTGAGTTGCTGTTCAAGGTCTCGGTGAAGTCGGTACAGATTGCGAACGTGAAGGGCAAGCACAAGAAATTCGGCCGTAGGATGGGTCGCCGAAACAACTGGAAAAAGGCCTACGTCTGCCTGCAGCCGGGCCAGGAGATTAATTTTGTCGATGGAGGAGGCGTCTGATGGCACTCGTCAAAGTCAAACCGACCTCGCCGGGTCGCCGTGCCGTCATCCGGGTCGTGAGCACCGACCTGCACAAGGGCGAGCCTGTTGCTGCATTGCTTGAACCACAATCCAAGAACGCTGGTCGCAATAACAACGGTCATGTCACGACCCGGCACCAGGGTGGTGGGCATAAGCAGCACTATCGGCTGATTGATTTCAAGCGCAACAAGGATGGAGTTCCGGCAAAGGTCGAACGTCTCGAGTACGATCCGAACCGGACTGCAAACATTGCCCTGCTTTGTTACGCTGATGGTGAACGCCGCTACATCATTGCCCCGAAAGGCCTGACCGTTGGTCAACAGGTCTCGAGTGGTTCTGAAGCACCGATCAAGACGGGCAATTCTTTGCCGATCCGTAATATTCCGGTCGGTACGACAATCCATTGCGTCGAGATGGTGCCGGGAAAGGGTGCGCAGTTGGCACGATCCGCCGGGACCTCGGTACAGTTGCTGGCCCGTGAAGGTGTGCATGCGCAGCTTCGCCTACGTTCCGGCGAGATTCGTCGAGTGCATGTCGAGTGCCGTGCGACCGTCGGCGAGGTGGGTAACGAAGAACATAGCCTGCGTTCCATAGGCAAAGCCGGCGGCAATCGTTGGCGTGGTATTCGACCGACTGTTCGGGGCGTCGCGATGAATCCGATCGACCACCCGCACGGTGGCGGTGAAGGCAAGACAGCAGCAGGGATGCATCCGGTCAGTCCTTGGGGTACCAAGACCAAAGGTTATCGTACTCGTCGCAACAAGCGCACAACGTCGATGATCGTGCAGCGCCGTCAAAAACGCTAGGGGATAGATAACCATGGGACGTTCCATTAAAAAGGGCCCGTTTGCTGATGCCCATCTGATTAAAAAAGTGAGCGTGGTGCGCGCGACGGGCGACAAGCGCCCGATCAAGACGTGGTCGCGCAGGTCGACCGTGCTGCCGGATTTCGTGGGTCTCACCATTGCCGTTCATAACGGCAAGCAGCACGTACCGGTGTACGTCACCGAGAATATGGTTGGGCACAAACTGGGCGAGTTTTCACTGACCCGTACCTTCAAGGGCCACACCGCTGGCAAGAAGGCCAAGAAGTAAAGGAATGAATATGGAAACTCGTGCTGTTTTGCGTGGGGTTCGGCTGTCGAGTCAGAAAGGTCGGCTGGTGGCCGATCAGATTCGCGGTTTACCAATCGATAAGGCGCTCAACATTCTGACCTTCAGTCCCAAGAAAGGCGCCGCAATCATCAAGAAGGTGCTCGAATCGGCTATCGCCAACGCCGAGCATAATGTCGGTGCGGATATTGACGAGCTGAAGGTAACGACTATCTGTGTCGAAAAGGGCATGGTGCTCAAGCGCTTTGCAGCGCGAGCCAAGGGGCGCGGCAACCGGATCGTCAAGCCGACCTGTCATGTTTTTCTGACCGTCGGCAACTGAGGAACAAGAATGGGACAAAAGATTCATCCTGCTGGTTTTCGTCTGGCCGTTACGCGTGATTGGTCGTCGCGCTGGTACGCCAACAGCAAGAACTTTGCCGGCATGCTCAACGAAGATGT
The DNA here is from genome assembly GCF_036625275.1 of Accumulibacter sp. Lineage (GTDB taxonomy): Bacteria > Pseudomonadota > Gammaproteobacteria > Burkholderiales > Rhodocyclaceae > Accumulibacter. The sequence continues at coordinate 38,143 of NZ_JAZKUD010000014.1, forward strand.
TCGCGTTCGCGAATACTTGCGGAAAAAGCTGAAACATGCTTCGGTCGGGCGCATCCTTATCGAGCGTCCAGCCAAGAATGCACGTGTGACTGTATTCTCGGCTCGTCCGGGTGTGGTGATCGGCAAGAAGGGGGAAGAGATCGACCACTTGCGGGTGGCCCTGCAGAAGATCATGGGCGTCCCGGTGCATGTGAGCATCGAAGAAATCCGCAAGCCTGAGCTGGATGCTCAGCTAATTGCCGACTCGATTACACAGCAGCTTGAGAAACGCATCATGTTCCGTCGAGCCATGAAACGGGCCATGCAGAATGCAATGCGGTTGGGTGCGCAAGGTATCAAGATCATGAGTTCCGGTCGTCTCAACGGGGTCGAGATTGCCCGGCGGGAATGGTATCGAGAAGGCCGCGTGCCGCTGCACACCTTGCGCGCCGATATTGACTACGCAACCTCGGAAGCGCTGACCACCTATGGCCTGATCGGTGTCAAGGTCTGGGTTTTCAAGGGTGAAATTCTCAATCGCCAGGAACCGGCTACTGTTTCTGCCGAACCGGCACTTGATGATCAGCGGCGGCCTCGCCGTTCTCCTCGCCCTGGTGAGGCGGCTGACCGGCCGCGTACGGTAAGGACCAGGCTCGACGCTCAGGAAGACCTTGTGAAGGCCGAGGGTGCTGCTGCGGAAGCGAAGGCACCCGTGAAACGAGTAAGAAAGGCAGGAACCACAGATGCTGCAGCCAACTAGAAGAAAATACCGCAAAGAGCAGAAAGGCCGCAATACCGGCTTGGCGCTGCGGGGTGCCAAAGTCAGTTTTGGTGAGTACGGGCTAAAAGCGATTGGTCGTGGGCGGTTGACCGCTCGCCAGATTGAAGCAGCGCGGCGGGCCATGACTCGTCACATCAAGCGCGGTGGCCGGATATGGATCCGCATTTTCCCGGACAAGCCGATATCAAAGAAACCTGCCGAAGTCCGGATGGGGAGTGGCAAGGGGAGTCCGGAGTACTACGTGGCTGAGATCAAACCGGGTAAGGTTCTCTACGAGATGGATGGGGTTGCCGAAAGTCTGGCGCGTGAAGCTTTTGCGCTTGCTGCTGCGAAGCTCCCGATTCCAACGGTTTTCGTTACGCGTATGGTGGGTTGATCATGAAAGCCAGTGAACTCAGAGCAAAAACGGTCGACGAATTGAACAAAGAGTTGCTCGACTTGCTGAAAGCCCAATTTGGCCTGCGCATGCAGCTTGCTACGCAGCAGTTGTCGAATAACAGTCAGATTGGCAAAGTGCGTCGTCAGATCGCGCGCGTGCGCACGCTTCTTCGTGAAAAGGCAGTTCAACAATGAGCGAGACCACCAGCAACACGCGCACCTTGGTCGGGCGCGTCGTCAGTGACCGAATGGAAAAGACCGTCACGGTGATCGTCGAGCGTCGCGTCAAGCACGCCATGTATAACAAGATCATCATTCGTTCGAGCAAGTACCATGCACACAACGACAACAACCAGGCAAAGGTCGGCGATGTCGTTGAAATTCAGGAGTCTCGTCCGCTTTCCAAGACCAAGACATGGATGGTCACGAGATTGCTGGAACGTGCTGTTGCGATTTAAGGTTTGCTTTTTCTGGCGAATCCGCTATAATCTCCGGTTTTCCCGCGCTCAACAGCGCAGCGTGTTGAGCGTTCCTCCCCTCGCGGGTTCCAAGACTGACCGCCACAGCGGGCCAAGTTGGAGTGACAGATGATTCAAGTGCAGAGTACTCTCGACGTTGCCGACAACACCGGCGCACGTTCAGTAATGTGTATCAAGGTGTTGGGCGGATCGAAGCGCCGCTATGCTGGTGTCGGTGACATTATCAAGGTCACTATCAAGGATGCGGCGCCGCGTGGGCGCGTCAAGAAGGGTGATGTCTATAGCGCCGTAGTGGTGCGTACCGCCAAGGGCGTTCGCCGCCCTGATGGGTCGCTCGTCAGGTTTGACCACAATGCGGCTGTACTCCTAAATAACAAGATGGAGCCGATTGGCACGCGCATCTTTGGGCCGGTGACACGCGAGTTGCGTGGTGACCGTTTCATGAAGATTGTGTCCCTGGCGCCGGAAGTGCTGTAGGAAGAAGGCGATGGAAAAGATTCGTAAGGGCGACGACGTCCTCGTCATCGCAGGTAAAGACAAGGGCAGGCGCGGAACCGTGCTTCGCCGTACCGATGCCGAGCATGTTCTTGTTGAAGGTGTCAACCGCGCCAAGAAGCATGTCAAGCCGAATCCGGTCAAGGGTGTCGCCGGCGGTATTGTCGAAATGGAAATGCCGCTGCACATCTCGAATGTTGCGATCTACAACCCGGCGAGCAGAAAAGCGGATCGTATCGGGTTCAAAACGCTTGAAGACAATACCAAGGTGCGTTTTTTCAAGTCGACTGGTGAAGTGTTGGGGGCCTAAGGAGTAGTCATGGCGCGTTTGCTGGATTATTACAACACCACGGTGGTGGACGAGTTGACCCGCAGGTTTGGGTACAAGTCGAGAATGGAAGTGCCGAGAATCACCAAGGTTACCCTGAACATGGGGGTGGGTGAAGCGGTTGCTGACAAGAAAGTTCTTGAGAATGCAATGAGCGACCTGGTCAAGATTGCCGGGCAAAAGCCGGTGACTACCAAGGCTCGCAAGTCGATCGCCGGTTTCAAGATCCGTACGGGTTATCCGATCGGCTGCATGGTCACGCTTCGTGGTCCGCGCATGTTCGAGTTTATCGATCGCTTGGTGACTGTTGCGTTGCCGCGGGTTCGCGATTTTCGCGGCATTTCCGGAAAAGGTTTCGATGGCCGTGGCAACTACAACATGGGTCTCAAGGAGCAAATCATCTTTCCTGAAATCGAGTACGACAGGATTGATGCGCTGCGAGGTATGAACATCAGTGTCACGACTACGGCCAAGACCGATGAAGAGGCGCGTGCCTTGCTTGGCGCGTTTAAATTTCCTTTCAGGAACTGAGACGAAATGGCGAAACTTGCTGTGATCAACCGTGGTGAGAAGCGGCGCAAGATGGTTGAGAAGTATGCCAAGAAGCGTGCCGAGCTAATGGCTGTTGTATCCGACCAGAGTCGTTCTGTGGAAGAGCGCTTCGAGGCGCGCTTGAAGGTGCAGGCGTTGCCGCGCAATGCCAGTCCAGTCAGGCTCCGTAACCGCTGCCTGCTCACCGGCCGTCCGCGTGGCGTATTCCGGAAGTTTGGTTTGGGGCGTGGCAAACTGCGCGATTTCGTGATGCAAGGCGAGGTGCCGGGAATGATCAAGGCTAGCTGGTAGGCAGGAGATAACATAATGAGTATGAGTGATCCGATCAGCGACATGCTGACACGCATCCGAAATGCCCAGATGGCAAGCAAGGGCTCCGTCGCCATGCCGTCTTCCAAGGTAAAAATCGCCATTGCCCAGGTCTTGAAGGACGAAGGCTATGTTGAGGACTTTGCTGTGAGTCCGAACGATGGTAAGCCGGTTCTCGAGATTGGTCTGAAATATTACGCTGGCCGGCCGGTGATTGAACGCATTGATCGGGTTTCGAGGCCAGGTCTCCGCATTTATCGAGGTGTCAGTGATATTCCGCAGGTCATGAATGGGCTGGGGGTGGCAATTGTATCGACCCCCAAAGGTGTCATGACTGATCGTAAGGCGCGCGCTAGCCATGTCGGTGGCGAAGTGCTGTGCTTCGTCGCGTAAGGGTTAGCCATGTCCCGCGTTGCAAAAAAACCAATCGTTCTCCCGCCGGGTGTCACCGTCGGTCTTTCAGCAGAACTCATCTCGGTCAAGGGACCGCTAGGGGCTCTCGATTTTGCCTCCCACCCTGCGGTGATCGTCGAACAGGAAGGTGGTAGTCTGCTGTGCAAACCTGTCGAGGGGGTGGCTCAGTCCGATGCGCTTTCCGGGACCATGCGTGCCGTGGTTGCCAATATGGTCACCGGAGTCAGCAAGGGCTTCGAGCGTAAGCTCAATCTGGTTGGCGTTGGCTACCGCGCTCAGGTGCAAGGTGATACGCTCAACCTGAGTCTCGGGTTCTCGCATCCCGTGGTTTACCAGTTGCCAGACGGCATCAGTGCCACAGTGCCGACGCAGACCGAGATTGTAATCAAGGGAGTTGACCGGCAACTCGTTGGCCAGGTCGCGGCAGAGGTTCGCGCCTATCGTAAACCGGAGCCCTACAAGGGCAAGGGCGTGCGTTATGCGGACGAAGTGGTCGTGATCAAGGAAACGAAGAAGAAAAAGTAAGGGTGCTCAGATGATTGACAAAAAACAGGCGCGTTTGCGCAGATCTCGCCAGACCCGTGCCAAGATTGCCGAACTCAAAGCAGTACGTTTGTCGGTTCACCGCAGCAACTGCCACATCTACGCACAGGTGATTTCGGTTTGTGGGACGAGGGTTCTGGCAGCGGCATCGTCGCTGGAGCCAGAAGTGCGCAAGAATCTGCCCAACGGCGGAGACATCAGTGCGGCAAAAACGATCGGTCAATTGATCGCTGAACGCGCGAAACAAGTCGGAATTGACCAAGTGGCGTTTGATCGTTCCGGTTTCCGGTACCACGGGCGGATCAAGGCGCTGGCAGATGCGGCGCGTGAAGCCGGTCTCAAGTTCTGATCGCTCGGCAAAGAATTGGAGTAATCAATGGCTAAACCGCAAAGCAGGAAACCTCAGCAGGCCGAAAAGCCGGACGACGGCATGCGTGAGAAGATGATCTCAATCAACCGCGTGACCAAGGTGGTGAAAGGTGGTCGCATTCTCGGTTTTGCCGCACTGACCGTGGTGGGTGACGGTGACGGTCGGGTGGGAATGGGCAAGGGGAAGTCGCGAGAAGTTCCGGTGGCAGTCCAGAAGGCCATGGAAGAAGCGCGCCGCAATCTGATCAAGGTCAGTCTCCGGAGTGGGACCTTGCAGCACACGGTCGTTGGTCATCATGGGGCGTCGAAAGTGATGATGCAGCCGGCACCCGAAGGTACCGGGATCATTGCTGGCGGCGCCATGCGGGCGGTCTTCGACGTGATTGGCATGACCAATGTGGTTGCCAAGGCGCATGGGTCAACCAATCCTTACAATATTGTGCGGGCGACGATCAATGGTTTGCGGGCGATGACCACGCCGGCCGAGGTTGCTGCCAAACGTGGCAAAACCGTTGCCGAAATCTTGGAGTGAGCAATGTCTGAGAAGAAAGTGAAAGTGACGCTTGTCAGGAGCCTGATCGGTACCAAGGAATCGCATCGCGCAACGGTACGCGGTTTGGGGCTGCGGCGTTTGAATAGTACTTCGCTCCTTGAAGATACGCCGGCGGTTCGCGGGATGATCAACAAGGTTTCCTACCTCCTGAAGTGTGAGGGCTGAGATGGAACTTAATACTATTCAACCCGCCAATGGGGCTCGAACGGATAGAAAGCGTGTCGGCCGAGGTATCGGCTCAGGTTTTGGAAAGACTTGTGGCCGAGGCCACAAAGGTCAGAAATCACGCGCTGGCGGCTTCCAGAAAGTAGGCTTTGAAGGCGGGCAGATGCCACTGCAGCGCCGTCTGCCCAAGCGTGGGTTCAAGTCGATGACCAATGCCCGCAATGCCGAGGTCCGTTTGTCGGAGATCGCGCGTTTGCCGGTTGATGAAGTCGACCTGGCGACGTTGATGCAGGCCAATCTGGTTTCGCAGCATGCGCTGTCGGCAAAGGTGGTGCTCTCTGGCGAAATTAACCGTAAGCTGACCCTCAAGGGTGTCGGGGCAACTGCTGGCGCGCGCGCAGCGATCGAAGCTGCCGGCGGCAGCGTTTCGGAATAACAAGCAAGTAAAAGGTGGCCTTTTTTGGTAACGAGTTCCAACACGGTCAGCAAGGGTGGAAAGTTCGGCGATCTGAAACGTCGGCTGTGGTTCCTGCTTGGTGCCTTGGTCGTGTATCGGATCGGCGCGCATATTCCGGTTCCGGGCATTGACGCCCAAACCTTGAGCATGCTGTTCAACAATCAGCAAGGTGGCATCCTGGGCATGTTCAACATGTTCTCGGGTGGAGCGCTTTCCCGTTTTACGATCTTTGCACTCGGGATCATGCCATATATTTCCGCATCGATCATCATGCAATTGATGACTCACGCCAGCCCGCAACTCGAGGCGCTGAAAAAGGAAGGGGAAGCCGGGCGTCGCAAAATCACGCAGTACACGCGCTATGGAACCGTTTTTCTCGCCTTGTTTCAGGGAATTGGTATTGCTGTCGCGGTCGAATCACAGCCTGGATTGGTGATTGAACCGGGAATGCTGTTTCGCTTCGTAACCGTGACCACACTGGTCACCGGTACGATGTTTCTGATGTGGTTGGGAGAGCAGGTCACCGAACGCGGGCTTGGGAATGGGATCTCGATCATCATTTTTGCGGGGATCGCAGCCGGGTTGCCAAATGCCATAGGCGGCCTCCTTGAGTTGGTTCGAACCGGCGCCATGCATCCTCTGACGGCAATCGTGATTTGCATACTGGTCGTTCTGGTCACCGCGTTTGTCGTTTTCGTTGAACGGGGACAGCGCAAGATCCTGGTCAACTACGCGAAACGTCAGGTGGGTAACAAGATTTATGGTGGGCAAAGTTCGCACCTGCCGCTGAAACTGAACATGGCTGGTGTGATCCCGCCGATTTTTGCTTCGTCGATCATCCTGTTTCCGGCAACGATCGCCGGCTGGTTTGGCTCTGGAGAGTCGGTGCGTTGGCTGAAGGACATTGCGGATGCGCTGTCTCCGGGGCAACCGATTTATGTGATGTTGTATGCTGCGGCGATCATCTTTTTTTGCTTCTTCTATACAGCGCTGGTGTTCAATTCCAAGGAAACTGCCGACAACCTGAAGAGAAGCGGTGCATTCGTTCCCGGGATTCGGCCGGGTGATCAGACCGCACGCTACATCGACAAGATCCTGATGCGACTGACCTTGGTTGGCGCGGGCTATATCACCATCGTCTGTCTGTTACCAGAGTTTCTGATCCTGAAATGGAACGTGCCGTTCTACTTTGGCGGTACCTCCCTCCTGATCATCGTCGTCGTCACCATGGATTTCATGACCCAGGTGCAGGCGTATGCCATGTCACATCAGTACGAAAGCCTGTTGAAAAAGGCTAACTTCAAAGGCTCACCGGCGAAATAGAATGGCGAAGGAAGACTTGATTGAAATGCAGGGCGAGGTTATTGAGAACCTTCCCAATGCCACCTTCAGGGTGAAGCTCGAAAACGGCCATGTCGTGCTGGGTTTCATCTCCGGGAAAATGCGCATGCACTATATTCGCATCCTGCCGGGCGACAAGGTAACCGTGCAACTGACACCCTATGATCTGAGTCGTGCACGCATCGTCTTCCGTGCCAAGTGAATGGCATGGTTTTTAAAAGAATCTAGGATCTACGCAGCAATCTACGCAACAACCCGACAAAAGGCAGGCTGCGCCTCAGGCCGGGAAATCAGGAGTGAATCATGAAAGTGCTGGCATCTGTGAAACGCATCTGCCGCAAGTGCAAGATTATTCGGCGCCATGGCATTGTGCGTGTGATCTGTACGGATCGACGTCACAAGCAGCGTCAGGGTTGATCGCTGCGACCACCATGGTGAGTTGTCAGTCGGTTGAAGGCATAAACATTAAGTTCTCATTATTTGGGGTGAATCGATGGCACGCATCGCAGGGGTAAACCTCCCGAACCACCAGCATGCCGAGATCGCATTAACTGCCATCTACGGTATCGGACGGCCGCGCGCACAGAAAATCTGTGATGCTGCTGGAGTTCTACGTTCAACAAAAATGAAGGACCTGACCGAGGCTGAACTGGAGCGTTTGCGCGACCAGATCGGAAAATTCAGTGTCGAGGGTGACCTGCGTCGCGAAGTCACGATGAGCATCAAGCGCTTGATGGACCTGGGCTGCTATCGTGGCCTTCGCCACCGCAAGGGCCTGCCGTCGCGTGGCCAGCGGACGCGCACCAATGCGCGTACTCGTAAAGGACCACGGAAGCCGATCGCCGGCAAGAAATGATGAAAGACTAGGACCTGACCATGGCCAAGACTGCTGCAAAAGTTCGTAAGAAAGTCAAAATCAGAAAGAACGTCGCTGAGGGTGTTGCTCACATCCACGCTTCTTTCAACAATACGATCATTACCATCACCGACCGTCAGGGTAACGCGCTGTCTTGGGCGACCTCGGGTGGCGCCGGCTTCAAGGGTTCACGCAAGAGTACGCCGTTTGCTGCACAGGTTGCCGCTGAAGCTGCCGGCCGGGTTGCTGTCGAGTGTGGCGTCAAAAACCTCGAAGTTCGCATCAAGGGTCCCGGCCCTGGGCGGGAGTCGTCGGTGCGTGCGCTCAATGCACTCGGGATGAAGATCACCGCGATCACCGATGTCACGCCGATCCCGCATAATGGTTGTCGGCCACCCAAGAAGCGTCGGATTTAAGGAGAAAAATAGTGGCTCGCAATCTCGATCCGAAGTGCCGCCAGTGCCGCCGTGAAGGCGAAAAGTTGTTCCTCAAGGGGGAAAAGTGTTTCACCGACAAGTGCGCGATCGAACGTCGTTCATACGCACCCGGGCAGCATGGCCAGAAGTCCGGGCAGCGCTTGTCCGACTACGGTGTTCACCTGCGGGAAAAGCAGAAGATTCGGCGGATCTATGGCGTTCTTGAAGGACAGTTCCGCAAGGTTTACAAAGAGGCTGACCGTCGCAGGGGCGTGACCGGTGAAGTGCTGCTGCAATTGCTCGAGGCGCGTCTCGATAGCGTTTGTTATCGCATGGGCTTCGCGGCGTCACGCGCGGAGTCGCGCCAGGTGGTCAGGCACAACGGCGTCCTCGTTAACGGTCAGCGTGTAAACATTCCATCATACCAGGTTCGCCCCGGTGATGTCGTTGAAGTCTGCGAGAAGGCAAAAGCACACCTTCGCGTCAAGGCTGCTCTGGCTGCTGCCGAGGCACGGGGTTTCCCCGAGTGGGTTGAAGTGGATGCCAAGGCTGCAAAGGGTACCTACAAGGCACACCCGGAGCGCAGTGAACTGCCGCCGACGATCAACGAGAGTCTCGTCATCGAACTCTACTCGAAGTAGTAGCAGCGAGGCTTGACGGAATCAGGCAAAGGGACAGTACATGCAAAGCAGTGGACTATTTAAACCGCGCATCATCGATGTGCAGAGCTTGTCGCCGGTGCATGCACGAGTGGTCATGGAGCCGTTTGAACGCGGTTACGGGCACACTTTGGGCAATGCGCTGCGCCGGATTCTTCTGTCATCAATGCCTGGCTATGCACCGACCGAGGTCAGCATCGAAGGCGTACTGCATGAATACTCGACCATTGATGGTGTTCAGGAGGATGTGGTGGATATCCTCTTGAACCTCAAGGGGGTCGTCTTCAAGCTGCACAATCGGGAAGAGGTTGTCCTGCAACTTCGCAAGGAAGGCAAGGGGGTTGTTCGGGCTGCTGACATCAACGTCTCTCACGACGTCGAGATCATCAATCCCGAGCATGTCATCGCCCACCTCTCTGCTGGCGGTAAGCTGGCAATGGAAATGAAAATCGAGCGGTCGCGGGGTTATGTGGCAGGCAACCTGCGCGAGATGGGTGACGGCAGCAAGAATATCGGCAAGCTGGTCCTCGATGCATCGTTCAGTCCGGTGCGCCGGGTCAGCTACGCAGTCGAGAGCGCGCGGGTCGAACAGCGAACCGATCTGGACAAGCTGATCATGGACATCGAGACCAACGGTGCCATTGATCCGGAAGATGCCATTCGAACGGCCGCGCGCATCCTGATGGAACAGCTTTCGGTATTCGCCGACCTCGCCGGGACGGCGTTGCCCATCGAGTATCAGAAGACGGTGCAGGTTGATCCCCTGCTGCTGCGTCCGGTGGATGACCTGGAGCTGACGGTTCGTTCGGCCAACTGTCTGAAGGCGGAAAACATCTATTACATTGGCGATCTGATCCAGCGCACCGAGAACGAGTTGCTCAAGACCCCCAATCTGGGTCGCAAGTCGCTGAATGAAATCAAGGAAGTGCTGGCCGCGCGCGGTCTGACACTGGGCATGAAGCTTGAGAACTGGCCTCCCGCCGGCCTCGAGAAGTGAGCAGCCGGACAAGAACAGGAAGGAATTGATATGCGTCACCGTTTGGGTCTTCGTAAACTGAATCGTACCAGCGCCCATCGTCTGGCGATGTTGCGTAACATGACCGTTTCCTTGCTTCGTGAAGAAGCCATCAAGACGACCTTGCCGAAAGCCAAGGAGCTTCGGCGCGTCATTGAGCCGATCATCACCCTCGGCAAGAAGCCGAATCTCGCCAACCGTCGCCTGGCCTTTGACCGGCTGCGTGATCGGGAGATGGTGGTCAAGGTGTTCGACGAACTCGGACCGCGTTATGCAACCCGCAATGGCGGTTATCTGCGGATTCTGAAGTGTGGTTTCCGAGATGGTGACAATGCGCCGATGGCGTTTGTCGAGTTGATGGATCGGCCGGAGGGCAGTGCTGTCACCGAATAGGTGCCGGCGGCAGACGCTGCATCCGCAAAAGCCAGGCTGAGCCTGGCTTTTTTTCGCTCGCCGGCTATTGACCGCGTTTGACGAGCGGTTCGGTTGCGACGCTTTTGCCGGACTCCTCCAACTGTTGGAGGGCCCACATCTGCGCGTACAGGCCGCCAGCGTCGAGCAGGCTGAGGTGTGAGCCGCGTTCGACGATGCGACCGGCGTCCATCACCAGGATCTCGTCGGCATTCATGATCGTCGATAGGCGATGGGCGATCACCAGCGTCGTGCGGCCGCGCGCCGCGTTGTCGAGACTCGCCTGGATGGCTTTTTCGGTTTTCGAGTCGAGTGCCGAAGTCGCTTCATCGAAGATCAACACCTGCGGGTTCTTGAGCAGCGCACGAGCGATAGCAACCCGCTGCTTTTCTCCTCCCGAAAGTTTCAGTCCGCGTTCGCCGACCCGCGTTTCATAGCCATCGGGAAGCAGGTCGATGAATCCCGCGAGTTGTGCCGCGGTGGCTGCGGCAAGCACCTGTTCGCGGCTGGCTTCGGGTCGGCCGTACTGAATGTTGTAGTAAATGGTGTCGTTGAACAACACGGTATCCTGCGGCACGATGCCGATGGCTGCACGCAGGCTCGCCTGGGTGAGTTGGCGAAGATCGTACCCATTGATTCGGACATGACCGCTGCTGATGTCATAGAAGCGGTAGAGCAGCCTTGCCAGGGTCGATTTTCCGGAACCGGACTCGCCGACCACGGCGAGGGTGCGCCCAGCCGGAATCACAAAATCAACGCCGTACAGAATTTGCCGGTTGCTTTCGTAGAAAAAGTCCACATCAGAAAAATGGATCTCCATCGGACCAGCCGGCAGGATCATGGCGTCCGGCGCATCGGCGATCTCCCGGTGCACTGCGAGCAGGTCGAACATGCGCTCGATGTCCGCCAGCGACTGGCGAATCTCGCGGTACACCACGCCGAGAAAGTTCAATGGCATATAGAGTTGAATCAGGAAGGCGTTGACCAGCACTAGATCGCCGAGGGTCATCGAGCCCGCGACCACACCACTGGCTGCTCGCCACATCATCAAAGTGACCCCCAAAGCAATGATCATCTGTTGGCCGAGGTTGAGCCAGGACAGGGAGACCTGGCTTCTGGTCGCCGCGTCTTCCCACAGGTGCATCTGCTGATCGTAACGGCTGGCCTCGTACTGCTCATTGTTGAAGTATTTGACCGTTTCGTAATTGAGCAGGCTGTCGATGGCGCGAGTATTTGCTGCCGAGTCCATTTCGTTGAGTTTTCGGCGAATGCCGATCCGCCAGTTGCTGACCTTGACCGTGAATACCACATAGGCCGTCAACGAAGCCAGGGTGATCAGGACAAAGGCACTGTCGTAGCTCACCAGCAGGATCGTCAGGACGAGCGTGATTTCGACCAGGGTCGGGAGAATCGAATAGAGCGTGTAGCTGATCAGACTGGAGATCGATCGGCTGCCACGCTCGATGTCGCGTGAAACGCCACCGGTTTGCCTTTGCAGATGAAAGCGCAGCGAGAGTTCGTGCAGGTGCCGGAAGACTTCCAGCGCGATCCGGCGTACGGCGCGCTGCGTGACGCGGGCAAAGAGAATCTCGCGCAACTCGGTGAACAGCGAGGTCGAAAAACGCAGTGTGCCGTAGAGCAGCAGCAGCAGGGTGGGCAAGGCGAGTGCCTGTTGCATGCTGCTCAGGCCGTCGATCATCTCCTTGAAAACCAGCGGCACGCAGACATTGGCCAGTTTTGCACTGAACAAACACGAGAGGGCCAGGAAGACTCGCCATTTGTATTGCCACAGATAGGGCAGCAACTTGTTCAGAGTCAACCAGAGATGACTGTCGGCGGTTTCAGGCCGCTCGGCTGCAGGGTAGAGGGAAGCGGCTCGGCGCATGGCTTGGGCGTGTCGATCGGGTTTCTGATCCTTGGAGTATGCCCTGTTGTCGAGTGAGGTCTCAAGGATCGGTGCAGAAAGCGGCAAAAAAACTTGCATTTGGGAAGCGATGGCCCTAACATCAAAACGAACGTTTGAACTACATGTTTTTGCCAAGCGTTCGAAGCGCATATTTCAGCATTTCCTGGGTCAGCGAGCGATTCTATGTCCGATCAGAAAACCACAAGCGATACCCGTGAGCGCATCCTGGACGTTGCCGAACGTCTGTTCATGGACAACGGCTACGAAGCGACGTCAATGCGGGCCATCACCAGCGCGGCGGAAGTCAACCTGGCGGCGGTGAACTACCATTTCGGTTCGAAAGAGGCGTTGTTGTGCGAAGTCTTCCGGCGTCGGCTGACCTGGCTCAACGACCAGCGCCTGCAGGCCCTCGACAAGCTCGAAGCGCAGGCTGCCGGCGCACCGATCAAACCGTCGCAGATACTCGAAGCGTTTTTCGGTACCTTGTTGCGGATGGGTGAGGACCCGTCACTCGGTGGCATGACCTTTCTGCGTCTGCTCGGGCGAACCCTGACCGAGCCGGCCGAGTTCATTCGAACCTTTTTTGCCGGTGAGTATGCGCAAGTGATCGATCGTTACAAGCGGGCGCTATTTCGTGCCTTGCCGGACGTTCCCAAAGCGGAGATTGTCTGGCGCCTGCATTTCATGCTGGGCGCCATGTCTTACGCAATTGCCGGTACCGACGTGCTGCAGGTCGTCACCGGTTGCGAAGTGGGAGACCTCGCGGGTGAAGCCAGTTGCGATGACCCGGATACGGTGCTGGCCAGACGCCTGGCAGAACGGCTGATGCCATTTCTGCTCGGTGGCCTGCGGGCACCCTTGCCTCAGTTTCATGAGGAAGCCAATAAACAACAAGAGCCGTCTTCGAAGACGGTCTAATCTTCCAGGGACAAGGCGCGAAGCGCAAGGTCCAACATACAAAACACCCAGGACCAGCAATAGGAGAAGCAGCAATGATCACAATGGTCGTCTCGATCATCATCGGTATCACACTGGTGAGTCTGGTCGTGCTATTCGGCGTTCGCCCCTTGCGGCGAGCACTGATCAGCCGGCCAATTTTCAATACCTACAAACGGATTCTGCCACAGATGTCGGATACCGAGCGCGTCGCGCTCGAGGCCGGCACAGTATGGTGGGACGGCGAACTGTTCCGCGGTAATCCTGACTGGGAAAAGCTGCTCGCCTATCCGGTGCCAACGCTCAGGCCGGAAGAGCAGTCCTTCATGGACAACGAGGTCGAGCAGGCCTGTGCGCTGGTGGATGACTGGCAGGTGACGAACGAATTATACGATCTGCCCCCACAGGCATGGCAGTACATCAAGGACAAGGGCTTCCTCGGGATGATCATCCCGAAGAAGTATGGCGGTCTTGAATTCTCGGCCTACGCCCACTCGCAGATCGTCACCAAACTGTCGACACGTTGTTCGGCGTTGTCGGTATCGGTGATGGTGCCCAACTCGCTCGGTCCTGCCGAACTGTTGCTGCACTATGGAACCGAAGCGCAGAAGAACCACTACCTGCCACGATTGGCCAAGGGGATCGAGATTCCTGCCTTCGCCCTGACCAGCCCCTGGGCCGGTTCAGACGCCGGCTCGATCCCTGACGTCGGCATTGTCTGCAAGGGCATGTGGCAAGGCCGGGAAGTGCTCGGCATGCGTGTGACCTGGGACAAGCGTTACATTACCCTCGGTCCGGTGTGCACCATCCTCGGTCTGGCTTTCCATCTCTACGATCCGGATGGTCTGCTCGGCAGCAGGAAGCATCTCGGCATCACCTGCGCGCTGGTGCCGCGTGACACGCCGGGCGCAGAAATCGGTCGTCGCCACTTCCCGCTCAACGCCATGTTCATGAATGGTCCGACGCGCGGCAAGGACGTCTTCATGCCACTCGACTACGTGATCGGAGGCCCGGCGATGGTGGGCCAAGGCTGGCGGATGCTGATGGAGTGTCTGGCGGCTGGCCGCTCGATCTCGCTGCCGTCGTCGAACGCCGGCATGGCGCAACTGACCGCTCGCACGGTCGGTGCTTATGCGCGTGTTCGCAGCCAGTTCAAAATGGCGATCGGGCGTTTCGAAGGCGTTGAAGAGCCGCTGACGCGCATCGGCGCCTACACCTACATGATGAATGCCGTGCGTACGATGACGGCTGGTGCCATCGACCTCGGCGAGAAGCCGTCGGTGGTCTCGGCGATCGCCAAATACCATGTCACCGAGCGCGCTCGCCAGGTCGTCAATGATGGCATGGACATCGTCGGCGGCAAGGGGATCTGTCTTGGACCGTCGAATTTCATTGGCCGAGCCTATCAGCAACTGCCGATTGGAATTACCGTCGAAGGTGCAAACATCCTGACGCGCAGCATGATCCTGTTTGGCCAGGGAGCCATCCGCTGTCATCCGTATGTCCTCAAGGAGATGAAATCGGCTTTCAACCCGGATGTAGAACAGGGTCTGCGCGATTTCGACAAGGCCTTTTTCGGTCACCTCGTGTTCACCATTGGACATGCTTTCGGGGCCCTGAGAAAGGGCCTGACCGGATCGCATTTCGTCTCCGTGCCAGCCAACGTCGCTCCGGAAACCCGGCGCTACTACCAACAGCTGACGCGTTTTGCCTCGGCTTTCGCCTTCCTTGCCGACATCTCGATGCTGGTCCTGGGCGGTGAATTGAAGCGTCGGGAAAAGCTCTCGGCGCGGCTTGGTGACATCCTGTCGATGCTGTATCTGTGTTCGGCAACACTCAAGCGCTATGAGTCGGAAGGGCGTCAGCAGGCCGACGCTCCGCTGATGCACTGGGCGATGTGGGATGCGATGTACAAGGCGCAGATGGCGTTTGACGGGGTGATTGCCAATTTCCCGGTGCGCTGGATCGCGCGCATGCTCTACCGTCTCGTCTTCCCCCTTGGCCATCCATACGACGTGCCTTCGGACCGGATTGGTCATCAGGTGGCCAAGTTGCTGATCGAACCCTCGGCTGCGCGCGACCGTCTGACCGCCGAATCCTATCTGCCCAAGATCGAAAGCGAAGCTGTCGGCGCACTCGAACTGGCGTTGGCGGCAACCATTGCTGCCGAACCGATCGAAGCCAAGATTCGCGCTGCTGAAAAGAGTGGCGTACTGACCGACAATCCCGATGCCAACGTCCGCGACCTGGCGCATGCGGCTTTTGCCGCCGGCATCGTGACCGCGGCAGAGTACGCCGTGCTCAAGCGACGTAACGAACTGCGCGACATGGTCATCCGCGTCGACGATTTCCCGCATGACCTCGGGCATGTGCGGCAACAGCCGCTGTTGCACAAAGCCGCCTAGACCGCCGGTCAAAGATTTCGGGAAGGTGCGGAGCAGGGGTTCCGCGCCTTCCGTATTTGGCAGAAGGAGAACCCATGGGATGCCAGCCCGTGTATGTCGTCGATGGCGCGAGAACGCCTTTTCTCAAAGGCCGCAACGCACCCGGGCCGTTTTCGGCGAGCGATCTGGCGGTGCAGGCCGGACGTGCACTGCTGATCCGCCAGCCGTTTTTGCCGACTGACCTTGATGAGGTCATTCTGGGTTGTGTCAGTCCGTCGCCCGACGAAGTCAACATCGGCCGTCTTGTCGCCCTGCGTCTGGGTTGCGGCCATCAGGTACCGGCCTGGACCGTGATGCGCAACTGCGCCAGCGGCATGCAGGCGATCGACTCGGCGATGGCCAACATCCAGAATGGACGTTCGCATCTGGTGCTGGCCGGTGGTGTCGACGCGCTGTCGCATGCACCGCTGTTATACAATGAAACGATGGTGCGCTGGTTTGCACAGATGATGCAGGCCCGGGCGCTCAGCCAGAAGATCGGCGTGTTCACCCGGCTGCGTCTGTCGCAGGCGCTGTCACCGGTCATCGGCCTGTTGAAGGGTCTGACCGACCCAGTTGTGGGTCTGCTGATGGGGCAGACTGCCGAAAACCTTGCCTGGCGCTTCGGTATCTCGCGCCAGCAGATGGACGAATACAGCGTTCGCAGCCACCAGCGCGCAGTCGCTGCGCGCACCGCCGGATACCTTGGCGAGATCGTTCCGCTCGTTGACGGCAAGGGCAAGGTCTACAACGATGATGACGGGGTGCGTGCCGATTCGAGCATGGCCGGACTCGCCAGGCTCAAGCCGTTTTTTGACCGCAGGTATGGCCGCGTGACTCCAGGCAACAGCTCGCAAATCAGCGATGGGGCCGCATGGTTGCTCCTGGCTTCGGCGGCCGCGGTCGAAGAGTGGCAGCTCGAGCCGCTTGGCGCCATTATCGACAGCCAGTGGGCTGGCCTGGATCCGGCACAGATGGGCCTCGGCCCGGTACATGCCGCAACGCCGATCCTGCAGCGCCATCAGCTTGGGTTGGCGGACATCGACCTCTGGGAAATCAATGAGGCCTTTGCTGCGCAGGTGCTCGGCTGTCTCGCCGCCTGGGAGTCGGACGATTACTGCCGCGAGCAGCTCGGCCTGCCGGGCGCGCTTGGTCAGATCGCGCCGGAGCGTCTCAACATCGACGGTAGTGCCATTGCAATCGGTCACCCGGTCGGCGCTTCCGGTGCTCGCATCGTCCTGCATCTGCTGCAGGCCCTGCGTATTGCCCGGGCGAAGCGCGGTATCGCCGCAATCTGCATCGGTGGTGGCCAGGGAGGGGCGATGTTGCTGGAAACCCTCGATCCAGCACAGGTAAGACGGGGAACTTCATGAATATCAATGGTTTTCAGAACTGGCGGGTGTCGGTGGACGCGGCAGGTATCGCCTGGGTGACGCTCGACCGCGTCGGCGAGTCGACCAATGCGCTTTCCAGTTGGGTCATGAACGAACTCGCGCAGCTTCTCGACCAGTTCGATAGCAAACCACCGAAAGGGCTGATCTTCCGGTCGGGGAAGGCGGCCGGCTTCATCGCCGGTGCCGACATCCAGGAGTTTACTCAGCTTGATACTGCCGAGAAGGGCATCGAATTGGTGGCGCGTGGCTGGCATCTCTTCAACCGTCTGGCAGCCGTTTCTTATCCGACGCTGGCGCTGGTACGCGGCCACTGCCTGGGTGGCGGGCTTGAACTGGCGCTGGCGTGTCGTTATCTGCTGGTGGTTGACGAGCCATCGACCCGGATGGGGTTGCCGGAAGTGATGCTCGGCATCGTTCCGGGTTGGGGGGGCATGTTGCGCCTGCCGGAACGGATTGGCCCGCAAGCAGCGCTCGACATGATGCTGACCGGCAAGACGATCGATGCCGTCAAGGCGAAACGCCTCGGGCTGGCCGATGACTGCGTACCGGCGCGCGTCATGGATAGCGCCGCGGCATGGCTGGTGCTCGCCAATCAGCCGCGCCGCCATCCGCCCCTGCTGCAGCGCCTGCTCGACGGTCCGTTGAAGGGTCTGGTGGCGAGTGCTGCGAAAAAGCAGGTCGGCAGGCGCGCGCGCCGCGAACATTATCCGGCACCATACGCGATTATCGACATCTGGGCCAATCACCAGGGGAATGCGCTGGCCGCACCGGCGCTGATCGGCGGCATTGTCCGTTCGCCGACGGCGCGCAATCTGGTGCGCGTGTTCTTTCTGCAGGAACGCCTGAAGAACTTCGGCAAGGCCAGCAGTGACACAGTCAGGCGCGTGCATGTCGTTGGTGCCGGCGTGATGGGCGGCGACATCGCGGCCTGGTGTGCCCTGCGCGGGCTGACCGTCACTTTGCAGGATCAGGGAATGGAGCGTATTGCTCCGGCCCTGCAACGCGCCTATGCGGCATGGAGCCAGCGCATCCGGGACCAGCGCGAACTGCGCAACGTCATGGATCGGCTGATTCCCGACCCGGAAGGCCACGGTGCACGCCAGGCGGACGTGGTGATCGAGGCCATTTTCGAAGACCTCGACGCCAAGCGCGCTTTGCTCGCCAGGCTCGAAGCAGTGATCAAGGCCGACGCGGTGCTGGCGACAAACACCTCCAGCCTGCGCATCGAAGACTTGTCCACGGTGCTGGCCAGGCCACAACGTCTGATCGGGATTCACTTCTTCAACCCGGTCGCGAAGATGCCGCTGGTCGAAGTCGTTGCCGCTGCAGGTGCCGATCCTGAAATGCTGCAGCGCGGGACCGCTTTCGTCAAACAGATCGATCGCCTGCCGTTACCGGTCAAAAGCGCACCGGGCTTCCTGGTTAACGCCGTTCTCGGTCCCTATATGCTCGAAGCGATGCGCGCCGTCGATGAGGGTTTCTCGGCGGCAACGGTGGACGAAGCGATGCTCGCCTTCGGCATGCCGATGGGCCCGATTGAACTCATTGACATGGTCGGACTCGACGTTGCCATGGCTGCAGGCAAAAGCCTTGCAGGGGCCACCGCCGAGCCACCGAAATGCCTGCTGGAACGTTTCAATGCGGGCTTCCTCGGCAGAAAAACTGGCCGGGGTTTCTACGACTATCCTGCTGGCCGACCCGCCAAAGGGCCGGCGGGACCTGTTCCCACCGGCCTCTCCGCTCGCCTGGTGAAGCCCCTGCTCGACCGCACGCAGCAACTCGTCAACGACCGGATCGTTGCCGATGCCGATCTGGCTGACGCCGGCGTGATCTTCGGTACCGGCTTCGCTCCCTTTACCGGGGGGCCGATGAACTATGTCAAAGGGCTGCAGGCCTGAAGTGGCAATGGCCTGGGTTAAACCCCTTCCCAATCCGGGTCCGGCGGGATGCCCGCCAAGACGGTCGCGCCGATGATCCTTTTTCAACCGCCTGGTGTGCTACTCGATCAGGAGGCGCTCCTCCTGCCTGGCTGCGTGCATGAAACGACCGCTGGCCAGGAAACAGGCGATCTGCGCGGCACAGCGCCGCGAGACGAGCATTTCCGAGTGAGCGAGTGGCAGGTCGATGAAGTCGATGGCACCGGGTAGTCGCGCCTCGTCCAGCGTGACGAGGCCATCGTTAGGCTCCGGCAAGCCCGCCAGCACGCGACCCAAACCGACGCTGCGCGTACCCGCCAATACCCCGACTTCGACTGTCGACCGCTGCAGCGCGGTGGTGTCGGGGCCACGGGATAGCCACTCCATCGTGGATTGCCCAAGCAGCGTCGGGAGTCTCCAAACGTCTGACAGGCGACGCGCAGCGTAGCTGTCACGGCAGGGGGTACCGAGCAGGACGGCTCGGTGCAGACGGGGATCGCCCGTCCGCGCCAGCATGTCCAGGATGATCAGCCCCCCCAGACTATGGCCAACCAAATGAATGCGCTGGGCGCTGGTTTCGGCCACACAGGCCTGCAGTTCCATGGCGTTCTCTGACAAGGTCGCGCGCACGCTGTGGTAGCCGAAGCGCAGCGTGCGGTAGCCAAGGCGCTGCAACCATCGGCTGTGCAACACGAACACTGCCGCTGGCATCCACAAACCGTGCACCAGGATCACCAGTTCTCCTGTATGGCCATCCGCAGCCGCTACCTGATAATTCAAGGCCTGCTCCGCATGAATGGGGAGGTTCGACCTGGGGAAAAGCCGTGTGCCGCCATGGTGGCCGACTGGAGCCGAGGTGCCTTGCAGCGCTTCACTGGGGGTTGCCCTCGATTCTGCTGCTGTTTGGGGCCGGGCGATGGCGGCTGTCCTCTGCTTCCAGTCCAGTGATGACTTCTCCGGCGATGCGGTAGGACTTGCCGCGGAAAAGGGCAATGACGTGCCCCTTGCGATCCCGGATGGTGGTGTCGTAGACGCCGGTACGCCCGGCGAGAGAGCGCTCCTCACACTCGGCTTCCAGTTCTTCGCCTTCACGCGCAGGGCTGAGGAAGTCGATGTGGCAGGCCGAGGCAACCGTGTTACGGTTATAGCTATTGCAGGCGTAGGCAAAAGCGGAGTCAGCAAGGGTAAAAAGGAAACCGCCGTGGCAGATATGATGAGCATTGACCATATCGGGTCGGACGACCATCGAGAGCAGCGCGTACCCTGGTCGGATCATCATCAGACGGATGCCGATCAGCTTCAGTGCAGCATCGCGGCTGTACATTGCCGCGGCGGTTTGTTCGGCGAGCAAGATCGGCTCTTGTGCGTTGTGCCCGGCGCTGTTGGACTTGGACATGCAGGTTCCTTTCGGAAAAGACATTGGGTGGGTTGCGAGTGACAACGTTCTGCTGACAGGATGAGTAAAATGGTGGGTGCGAATGAAAGTGTAGGAGCCCTCCCAACACTTTCATTCGCACCCAAAAATGCTACAAAACAAGCCGATTAATGTCAGAAGGCGTATCATAACGCCCTTTTTGACAATTTTATCGGCAAGGTGACAGCGTGCAGATGACAGGAGTCGTGCTGATACCCTGGAGCAAATGGACGAGAAGTCACAGAAACGGGTTCGAGAGAAAGGCCGTCTGATCGAGGCCGTGCCGGATTTTCGGCCCGACGGACAGATTGCCTTCTCATGCACCAAGGGATGCCGATCGTTCGGCTCGCTGCGTCCTTGGGCAAAGGTGATACTCGACGCCACAGGGATGGCGTCCTGATGAATGTCGCAATGCATGCACGGATCGACGACTTCAGGCAGCAGAAGCGAGTGCATGCCGGTTCCCTGATTGTCTCGCTCTTTGGCGATATCGTGTTGCCACGTGGCGGGCGAGTCTGGCTGGGTAGCCTGATTCATTTGCTCGAACCGTTGGGGGTCAATGAGCGCTCGGTAAGAACGGCCGTCTTTCGCCTGACTAAAGATGAGTGGCTGTGTAGCGAAGCGCTGGGCCGTCGTAGCGAATACCGACTGACGACTTCCGGGGAACGTCGCTGTGCCGATGCCGCGCGACAAATCTATGCCGCCCGCGCGCCGTACTGGGATCGTCGCTGGCGACAAATTCTGGTACTTGGTGCTTTCGCTCAGAAAGACCGCGATGCGCTGCGCCGTGCGCTCTTCTGGCAAGGCTTTGGTGCCCTGGGGGCGGAGTGTTTCGTGCACCCCAGGGCGGACCTGCCCAGTGTCCTCGACGCCCTGCTGGTAGATGGCCTGGCGGATTTGCTGGCCGGTTTGATGCCGTTGCTTGCCGCAGATGCTAGCCTGGTGGGTACGGCCGGCAACGCTGACCTGGTTGCACGGGCCTGGGACCTGCGCGAACTCGCGCAGGCCTATACCGAATTCGTCAGCACTTACAATCCTGTCCTGGTCGAGCTGCGCAGTGACCCCCTTGCCGCCGCCGATGAGGAGGGTGCTTTTCTTTTGCGTTTACTATTGATCCACGACTATCGGCGTTTGCTGCTCCGCGACCCGGAACTTCCCGAGCAATTATTGCCGACGGACTGGCCGGGAGAGTCCGCGCGGCTGCTGTGCAAGGATCTCTACCGGCGCTTGCTGATGCCCGCCGAGCGCCATCTTGACCGTCTTTTGTTGACTGCCGACGGCGCTTGTCCGCCTTTACAGCCGACAGTCTATGCACGTTTCGCCGAAGACGATCCACTGCCGCCTTGACGTGCCGGCGCGTGCTGCCGCGCATGAATGTGAAGGTCGCGTCAGTGACGCACGAATTATTTTTCTCCCGAACCTGGGAGGGTGATCATGAGGCGAGATGGGGTATTCACGAAGTTCCGGTCAAACGGTCATGACTTTGCAAGATACCCCCGATGATGAAAGTCATGACCGCTTCCCTCTCCCCCGACCCCTCCCCCACGAGGGGGAGGGGAGATTCGAGAGTCGCTCACGACTTCCATAGTAACGAAACCGGAGCATTATTGGCCGCAAGGTCGGTGCTCCGGTGTGGGGCGATGCGAGGCTGTGTGATTCCCCGTTCGCTTTGCGAGGCCGGACTGGTCTGCTTGATCTTGTTCTTCCAGTAACCGAGCGGAGGTGTTTCCGAACTGTCGACCTGGGGTGCGATTTCCTGCGCCTGCAGTGGTTCTTCGGGTTGCACAGGTATCTTCGGTGCCGATTCACAAGCGGCCAAGGCAAGGACCAACACGATGGGCAGAGGTTTCATCGGCATCGTGGAAGCTTGGGTACGGGGAAGTGGATTATAAGCTGGTCAGTACGGCGTAACGTCGCCGATGAATTTCCAGCGGGGAGAGAAGCGCTCCTGCGGGCCCGCTTCGGTGAGCCAGGAGACAGATGCAACTCGCGTCTTCGGGGCGAAAGAAAATCGCCGGGCCGGTAAAGCCCGTATGCATCCACCACGATGGATTGGTTCCGGTAGGGGGAGCGTTGGGCACGTCCGCGGGCATTTCAGTTCCACTGTGCTCGATGACTCGACACATGCCGTCCAGCGGCAGTCTATCCAGCAGCTCGCCGAATTGGCCGGGGCCGTTGGCTACGCGCCATAGCCCAAGTCCCCACACGGTGCCGTCGACCGATCGTGCATGGGGGAGCGTCATGTTCGGTGCATGAGTCGTCCGCCAGGCCATGAGCCAGGGCAACAGGAGTTCTGCATTGGCCGCGAAGCCGGCATGGCCTATCATTCCCGCACGCGCATTCGCATCGTGCGGCAAGTTCGACATGCTTTCCGGGAAGGCAACGTCGTGACCGGCAAGGAACCAGGCTTCCCGGTCCGGCCCCGGAGGAAGCGCGATCGGCGCCTCACGCCACGGAGCTGGCAGGAGACCCGTCATCCGTTGCCCAAGTTTCGCCCAGGACTCGCCACTGACCGCCTCGACGGCCTCAGCCAGCAAGCGGTAGCCGAGATCCGAATAACAGGCAGGAAACTGGCCGCGTTCGGCGACCGGCTTCACCAGGAGAGGGTGTTGATTCCACGGAAGGGGGGCGCTGAGCTGCTGAGCTAGCGGAACCCCGTTGTATGGAAGCCATGGCGGTAAGCCCGCCGTGTGCGAAAGCAGTTGGCGCGCCGTCAAGGGCCACGTCAGTTTGCGAAATCCGGACAGGGGGGGAAGATGGCTCAGGTCACGATCCAGGTCCAGGTACGTGAGAGCCAGCGGCGTCGTGACGAGCGGTTTGGTCAGTGAGGCGAGATCGAACAACATGAATCATCTCTCCTGGCTTTTGCAAGTGCATTCGGCCACGAGCAGCTCTGGGCGGTACTCGAAATGGATGGTGTCGAAGTGAAACCATTTCCCGCCCCAGATAAAGCCGTTGGCTTCGAAAATGGTCACGACATCCCGCAACGCTCGATCTTGCAGAACACGTTCCGGGTAGGCACAGGATTTTTCCGGTAGGCACCCTGCCCAGAGCCAATAGTGACCCAGCCCGTGCGGGAGCCTGAAATCAATCGCGATACCAAAGCTGTGGCTGCTTGTCCGTTTCGTCCCTTGTATGGTGCGCCAGTTAAGTGTTCCCACCGGGCTGGAGACGAGATGTCGAAGCTCGGGACGAGCGGCGATGGCCTTGCCGACTCGGATGAGCGCTTGGTCAGCGCCGGCGACTCGGCTGAAAGCGAGGGATTTGCCTGTCGGGGCCCAGCTCACCTGAACGATATTTCGCTGTACGGCAAGCTTATCCTCACCGTAAAGGCGTTTGAAGAACGGCTCATGCCGCATGCGTCCAGGATCTTCGTTGAGTCGCGGTTGATCGACCGGAAAGCCCGGCGAGTAACATTGACTCATCTGATCATGCAAATTGGCGTGGTCAAGCCGGTCCTCGAAGTTGCCCTGGCTGCCCGAGCCGTAAGGCAGGCGATGACCATCCGCCAGAACCAGGTTGTCGCCGTCCTTTTCAAGCAGGAACCCCGGGTAGGCTTGCAGCAGGCAATCGATGCCCTGTTGCGAAGCTGAATAGGCTCCCGAGGATAGGGTGAGCAGCAATGGCACGATGCTCAAGAGTCGTAGAACTGGTACGGGTTTCCTGTCTCCCCCTGTGTCAGACTAGTTGTCGCCTCGATAGGATCTGAAACCGGGGGCAATAACGAGGTGAGGAAATGGCAAGATACGGACAAGTGATGAAGGATCGGGTGGTAGCGAAGCTGTTACCACCG
>NZ_JAZKUD010000015.1:0-61074 GCF_036625275.1 Accumulibacter sp.
TCTGGAAAAGGTCATGTCTGCTCAGGTGCATCGCCCCGCGTCGCTCAGGTCGTCCGAAAGTGCCGCAACTATCCCATACAAATCATCACGCTGGAAGGTTTTGTTGAGGGGGTGTGAACGATTACGGCCACGTGGTCTACGCTTTTCGCTCGTGCCGACAAGGTTAGAAACCGCAAGGTAGTTGATTCCAGCACGACAGCCTGCCGGGTTAGTGCCTTGCGTATTTCGGCTTTTGGCGCCGTCAGCATCTTGTCGTTGCGGCTTCGTAGTTCTGCGAAGGCTATAGTGGTCCCCGGATTTCAGACACGGGTTTAAGCGGTGCTCTGCCTGAGAGGAGCGAGAAGTGATGAGCGAAGTGAAAACGCGGAAGGTGCCCCCCCGAGTTCAAGGCGAAGGTGGGTCTGGAGGCCTTGCGAGGGGTCAAGACGATCAACGAGATCGGCCAGGGGCACGGGGTTCACCCGGTACAGGTGGGGCAGTGGAAGAAGGCGATCCAGGAGCAGGCGAAGACCCTATTCGAAGGTAAGCGCGGCCCCAAACCGGTGGAGGGGCATCGGGAGCCGGAGGTGCTGTACAGCGAGATTGGCAAGCTGAAGGGAGAACTGGACTGGCTCAAAAAAGTCGGGGATCTGTCTGTCCTAACGCGACGCGCCGGGATCGAGTCTGAAGAGGGGGTGCCCGTGGTACGACAATGCGTCCTGGCAGGGGTCTGCCGTGCCACGATCTATGCGCAACAACAGCCACCGGCAGTCGATGAAACGGACCTGCGGCACATTCGCCTGATCGACGAGGAATACACTCGGCATCCGTTCTACGGCAGTCGCCGAATGGTGACCTTTCTCGAGAAGGCGGGCCATAAAGTCAATCGTAAACGGGTGGGGCGGCTGATGCGGCTGATGGGACTAGCCGGCATGGCGCCGGGTCCGAATACCCGTCGGCGGCGCCCGGAGCACCGCGTCTATCCTTACCGGCTGCGTGGGGTAGCGGTGGTCCGGCCCAACCCGGTCTGGAGTACGGACATCACGTACATCCGGCTGGCTCGTGGCTTCGCCTATCTGGTGGCGATCATCGACTGGTATAGCCGTAAAGTCCTCAGTTGGCGGATCAGCACCCCCCTGGAAGCGAGGTTCTGTGTCGATTGCCTGGAGGAGGCGTTGCGCACTCACGGGCAGCCGGATCTCTTCAACAGCGATCAAGGCGCGCAGTTCACCAGCGAAGCCTTCACGAACGTCCTGGCCCGCGAAGAGATCGTCATCAGCATGGATGGACGGGGACGAGTATTCGACAACCTCTTCGTCGAGCGGCTGTGGCGCAGCGTCAAGCACGAGGACGTGTATCTCAAGGGCTATGCCACGATGGACGAGCTGAGGGTGGGCCTGACCGAGTACTTCGCCTTCTATAACGGGGAGCGTCCCCACCAGTCGCTGGGCCAGCAAACGCCTGACGTGGTGTATCGCACCGCACTTGGTGGCGGGGCGAAGATCGTGGAGAAATTTGCCCGCGCGGGGGGAGAAACCTCTGCTCCGCTACGCTCCGCAGGGGTTTCTCCCCCCGCAGAAGCAAGATCAACCGCACAAAGCCAAGCAACAGCAAACCAGACAAAGGCAAAACCGGGGCAGCGCCGTCCAGCTGCTGGTGAAGTCGCAGGAGCAGCTTAAACCCGAGGCGGTTTTGTCTTGACTTAGGGGGCCACTTCATCGCTCCTGGCCGATAGTACTCGTTAGTGCCTGCATCCGCAAAGCACTCATTGCCAACAGCAGTCATTGCCACCCCGACTTCTACATTTTTCGTGCGCAAGAACGAAGAGCATCAGAGCATCCCTTTCCCCCGCAGCGCCTCGTAGAGTCCGACAGGCCCGAGCAGGATCGCCTTGATGTCAGCCCGAATCTTGGCTGACTCCAGCGCTTGCTTGTTCATCGACGAAAACGCTGACAGCGCATTCATCACCGCATCAAGAATCCGTGCATCCAAACCGGGGGAAGCTCACCAGTCCGTTTGCCCGATAACTGCTCCAGCGATAATGCGCCGGGTCATCGATCATTGCTGCATACTCAGGATTGAGTTCGATATGGCGCTGACAAAGCAGTCACGGAAATCGCCTAAAATTGTCGTCACTGTTGGAAGGCAGGAAATCAGAGGGCGGATCTGGCATAGACGGTCGAGTCCAAGGAACTGACGGTCCAGCGGATCAAGGACATCACCGACCTGTGGACGGACGAGGACTGGTGGTTTCTGGCGGTCTCTGGCGGTCGTGCTTGACCTGTTTAACCGTGAAATCGTTGGCTGATCGTTGAAACCGCGCATGACAACGGATAGCCACCACCACAGGAGAATCCCATGGGCGATCTCTCGACCACACTCGACAGCCGCTATACGGCCAACTCGGGACGCGTCTTTCTGAGCGGCACGCAAGCCCTCGTTCGCCTGCCGATGCTGCAGCGCATGCGCGACGAAGCGGTCGGGCTGAATACCGCCGGCTTTGTCGCGGGTTACCGTGGCAGCCCGCTGGGAGGACTCGATCAGGCGCTGTGGAAAGCTCGCCCGCATCTCGAGGCCCAGCGCATCGTTTTCCAGCCGGCGGTCAACGAGGACCTCGCAGCCACCGCAGTCTGGGGAACCCAGCAGCTCAATCTCTTTCCCGGTGCCAAATACGAGGGGGTCTTCGCCATGTGGTACGGCAAGGGTCCGGGTGTCGACCGCTGCGGCGACGTTTTCCGGCACGCCAATGCGGCCGGTTCGGCAAAGCACGGCGGCGTCCTGGTGATCGCCGGCGACGATCACGCCGCCAAGTCCTCGACCCTGCCGCACCAGACCGAGCATGTCTTCAAGGCGGTGATGATGCCGGTCCTCTATCCGGCCAACGTCCAGGAATATCTCGATTACGGCCTGCACGGCTGGGCGATGAGCCGCTACTCGGGCTGCTGGGTGGTGATGAAGGCGCTGGCCGACACCGTGGAAACCTCTGCCTCGGTCTCGATTGACCCGCTGTCGACACGGATCCGGCTCCCCGAAGATTTCGAGATGCCAAAGAACGATCCGCACGGACTCAACATCCGCTGGCCGGACCCACCGCTGCAGCAGGAAGCACGCCTGCTCAATCACAAGCTTTACGCGGCGCTGGCCTATTGCCGAGCCAACCAGCTCAACCGGGTGGTGATCGATAGTGCCGACCCGGCCTGGCCAGCCCGCCTGGGAATCATCACCGCCGGCAAGGCCTACCTCGATGTCCGCCAGGCGCTCGACGAACTCGGGATCGACGACGAACTGGCCGCACAGATCGGCATTCGCCTGTACAAGGTTGGCATGGTCTGGCCACTCGAAGCCGATGGCGTGCGCCGTTTTGCCGAGGGACTCGAAGAAATCCTGGTCGTCGAGGAAAAACGGCAACTGCTCGAATACCAGCTCAAGGAGGAACTCTACAACTGGCGCGAGGATGTCCGGCCGCGCGTCGTCGGGAAGTTCGACGAGAAAGGCGAGTGGGCGCTGCTGCCCACCGGCAGCGGGCATCTGACGCATGGCGACTGGCTGCTGCCGGCGGCCGGCGAGTTGTCGGTGGCACAGGTGGCGCGGGCGCTGGCGGCGCGCATCGGGCGCTTCTTCACTTCTTCGGCAATCGAGGCTCGACTGGCACTGCTCGAAGCCAAGCAGAAAAGCCTCGCACAGGGGCCGCTGCCGGCGACCGGCATGGCGATGATCCAGCGCACGCCGTACTTCTGTGCCGGTTGCCCGCACAACACCTCGACGCGCGTACCCGAAGGTTCTCGCGCCGTTGCCGGCATCGGCTGCCACTACATGGTGACCTGGATGGACCGCAATACCGCGACCTTCACGCACATGGGCGGAGAAGGCGTGACCTGGGTCGGGCAGGCGCCGTTCAGCAGCGAGAAGCACATTTTCGCCAACCTCGGCGATGGAACCTATTTCCACTCCGGTCTGTTGGCGATTCGCCAGGCGGTCGCCGCCGGCGTCGCCATCACCTACAAGATTCTCTACAACGACGCCGTGGCGATGACCGGCGGGCAACAGGTCGATGGTCAGTTGAGTGTCGCACAACTGAGTCGTCAACTGGCGGCGGAAGGCATCCAGCGGATCGTCATTGTCACCGACGATCCGGAAAAATATCGACAGGTCCCTGACCTCGCCCCGAATACGCCGATTCATCATCGCGATCAACTCGATGCCGTGCAGCGCGAACTGCGCAATCATCCCGGCGTGTCGATCCTGATCTATGACCAGACCTGCGCTACCGAGAAACGCCGCCGGCGCAAGCGTGGCAAGCTCGCCGATCCGGCCCGGCGGGTGTTCATCAACACAGCGGTCTGTGAAGGGTGCGGAGACTGTGGCGTGCAGTCCAACTGTCTGGCGGTGATTCCGGTAGACACCGAGTTCGGCCGCAAGCGGGCGATCGATCAGTCTGCATGCAACAAGGATTTCTCGTGCATCCAGGGCTTCTGTCCCAGCTTCGTCAGCGTCGAAGGCGGCAGACTGCGCCGCGGCCGAGCCATCGCCACCGCCGCAGCGGCGGCGCTGCCAGAACCCTTGCTGCCCGACACCGGTCACCCCTACAACATCCTGATCACCGGCGTCGGCGGCACCGGCGTCGTCACTCTCGGCGCCCTGCTGGGAATGGCCGCGCATCTCGACGGCAAGGGCGTCTCGGTGCTCGACATGACCGGCCTGGCACAAAAATTCGGCGCCGTTTTTTCTCACCTCAGAATCGCCGACCGGCCCGAGGACATTCATGCCGCACGCATCGCGACCGGCGAAGCGCATGCCGTGATCGGTGGCGACCTGGTGGTCAGCGCCGGCGTCGAGGCGCTGTCGAAAGTGCTTGCCGGAAAGACCCGGGCGGTGGTCAACGTCGCCGAAACACCCACCGCCGAGTTCACGCGCAACCCGGACTGGCAGTTCCCGCAGGGACGCATGCAGGAGCAGATCAGTGAAGCATGTGGCGAGGGCAACACCCTCTTCATCGACACCGCAGCCATGTCGCGCCGCCTGATGGGGGATGCCCTGTACGGCAACCTGCTGCTGCTCGGTGTCGCCTGGCAGCGCGGACTGGTACCGCTGTCGCTGGCCGCCATCGATCAGGCCATCGAACTCAATGCCGCAGCGGTCGAACAGAACCGCCAGGCTTTCCTCTGGGGCCGGCGCGCAGCGCACGACCCCGAAGCCTTGCAGAGCCTGCTCAAACCCGCCGGCACGCCGGCACCGCAGCGACTCTCGCAGAACCTCGACGAGCTGGTCCGCCAGCATGTCGAGACCTTGACCGCCTATCAGAATGCGCGCTACGCGGAACGTTACCGTGCGCTGGTCGAGCGCGTACGCGCCGCCGAATCTTCATGGCAGTCGACCGCGCTGAGCGAAGCCGTGGCACGCAGCTATTTCAGACTCCTGGCCGTCAAGGACGAGTACGAGGTGGCACGACTGCATTCAGACCCGGCATTTCTCCAGCAGTTGTCCGAAGAATTCGAGGGCGACTACAGCCTGCGTTTCCACCTCGCGCCACCGTTGCTCGCCAGACTCGATCCGGCGACCGGCAGAGTCCGGAAAAGCAGTTACGGGCCCTGGATGATGTCTGTCTTCAAGGGGCTGAGCAGACTCAGGTTCCTGCGCGGGACGATCTTCGATCCCTTCGGAAAAACCCGCGAACGCCGGATGGAACGGCAACTGCTCGCCGATTACGAAGCCGATGTCGAGCTGATGCTGGCGCAACTCCAGGAAAAAACCCAGGCAATCGCCATTGAACTGGCCAAAGTGCCCGAGCAGATTCGCGGCTATGGTCATGTCAAGGCGGCGTCGGTGCTGCCGGCGCGCGCCAGACGGGCAACACTGCGCGCGCAATTGGAGGCCCTGGCAAACGCCTCCTGACAGTCATGGCGTCTTTTCCCGGCCACCCTCGCGATGGCGAAGGCGGGGTTTCGCGGAGCACTGCTCCGCGCCGCCGCAGCCGGCCCGCGATGCAGCGCGGGTCGTGGAAGGGGGTCGGGGGAGAGAGGGCCATCGTGGCACAGGAATTCGTCAGGTCCTTGCGAAAGCGCATGGTCAGTGCCGTCAATCGGCTCTGCTGGCTTCTGCGAGCATGGATTCCCCCTCTCCCCCAACCCCTCCCCCGCGAGGGGGGAGGGGAGTATATTGGTACCTCTCAATACTTTGATTCGCGCGCCCGAACGACCGGAACCCACACGAGATACCTTGAGGATCTGATATGCAACCGCCTGCAGTGTCCGCAGAGAATGGCGGCTTCACCCATCGACAGGGGGCGCTGCGCGTCGCCCTGATTTATGCAGTTTTTGCCGCGCTGTGGATCCTGCTTTCCGATCAGGCGGTGGGCCTGATCTTCCAGGACCCTGTGGCGATGACGCAAGCCAGCATGATCAAGGGCTGGCTGTTTGTCGCGGTGACCGGGCTGCTGCTCTATGTGCTGGTGGAACGTCTCGTCCGCCAGCTGCAGGAAGCGCACCGGCGCCAGACGAGTCTGATGAGCGAGAAGCAGCGGTCGCTCGATCTTCTCGCCGCCATTTCCGATCACTCGGAGGATGCCATTTTCGCCAAGGACCTGAACGGTCGCTACATCCTTTTCAATCGGGCAGCCAGCGGTTTTGTCGGCAAGTCTGCAGCGAATGTATTGGGCCGGGACGATCTGGCCCTCTTTCCGACCGAGCAGGCGAAGATGCTGATGGACATCGGGCGCCGGGTCATTGCCAGCGGGCGTGCCGAGACCAACGAGGAAGCACTCGACACCGTGCAAGGGCCGCGCATCTTCCTAGCCACCAAGGGTCCATTGCGCACTCAGGACGGAAGCGTCGTGGGCATTTTTGGCATCTCGCACGACATCACCGATCGCAAGCTGGCCGAACTGTCGTTGGCAGAAAGCGAGAAGCGCTTCCATGACATTGTCGAGGTTTCCGCCGACTGGGTCTGGGAAGTGGATGCCCAAGGTCGTTACACCTATGTGTCCGATAGCGTCGAAAGCCTGCTCGGCTACACACCGGCAGAGATTCTCGGCAGGACCCCGTTCGACCTGATGCCAGCGGACGAGGCGGCGCGGGTCGGTGCGATATTTGCTGCCATCGCCGCGCGCAAGGAACCCTTCCGCGACCTCGACAACATCAGCGTACACAAAGATGGCAGCCTGCGCCATGTGTGGACCAACGGCATGCCGATCCTCGCCCCCGATGGCACGCTGCTCGGTTATCGCGGTCTCGACCGGGATATCACCCCCAGAAAAAGGGCCGAGCAGGAACTCCAAACCACCCAGGACATGCTGCATGCGGTCATTAACACGATTCCCGATCTGCTCTGGCTGAAGGATCTGGAGGGGCGCTACCTGACCTGCAACGCACGCTTTGAGGCGTTCTTCGGTGCCGGGAAGGCCGACATCGTCGGCAAGACGGATTTCGATTTCGTGCCGCGTGAATTGGCCGAATTCTTCCGCGAGAAAGACCGGGCAGCCCTCGCAGCGGATACCTCCGTAGAGAACGAGGAAGAGGTCGTTTTTGCCAGCGATGGACACCGGGAACGCCTGCTCACCATCAAGACGCCTTATCGTGATAGCCAGGGAACGCTCATCGGTGTGCTCGGGATCGCCCGGGATATTACCGAGCGCAAGGCTGCCGAGCAGTCGTTGATAGCGCGGAACCGGGAGCTCGAGCGCTTCAACCGTGCCACGCTTGGCCGCGAAATGGCTGTCATCGAGATGAAAAAGACCATCAACGCGCTGTCGCAGGAACTCGGCCGCGACCCCCCTTATCCGCTGGCGTTCATGAGGCAAACTGACGGAGAATCTGCCCCATGACCCCACGCCTGCGCCTTGTCCTGGCCTTGCTCTTGCCCATCGCCGCCGGCGGCCTGCAATGGCTGCTGTGGGAGAACTGGATCAAACCTTACGTCTGGTTCCTGTTTTTCCCGGTGGCTTTCTTCAGCGCCTGGCTCGGCGGCCTGGCGGGCGGCATCGGCGGCACGCTGATCAGCGCGCTGCTGGTCTGGTACGTCTTCATCCCGCTACCGTTCTCCTTCACCTTGCAGAGACTCTCCACAGCCTTCTCGATCATGGTGTTTATCGGCATGGGCTGTCTGTTCTCGTGGTTCCACGACAAGCTGCGGCGCGCGCTGAGTTTTTCCGAAGGCCGCTTCGAGGCAACCTTCGAGCAGGTGGCGGTCGGCATCGCGCTGGTAGCGCCCAACGGCCGCTTCCTGCGCGTCAACCTTCGACTGAGCACCATCGTCGGCTACTCGCCTGAAGAGCTGATGGCCAGAACCTTCCACGACATCACCCATCCGGACGACCTCGACGCCAACCTCGCTTATGTACGCCGTGCGCTGACGGGGGAGATCGATACCTTTGCGATGGAAAAGCGCTACATCCGCAAGGACGGCAGCATCGTCTGGGTCAAGCTGACCGTCGCCCTTTCCAGAAAGCCCGGCGGCGCGCCCGACTACTTCATCGTGGTGATCGAGGACATCTCCGGCCGCAAGCGGGCCGAGCAGCGCTTCCGGCAACTTTTCGAACAGGCCCCTGTCGCCCTGGCCACGAGCGACCGTGAAGGCAACCTCCTCCTGATCAACGAAGCCTTCATCGACTTGTTCGGTTACCATGTCGAAGAGATCCCGACGGTCGCCCATTGGCGCACGCGGGTGCTGCCGGATGCCGGGCAGCGCGCTGCGGCCGAGCGGGACCGGAGCAGCCTGTGGCCAGCGGAGCAACCGGCGGAACTGGTCGAACAGTCGGTCCTGTGCCGTGATGGCAGCCGCAAGACGGTACTGTTGTCCCGCCTGCGGCTGGGTGACGAGATGATGCTGGCGGCGATCGATATTTCGCAGCGCAAGGCGGCCGAAATCCAGCTGCGGGAGCGCAATGCCGAGCTGGAACGCTTCGACCGCGCCTCGATCGACCGCGAACTGCAGATGATCGTGCTGAAACGGCAGGTCAATGAGATGGCGCGCGAACTCGGCCGCGAACCGCCCTATGACCTGTCCTTTGCGGATACCTTGCCGTGCCGGAGCGAACCATGAAGGCGCGTCCTCTCTCTTTCTTCCTCGCACGGCTGATCGGGCTGTGCATCGCCCCCCTGCTGCTGCTTGCCGTCTGGCTGGCCTGGAGCTACCTGCAGGAGCTGGAGGACAGGCACCTGCGTGAAGGCGCCAACCTGGCGCAAAACCAGGCGATCGCTTACGACAATTATCTGAACGCGCGCATCGGTGCGCTGCGCCTGCTGGCCGACTCGCCGCTGGCCGACGATCCACGGCGCTGGCCGGACTTGTATGCCGAAGCGCTGGGCTTCCAGAAAAGTTTCGGCACCCACGTCATCTTTGCTGCCAGCACGCAGCAGATGCACTTCAATACCCGCACCCCCTTCGGCACACCGTTGCCCTTGCTGCCCAGGCCGAAGGGCCGCAGCGCCACGCTGCTGGCGCTCGAAACCGGCCAGCCGCAGGTGGGCGACCTCTTTTTCGGGCCAGTCGCCCAGGCGCCGCTGGTGGCCATCGTCGTGCCCCGCGTGCAAGACGGCAAGGTGGCCCACCTGATGATTACCACGATCGAGACGGCGCAACTGCAACAGATCTTCGATCAGGTCGCGCTGCCGGACGACTGGTCGCTGGCGCTGGTCGATGGCACTGGAGCCCCTATCGCGCGCAGGGCGCCGGCCGGGTTCGACACCGCGCAGGACGTGGCAGAGGATCACCGCTTCGTTGTCGCCCTTGAAAAGTCAGCTTGGTCAGTGGTCGTCGAGATTCCGCGCAGCCGCCACTGGGCCGTACAAATGCAATCCTTTGGTATTCTCGCCGCGGCGACCCTGCTCGCCACGCTGTTCGCCATCTTCGGCGGCACCCTCACCAGCCGCCGGATCGGCCGGGAGGTGAAGGCGCTGGCCATGCCGTCGGGCAGCACCGTCCCGCCGCTGGAAATCACCGAGATTGCAGCCACACAGTCGCAAATGAACGCCTTGAATGCGGAGCGAAACGTCAGCGAGGAGCGCTTTCGCCGGCTGTTCGACCTCGCCCCGCTGCCGCTCGCCCTGGTCGCCGAAAACGGACGGGTCCTGACCCTCAACGCCAGGTTCCAGGCCGTGTTCGGCTATACGCCGGAAGACCTGCCGACGGTCGACGCCTGGTTCGAACGCGCCTATCCTGATCCGCTGCTCCGGAAGCGAGCCCGGTCGACCTGGCAACAAGCCGCCAGCGGCGAGGACATTGCCTCGCGTGAATACCGGGTTGTCTGCAAGGATGGCCTGGCGCGCGACATGTTGATCTCTTCGGTCCCCCAGGTTGCAGGTGCGCTGGCCATGTTCATCGACATCAGCGTACAAAAGCAGGCCATGCAGGCGCTTGAGGCGACACTCGCCGAACAGGGCAAGGCACGGCTGGCCACACTCAACCAGATGGTGGACACCAATGCCGCCCTGCGACGCGCAGAGTCTTTGACCGCGGCGCTGCAGGAAAGCCAGAATCGCCTGCAATTGCTGATCGACCATGCCCCCGCCGCGCTCGCCATGTTCGACCGCGAGATGCGTTACCTCGCCGTGAGTCGGCGCTGGCGAGAGGACTATGCCCTGGGCGACCGCGAGATGCTCGGTCATTCACACTACGAAATCTTTCCGGAGATCCCGGCGACCTGGCGCGAGGTCCATCAACGCGGCATGGCTGGCGAAACCATGGCGGCCGACGAGGACCGCTTTGAGCGTGCCGATGGTCGTGTTCAATGGGTACGCTGGGAGGTTCGGCCGTGGCATGCCGCGGATGGCTCTGTCGGTGGGATCGTCATCTTTTCCGAAGACATCACCTCGCGCAGGATGGCCGAGCAGGCGCTGCGCGCATCGATGGAAGAGCAGCGACTGGCACAGATGGCTGCGCTCAGCCTGATGGAGGATGCACAAAGCGAACGGTCGCGCGCCGAGGCCGCCCTCGAAACGGTGCGCAAACTCTCCCTGGCGGTAGAGCAAAGCCCGGAAAGCATTGTGATTACCGACCTGACCGGGGCAATCGAATACGTTAACGATGCCTTCCTCAAGGTTAGCGGCTACGACCGGACCGAGGTCATCGGCCAGAACCCGCGCCTCCTGCACTCGGGCAGGACACCGCCCGGAAATTTCGCCGCATTATGGCGCGCCCTGCAACGGGGTGATACCTGGAAGGGCGAGTTCTACAACCGGCGCAAGGATGGCAGCGAATTCATCGAGTTCGCGATCGTCACGCCGATCCGGCAGCCGGACGGGACCATCACCCATTACGTCGCCATCAAGGAGGACATCACCGAAAGAAAGCAGGTTGCGATCGAGCTCGATACCCACCGGAACCACCTTGAGGAACTGGTGGCGACGCGCACCACAGAACTGGTCGAGGCGCGCCTGCGTGCCGATGCGGCCAATCAGGCAAAGAGCGCTTTTCTCGCCAACATGAGCCATGAAATCCGCACGCCGATGAATGCCATCATCGGACTGACGTATCTGCTACAGCGATCCCAGGTGACCGAGGAGCAACGCGAACGCCTGCACAAGGTGGACACCGCCGCCCATCACCTGCTCTCGATCATCAACGACATCCTTGACCTGTCCAAGATCGAGGCCGGCCACATGCAGCTTGAAAGCACCGATTTCGCGCTCGGCGACCTCCTCGGGAACACCCGGACGCTGATCGCGGAAGCCGCCAAGACCAAGGGCCTGGTGGTGGATATCGATGCTGACCACACGCCCCGCTGGCTACATGGCGATCCGACGCGACTGCGTCAGGGCTTGCTCAATTATGCAAGCAATGCGGTGAAGTTCACCGAACGCGGACGGATCGTTCTGCGCGCCCAACGCATCACGGAGGATGCGCAAGGCTTGCTGCTGCGGTTCGAGGTGGAAGATACCGGGATCGGGGTCCCGGCCGACAAGCTCGCCGGACTGTTTCAGGCATTCACCCAGGCGGATGTCTCGACGACCCGCAAGTACGGTGGAACCGGCCTCGGATTGGCCATTACCAAACGTCTGGCCCGGATGATGGGAGGCGATGCCGGAGCCGAAAGCACGCCCGGCCAGGGCAGTTGCTTCTGGTTCACGGCCCGGCTGGAACATGGGCATGGCGTCATGCCCGTGCCAGCGGGAGCGCTGCTCCGGAATGCGGCGGCGGATCTTCGCTCCCGTCGTGGGGCACGCATTCTCCTGGCGGAGGACAACGCGGTTAACCGCGAAGTGGCCATCGAGCTTTTGCGCACCGTGGATCTCGAGGTGGACAGCGCCGAGAATGGACGCCTGGCCATCGACAAGGCGCGAGGCCATGACTACGACCTGATCCTGATGGACATGCAGATGCCCGAACTGGACGGCATCGAAGCCACCCGCACCATCCGGGGCCTGCCAGGGCGCGACAGGGTCCCGATCCTGGCGATGACCGCCAATGTCTTCGAAAAAGACCGTCGAGCCTGTCTCGCCGCGGGCATGAACGACTTCATCACAAAGCCGATCGATCCGGATCGGCTCTACACCATCTTGCTCAAATGGTTGCCAGCCTTGGAGCGTACAGCGAACGTCGCCAAACCAGAAACGCGCGTCGAAACGGCTGACCTGCACAGCCGCCTGGCCCAGGTTGCTGGTCTCGACATCCGGCAAGGACTGTCGATTACACGGGGTCGTACCGAATTCTACGCCCGACTGCTCTCGATGTTTGTCGATAGCCACGCCCCTGATTCGGAGTGTCTGCGCATGCTGGCCTGCTCGGATGAGCCAGAAGCACTGGGGCAGCTCGTTCATACCCTCAAGGGGTCCGCGGGCACTGTCGGAGCGCTTCATTTGAGCGCAAAGGCGGCTGACCTGATGACCGATCTACGGGAGCATCGTCCCAATCTGTCCGGCCAGGTGATGTCCTTGGCCGACGAACTCGAACAGTTGATCAATGGGTTGCGCCAGGCGCTCAGGAAGCCATCGTCCCCCGAACTGACCGATATCAGCACCACTTGACGTTTCCCGGACGGAGTCTGCTCGCCTGCCATGCTGGAAAATATGACAATCAATGGGTTGCAGGCAGAACAAATTTACCCCGCGGGTTAAAGAATCTGGCTGACGTGCCGATACGGTGATTGGTACACTCCAGAAAGGAACCCCGATGTTTAAGTCATTGCTCGCAGTTGCTGCGGTTTCCACCATTGCTTCGGTCGCCTTTGCCGCCGACAACTTTGCCACGCCCAAGGAAGCCGAGGCCATGGTGGCCAAGGCGGTCAAGGCACTCGGTGCCGATCGCACGACGACCTTGAAGGAAATCACCGGCAAGGACAAGAAATGGGTCGACCGCGATCTCTATCCGGTAGTCTATGACATGCACGGCAAGTGCATTGCCCACGGTCAGAACGAAAGGCAGGTTGGCAAGGATCTGATCGATCTGGCCGATGCCGACGGCAAGGAATTCATCAAGGAGCGGGTGTCTCTGGCCACCAGCAAAGGCAAGTTCTGGCAGGACTACAAGTTCACCGATCCGGTCAGCAAGAAAGTGTTGCCGAAATCGGCGTACTGCGAGAAAACCGGCGAATACATCGTCTGCGCGGGCGTCTATAAGCGCTGATCGGGCTGTTGGCGCTGCCGGCCCCGACGCCCCGGCCAGCCGCCCCCTTTCGCGGAGAGAATCATGAAGATCAAGGCAAGAATCGTCGTTTCCTCGCTCGTGCCGCTGACCATGATGCTGCTTCTGGGCGTCGTCGGCCACCTTGGCTTGCGCTCGATGCAGCAAACGCTGGATGCCGTGATGGCGAAAGGGATGGAGCATTTCTCCACCGTCAACGACAGCCGCAGCAAGTTGCTCGAAGCGAACGTCGCGGCCTACCGCCTGTTCACCATGTTGGGCAACTTCGACGAGGCGCGCATTGCCAAAGACAGCGCTGTGATCATGGGGCACGCGGATGGCGCGATACAGTTGCTCCAGAAATTCCGCGAACGCAGCGATCTCGAAGAGGACGAAAGGAAGGCGCTTGCCGCACTTGAAGAGCCCTTGACACGTTACCGCAAGAGCGTGGCGCAGGCCATCGACATGGCGCAATCCGACCTCGCCACGGGCACCGGCATGATGCAGGCGGCAGACAAGCGCTTCCTGGAAATCGACGCTGCACTCAGCAAGTTTCTCGATCAGCAGAAGAGCGAAGGGGGCGAGATGGTTTCTGCAGCGAACAGGCGCGTGTCGAATCTGATTGCCACCAACGTCGGCCTGTTTCTGCTGGGCCTGGTCGTGGCCGTGTCGATCGCATGGGTATCGGCCGGCAGAATGGTCGCCCCTCTGGTCGAAGCCGTGCGAACGGCGACCACGATTGCCGGCGGCGATCTGAGTATGGTCGTCAAAGCCGGCGGACAGGACGAAACCGGGGATCTGCTGCGGGCGCTGGCCGACATGCAGGGCAAACTGACACAGGTGATCGGCGAAGTGCACACTGCCGCCGACAGCCTGAGCAATGCGGCAGGACAGGTCTCCGCGACAGCCAGTTCCCTGTCGCATTCGTCCAGCGAACAAGCCGCGTCGGTCGAGGAGACCACGGCCTCGATGGAGGAGATGACCGCGTCCATCGCACAGAACCAGGAAAATGCCAAACTCACCGGCAAGCTTGCCGCCAAGGCGGCCAGTGAGGCGGCTGAAGGGGCCGCGGCAGTCGGCTGCACGGTCGAGGACATGAAGAGCATTGCCGGCAAGATCAGCATCATCGACGACATTGCCTACCAGACGAATCTGCTGGCCCTCAATGCCGCGATCGAGGCGGCCCGTGCCGGCGAGCACGGCAAGGGCTTTGCCGTCGTCGCCGCGGAAGTGCGTAAGCTGGCGGAACGTTCGCAAGTCGCTGCGCAGGAAATCGGCAGCCTGGCCAAATCCTCGGTGAAACAGGCCGATCTCGCCGGAAACCTGCTGACGCAGATGGTGCCCAGTATTCGCCAGACTTCGGACCTGGTGCAGGAGATCGCCACGGCCTCCTCGGAACAATCCAGCGGCGTGATGCAGATCAACGGTGCCCTGGGACAATTGAATCAGGCGACACAACAGAACGCCTCGGCATCCGAAGAACTTGCGGCCACGGCGGAAGAGCTGGCCGGACAAGCCAGCCAGCTCCAGGAACTCATGGCCTTTTTCAAAATCGACGCTGCCGCCCGATCCGGTGCGTCGTCCCCACCTGCTCCTCCAGCCACCCCGAGACGCGCTGCCAGGTCCGGTTTAATGTAAAAGTCGCGTATGCGACGCACGAATCTCCCCTCCCCCCTCGCGGGGGAGGGGTCGGGGGAGAGGGAAACGGTCATGACTTTCATGATCTGGGGTGCCTGGAAAAGTCATGACCGTTAGTCTGACCGCGGCTGACCGCACCCGCCGGGCTTGCCGATCACGCGGCTCCGGCGACAGCCTGTAAGTTTTCGGCAACCATACCGACGAATCACTGCCGGCGGCAAGCGGCCGAGAAACCGGTGCGGCCCCCCGCGCCCTGGATGCAACCATCGCCCTGGAATCGCCATGAACAGAAAAAAGATCGTCATCTTTGCGCTCATCGCCCTGGCCATTGTCGCCTACTTTCAGCTCGGTCTCGGGCAGTACCTGAACCTCGATGCACTCAAGGCGCAACAGGCAGCCCTCGGCGACTACCAGCGGCAACACCCGTGGCAGGTCGCCGGACTGTACTTCGTCGCCTATGTCGCAGTGACCGCGCTGTCGCTGCCCGGCGCCTTGCCGATGACGCTCGCCGGTGGGGCCATCTTTGGTCTCCTCTGGGGCACCGTCATCGTCTCCTTTGCTTCGTCGATCGGCGCTACACTGGCCTTTCTCGCCGCGCGCTTCCTGCTCCGCGACTGGGTCAGCGAACGTTTCGGCGAACGCCTCAAGGCGGTGGACGAAGGCATCCGGCGTGATGGCGCTTTCTACTTGTTCACCCTGCGCCTGATCCCGGTGTTCCCCTTCTTCCTGGTCAATCTCCTGCTCGCTCTGACCGCGATGAAGGCCCGCACCTTTTATGGGGTCAGCCAGATCGGCATGCTTGCCGGTACGGTCGTCTATGTCAATGCGGGCACGCAACTGGCGCGTATCGATTCACTCGCCGGCATCGTCTCGCCAGGTCTGCTCGCCTCGTTCGCACTGCTCGGAATTTTTCCGCTGATCGCCCGCAAAGTCGTCGAAGGGGTGAAAGCGCGCCGGGTCTACGCCGGCTGGCAGAAGCCTGCACGCTTCGACCGTAACCTGGTGGTCATCGGTGCCGGCAGTGCCGGCCTGGTCACCGCCTACATCGCGGCGGCCGTGAAGGCCAAGGTGACCCTGATCGAGAAGCACCGCATGGGAGGCGACTGCCTGAACACCGGCTGTGTGCCGTCGAAAGCGCTGATCCGCTCGGCCAGGCTGCTGTCGCACATCGCCCGCGCGCGCGAGTTCGGCATCGCCTCGGCGCAGGCGAGCTTCGACTTCGCCGAGGTGATGGAGCGCGTACAGAAAATCATCAAGACGGTCGAGCCGCACGACTCGGTCGAACGCTACCGCGAGCTGGGAGTCGAGGTGGTCGAGGGTTCGGCACGCATCGTTTCGCCGTGGCAGGTCGAGGTCATCTGCCACGATGGAACGATACAGACGCTGCGTACGCGCAACATCGTCATCGCGGCCGGCGCGCGTCCCTTTGTGCCGCCCATGCCGGGAATCGAGGAGATGGGCTATCTGACTTCGGACACCGTCTGGAATCTGCGCCAACTGCCACGCCGCCTGCTCGTGCTCGGCGGCGGGCCGATCGGCTCGGAGCTGACGCAGACCTTCGCCCGCCTCGGCGCGCGCGTCACGCAAGTGGAACGGGGTTCGCGCATCATGCCGCGCGAAGACCCGGAAGTGTCGGCGATGGTTGCCGAACGTTTTCGCGCGGAGGGTATACAAGTGCTGCTGAACCATCAGGCGAAGGCTTTCGTCATCGAGCAGGGGGAGAAGATCCTGATCGCCGAGCACGAGGGAAAAGAGCTGCGCATCGCCTTCGACGTCCTGCTGGTGGCGCTCGGTCGCAGCGCCAATCTGACGGGCTATGGCCTCGAAGAACTGGGCATCCCGAGCGGGCGAACGGTCGAGATCAACGAGTTCCTGCAAACACGCTACCCGAACATCTACGCCGCAGGCGATGTCGCCGGCCCCTTCCAGTTTACCCACACGGCTGCGCACCAGGCGTGGTATGCCGCGGTCAATGCGCTGTTTGCACCTTTCAAGAAATTCCGCGCCGACTACTCGGTGATTCCCTGGTCGACCTTCGTCGAGCCGGAAGTCGCCCGCGTCGGGATCAACGAACAGGAAGCGAGGGAAAGAGGAATCGCCTACGAGGTCGCACGTTACGACCTCGACGACCTCGACCGCGCCATCGCCGATGGCGAAGCCCATGGCTTCATCAAGGTGCTGACCGTTCCCGGCAAGGATCGTATCCTCGGCGTGACGATCGTCGGCGAGCATGCCGGCGACCTCATTGCCGAGTACGTGCTGGCGATGAAACAGGGCATCGGCCTCAACCAGATTCTCGGCACCATCCATATCTACCCGACCCTCGCCGAGGCCAACAAGTACGTCGCCGGCGTCTGGAAAAAGGCGCACGCACCAGCGACGCTGCTGCGCTGGGTCGAACGCTTTCACGCCTGGCGGCTGGGAGGATGAGCCGCTGCTCCCGCCGACCAGGATACACGCCTGAACCCTATCGCAAAGACTGGAGAACTGCGCCATGATGAGCAAACGACTTTTCTGGCTGACCGCCTGGCTGACGCTGTTCATTGCCGGGCCGGTGCGGGCCTTCGATCACACGCACCGATCCTGGAACGACCTGCTGGTCCGGCATGTGGTGGTCAGCAAGGAAGGCTACTCGTCGGCCGTGCGCTACGCCGGAATGCAGTCCGACCGGGCAGCGCTCAGGCGCTATCTGACGACCCTGGAAGAGGTTTCGCCAGGCGACTACGAGCGCTGGAACAAAGGGCAGCAACTGGCCTTCCTGATCAATGCCTACAACGCCTGGACAGTCGAGCTGGTGCTGCAGAAGTATCCCGACCTGAAATCGATCAAGGACCTTGGCAGCACCTTTCGCAGCCCGTGGAAGAAAAAGTTCTTCACCCTGCTCGGCCAGGAACGCAGTCTCGACGATGTCGAGCACGGCATGATTCGCGCCACGGGAAAATTCGACGAACCGAGAATCCACTTCGCCGTCGTCTGCGCATCAGTCGGTTGCCCGATGCTGCTGCCCAGCGCCTTCGTCGCCGAAAAGCTCGACGCCCAGCTCGAAGAGGGCATGCGTCGCTTCCTCTCCGACCGCAGTCGCAATCGCTTCGAGACCGCCAGCGGAAAAATGAAGATCTCGAGGATCTTCGACTGGTATGGCAAGGATTTTGCCCAGGGCCATCAGGGAATGACCTCGGTCAAGGCAGCTCTGGCACGCCATGCGAACGTACTGGCCGACTCGGCGGCCGACATCAGGAGAATCCGGAGCGGCGACTACGAGATCGAGTTTCTCGATTACGACTGGCGCCTGAACGATGAATCGGGACGACCCAGGGCAGAAACGCCAGTCAACGCCGTAGAAATCGGCCTGCGGAACTCATCGAGTGTTCAGAACGAGCGCGGCAGGCCGAGCAGGTGCTCGGCCACGTAGGCGTAGATCAGGTTGGTCGAGATCGGCGCCACCTGGTAGAGGCGTGTCTCGCGGAACTTGCGCTCGACATCGTATTCGTTGGCGAAGCCAAAACCGCCATGCGTCTGCAGGCAGACATTGGCCGCCTCCCACGAGGCCTTGGCGGCGAGGTACTTGGCCATGTTCGCCTCGGCGCCGCAGGGCTGCCGCGCGTCGAACAGCGCGCAGGCCCGGAAGCGCATCAGGTTCGCCGCCTCGACCTCGATCAAGGCGTCGGCGATCGGGAACTGAACGCCCTGGTTCTGGCCGATCGGCCGATCGAAGACGATCCGCTCCTTGGCATAGCGTGTGGCGCGTTCGATGAACCAGTAGCCATCGCCGATGCACTCGGCGGCGATCAGCGCCCGCTCGGCATTGAGGCCGTCGAGGAGGTAGCGAAAACCCTGCCCTTCCTCGCCAATCAGGTTCTCTTCGGGAACCTCCAGGTTGTCGAAGAAGAGTTCGTTGGTCTCGTGATTGACCATGTTGGCGATCGGCCGCACGCTGAGGCCGTTGCCGATGGCCTCGTGCAGATCGACGATAAAGATCGATAGGCCTTCGGATTTTCTCTTCACCTCGGCGAGCGGCGTCGTGCGCGCCAGCAGGATCATCAGGTCCGAGTGCTGCACGCGCGAAATCCAGACCTTCTGGCCGTTGACCCGGTAGCGGCCGTCCTTCTTCACGGCGCTGGTCCTGATCCTGGTGGTATCGGTGCCGGTGGTCGGCTCGGTGACCGCCATCGACTGGATGCGCAGCCTGCCGGCGGCGATTGCCGGCAGGTATTTCTCCTTCTGCGCCCGGCTGCCGTTGCGTAGCAGCGTGCCCATGTTGTACATCTGCCCGTGCACGGCGCCGGCGTTGCCACCGCTGCGGTTGATCTCCTCCATGATCACGCTCGCTGCCGTCAGCCCGAGGCCGGAGCCACCGTACTCCTCGGGGATCATCGCCGACAGCCAGCCGGCGCCGATCAGCGCATCGACGAAGGCCTCGGGGTACGCGCGCTGTTCGTCGATGCGGCGGAAATACTCGTCGGGAAACTGGCGGCAGAGGTCGCGTACGGCGTCGCGAATCTCCTGGTATTCGTCTGGGGCATTGAGCATTGCGATCCTTTCCTTGGCTTCGTGTTGAGATCAATTTAGGTACCGACCGGCGTTTCGATCTTGAACCAGCATGGCGTACCAGACAGACATCGGCCGGGCACCCGCTGCCGGAAGCCTGCCGGTGCGGCTCTGCTTACCAGCCTGACGGCTACTGAACAGCCACCGCCTTTCGGTGACTATACTCCGCGCGGCCAAATTTTCGGTTTTACGTCAAGCCAATGTTGGGTGATAAAAGGAGCTTTGAACACTGCGTTGAAGCCTGAAGATGATCGATCTGAAACTGACCGAAGAACAATTGGACGAGTTGCACAAGGAGGCGAGCGGGAACCCCTGCCCGCGCGCCCGCAAAAGATGCTGGGTGGTCTACCTCAAGGGCAAGGGCTACGCGCACCGGGAGATAGCCGACGTGGTGCG
Source organism: Accumulibacter sp. (assembly GCF_036625275.1). Classification (GTDB taxonomy): domain Bacteria; phylum Pseudomonadota; class Gammaproteobacteria; order Burkholderiales; family Rhodocyclaceae; genus Accumulibacter. The sequence goes on from NZ_JAZKUD010000015.1 coordinate 20,116, forward strand.
GGTGGATGAAGACACGGTCACTGAATATGTGAGGAAGTACCGCGACGGTGGCCTGCCGGGGCTCCTGGCCGAGCACTACCGCAAGGGGGAGGGGCAGTTGGATGCCCACGCGGAAAGGCTAAAGAAGGTTTTCGAGAACCGTCCGCCGCACACGCTCAACCAGGCGATAGAGGGGATCGAGCGGGAAACCGGGGTGCGCCTGAAACACTCGGCCTGCCGGGCGTTCTTGCGGAAGCTCGGCATGAAATGCAGGCGTTGCGGATGGGTGCCCGGCAAGGCCTTGGACGACGAAAAACAGCTTCAAGCGCAACAGGAGTTCCACGACAACAAGTTGCAACCGCGCCTGGAAGAAGCCAAGCAGGGCAGGCGCACGATGCTGTTCGTGGACGCGGCGCATTTCGTGATGGGCGCATTCCTGGGGATGCGCTGGTGCTTCGTGCGCCAGTGGTTGCCGTCAAGCTGCGGGCGCAAACGCTACAACGTCCTGGCTGCCTACGACCCGATCCGGCAGGAGGCCGTCACGCTGACCAACGACACCGTTGTCAACCAAGTGACGTTTTGCGCCTTGCTCGACAAGATCGCCCGTTGCTACGCAGGTACGGGACTCTCCATCACGCTGATACTGGATAACGCCCGTGACCAGAAATGCCAGTCCGTTTTTGACAAGGCCACGGCATTGGGGATCGAACTCTTTTATTTGCCAGCCTATTCTCCCAACCTGAACCTCATCGAAAGGTTGTGGCGCTTCGTCAAGAAGCAGGTGTTGTACAGCACCCATTACGACACGTTCGCCACTTTCAAGGAAAGCATCGACGCCTGCCTGCGCGACCTTGGCACCCGCTTCAAAAGCAAAATGCAAACCTTGATGACCATGAATTTCCAACTGTTTTCAAAAACCGAAAACTGTACCGCGTGAAGTATATCCGCCTCTACCAGCAGTCGACGGGCCGTGTGCACCGAGGCTTCTCCCCTCACGCACGCCAGTAGCGGCTTGCTGCTGGTCGCGGCCAGTTCGACGACCATGCCACTTCCGTTGGATCGGAGAAGGAGCTGGGAGAGACAACCACCACGGTTCCGTCGACCGCTTCGTCCGCGAGGCTGACCTCTACCGCCCGCTGCAAGCGGTGGGCATCGGCATCAAACGAATGTCAACCGGGTTGCTCATCGACCACGAAGCCGGCAACACCTCGTTCAGCGCCACAACAGAGTCGGGACCAAGACGGGAAAGGTGGATTCCTTGCTCGGCGGCGGCATCGGCAGCGAGGACACACAGGCCGGCCACCATTGGCAACCACGGTCAGCCGCGACCCACGCGGCATGCGTGGCGAGATCAGCGCGCGCCGCCGAGAACAGGTCGCCGATTGAATCCACTCGCAACGTGCCGGCACGGCGCAAGGCCGTGTCGAAGACATCATCGTCTCCCACCGGCACTCGGTGATGCGCTTCGACCAGGCGCGCCGACAGCGCATGTCGACCGCTCTTGACTACCACGACGGGTTTGGTCCGGGTCGCGGCGTGCAAGGCGCTCATGAACCGCCGCCGGTCGTGCAGCCCTTCCAGGTAGAGCAGGATGCACCGTGTCTCGGGGTCTGCCGCCAGGAAATCGAGGATTTCGGGCAGGTCGGGATCGCAACCGTTGCCGGGCGCGAATACTGCCGACAGGGCGAGATCCTCGGCGAATACCCAGTCGAGGATACTGGTACATACCGCGCCAGACTGCGAGACCGGCGCCAGGTTGCCGGCCGGAACCTGGCGCCGAGAAGAAATCGCGTTCAGTTCCCGTCGGGGTCGGACAAAACTCACCGCCCGCGGCCCCAGCAGCCGAATCTGGTAGCGCCTGGCAATCGCCTTGATCGCCGTTTCCAGCGCCTGTCCTTTTTCGCCGGTTTCGGCAAAACCCGAACGAAGCATACACACCACCGCTGCGCGCACCTGTGCGGCACCGCACTGCTCGAGCACGTCGCCGACGACTGTCGAGAGCAACATGGAGTCGGCGTCTCGGCTTCTCCTCGCTGGACAGCAAGGAGTTACCCCCAAACGACGAACGGACACTATCCCGCTTCGGCGATCACGACCTGCGAATCAAAGCCGACTCTGACCGCGCCCCAGCGCCGGCCATTGACGACCACCGGCATTGACAGGTCGTTGAGCGCCTCGCCGGTGTCGCGCATATAGGTCTGAAACAGGCTTGGGCTTGCATTCTGAGCAACTTTCAATCCGACCGGATCGTCGAAAATGCGTTTGTGTCGCGTACCGACCAGATCCTTTGCGTAGTCGCCGGTCGGCGGCTGTGAAAACTTGCTGTTGTGCGCCGGCGCGTATCCGCGGCTGTCGAGCGCCAGCGCATAGACGAGGCGCGGATTGGCCGCCACCGCTGTATCGCCCGTCGCCTGTAGCGCCGCCTCGCAGAGGTCGTCGTAGCTCGTCTTGTAACGTTTGGGATTCGAACCGGCAATCAACTGGTAATTCTGGTCCCAGACATTGACGCCCTGTGCCGATAGTTTTTCGAGGGTGGCCGCCACCTGATCGCGGAAGGTCTCGGTGATCAGCACGACGCGGTCGAATTCGGTCTCGCCGGTGCGGAGTTCGGCCAGCGCTGCCTGGGCGCGCTCGGTCGCCTCCCTCTGGTCGCTCGCGAACGCGTCCGATGCCTTCACCTGTTCGACAATATGGTGACTCGTCTCCTGAATCTGATCGGCAATCTGATGCACCGCTTCGTTGGACGCCTTGAGCAATTGCATGGCCTGCGCTATCTCGGCGATCTTGGCCGTGGCGTCCTTGAGATCGCTCACCATCCGCTCGAAGTTGCCCGCCGATTCTTCGACCACCGAGCGCGAGCGGTCGACGCTTTCGGCAATCTGCGCGGAATCGTGATCGGTGTTTTTCACCAGCGTCGTCATCTCGGCGATGTTTTCCGAAATCGTGTTCGATGCGGCCTTGACGCTTTGCGAGAGCTTTCTCACTTCGTCCGCCACCACCGCGAAACCGCGCCCATGCTCACCGGCACGCGCCGCTTCGATCGCCGCGTTCAGCGCCAGCAGGTTGGTCTGATCGGAGAACTCGTTGATCAACTGCGAAATCTCGGCAATATGCGAGGCGCTCTGGTCAAGCAGCTTGACCGTCTCGCGAAAGCCCAGCAGCCGTCTGCTGACGTTGACGATCTCGCCGGCAAGCAGTCGCATCTCCTGCAGCGCTCGTTCGGCCACTTCGAGGTTGGTCGACGAGGTGGTCGCAATCGACGCCGAGTTGCTGAGCACGCTGTTCGCCGATTGACTGGCTTCCTGCGACATCGTGTATATCCGCTTCGACAGATCGCCCTGCGTCGCCGCCCCGGCCAGCGTCCCCTTGACAATCCGGTCCATCCGCGCCGCGCCCAGCGCTGCCTGTGCGCTCATGCCGCGCGTGCGCACCAGGATGCGCCGGAACATGGACAGCAATTGATTGATCTCGCTGGCGACAGGGTCGTCACCGCCAAGACACTGCGACAGAGGCACCTGGCCGTCCCGGACGCGCCGCAATTCCTCGACCACCGTCCCCCCGGTGAACGCCGCCCCCTCTCCTCGCAGCAACCCGTACGCCAAAGCGGCGGTGAGGATCGCACTGCCGCAGGCAACGATCATCACCAACCCACCCATGCCGCCAGCAACCCAGACCACCATGCCCGCTTGCAGCAAGGCGACAACTACGACTGCGCCCAGTCTCATGCTCATCTCGCGTCCCTCCTCTGGTTTCCGCGACGCCCACCTGGTCATATGCATTATTGTGGTTGGCGTTTTCATCCTTCGTCCGACCATTGGTGACTTTGAAAGGCTATTTCATCACCAATGGGATACCGCACCAGTCTAGGGAGTGATTAGCGGGACGTCAATCGTGCCCGCACGGCGGACATGTCACCAACTCAGAGACTGTACGATGACAAAACAGTATCTCTCGGGCAGGCGCCGCTGACGGCGTCGCCTGCCTGGCATCAGTGCCCGGAGATTAAAGAGGGCAGGGTCGAATTAAATGAATCAAATGCAAGTCAATTACCCCTGCAAGGGGCCAGGTTCGATTTGGCCGGCAGAACTTGCTATCCTGAGCGACATTTCCCCGTCGTCCCCGCATTCATCTCCCAGGTCTTCCCCTGCACGTCGTTCAGCGAGGACATAACCGCGACGCCTGCTTCTTCGACCCGGCGCATTATCGCTGGAGCAATTATCGGGCGAACGGACTGGGGCAACCTGATTCATTGCGAACTCCGCATGCGGTGTATTCCAGTCTGTGGGGAAAACGAGGTTGAGCGGCCGGCGAATGATCGGTCCTTGTTCCATCCGGAACGGGATGTCGACGCAATCAGCAACACCCGCATGGCCTTGGATCAGGAGCAGCCGCTTGGGGATAGGCGGTTTATCGACAGTATCGAACGGGTCACTTGATGTGACATAGTTTCTGCCCATGTTTCCCCCGCACTGGCTAGAATGGTGGGTCGTTGAGGCAGAAATTTTCTGTGCAGGACTCGGTCATACCAAGGGACGAAGGCATGGCAAACCCGCACGTTGTGGGCAGCGTGCCCCCGAATTGAGAGAACTTGAAAATGACTAGCAGCATACTGAATGCCCTGAGCCTGCCCGCATTCATGGTCGACACCCGGCATGTGGTGATGGCCTGGAATGGCCCGTGCGAGTCGTTGACCGGCATCGCCGCCGGCGATGTCCTGGGCACGCAGGATCACTGGAAGGGCTTCTACGATGAACCCAGGCCCTGCCTGGCCGACCTGGTGCTGGACAACCTGCTGGCCGATGCTTCGCGCTTCTACAGTCTGCATGAGAGAACGGAATTTGCCAGTGATGGCTACAAGGCAGAAGGCTGGTTCGACAACCTCATGGGCAAGCGACGTTACCTGACCTTCGAGGCAAAACCGCTGTTCGATGGCGACAAAATCATTGGTGCGGTCGAGGTACTCCAGGACATCACCCGTCACAAGGAGGCTGAGGAACAACTGAAACTTTCCGCCAGCGTCTTCGAAAGTGCCTCGGAAGGCATTGTGATCACCAGTCAGGATAACCATATCATCTCGGCCAACAAGGCGCTGGAAGGGCTGACAGGCTTTCGCATCGATGAAATGCTCGGCAGGAATCCCAGGCTGTTTGCCTCCCGGCGCCATCCGCGCAGCTTCTTCCGCAAGATGTGGCAAACCCTGCATGAGATCGGCCACTGGCAGGGCGACATATGGAACAGAAAGAAGACCGGCGAAGAGTATCTGGTGCACGCCAACATCAGTGTCGTCCGGACGGGCGAATCGGTGGCCAACTACATCGGCCTGATGAACGACATCACCGAATCCAGCCGAACGATGGCCAGAATCGAGCATATGGCGCACCATGACTTCCTGACCGGCTTGCCCAACCGCAGCCTGGTGGAAGACCGGATCAGACAGGCGATAGGGCGCGCGGAGCGGAAGCGCTCCAGACTGGCGGTGATGTTCATCGACCTCGACAGGTTCAAGGTGGTCAACGACACCTTCGGCCACGAGGTGGGGGACCTGCTGCTGCAGGAAGTGGCGCGTCGAATCCAGGACTGCCTGCGCGCTACGGACACCGTCTCGCGGCATGGTGGCGACGAGTTCGTGCTGCTGCTCGAGGATTTCAACGACGATGTCGATATCACGCACGCCGCCCAGAAGCTGCTGGCCGCGATCGGCAAGCCCTGCCGGATTGATCACCATTCCGTTACCACCACTTCCTCGATCGGCATCGCCATCTACCCGACCGACGGCGAATACGTCGCCGATCTGCTCAAGCACGCCGATGTTGCCATGTATCATGCCAAGAATCAGGGACGGAACAATTTCCAGTTCTTCACGGCGCGGATCAACGCGCAGGCACTGGAAAAAATGATGGTCGAAAACGCACTGCGCCAGGCCATCCCCGGTGACCTGTTGCTGCATTATCAGCCGCAGCTCTGCCTGGTCAGCCGGAGCGTACACGGCGCCGAGGCGCTGGTGCGCTGGGCGCACCCGGAACTGGGAATCATCAGTCCGGCGCGCTTCATTCCCATTGCCGAGGAGGTTGGCCTGATCTGCAAGCTCGGTGAGTGGGTATTGCAGGAAGCCTGTCGCGTCATGCGCAGTACCGGCATCAACATGTCCGTCAACCTGTCACCGCTGCAACTCACTCAGAGCGACATCGTGGCGAAGGTCACCGAAGCGCTTGACGGCATGGCCGGTTACCGTCTGACCCTGGAAATCACGGAAAGCGCCTTCATCAACGACTTTGCAGTGACCAAGGCCACGCTCATGGCCCTGAAGAAGATCGGCGTCAATCTTGCCCTGGACGATTTCGGCACCGGCTACTCGTCCCTTTCCTACCTCTACCAACTGCCTTTCGATTACCTGAAGATCGACCAGTCATTCATCCGGGATCAAAACAACATTCCCATTGTGCTGGCGATCATCGAGATGGCCAACAAGCTCGACATCATGACTGTCGCCGAGGGTGTGGAAACGCCGGAACAGATGGCCTTCCTCGAAGCCAGCGGTTGTGATGTCATCCAGGGCTACCATTTCTCACGTCCGCTGCCGCTGGCGGCCTTGACCGACTTTGCGGAAAACCCGCCTTACGAAGTCGCCTCGAAGCCCCGCATCAAGAAACAGCTCGCGGAGGCCAGCAACCCCTTGCTGGCGTGGTCATTCACCTACGAGACGGGGCATGCCTCGATCGATGCCCAGCACCAGGAACTGATCCGCATCCTCAGCCGATTTGACGCCAGCACGCGTTCAGGCGACAAGAAGAGCGAATCGAGAAAGGTGATGAAGGCGCTGATCGAGTACGTGCGCAGCCACTTTTCCTTCGAGGAAAAACTGATGCTCGAAAACGCTTATCCGGACATCGGTGAGCACCAGGGGCAGCACCTGCAACTGGCCGACGCGCTGGCGAGCTACGACCTGCAACTCAAGGCCAACCCGCAGATCAACCTGCAACAGTTGGCGATGTCGCTGCACGCCTGGCTGATGCAGCACATCCATTCCAGCGACAAGAAACTCGGGAAATTCCTGAAGAAACGCGGCGTATTGGCGCTCGAGGGGCAGTAACCCAGGTCACCGATTTTCTGGCCCGCGGACCCGTCGATTCAAAAGCACTTTCGTCATCAAAAGGGTCTTCGAGGCCGGCAGACCCGCGGCTGCCCGAAACGCCGGCAGCGTAAGCAAACGGAGGTCTGCAACGTTCTGCTCCCCGCCGCACTAGGCGCAGCAGCCCAGACACAAGCTGCAGAAGAGCCGATCCATCGCCAGGCAGCGCGAACCGCGTGGGCCCTGCTGCTTGCCCGGATTGATGAGATCTTCCCGCGGCTCGGTTCGAAGTGCGGCGGCGAGATCCGGATCATCGCCTTCCTCACGGAGAGATCATCCGTCCGCGAGGTCCTTTCGCATTTGGGCGAGCTTTCTTCGAATCACGACTGTTACCAGGGCCTGGAGCACTTGCGGAAGTGCCGTTGGATCTCCTACCCTTCGGCGTCTCCATCAACTGATGGGTTCAAGCTCGTCGATGTGATGGCGGGCCATTGGCCGCCAGTCTCGGGTAGACTTGCGCTTTCGAGACACTTTGCGTTCGCCAACCACTCCCTCTGAATCGACTGCCATGGCCCAATATGTATTCACGATGAACCGCGTCGGCAAGATCGTCCCGCCCAAACGCCAGATCATCAAGGACATTTCGCTCTCCTTTTTTCCCGGCGCCAAGATCGGCCTGCTCGGTCTCAACGGATCGGGAAAGTCGACGGTACTGCGCATCATGGCGGGCGTCGACAAGGACATCGTCGGCGAAGCGATGCCGATGCCCAATCTGCACATCGGCTACCTGCCGCAGGAACCGCAACTCGATCCGCAGAAGACCGTCCGTCAGGAAGTCGAGTCCGGCCTCGGTGAGGCCTTCCAGGCACAGGCCAGGCTCGAAGAGGTCTACGCGGCCTATGCCGAACCCGACGCCGATTTTGATCGGCTGGCCGAAGAACAGGCCCGCCTTGAAGCGATCATTGCCAGCGCCGGTTCGGACCTCGACAGCCAACTCGAGCTCGCGGCCGACGCGCTGCGCCTGCCGGCCTGGGAGGCTCTGATCGGCAATCTCTCCGGCGGCGAGAAACGGCGTGTCGCGCTGTGCAAGCTGCTGCTGTCGAAACCGGACATGTTGCTGCTGGATGAACCGACCAATCATCTGGACGCCGAATCGGTTGAATGGCTGGAGCAATTTCTGGTGCGCTTCCCCGGCACGGTGGTCGCCGTCACGCACGACCGCTATTTTCTCGACAATGCCGCCGAGTGGATCCTTGAACTTGACCGTGGCCACGGCATTCCCTGGAAGGGCAATTATTCGAGCTGGCTCGAACAGAAGGAAGCACGTCTGGAAAGCGAAGGTCGCCAGGAGCTCGGCCGCATCAAGGCGATGAAGCAGGAACTCGAATGGGTACGCCAGAACCCGAAAGCGCGCCAGGCCAAGAGCAAGGCGCGGCTGTCGCGTTTTGAGGAACTGTCGAGCGTCGAATATCAGAAGCGTAACGAAACGCAGGAAATCTTCATCCCGGTCGGCGAGCGTCTCGGGAACAAGGTGATCGAATTCAGGGCAGTCAGCAAGTCTTTCGGTGACCGTCTGTTGCTCGACAAGCTCAGCTTTAGCGTACCGCCGGGCGCCATCGTCGGGATCATCGGCCCGAACGGCGCCGGCAAATCGACCTTGTTCCGGATGCTGATCGGCAGGGAACAGCCCGATTCCGGCGAAATCGAGATCGGCAATACCGTCAAGCTGGCCTATGTCGACCAGAGCCGCGATTGCCTCGACGGCGACAAGACCGTTTTCGAAGAGGTTTCCGGCGGTGCCGACGTGCTGACCGTTGGCCGGTATGAAACCCCGGCGCGCACCTACATCGGCCGCTTCAACTTCAAGGGTGGCGACCAGCAGAAGCGTGTCGGCCAACTCTCGGGCGGCGAACGCGGGCGTCTGCACATGGCCAAGACCCTGATCGCCGGCGGTAACGTCCTGTTGCTCGACGAACCGTCAAACGACCTGGACGTTGAAACGCTACGCGCCCTCGAAGACGCCCTGCTTGAATTTGCCGGCAGCGTGCTGGTCATTTCCCACGACCGCTGGTTTCTCGACCGCATCTGCACCCACATTCTGGCCTGCGAAGGCGATTCGCAATGGACCTTCTTCAGCGGCAACTATCATGAGTACGAAGAAGACAAGAAACGCCGGCTCGGCGAGGAGGCGGCGAAACCGAAACGGATTCGCTACAAGCCGATTACCCGGTAGGCATGATGTTCCGTATGGTCCGGCGGGCCCTGGTCCCAGCCGGCTGAAAAGACGGAATCAGTTGCTTCCTGCCGTTGCCGATCAGGTCGGCGCGCCCCATCTGCTTCAAGGCTTCGCGCAGCAGGGGCCAGTTTTCAGGATCGTGATAGCGTAGCAAAGCCTTGTGCAGGCGGCGCTGGCGGGTGCCGCGGACGGTTTCGACGGCCTCTGAATCGCGGCCGACCTTCTTCAGCGGGTTCTTGCGGCTGTGATACATGGCGGTGGCCATCGCCAACGGCGTTGGCAGGAATGTCTGGACCTGATCGAGGCGGAAATGGTGACGTTTCAACCACAAGGCCAGGTTGAGCATGTCCTGGTCGGTGGTGCCCGGATGCGCGGCGATGAAATAGGGGATCAGATATTGCTCCTTGCCCGCCTCCTTCGAAAACTTCTCGAACAGGATCCTGAACTGCTCGTAGGAACTCATTCCGGGCTTCATCATGTGCGCCAGCGGCCCGTCTTCGGTGTGCTCGGGAGCAATCTTGAGGTAGCCGCCGACGTGGTGGCTGACCAGTTCCTTGACGTACTGCGGATCGCGTACCGCGAGGTCGTAGCGCAGGCCGGAACTGATCAGCACCTTCTTGACTCCCGGCAGCGCCCGCGCCTTGCGGTAAAGCCGGAGCAGCGGCGTGTGGTCGGTGTCGAGGTTCTCGCAGATGCCGGGGTAGACGCACGACAGGCGGCGGCACGCCGATTCGATCTTCGGGTCCTTGCATGCCAGGCGGTACATATTGGCGGTCGGTCCGCCGAGGTCGGAGATGATGCCGGTGAAACCCGGCGTCTTGTCGCGAATTTCCTCGATCTCCTGCAGGATCGATGGCTCGGAGCGGCTCTGGATGATCCTCCCCTCATGTTCGGTGATCGAGCAGAAGGTGCAGCCGCCGAAGCAGCCACGCATGATGTTGACCGAAAAGCGAATCATCTCGAAGGCCGGAATCTTCGCATCGCCATAGGACGGATGCGGTCGGCGCTGGAATGGCGAGGCGAAGACACCGTCCATTTCCGGCGTCGACAGCGGAATCGGCGGCGGGTTGAGCCAGACATCGCGCTCGCCATGCGCCTGGATCAGCGCGCGTGCGTTGCCAGGGTTCGATTCGACGTGGAAGGTACGTGAAGCATGCGCGTAGAGTACGGGGTCGGCGGCAACGGCCTCGTAAGATGGCAGGCGAATGGCGCTGCGCGTTCGATCGAGCTTCGGCATGCGCGGATGCGACTGGAACTGGATCAACCGCGGGATCACCTGGGTCCGGTCTGGTCTGACGCGGGTCTCCAAAGGTGCCGGCCGGGACGCACAGGCGGCTTCCTGGCCCGTCTCCGGGGTCATCGCGTAAGGGTTGGGGTGGCGAACCAGCAGACCCGGTGTATCGACCTGGCTCGAATCGATCTCGGCCCAGTCGTCGCCCGGCAGCCAGCCGCGCGGCACCATGAACGCGGTGCCGCGCAGATCGCGGATCGCGGCGATGGGTTCGCCGGCAGCAAGACGGTGCGCGAGTTCGACGATTGCCCGCTCGGCGCTGCCAAAAATCAGCAGATCGGCTTTCGAATCCGGCAGCACCGAGCGGCGCACCTTGTCCGACCAGTAATCATAATGGGCAATGCGGCGCAGGCTGGCTTCGATCGACCCAATCACCACATGACTGCCGGGAAAGGCCTCGCGACAGCGCTGCGCATAGACGACGACAGCGTGGTCAGGCCGCCGGTTGGCTTCGCCGTTCGGTGTGTAGGCGTCATCGGAACGTGGCTTGCGATCGGCGGTGTAGCGATTGACCATCGAATCCATGTTACCGGCAGTGACGCCGAAGAACAGGTTCGGCTTGCCGAGCACCCGAAAATCCTTGGCCGACCGCCAGTCGGGCTGGCTAATGATGCCGACGCGAAAACCCTGCGCCTCAAGCAGACGTCCAACCAGAGCCATGCCGAAACTCGGGTGGTCGATGTAGGCGTCACCGGTCACGATGATGACGTCGCAGGAATCCCAGCCGAGTTGGTCCATTTCGGTACGCGACATCGGCAGGAACGGTGCTATGCCAAAGCGGCTGGCCCAGTATTTGCGGTACGAAAAGAGGTTCCTGGAGGCGGGGTTGCAAGGAGTGTTCATCAGGCGATTCTACAGGAACAGGGGCTTCGATTTGACTGCCTTGATCAATCCGTCGACCTGCTTGCCCCTAACGGTCATGACTTTTCCAGGCACCCCCGATCATGAAAGTCATGAGCGCTTCCCTCTCCTTCTCCGCCCTGCGAGTAGAAAAGCCGACAAGGGAGCGGGATTGAAAACGAACATCGTCTTCATGATCAGGGATGCCAGAAAAAGTGATGGCCATGGGATCACCACACGCGAGTAGCGTGCAAGGCGTATATACTTTGAATGTCGTTTGGACTCGAAGCCTTGATCGGGTCCGAATGAGCTGCCGCGGTTGCGGTCAGTGTCTTGTTGCAAACTTGTGGGCGTGTGACCAGAGACCAGAGGTCGAAAAATGATCGCCAGCCTGTCGCCAAGCAGTCCATTCACCGCCGTACGCCAAGAGCGTCCCGAGGCCTCGCCAGCGAGTCGCGATACGGCAACCGATGGCAGTGCCACGTCGCGTGCCGAAGCCGACAGCAAGAGCGAACACGGCAAGCCCGGCATCCCATCCAGGGGTCAAGGCGACGGCCAACTCTCCGAGGCCGATCTGCAAAAAGTGCAGGCCTTGCAGCAACGCGACCGCGAGGTACGCGCTCACGAAATGGCGCATGTCGCCGCCGGCGGCAGTCTGGTCCGCGGCGGCGCCAGTTTTACCTACGAATTCGGCCCGGACGGGCAACGTTATGCAATTGGGGGTGAAGTCGGGATTGACACTTCGCCCGGACGCACACCCGCCGAAACTCTGGCCAGGGCCGATCAGATCAGGGCCGCCGCGCTGGCCCCCGCCGACCCCTCAGGGCAGGACCGGCAGGTCGCCGCCATGGCTACGCGCATGGCGATGCAGGCCAGCATGGAACTGGCAACCCAGAACGGCGTCAGTGCCCGCCAGCACGACATATCCGGCACACCAGGCCAGCCGACGCTGGCCGCCTATACCGATGTCGCCGCGAGTGCGCAATCGTCGGGGTCAGCCATTGATCTTTTCGCCTGAGTTCTGCCATCCTGCCTGGATCAATGCCTCCGGTCTCCCGAGGCCGATCGACAGGAGTCAGCCGTCATGAATCGATCTGCTGCGTGGCTGATCTGCGGCCTTGCCCGCTCGCGCGCTCCTCGCCTATCGATCTGATAGGTCTCGTCGTGCGCTCGTTCCCGCCTTGCATCCCAGCCTGCTCGTCACGATTTCTTCACAAGCTCTCAGGGGGCGGGCGTGATGAGTAACCGCAGTGCCTTGGGTGAATTCGTCTATACCGACGTCGAATTTCGCCAGTATCGCCGCCGCCGGGCGCTGCGCTTGTTGCATACCGGCGTCGGATTCCTGCTTGCCTATGCGATTGCATGGAGTGTGGTTGCACTGACGCGGGGCGACTGGCCGACCTTGATCCTGCAGGGAGTTTCCGTCTGCGGGGGGATCTGGGTGTGGTTCTGTCTTCGCAGCGGGCAACTCGGTCTTGCCGGTCACAGTTATTTCTGCATCGTCATTCCGGTCGTTGCCGGCATGATTACACTCGAGGGCGTGACAGGTCCATTTCTGAGCATGAGCCACTACCACCTGCTGCCACTGATCGGCGGCGCCTATCTGTTGTTCTTCGAGCACGGAAAGCGCGGGCGGCGGGTGTATGTGGGCACCTGTGTCATGATCTTTGTTTCCGTCGAACTGGGTCTGCTGACCTGGCCGGGGTTGGGCCTTGCCTACCCGCCCGACGCTCAACGGACGGGCCGCTGGATTCTCTCGCTGGCGAATTTTGCTTCGCTGATCTGGGTCGCCCGGCTTTTCGTGGCCGATCTGGCTGAAGCCGAGAAGCAACTCGCGGGTGCCAATGCGCGCATGGAAGCCCTCCTTGAAAACATGCTGCCACCAACGATCAGTCAGCGCTTGCGCCGCGAGGGACGCACCTTCGCCGATGCCTTCGGGGAATGCAGCGTGCTCTTTGCGGATATCGTGGGCTACACTGCGCTGTCCGAATCATTGCCCAACGTTGTGGGTCTCCTGGACGCCATCTTTACACGTTTCGATGATCTCACCGAGCAAAGCGGGCTGGAAAAGATCAAGACGATTGGCGATGCCTACATGGTCGCAGCGGGCATTCCCGTGGCGCGTCCCGATCACGCCATCGCAGCCGCAGAACTGGCTTTGCGAATGCAGACGGCAATCAAGGATTTCCCTGGGCTGGAGATCCGTATCGGCATCAATTCGGGAGCAGTCGTGGCTGGCGTGATCGGGAAGAAGCGCTTCATCTACGACCTCTGGGGCGATACGGTCAATATCGCCGCCCGCATGGAATCGCAGGGGATATCCGGCGAGATCCAGATCAGCGACGCGACGCGCGCTTTGCTGCCAGGTCGCTTCATCTGCGAAGATCGTGGCGAGATTGCAGTCAAGGGCAAAGGCCGGATGCACGTATTTCTGCTCAAAGGTTGCGAGACACCGATCGCTTCATCGTCATCGAGCTGATCATGAACCTCGATCGCCATACCTGTACGAACAGTCGAAGATCAGGGGTTCTGCGCCATCAACTCGCGCAGGTAGCGAATGGGGATGGCGAAGCTGATTCCTGATGGTTTGCTGAGGACCGACTCCTTGCTTTCCTTGACGAATACCATGTTGATGATGCCGATCACCTCGCCGCGGGTGGTTTCATACAGCGGGCCACCACTGTTGCCGGGATAGGCCGTGGCGTCAAGCTGATAGATGTCAAAGCTGCCGCTTCTGATCTGCTGCACGACCCTGGCGTTGAGCTGCCGCGCATTCGCGCTGGGCAGCACGATCGGGGTAATCGACGAAATGATGCCGCGGTGAGTGACTGGCGACAGCCCCAGTGCGCCGCCGATTGGAAAGCCGGTAAAAGCAACCGACTGGCCTTCCCTAACCGACTCGGAATCGTGCAGGATGAGCGCCGGCAAGGCCGGACCATCGATACGCAACAGGGCCAGATCGTGCGCCTTGTCGACCCGGATCACCTTTACCAGGCGTTGCTGGGCTGCGGCGGTAGCCGAACGGAAGACGATGGCCAACGTTTCGCCGGCGGCCACATTGAGTTCTTCCTGAATCACATGCGCGTTGGTCGCTACCTCGTAACCGTCACCGACCACAAAACCGGTACCGCGCATCACGAATTGCGGACTGCGCGTGCGTTGAAGGGTGCCAATGACCACCACCGAAGGCTTGACCCGTTCGATCAGCTCGGGCAAATCTGCCAAGGCGGGTCCGGCGACCCACAGCAAGCCAGGGATCAGCGCCCAAGTCGCCAGCCACCGCATAACGGTCGCAGCACACCAGTAAGCGCCAGCACGGATCGGCAAGGACCGGAATCTCATCCCTAGGCTCCCTTGCTCAGGCGGATTCGCGGCAACTCCGGAGAAGGCGTCGTAATCTTGGCATCATAGGGATGGTCGTCGCGTTTGAAGAGGCTGATGATCCGCTGCACGTAACCGCGTGTCTCGGCGTAGGGGGGGACGCCGCGGTAACGGTTGACGGCTCCTTCACCGGCATTGTAGGCCGCTGCCACGAGACTCACATCGCCTTCAAAATAGGCCAGCAACCACCGTAAATAGGCCAGACCGCCGCGCAGGTTCTGCTCCGGATTAAAGGGATTCTTGACGTTGAAGCGTGCCGAAGTATCGGGAATGAGCTGCATCAATCCCTGCGCATTCTTGTTCGAGAGTGCTCCGGCGTTGAAATTGGATTCGGTTCGAATCACCGCCAGAGCCAGACGCGGACTGACACCGTATTCGGGCGCCAATTGGTGCACCAGACCGACGATCATTTTCTGCGCTTCGTTGCGCGGCAGCATGTCATCGGTGCCATCGTCAACAGGCGGCAGCAACAGCGGGCGCATGCAATCCGGCACCTCCGACGTCGGGTCGCCGACAAAACGTTGCATCTTCTGCGACTGCAGGTGTCCCTGCTTGGCGGCCAGGCTGAAGAAGTAGGCCGCCAGGGCATCGTTGCGATCGACTCCTCGCCCGTTGGCATACATCCACCCGAGACTGAACTGGGCTTCGGAATCCCCCAGGCGGGCACCATCGCAATATAGCTTGACCGCCCGCGCGTAATCCCTGGGCACTCCCTCGCCATGTTCGTACGCCTGCGCTTCCTTGCGCAAAGCCAGCAGACGCTCGGCAGCCGCCTCGCTGGGAACGTCCGCAGCAGCGGCGGCAGAGGAGAGAAAGAGACTCAACAGGCCGCAGTGAACCAGAAAGCCACGACGCAGCAGTGACAGACATTGCCAGGCAGGCCTCATGCAGGGACTCCGTCGGCAACGCCAAAGCGTGCTACATACCATGGGACCGCCGCCTGGATGCCCTCTGCCAGTCGGTGGCTGGGAAGGTAGCGGAGCAGGCGTCCGGCTTTGGTAATGTCGGCCCGCGAATGGCGTACATCACCCGGCCGGAAGTCTGCATACACCGGCTGGATTTGCTGTACCTCCGGCCGGAACGTCAGGAGGGCGTCACGCAGGATCTCGAACAACTGATTCAGCGTGGTCTGATCATCGACCGCGACGTTATAGACCTGATTCAGTGCTGCCGGATCTGCCGTCGTCGCTGCCAGCAGATTGGCCTGAACGGCATTGTCCACGAAGCAGAAATCACGGCTGGTCTGACCGTCACCATGGATGATCACCTGTTCACCGCGCAGCAGCGCGCGCGTCCAGCGGGGAATGACCGCAGCGTAAGCGCCTTCCGGGTCCTGACGGGCGCCAAACACGTTGAAATAGCGCAAACCGATTGAGGTAAAGTCATAACAACGCGCAAAAACCTCGGCGTAAAGCTCGTTCACCAGTTTGCTAACGGCATACGGTGACAAGGGTCGACCGATGCAGTCTTCGACTTTGGGCAGCGCCGGATGATCGCCGTAAGTCGAACTCGACGCGGCATAGACGAATTGCTTGACTCCAGCATCGCGGGCTGCCACCAACATATTGAGAAAGCCGTCGACATTGGCCGCGTTGGTCGCCACCGGATTGGCCAGCGAGCGTGGCACCGATCCCAATGCTGCCTGATGCAACACGAAGTCGACCGCACGGCAAGCCTCGCGACAGGCGTCGAGATTGCAGATGTCCGCCTCGATGAAGCGGTGACGGAGCCATTGCTCAGGCGTCACCTGCGAGCGGATCTCGTCGAGATTGCGACGATGGCCGGTCGCGAAGTTATCGAGGCCGATCACCGTCTGGCCGAGCTTGAGCAAGGTCTCGACCAGATGTGATCCGATGAAGCCGGCACTGCCGGTCACCAGCCAACAGGCTGGCTTTGTCAGCAGCCGCTCGACCAGTGTAACCGGCAAGGAAGGAAAAATCAGAGACGCCACACGGTCACTCCTTGCGCTACCAGCTCGGCCTCACTGAACATGCTTTTCACATCGGCCAGAACGCCGCCCTGCTGCAGTTTGCCGACATAGTCGGCGAGTGGCCGCTCCTTGAACTGGCGGTGGGCAACCGCCGCGACAATCGCTCCGGCTACCGGGAGCTGCTCCCACGCTGTCAGTTCGACGCCATATTCATGCCGAGCCTCGTCGGCGTCGGCAACCGGTTCATGCACCAGCACCTGCGCACCATAGGATTCGAGTTCCCGGATCACGTCGATGACGCGGGAGTTGCGGAGATCCGGGCAGTCTTCCTTGAAGGTCAGTCCGAGCACGATGATCGGCGCACCCTTGACCTGCCAGCCATTACGGATCATCTGCTTGATGGTCTGTTCGGCAATGAACTTGCCCATCCCGTCATTGATTCTGCGTCCGGCGTTGATCACCTCCGGGTGATAGCCGAGCATCTCCGCCTTGTGTGTCAGATAATACGGATCGACACCAATACAGTGGCCGCCGACGAGGCCTGGACGAAAAGGCAGGAAATTCCACTTGCTGCCGGCCGCTTCCAGGACTTCCAGCGTATCGATGCCGATGCGGTCGAAAATGATTGCCAACTCGTTCATCAAGGCGATATTCAAGTCCCGCTGCGTGTTCTCGATGACCTTGGCGGCTTCCGCTACCTTGATGCTCGAAGCCGGATAAACGCCGGCAGCAATCACGCTGCCATAGATCTCCTTGACCTGCTGCAGCGTTTCCGGGGTATCACCGGAAACCACCTTGACGATTTTCGTCAGCGTCCGCTCCTTGTCACCAGGGTTGATCCGCTCCGGCGAATAACCGACGAAGAAATCATCTTTCCACTTCATCAAGGAATATTTCTCGATGATCGGGATGCAGACTTCCTCGGTTGCGCCGGGATAGACCGTCGATTCAAAAACCACCGTTGCCCCGCGCTTGAGATTCCTGCCAACGGCTTCCGAGGCACCGATCAACGGTCCAAAATCCGGCTGATGCGCCTGATCGACGGGCGTCGGCACCGCAACAATCACGAAATCAGCCTCTTTCAGGGCGGCCGCATCAGTACCGACTTCCAGATGGACCGCCGCCTTGAGATCAGCGCTGCTCACCTCGCCGGTAGGATCGACATGCTGCCGATAATGCGCCACCTTGCTTGCCGACAGATCGAAACCGATCGTTCGATGTTTCTTGCCGAATTCGACGGCCAGCGGCAAACCGACGTAACCCAAACCCACCACTGCAACAATAGTCATCAATTCTCCATTCTCTGAGTGCTATTCGTTTTCAGTCACACCGGCTTCTAGAGCCCCTTGAGCAACTGCGCGACTTCTGCCTGCGCCGGGAACTTGTCGCCCAACTTGGCGAGCTGGTCCAGTTCGCTCCTGGCCTCGCTGTTCTTCCCGGCTTTGATCAGCGCTTTGGCGTAGTTGAGGCGGATCAGTGACGCCTGCGGCGCCAGTTCCAGGGCCTTCTTGAAAAGGCCCATGGCGCGCGCGTGATCACCTTTATCCGCCAGCAAGACCGCCAAGGTATCCAGCAGAGCCGGTTGATCAGGCGCCAGCTTGTTGGCCTTCTCGGCATACTCGACCGCTTTCGGGTCTTTGAGCTGTCCGGCAACCCAGGCCATGTTGTTGAGTACGGTGGGGTTCTCCGGCTGCGCCTCGAGCAGAATGCGGTACTGCCGGGCAGCGCCTGCATAGTCCTTGCGCATGCTTGCCGTCTCGGCCAGATAGAGGCGGAAGCGGTTGTCCTTGGCATGTTCCTTGAGCCACGTTTCAGCGTACTTGTCGGCCTCGGCGGTATTGCCGCCAGCCAGCAGTACGGTATGCAGCTTGGCCGCCAGATCGGTCGTCGGGGCTTCCTTGAGCCCGACACGATAGGCTGCTATGGCTTCCGCCCAGGCCCTCTGCGACGCGTGTGCGTCCCCCTCGAAGATGTAGCCAATGGCTTCCTTGGGTCTCTGTTTCTGCACTTCACGAGCGACCGCAAGCGCTTCCTTGCTGCGACCGGCATCCAAATCAAGGAGGATGATTCCGCGCTGCGCCTCCAGCGAATCCGGCTTGACCTTGAGCGCCTTTTGCAGATTCTCCCGCGCGGCCTCCTTGTTCTTCGACGCCACTTGAACCTCAGCCATGCGCAGATAGGGAAGCGGAGAATCCGGCTTCAACGCCGCCAGTTTCTGATAGGTGGCGAGCGCTTGATTGTAGTCTTCAGCGGCCTGCTGGGCACGTCCGGAAGCATCCAGGATCTCCGGTCGTTCCGGCAGCACGGCAATTGCCTCCTGAGCCGCGGCAAGCGCACTCTTGACCTCTTTCTTGCTCAGATACAGGCCGATCAGAGCCAGTCTCGGTGCCGGATCGGTCGGATTTGCCGTCACCGCCTTGCCGATCAGGGTCGCAACCTCTGCGGTCGTGCCGCCTTCTTTGGCACGCATTTGGGCAAGCGCCATAAACGCCTGCACATTCTTCGGATCTTTCGCGAGCACCGACTCGAAACGCTTTCTGGCATCCTCCGGCTTCTTCTCGTTGAGGTCCATATTGGCCAGGTTGGCTGCTGCCGGTAAAAATGCCGGGTTCAGGGCCAGGGCCTTCTCGAAGCTCTTGCGGGCCGCTGCGGCATCGCGCTTGCCAAGCAGGGCGGTGCCGCGCAAGTTGTACGTCAGCGGGTTGTCGGGCTGTTTCTTCTCGAGTGCCGCGATGGACTTGAGTGCCTGATCGAACTCGCGGCGTTGCAGGTGCGCCGTGATCAGGGCCAGATCGGCCCGGATGCCGGTATCGGCTGCCGCTACCTGTTCCAGATCACGGAAGGCCAGATCACTGTCGCCTTTTGCGAGGTTGACCAGCGCCAGCGAAGTGCGCGTGGCAGAATTTTTCGGGTCGAGCGCTGCGGCCTTGGCAAAGTAGCTTCCGGCCTTGTCGATCTGACCATTCTGCAGAAATACCTGGCCAGCCAGCGCCAGCAGGTTCGAATCCTTATCGATCTTGTCGAGGATTGGCTCCAGGATGCCCAGAGCCTTATGCGGTTGGGCATTGCGCAGATAGCTGGCGATCAGGACGCGACGCGCAAGACCGAGTGGCGGGGTTTTCGGCAGTGCCTTGAGCAGGTAGGTTTCGGCCTGCGGGTAAGCCTGTAATTCGTACTCGATCAAGCCCGCCAGTTGCAGGCCAAGAGGGCTCTCTGGGGAGGCCTTGAGGTGCAGTAGGACGGCGTCCCTGGCCGCTGCATAATCCTTCTGCTGGTAGGCCAGCATGGCCCGCAGGTATTGGGTTTGCGGATGATTGGCGGCAAACTGCTTGAGCGTCTCGATCTGCTTGCCAGCCTCTTCGAGTTTGCCTTCCGCTACCAGGATCCGGATGATCGTCGAATGCGCCGGCAAATAGTGCGGTTTGATTTCCAGCACCTTCCGATAGGCATTCGTTGCCGCCGCGATATCGCCCTGGGCAGCAAACATGTCGCCCTTGAGCTGCCAGGCATCATACAGCCCGGGTTGTTTCTCAAGAGCCGAGTCAAGCAAGGCCAAAGCCCCCGGCAGATCACCGCGGCCCGCTTTCAGCCGCGCCTCGCCGAGCAAGGCGGGCGCATAGCCTGGTTGTGCCGCCAGCGCTGCCGCGTAAGCCGCCACAGCCTGATCCTCTTTGCCCTGCATCAGATAGGCGTGACCCACCGAGGTCTGCAAGTCAGCGATTGCTGCCGGTGTCGTGAGCTGCGCTCTGGCCAGCTCTTCGGTCACTTTCTGGGGTTGCCCGAGCATCAGCATGGTGCGCGCCAGCAATGGCGTTACCTGTTCGACAGGATAGTTCAAGCCCTGTGCCTTGCGCAACTCGACTTCAGCACCGGTCGCATCGCCTCCTTCGAGTAGCGCCTTGGCCAACAGAAAACGCGCTTCGGCAAGTTGAGGGTCCTGCTGCAAGGCATTTTTCAACTGGATTGCGGCTGCCTTGTGGTCGTTCTTCTCCAGAAATGCCTTCGCCGAATTCAGCATGGTTTCCGGTTTCTCCCCGCCGCAACCCACCAACAGAAGAGTAGCCAGCAGTGCTGAAGCGGTGGCCTTGCGCAGCAGGTGGATCGAGTTACCAGTATTCATCAGAGCCCCTATGAGATCGGTCAACGTTGACAGGAAAAACGCTATTTCAGTCCAAATCTGTGCATCATGTCGTATAGTGTCGGGCGGCTGATACCGAGCAACTCAGCGGCGCGGACGACGTTTCCGTCGGCGCGCGCCAGTGCGGTGATGATTACTCGCCGCTCTGCGTGGTCACGCGCATGCCGCAGATCCAGTTTGATCGCGTCCTCCTGATGATCCCCCGCCAAACCGATGTCATCAGCGGTAATCTGATTGCCATCGGCCATGATGACCGCCCGCTTGATGCAGTTCTCCAGCTCACGCACGTTCCCTGGCCAGGAGTACGCTTCTATCATCCGTACGGCATCCTCGCGCAGGGTCAGGTTGCCGCGATTGTTCTCGGCCGCAAACCGCCTCAGGAAGGCGTGCGCCAGTAAGGCGGCGTCACCGGAGCGGGTGCGCAAGGGCGGGATATTGACGATGATTTCCGCCAGGCGATAGTACAAGTCTTCGCGGAAACGTCCCTCGTTGATCAGGAATTTGAGATTCTGGTGCGTCGCGCAAACGATCCGGACGTTGACCGGAATTTCCTGCCGGCCGCCAATCCTTTCGATGACGCGCTCTTGCAGAAAACGCAACAACTTGGCCTGCAGCGAATGCGGAAGGTCACCGATCTCGTCAAGCATCAGCGTGCCATTGTGGGCTGTTTCGATCTTGCCTGGCGTCATCTTGGCAGCCCCGGTGAAAGCCCCTTTCTCGTAACCAAAGAGTTCGCTCTCCAGCAGGTTGTCCGGAATGGCCGCGCAGTTGATGGCCACGAAGCGTTCGCGCCGACGCGGTGACGCCTCATGCAGGCCACGCGCCAGAAGCTCCTTGCCGGTGCCGCTTTCGCCCAGCAACAACACCGTCGCATCGGTGACGCCAACCCGCTCGACGGTGCGACAGATGCGTAGCAACTCCGGATCACGGGTCAGCAAACCAGACAGTACGGCGGGTTGCTGCATCGCCTGCAGTCGCTCGTTCTCCTGTTGCAGTTCATGGAGGCGGTAGGCGCGCTGGATGGTCAGGCCCAGCATTTCAATCTCGAATGGCTTGGCGAAAAAGTCGTAGGCACCCAGAGCAATTGCACGCAGCGCGTTGGCGCGATCGTTCTGACCGGTGAGGACGATGATCTTGGTATCCGGAGCCAGCGTCAGAATCTCTTCGAGCAACTTGAAACCTTCGGAGACCGAATCCGGGTCTGGTGGCAATCCGAGATCCATCGTCACCACCGGCGGCTGATAGCGTCGTACCAGCAACAGCGCACTCTCACGATCATCCGCAGTTAGTGCCTCGTACTGGTCGAAAGCCCAGCGAATCTGTTTCTGCAACGCGTGATCGTCCTCAACGATCAACAGGTGCGGAAGCTTCTCTGCGCTCATTCTGATTCCTTCAGCAAGTCAGCGGACGCTGTGGTGTGTCCGACATTAAACAATGGCAACAACAAGTCTACCTGCGTGCCGACATCAACCGCACTGTCGACAGACATTTTGCCGCCTAATTCGTGAATGTACTGAAAGCTTTCGTAAGCACCAATGCCCATTCCCGTCGGCTTGGTCGTCTGAAAAGGCTTGAATAGGCGCTCGCGGACGAATTCTGGACTCATGCCGTGCCCGCTATCGCCGACTTCAACCAGGGCGTGTATCCCTTGTCGGGTCAGTCGGACCCACACTCGCCCACGATCCTCGGTCGCATCCAGTGCGTTCTGCACCAGATGGCCGATCACCCGTTCGATCCGGTCTTCATGCCCGCGAGCGACCAGCTTCTCGTCGATTTTCAATTCGATATCCCGTCCCTGCCCGGATTTGGCGGTCTGAATCCGTCTCAGGACTCCCGCCAGGTCAATGCCCCGCGGACCATCGAGCGGCGTCGCACCTTCGCGCAATTGCATCATCAGCTTGCGCATGCGCTCGACGGAATGTTCAACGGTCATCAGCATGTCTTTCTGAAATTCAGGGTTGTCGCGATGACGCTCGGCATTCTTGAGCATCAGCGACAACTGGGTGATGATATTCTTGAGATCATGCACGACAAAGGCCGACATGCGGTTGAACGAGTCGAACTTCCGGACTTCAAGCAGGGCTTCGCTGGCTTGCATCTGACCCAGAAAAGCGCCGGCCTGCCGAGCGGCTGTCTTCAACAGGTCATTGACCTCCCAGTTCACATCGATCTTGGTACGGGCTGTCGCCAGCACCACGAAGGCGATCAGTTCATTCCCGGTCGTCAGTGGCACTACGAGCCAAGCATTCGGTACCTCGACCAGCCAGGACGGAATCTCGAGACCATCATAACGACGCGGCAGGGAACGATACTCTTCGAGGTTGATCACCCAACCGCTATCGATCAGAAACCTGCACAACGGACTCCCGACATCTTCGGTCGCCGACGAAGCGGGCATGTTCCAGTGCGCTGCCTGAGCAAAGAACTTGCCCGAGGGGTCCTTCAGCCACAGTGCGCCACTCGGGCTCTCGACCATGTCAGCCAGGCCACGCACGACATGTCGTCCCATGCCGGAGAAGCCGCCCTGTGAGGACAGGGTCTGGGTAAAGCGTAGCCACTCCTCACGGTAATCGTAGCGGTAGCTGAAAAAGTGCTTGCCCACCTGCACACGCAGGCGTGCCCGCATGGAACCCGAAAAGGTTAGTCCCGCCAGCACCAGCAAGGCCGCAAAGAACAGCGCCAACTGCAATGCCCGCCCCCACTCGCCACCAAAGAAACGTACGTAATAGCCGGCCGCTGCCATGAACAGCAGGTAGACGCCGACGATCAGCAGCGTTACCGATTGCAGGGCGGCACGCTGCGACATCACCAAACGTCTTTTCCAGTCATGGCTGCGAATCGCCGACAAAGCCACCAGGGGCAAGCCCAGGGCATGCGCAAAGCCGCGGATACTGAAGGCATCCGCGTCAACCCGGTTGAACAGCAAGGCATCCGAGTACAGATACAGGTCGAACAGGAAAACACCACCCAGCCCGAGACACAAGGGCTTGATGCTCCAGCGGAAGTCCGGAGAGACGTTACGGAACAAGCGCTCCACCAACACCAGACCGAAGACGGTCATCGCCAGAAACACGAACAGGACCACTCGTTGTGACGGTACGATGAGATCAATACCGAACACCAGCAAAAGCTGCGAGATGAAAGCAATGATGACCAGCAGGCAGGCGAAGCCGCTCAGCCAGCCAAAGCGCGCCGGCGCACCCTCGGCATCGGTCGGTTCCGGCTTCATCAGGACGAGGAGAAAGAAATACCAGCCACCGAAGCGCAGCACATCGGCCAATAGGCTGCCGGCAAGAAAAACCACGTTTCCGGTCATCACAAAGGCCAGAGACAGCCCGCCCCACAGTGCGCACAGGCTCACCGCCAGAAACATCGCACGACTGCGGCCACCCGCGCGCCAGCCGGACGCCAGGTAGAGCGTCAGGAAGGCTGCCAGAACTGCCGCCAGGCCGTAACTCCAGGCAGTGACCATTGCCATCTTGCTGTCCATCAACGATATCTATCCTTTCCTTCCGGATGACCATCCGCAATCATGATCTAGCCCGGCGCAGACGGATTCACCGGGCACCCTTGCCCGTCAAGACCACGCCGACAGTCTCGAAGAGAATGACCACATCAAGGAACAGACTGTGATTCTTGACATAATACAGATCGTATTGCAGTTTCTGGACAGCATCATCGATCGTCGACCCGTAGTGATAACTCACCTGCGCCCAGCCGGTGAGTCCTGGTTTGACACTATGGCGTACCGCGAAAAACGGGATGTCACGTGTCAGCTGGTCGACAAAATAGGGGCGCTCCGGACGTGGCCCTACCAGACTCATATCCCCTGTCAGCACATTGTACAACTGCGGCAATTCGTCGATACGCAGCTTGCGCAGGACACGCCCGACACGCGTCACACGATCATCATCGACCATCGCCCAGCGCGGCTTGCCGTCACTCTCGGCATCGTTGCGCATGCTGCGAAACTTGATGATCTTGAACAAACGACCATCCAGACCGACCCGCTCCTGCCGATAAAAGATCGAAAAACCATCTTCGAGGACGATCATGATCGCTGCCAGCAGCATTACCGGTGTGGCAAGCAGCAGCAGCAGGAATGCCACCACGATATCGAACAGCCGCTTGATCGTCGTCCGCCGCCAACTTTGCCGAAAGCCCTCGCCAAAAATCAGCCAGCCGACACGCAGTGAATCGAGGCGGATCTGCCCAAGGGCACGTTCGAAATAGCTCGCCAGATCGAGCACACGGACTCCGGACAGCTTGCAGTCGAGGAGTTCGCGCAAGGGGAGTGAGCCCCCGCGGCGCTCGCGCACGGCAACGATGATCTCGTCGACTTTCAAGGCATGCGCCGTGTCCGAGAGCGACCGATCCTGGGAAAGAATGACCTGTGAAGGAACAACGATCTCGGTGTCGTTGACGGACGGATAGAAGCCAACGATATGAATATCCGGATCCGATTTACGCAGTACGCGGCCGACGTTTTCCGCTTCCTCACCGACCCCGAAAACCAGCACGCGGTGACTCAGCAAGGAACTGGTGCGGCTGTGTCCCAGATGCACACGCCGCGCCAGCGTCGCAAAGAGCGCCGCTAAGCCGGACAATAACATGAAATCGCGATCGACCTCGGCTACCGAAAGCAGCGCAAACACCATATACGCCAGCGGAATCGCCAGGTAGAGCGACAGCACCGCGCGCGCCTGGGTCTCTTCCCGCGTTCGGCTATGCACCCGCTTATAAATGCCCAGCCAGGCATTCAGGACGATCATCGTCAGCGCGAAAATCAGGGCATAGAAGGCGACCTGCTCCAGCGCGAGCGGAGCGCCATGCCCGATCCACGTGGCGGCAAGGACCACACACGCAACCGGGAACATCAGGTCAACGGCCACCTGGGCAATCGTCGTCCGATGAAACCAATGATTGAACACCTTGATCACGATAGACTCCTTGCAAGCATAAACCTGAATACTTCTCGTTGATGATCGCTGCTCCGAGAGCTGCTTTAAATCAGGAAAGCTCGGCAAACGTCACGCAACGAAGGCTATCACTGCAGAAAATTGGAGAACGTGACCTAATGCACACGCCAGGGACAATACCCGTGGAAGAAAGCCCTGCTGTGCCTGTTGAAAATCAAGACGCCACTTTCAAAAAACGATACAATCATATGATATAATTGATGATTTTATAATCACGGAGGCCGCCTCATGCTGGAATTATACCTCGGGCGACCACCTTCAAGGCGTTTTCAGGGACGCTAACGGTCATGACTTTTCCAGGCACCACCGATCATGAAAGTCATGACCGTTTCCCTCTCCCCCGACCCCTCCCCCGCAAGGGGGAGGGGAGATTCGTGAGTCGCTGACGCGACTTTCACATTAACGGCGCGTTGAAGTCCCTCAGGGGGAACGTTCTTCGAGGAACAGGGCAAAGCATGACAGCAAGTACAACAGGAAAGCTGGCCTCGGCATGTCCAGTACGCTCGAGAATATCCCGATCACCAGACAGGCTGTCAGGGCGGCCAGCAGATAGGGGGCGAGGGCATGCTCGCGCCCGCGACCCCGCAGCAGATTGGCAAACGCCAGGCCGAGCAGACCGAGCAGCAGAAGCAGGCCAACGGCGCCCTGATCAATCAGCATCTCGATGAAAAGGCTGTCGACATGCCATGGCAGGAAGTAATGGCGGCCAGCGAAGAACCAGTGCGCCATGCCGCTGGAAAAGTCGCCATTGTCGAGTAGCTGGTGGCCGTTCGTATCGAGAAGGCTCACATGGTCAACATCGACGAAGTCCGCTCCTCCCTCCAGCCGTAGCGAGAGGAATCCCAGCCACGGTACCGGCCAACCTCGGGAGCCGTCCTTGCTCGCAGTGAGGGCCAGCGTAAAGTGTTCCCATTGGTCATCCTGGCCCGACAAGGTCAGGCCGGTCTGTGCGCAGTTCGCAGCATAAAGAAGATGCTGGTGGCACAAGCCGACGCGCAGGTTTGCCGGTTGCGGCGCGCGCAGGTCCATTGCCAGCGTATAAGTGCTCCCTGCAAAAAACGCCGGGACGCGCTGAAGCAGTTCGAAAGCGTCTCCAGCGCGTGCGCTGTGGGGCGGTCGGAAAATGCGCAGATGGCTCCCTTCGCCTGCTTCGATGATCTGCAGGCGACCTGGCATCGCACGTCCCGGAACGATCTGCGAATAGTTGGCCGGGAAACGCCCGAGCCCTCTGCCCAGCAGCCATTCCGAGGGCGCACGCAGCAGGCTCAGGCCCTCTTGCCAGTGCTGCAGGCGGCCACTCAGATCGCGCTCGCCGGCTGACACCCTGCGGCCCATGAAATCCCCCAGGCACAGGATCGCCAGAACCTCAAGGATCAGCACACTGACCAGCAACCGATCTCCCCATTGCCGCCAGGACTCCGGCTCGGAGGCTCTGGCGATGGCGACTGGCCCGGTGGCGCGGGCCAGCCGGGATCGCCGCAGCCAGGGCACTGGCAAGCGCCAAGCGAGGACGACCAGGGACACCCCGATACTCAGATAAACGGCACGAGAAAAAGTGGTCAGGCAGGCATGGCCAACGGCCACCGCCAGGCACGCGGCGACCGCCCAGCGCCATCGGGTGCGCGCGTGCACCACGGCATAGACCGCAAATGGTACCGCCAGGGCAAGGAAAGCATCGATTGCTGCGCCACCGACATGCATTTCCCAGAATAGCGCTGTGCTGCGATAGGGGGTTGAAAAATCCAGCAGTCCGGGATACCCGTTACGTTCCCAGATGACGGCCAGACTCACCCCGCCCAGCCCACTCGCCATCCCGGCCACAAGGCATTGCTCCGCCCGTGCCGCCCCGGTCTGCAGTTGGCTCCGCAAGGCTGGCAACAAGAGCAGCGCCAGCAGGAAGCTCTTGGCGGCGCGCAGACTGTTCAAGGGTTCTTCATAACCCTGGAACCACCCCAGGGAAAAGCCGCCTGCATCAGCCAGACCGCGCAGCATGGCCCACAGGTAGGATACGGCCAGCGCGCCCAGCCAGATCTGTGCAAAGCCAAAGAGCCTGTTCCGTTCGGGTTCCCGGCACGGGTCGATGGATGGTTCCGCGAAGCGCCGGGTTCCGGCTGACTGCTTGGTGGGCACGGCGGATTCAGACCTGCGCCGTAATCGATCACCTGCCATACGTGCATGGCAGCCAACCGCCGCCCCAAGCACCAGCAAGTCGAACTCATCGATACCGATCCATCCGGTCCACGCGGAAAAACCGGCGACCGGCAACAGTGCCGGCAGAACAAATAGCCAGATGTGCGGGTATCCGTAGACGGCCAGGCACCAGGCGACAAAAAACGCACTCAGCGATGTCGACCATAGCGGGTGATGTTGCGCAATAAAAGCACCGAGAAGGCCAGCCAGCGTCGCCAGCACGCCCTGCATCAAGGTTGGCGCCATTCAGTTACATGTGAGGTCCATTCCACGATAAACATACCATACGGCTACCATCGCTCAGTGGCCGGGGCCGTGAAATTTGATGCCGGCAGCAAAAAGCCCTTGACCGCGCGGCGTGTTTAATTAAAGTGTGCACGGTTGTGGACAGCGAGGGTGCCGACATGAGCGCTGCGCTTGACGGGGGACTGGCGCCTGGCCAGGCACCGGCCCCATGTCTTAGTCCACACCCGTCGATCACCGCATCCACATTGCACCTTCAGGACAACCGAAACCATGAAAAGAGATTCGCGCTTTCACATCGCTGTCATTCCTGGCGACGGCATTGGCCCTGAAATCGTGGCTGCCTGCCTGCAAGTGCTTGACATTCTGCAGGAGCGCCTGGGTGGCATCGGTCTCGACTACCGCAAACTCGAAGGGGGTGCGGGTTTCTACCAGAAAACCGGCACCGCCTTCTCCGATGAAAGCATGGCCGTATGCAAGAAGGCCGATGCCGTGCTATTGGGCGCCTTTGGCCTGCCGGAGGTCCGTTACCCCGATGGGACGGAAATCTCCACACAGTTCGATTTGCGGGTTGAAATGGATTTGTACGCCGGTCTGCGCCCGATCCGCAGCTATCCTGGCCTGCCGCGCGTACTGGCCGACAAGCGTGCAGCACTGATCGATCTGGTCATCGTTCGCGAGCAGAGCGAAGGGCTCTTCTACTCACGCGGGCGAGGGACGGTGGAGGAGGACCAGCTCGCCTGGGAGACGATGAAGGTCTCGCGTCACGGCAGCCGCCGGATTTCCGAGTTTGCTTTCCGTATCGCTTCACGACGCGCCAAGAGCCGGCGGCGTACGGGCAAGGTCACCTGCGTCGACAAGGCCAATGTACTCTCTTCGATGGCTTTCTTCCGCAAGGTCTTCGCCGAGGTGTCTGCCAAACACCCCGAGATCAAGTCGGAGTACGCATACGTAGACGCGATGGCCATGAACCTGGTCAAGACGCCGTGGGATTTCGACGTGCTGGTGACCGAGAACGCTTTCGGAGGCATCCTTTCCGACCTTGCGGCTGGTGTCGTGGGCAGCCTCGGTCTGGCGCCGTCGGCCGACATCGGGGAAAAGCACGCGGTTTTTCAGCCGGCGCACGGCAGTGCCCCCTACATGGCCGGTCAGGGCGTCGCCAATCCGGTTGCCCAGATCCTTTCGGCAGCGTTGATGCTGGACTGGCTGGCCGACCAGCATGGCGAACCCCGGCTGGCACATGGCGCACGCATCCTGGAACGGGCGGTCGAAAAGGCGCTGACCGTGGTTTGCCCGATCGAATTCCGCGGCCAGGACGGCACGGCAGCCATTACCAAAGCGATCATGACCCAGATTCGCAAGGTCTGATCACGGCGGCAAACCTTGAGGCTCGATCCTGTCGTGTCGTGCTGGCGCCTGCGGTCGGTCTTGCCAGATTGATGCAGGCGGGGTGACTGTTACAATGGCGACCTCCATAAGAACAAGGATTTCCACCATGACTGTCAAGCCGCCCCCCGCTACCTCTGCCAGCCTGTTGTTGCCCACTGTCGAGCGGCAGACCGGCGAGTCCCCCAAGTGCGCAATCATCTGGCTGCACGGCCTGGGTGCCGACGGGCATGACTTCGAGCCGATCGTAGACGAATTCGATTTTGATCAGTTGCCGGCGCTGCGTTTTGTCTTTCCGCACGCGCCCATGCGGGCGGTGACCATCAATGCGGGCTACGTGATGCGCGCCTGGTATGACATCGTCTCAGTCGATTTTGCGCCGGGACGCGAGGAGGCGGAAGGCGTGCGTACCTCCGCGCAACAGATCGAAACCCTGCTTGACCGTGAGAATGCACGGGGCATCGCGGATGCGCGCATCGTGCTGGCCGGTTTCTCGCAGGGCGGAGTCATCGCCTTGCACACCGGTCTGCGTCACCCGCGGCGCCTGGCCGGGATCCTGGCGCTATCGTGCTATCTGCCGCTTGCCGAGACCCTGGCTGAGGAAGCGCAGCAGGCCAACCGCGACGTGCCGATTTTCATGGCGCATGGGCGTGCCGACCCGGTGATTCCCTACGACCTCGGCAAACGTTCCGCCAAACTGCTCAAGGCTGCGGACTACCCGGTGCAGTGGCATGGCTACGCCGCCGAGCATACGGTGTGCCTCGAGGAGCTGCGTGACATCGAGGCCTGGCTGAACAAGGTGCTGGCAGACGCCTGCTGAGCGGCGGTAAAGCCTTCCGGAAGGGGGATGGCGTTTTGCCCGCACGCCGTGTGCCTCCGGTAACCAGGCGCACGGCGTGCCGCTCACTGCGCGGCGGGGGCCTCACGCGGTGCGGCGACAAAGGTCAGGGTTCCGCTGCGCATCTGGAACGTTCCCTGTAGGGGACCCATGCCGCCCTCGGGTTCGCCGTCCAGCTTGGCAAAGCCCTCGCAACTGCGCGTCTCGACGACAAACATGCGCTTGCCCTGTTTGAGAATCCAGGCGTCGTTACCCGGCGCATAGACCTCGACCTTGCCTTCAGCCCCTCCCGGTCCCATCTCGTGCCGACGCATGCAATCGGGCATGCGCGCTGCGACGACCGCGTACCTCGCGGTCTTTTCCCAGAAGAAGTTCTGCACACGAATCAGCGTCAGCGAATGCTGGCGTGAAGCGATTTCGAAAGACGCGCGCTGATCCGAGCAGGCCACCAACAGCGGCAGCAGCAAGCAGGGGAAAAGCCTTTTCAGTAACAAGGGAATTTCCTCCAGGGAATTCGAAAAAAGGGCGGCAGTCCCATAGGGCGCAAACTCAGTCGAGCATCCGCCAGTGCAGCCACTCGCCGGCCCCCAGCGGAACCAGACGATCGTCATCAGCGTAGGCGA
The DNA here is from genome assembly GCF_036625275.1 of Accumulibacter sp. Classification (GTDB taxonomy): domain Bacteria; phylum Pseudomonadota; class Gammaproteobacteria; order Burkholderiales; family Rhodocyclaceae; genus Accumulibacter. The sequence goes on from NZ_JAZKUD010000015.1 coordinate 51,239, forward strand.
AGGTTTCGGGGACTCGCCAATCCTGCTGTGCGAGCGTCACTTGGCCGCCATTGCGCGGCAGGCCGTAGAAGTCGGGGCCATGAAAACTGGCGAAGGCCTCCAGTCGATCGAGTGCGCCGGCCGACTCGAAGGCGGTCGCGTAGAGTTCGAGTGCCGCATGCGCCGTGTAACAGCCGGCACAACCGCAGGCGGCTTCCTTGCTGGCACACGCATGTGGTGCGGAATCGGTCCCGAGAAAGAATTTCGGGTTCCCGGAAGTGGCCGCGCGCAGCAGGGCCTGGCGATGTCGTTCGCGCTTGAGGACCGGCAGGCAGTAGTAATGCGGACGCACTCCGCCGGCAAAAATGGCGTTGCGGTTGTAAAGCAGGTGGTGAGCGGTGATCGTGGCCGCAACATTCGGCCCGCAAGCGGCCACGAAGTCGGCGGCGTCAGCGGTCGTGATATGCTCGAAAACGATCCGGAGCTGCGGGTGCCGCGCCAGCAGAGGCCGCAGCACGGAGTCGATGAACACCCGCTCGCGGTCGAACACGTCAACCGCCGGGTCAGTCACCTCGCCGTGTACCAGCAACGGCATCCCCAACTCGGCCATTGCCTCCAGCGCGGGCGCGCATCGACTGACCTCAGTCACGCCCGCGTCGGAGTGGGTGGTCGCCCCGGCCGGGTAGAACTTGACGGCGTGCACACAGTCGCTATAGACGGCCCGCCGGATTTCATCGGCGGGCGTATGGTCGGTCAGGTAAAGGGTCAACAGCGGATCGAACGTCACCCCCGGTGGCAGCGCGGCCAGGATGCGCGCACGATACGCCTCGGCAGCGGCAACGGTCGTGATTGGCGGACGCAGATTGGGCATTACGATGGCGCGTGCAAACTGGCGCGCGGTGTGTGGCAGGACGGCGGCCAGCGCTGCACCATCGCGCAGATGGAGGTGCCAGTCATCGGGACGGGTAAGGGTGATCTGCATACCTGCGCCTGGAAAAGGAAACTGTTGAGGAAATCGTTGAATTCCGGATTCTAACAGCGCTGTGCCAGTCCGGCGGATCGCACAGGCCAGATGGGGTGCGAATGAAAGTGTGGGTCGAAATCCCTTGTTCGATGGAGAGGCGTTGACCTCGGTGATCGCCCCCGCGAGGGGGAGGGAAGTATCTCGGTATCTCTCAACACTTGCATTCACCCCCCGTCCGCGGTGCGTGCCTTGCGGGCGCTGCTCAATAATCCCTTGGCTGGCCGTTCACGCCGGCCGATAACGTTCCAGCCAGTGGGCATACGGGCAGGGCAGCAACCAGGCGGCACGTTTGACTTTGAGCTTCAACGCGGCGTGATAAGGCCAATGAGGATTCGCCAGATGGGCGCGCCCCACCAGTACCAGGTCGAGTTGGCCGCTGGCAATCGTGTTTTGGGCGATTTCGGGGTCATCGATGCCCCAGGCGGCCGCGACGGGAATATCGGCTTTCCGGCGGATCTGTTCGGCGACCGGAGCAAGGAAGGCGGGCCCCCAGGGAATGACCGCAGCCGGCGTCGAAAAGCCGACGCTGACGCTCAGCAGGTCCAGCCCGTGACGCTTGAACGCCCTGGCCAGTTCGATCGATTCGGCGAGTGTTTCGGTGTCGCGGCCGTCATATTCGAGCACGCCGAAGCGGGCAGTCAGCGGCAGATGTTCCGGCCAGACTTCGCGAACGGCGGCCAGCGTTTCGAGAAGGAAACGGCTGCGATTGTCAAGGTTGCCTCCGTATTGGTCGTCGCGCTGGTTGGCATGAACCGAGAAAAAACTCTGGCCAAGATAGCCATGGGCAAAGTGCAGCTCAAGCCACTCAAACCCGGCTTCCCTGGCTCGCCGTGCGGCCGCGACAAAATCAGCACGCACCCGGGCGATATCCGTGCGGCTCATGGCCTGCGGCACCTTCGGCAGGTTGGCACCAAAGGGAATGGCTGAAGGTGAGAGTGTTTGCCAACCGCGAGCATCTCCTTCGGGGATATGGTCATCGCCCTCCCAAGGGCGGTTGGCGCTGGCCTTGCGGCCCGCATGGCCGATCTGGATGCCCGCTACCGCGCCGCTGGCCTTGATGGCCGCGGCAATGGGTGCCAGTGCCTGAGCCTGGGCATTGTTCCAGAGCCCGGTGCAGGCGGGGGTGATACGTCCTTCCGGGGAGACCGCCGTAGCCTCGACGGTGACCAGGCCGGCTCCGCCGCGGGCCAGCCCGGTGTAATGGGCCAGATGCCAGTCGTTAACCACGCCGTCGGTCGCGGAATACTGGCACATCGGAGGGACGGCAATGCGATTGCGCAGGGTGACGGATTTCAGTTGAAAAGGGGAGAACAGTTCAGACACGTTGAGTCTCTTTCAGGTCCGTAAGAATCGGGTGATCGTCCCTCAACCGGTTCGACCGGGCAGCACCTCGCGCAGCAGTCCGGCGGCGCCGCGGATCATCTGCTCGGTGGTCTGCCAGTCGACACACGCGTCGGTGACCGAACAGCCATATCTGAGTTGCGAGAGGTCTTCCGGAATCGCCTGGTTGCCGGCGACGAGATTCGATTCGATCATCATCCCGACCAGAGACTGGTTGCCGAGTCGGACCTGGTTGACCGCATCGGCCATCACCAGCGGCTGCCACTCATGCTTCTTGTAGCTGTTGGCATGCGAGCAGTCGACCACGATGTTGATTGGCAGACCCGCCTTGCGCAGCGCCTGCTCGGTGATCTGCACGCTGACCGTATCGTAGTTGGGACGCCCGTCGCCACCGCGCAGGACCAGGTGCCCATAACGGTTGCCGCGCGTGCGAACGATGGAAGTGCGCCCCTGGGCGTTGATGCCCAGAAAGCTGTGTGGCCGTGCAGCCGAGAGGATGGCATTGACGGCAATGCCGATGTCGCCGTTGGTACCGTTCTTGAAGCCGACCGGGGTCGACAGGCCCGATGATATTTCCCGATGCGTTTGCGATTCGGTGGTGCGCGCGCCGATCGCTGTCCAGGAGATCAGGTCGCCGAGATACTGCGGCGCAATCGGGTCGAGCGCCTCGGTGCCGGCGGGCAGCCCGAGTTCGGCAAGCTTGAGGAGAAATTCGCGGGCCTTCAGCATTCCCTGATCGACACGGAAGGAATCGTCCATATCCGGGTCATTGATATAGCCTTTCCAGCCGGTGGTCGTGCGCGGCTTTTCGAAATAGACGCGCATCACCAGGTAGAGCGTCTCGCTGACCTCGTCGGCGAGCGCCTTCAGGCGTTGCGCATAGTCGAATCCGGCGACCGGATCATGGATCGAGCATGGTCCGACGACGACAAAAAGGCGCGGGTCGCTGCGGTCGAGGATATTGCGCAAGACCTCACGGCCGTGCATGACCAGGCGCGCGGCGCTGGCCGAGAGAGGCAGTTGGGCATGGACTTCCTCCGGCGAAGGCATGGGGTCGAAGGCGGTAACGTTGATGTTGTCGATGTCGAAGGTGGTCATGTGTTTGCCTGCGTGCTCAGTTGATGAATGATGTCCTTGACCGCGGCAACGCGGTCGCCAAGGCTCGCGCAGTGGCGTTTGAGGATCAGTTTATCCTGTCCGGCCAAGTGGTAGTTGCGGTCCTTCTGGATCAGATGAATGATGCGCATCGGGTCGATCGGCGGCCTGGCTTCAAACTGTACGACGATCTGCTCGGCGTTGGCGTCGAGCTTGCTGATCCCGAGCGGCCTGCAGAGCAGGCGCAGCCGGTGGCTGTCGAGCAGGGCGCGAGCCTGCGGCGGCAAGGCCCCGAAGCGGTCGACCAGCTCTTCCTGCAGGTCGGCCAGGGCCTCTGCAGTCACGCAGTCGGCGAGGCGCTTGTACAGCGTCAGCCTTTCGTGGACATCGGGAGCGTAGTCGTCGGGGAGCAGGGCGGGCGTATGCAGCTTGATCTCGGTGGCGATCGCTAAGGGCTGCATCAGGTCTGGCTCCTTGCCCAGTTTGAGCGCCGCGACGGCGCGCTTGAGCATCTCGGTGAACAGGTTGAAACCGACTTCCTGCATGTCCCCGGACTGGTTGGCGCCGAGCACCTCGCCAGCACCCCGGATTTCGAGGTCATGCATTGCCAGATAGAAACCGGCACCGAGTTCGTCCATCATCTGGATCGCCTCCAGGCGCTGCCTGGCCTGCTTGTTGAGCGCGGCCTCGTCGTGCGTCAGCAGATAGGCGTAGGCCTGATGATGCGAGCGTCCGACCCGACCGCGCAACTGATGCAACTGGGCGAGACCGAATTTTTCGGCACGGTTGATGATGATGGTATTGGCATGCGGGTTGTCGATGCCGGTTTCGATGATCGTCGTGCACAGCAGCAGGTTGGCCCGTTGTTGCGTGAAGTCGCGCATCACCCTTTCCAGATCGCGCTCCTTCATCTGGCCGTGGCCGACGACGATGCGTGCTTCGGGCAACAGCTTGGCGAGCTTGTCGCGCATGTTCTCGATGGTGTCGACTTCGTTGTGCAGGAAATACACCTGCCCACCGCGCTTGAATTCCCGCAACAGTGCTTCACGGATGACCCCGTCGGAAAAGCGGCTGACGAAGGTCTTGATCGCCAGGCGTTTCTGCGGCGCGGTGGCGATGACCGAAAAGTCGCGCAGGCCTTCAAGCGACATCGCGAGGGTGCGCGGGATCGGCGTTGCGGTCAGGGTCAGCACGTCGACCTCTGCACGCAGCGCTTTCAAAGCTTCCTTCTGACGGACGCCAAAGCGGTGTTCCTCATCGATGATGACCAGCCCGAGACGGCTGAAATGCACGTCTTTCTGCAGCAGCCTGTGCGTTCCGATGACGATGTCGAGCCTGCCGTCGGCCAGTTCCTGGAGGGACTGTGCCGCCTCCTTGCCGGTCTTGAAACGGGAGAGTTCGGCGATTCTGACCGGCCAGTCGGCAAAGCGGTCGCTGAACGTCTGGAAATGTTGTTCGCAGAGCAGGGTGGTCGGGCAGAGAACGGCAACCTGCCGGCCACCGGCCACCGCGCAGAAAGCGGCGCGCAAGGCGACCTCGGTCTTGCCGAAGCCGACGTCGCCACAGACCAGGCGGTCCATCGGCCGGCCTGATCGCATGTCTTCGATGACCGCAGCGATGGCTGTGGCCTGATCAGGTGTCTCTTCGAAGCCGAAACCGTCGGCGAAAGCGTCATGGTCATGGGTCGAGAACTCGCAGGCATGACCCTGTCTGGCTGCGCGCAAGGCATAGAGCGCGAGAAGCTCGGCGGCGGTGTCGCGAGCCTGCAGGGCGGCAGAGCGCCTGGCTTTTTCCCATTGCTGAGAGCCCAGGGTGTGCAATGGTGCGGTATCCGGGTCGGAGCCCGAGTAGCGTGCGATGACGTGTAGCTGCGATACGGGGACATAGAGCCTGGCATCGCCAGCGTAGTGCAGTTCGAGGAACTCCATCTCGCCTTCGCCCAGATCGAGGTGGACCAGGCCCTGATAGCGTCCGATGCCGTGTTGCTCATGCACGACCGGCGAACCCACCTTCAGTTCGGTGAGATCCCGCAGCCAGTTGTCGACCGACGCCCTGCGCTGCGCCACGTGGCGAGTACGCCGCGACGGACTGTCGGCGTACAGTTCGGCTTCGGTGACGATTGCCAGTTGAGCAAGCTGGAAGCCGTCATGCAGTGGGCCAACCGCCAGCGACAAGCGCGTGTCGGTCGCCAGGAAATCGCTGAAACCGGCACAGGCTTGTGGTTTCAGGCCGCATTCCGAGAAGAGTCCGGATAAGGTCTCGCGGCGCCCTGCGGTTTCTGCGAGCAACAGCACACGGCCGGGAAACTCGGCGAGAAAGGTCTGCAGACGACTCAGCGGGTTTTCCGCACGACGGTCGATGGCCAGAGACGGTAGGCTGCATGCCGGACCTTCATGGTCGGCGGTCAGGTTGATTCTGGCATAGGCCCTGGCGGCAACGAAGAACTCTTCTTCGCTCAGGAAGAGATCAGCCGGTGGCAGCAGCGGGCGACTACGGTCGCCGGAGAGCAGGCGATAGCGTGACTGTGCCTCGCGCCAGAAGTCCCGAATCGCTGTCGGCACCGTGCTGTACAGGCAAAGTACGGTGTGGTGTGGCAGGTAGTCGAAAAGGGTCGCCGTTTCCTCGAAGAACAGGGGGAGCCAGTACTCGATGCCGGCCGCCGCGAGGCCGTTCGAGACGTCCTTGTAGATCCCCGAGCGACCGGGGTCGCCCTCGAAAATCTCCCGGAAACGCTGGCGGAAACGGGTGCGACCGGTGTCGTCGAGCGGAAACTCGCGGGCCGGCAGCAGGCGAACCTCGGGTACGGGATAGAGTGTGCGCTGGTTGTCGACGTCGAAAGTCTTGATGCTTTCAATCTCGTTGTCAAAGAGGTCGAGGCGGAAAGGCAGTGGCGAGCCCATTGGGAAGAGATCGACGAGACCGCCACGGATCGCGTACTCGCCCGGTGCCACGACCTGCGTGACCAGCGCGTAACCGGCCAGCGTCATCTGGGTGCGGAACTGCCCGGGGTCGAGCTTCTCGCCCTGTTTGAGGAAGAAAGTGTAGGCCGCCAGGTAGGCCGGCGGTGCGAGACGGTAGACCGCCGTGCCGGCGGGGACCAGCAGCACGTCACACTCTCCGCGCATGACGGCATAGAGCGTTGCCAGCCGCTCGGAAACCAGGTCGTGGTGTGGCGAGAAGCTGTCGTAGGGCAGCGTTTCCCAGTCGGGCAGCAGGCGGACGCGCAGATGGGCCGCGAACCAGGGAATTTCCTGCAGCAGACGGTGTGCGTCGCCAGCACTGGCTGTGAGCACCGCCAGCAGGCGCCGCCCGCTGCCGGTACTCGCTTCCGAAGCTGCCTGGGCGATCAGGAGGGCATCAGCAGAGCCCGCAGGGATCTGAAGCCTTTCGCCGATTTTCGGTAATGGCGATCGGGGAAGCGGAAATGACAAGGAATGCGACTCGCGGCTCGACTGCTGAAATGGGTTGGTCTGCCCAGGCCGATCAGGGCAGGGCGGCGAAGGAGCGAGATTATAGCCGATCAGGCCGGCTCACCGGCCGTCCGGATCGACATTTGGGTGTGAATGAAAGTGTTGGGAGGGAGCGATAGACTCCCCTCGCGGGGGAGAAGTGATCAACGATGTCAACGCCTCTCCATCAAGGCACTTCGACCCACACTTTCATTCGCCCCCGGCGCGTTGCCTGCTCTGGCGCGCATCAGCGGCTCGCCGCTTCGAGGGCTGTGCAGAGTGCGCTGAAGAACTGCGATGAACCCCTGCGAATCGAGTAATCGGCCACCTCCGACAAGGGCGTCGGATGCGGATTGACTTCCACCACCACGGCACCGGCGCTTTTCGCCCACAGCGGCAGGCGGGCGGCAGGTTGCACGGTGAATGAGGTACCGACACAGAAGAATACGTCGGCCTGGAGGCTGGATCTCTCGGCAGCGGTAAAGACGGCTTCATCGAGCGTTTCCCCGAACATCACCAGATCGGGTCGAACCGGCGCGCCGCAAGCCGGACAGGCGTAAGGTTCGAGGGCGTCCTGATTCCAGTTGGCGACAAATCCGCAATGCCGGTGACAACGCACCCGGTGGATGGTGCCATGCACTTCGAGGACGTGCCGGTTCCCGGCGCGCGCGTGATAGCCATCGATATTCTGGGTAATCACGGTGAATTGCTGTGCCGAACAGATTTCGTCCAGGCGGGCGATCGCGTGATGGCCGGCATTCGGATGCCGTTCATCGACCAGGTTCCGCAGTTGCAGCAGCCAGCTCCAGGCACGTTGCGGATTGCGCAGAAATCCTTCAATGCTGGCGACTTCGTCCGGGTCGACGTTGTTCCACAGGCCGGTCGCCCCATCACGGAACGTCGGAATGCCACTGTCGGCGGAAAGTCCGGCGCCCGAGAAAACGACGACTTCGCCTGCCTCGCGCAGGAGCGAGGCGATTGATTCCAGATGCTCCATGATTCTCTCCTTCGTGAAAGCTGGCAGCGATTGTCGCATGTTCGGCAGAGCGACGTCATCGACGTGATGGCGGCCACAGAAGCACGGCTGGCGCCGCTACCGGGACTGGTTCGTTGTATAAATGCCACACAATGCCAGGCCAATGCTTGAAGCAAATCAAGTTTGTATGCTTAAATCTCCTGACTGCGCAAAAATCGCATCGCGTTACACGCATTCGGACCTAACAGAGATTACTCGAGGAGGAACATCTTGAAATCGAAAATCATTACTACCCTGCTGGCCTCTATCGGCCTCTTTGCGGCAGCTGGCTCCGTGCAAGCCCAAACCGCCAATGATCGCGTCTACGTGATCGACCAACGCGGTGAGGTCGTGGTCAGCGGTACCGGCCTTTGCTGGCGTACCGGCTTCTGGACCCCGGCTGCGGCCGCCAAGGACCCGGCCGGCTGCAAGTGCGACAAGGATCTGCTGCCGAAGGAAGTTTGCGAGCCAGCTGCCGCCAAGGCTGCACCGGGTGCCGCCGCGCCACCGGTTAGCAAGCCTTCGGCCGACAAGATCACGGTTGCCGCCGACGCGCTGTTCGACTTCGACAAGGCGACCTTGCGTCCGGAAGGCAAGGCCAAGCTGGATGAAGTGGTGGCCAAGTCCAAGGCGATCAAGCTGGAACTGATCACGGCCACCGGCCATACCGACCGCTTTGGTTCCGACGCCTACAACCAGAAACTCTCCGAGAAGCGCGCTGCTGCAGTCAAGACCTACTTGGTCAGCAAGGGGATCGCAGCCAACCTCGTCATCACCGCGGGCAAGGGCAAGACGAATCCGGTCACCAAGCCCGATCAGTGCCCAGGTCCGAAGAGCAAGAAGACCATCGCCTGCCTGCAGCCTGACCGTCGTGTCGATATCGAAGTCATCGGCAACAAGTAATTTCGGCGAAATGCCTCCGAAAACCCCGCTCTGGCGGGGTTTTTTTTAGTCTTTCGAATGCCTGTGCGATGACCATGCCCTTGCCGCCCGTCGACCTCGTCATCGAGGCACGCTGGATCGTTCCTGTTGATCCGGCCGGTCTGGTTCTCGAAAACCATGCCGTGGTCGTCGACCATGGCTGCCTCATCGACCTCCTCCCGCAGAACGAGGTGGCCGATCGCTTTGCGCCACGCACGCGCAAGCGCCTGGAGCAGCACGTCCTGATTCCGGGACTCGTCAATTTGCACACCCATGCGGCGATGAGTCTGCTGCGCGGTCTTGCCGATGACCTGCCCCTGATGCAGTGGCTGCGGGAGCATGTCTGGCCAGCCGAAGCGAAACATGCCTCGGCACAGTTTGTCCATGACGGTACGCTGCTGGCCTGCGCCGAGATGCTGCGTGGCGGCATCACCTGTTTCAACGATATGTATTTCTTCCCGAGGGCTGCTGCCGAGGCGGCGCTCGCTGCGGGAATGCGCGCCGCGATCGGCCTCATCACCGTCGACTTTCCGAGCAACTATGCGGCGGATGCGGACGACTATCTGGACAAAGGGCTGGCCGTCCGGGACCAGTTGCTGGGGGAGCCGCTGCTGTCTTTCTGCCTCGCCCCGCATGCTCCCTACACCGTTGGCGAGCGGAGCTTTGCCAGGGTGCTGACCCTGGCCGAACAGATCGAACTGCCGATCCATCTCCATCTGCATGAAACTGTCCAGGAAATAGACGACAGCCTGCAGCGCTTCGGGGTGCGCCCGATTGAACGTCTCCGCCGTCTCGGTCTGCTGAGTCCGGCCCTGATCGCCGTGCACGCGGTGCACCTGAATATTCATGAAATCGAACTGCTGGCGCAGCACGGCTGTTCCGTGGCGCACTGTCCCAGTTCCAATCTCAAACTCGCCAGCGGCATTGCCCCGATTACGGCGCTGTCCGCCCAGGGCGTCAACATGGGTCTGGGTACAGACGGTGCGGCGAGCAACAACCGCCTCGACCTCTT
>NZ_JAZKUD010000016.1:0-59450 GCF_036625275.1 Accumulibacter sp.
CCGATCGGCGCCGTGACACTCAACCCGGAGCGTGACGAAATCGTCTCCGCGGCCACCGCTAGCGCAGAAAGTATGCGTTTGGCAACATGAACTCAGGCGACAACTACCTTGACATTCACCGGTTTCGATGAGGCTGGCGAGGAAAGCGAAGGCACGGGACACCTCTCTTCAGAACGTGTGCCGTGGCTGATGGTGCGCGAAATCACCCCGTGTCGCAACGCCTGTTCCGCGGCGTTGTTGGAAAGCGGCAGGTGGGGCTCGGCGACTGGACGCCGGATCACGTGCCAATCGTAGAGGAATTCGCGCACGTCACTACGACACGGCACCGAGTGCTCCTCCCTCTGATGGACTTCGCACAGGGGTCGTGGTCGCTCGATCGCGTTCGCGTCGCAGGCCGGGAGCCCTTCCGGCGGCGGATCGATCCGCGCGCCGCGTAGAGGGTGGCCATCAGTGTCTTCATGAGGCCTTCCTTCTCTTGCGGCACGAACTTCGAGCAGCGCATGACGGGTGACGCTGAACGTCCGCCCGATCAGGCCCTCGGCCAGCCGCGCAAGGCCGACTTCGTCGCAGGCCGTGTCAGCCTGCGACGCCGCGTCTGCCTCTGGGTCTCTTCGCCTCACTTCCTCTCCTCCTCCACAACCCCCATCCGCGTCGCCTGTTGCCGTTCGGCGCTGAAGCTGAACACCTCATCCACCGCCAACCCTCTCGGAATTTGATGCGTGATGAAGATCATCGTCACCATCCCTTTCAGCCGGTTGATCGTCTTCGCGAAGTGCTCCGCCGTCTGCTGGTCGAGGTTGGACACGGCTTCGTCGAAGATCAGGATCTTCGGCCGCTTGAGCAGCGCTCTCGCAATGGCGATGCGTTGCTGCTGCCCGCCCGACAGCCCGGTCCCTCGTTCCCCGATCTGCGTCTGATAGCCGTTCGGCAGTTGCTCGATCACGTCGTGGATCTCGGCGGCCTTGCAGGCGAGGATGACGTCCTCGAAGCGGGCATGCGGGTGAGCCATGACCAGGTTGTCGTAGAGCGTGCCGGAGAAGAGCACCGTCTCCTGCGGCACGACGCCGAAGGTGGCCCGGAGTTCGTTGGCGGCCAGATGCCGGATGTCCTTGCCGTCCAGCGCGATATGGCCTTCGGTGGGTTGGTAGAAGCCGAGCATGAGTTTGGCGAGCGTGCTCTTGCCGCAACCCGAGGGGCCCGTGACCACGGTCAGGTGGCCGGGCTTGAAGGCGAGTTCGAGTTGCTGGTAGAGCCAGGGGTGATGCCCGGAGTAGCGGAAGGTGAGATGGTCGATGGTGAGGAGGCACGAGCTCTTGTTGACTCCAGCCTGTTCGCGGTGCGGGGTGAGCGTGTACGGTTCCTCCGGCATGTCGAGGATGTCGCCGAGGCGCTTCACCGCGACATTGGCCTGCTGGAATTCCTGCCACAGGCCCACGATCCTGAAGAGCGGCTGGCTCATTCGGCCGGCGAACATCTGGAAGGCGACCAGCATGCCGATGGTGAAGCCTTCGTTCTGCATGACCAGCAGGGCGCCCACGATGAGGATGGCGAGTGTCATCACCTGTTCCAGCCCGTTGGCGATGACATTGTAGGTGTTGCCCACCTGTTTGGTGGAGAAGCCGGCGGCGAGGTACTGGGCGAGATAGTCGCCGTACTTTTTGTCGATGTCCGGTTCCATCTGCAGGGATTTGACCAGGGGTAAGCGAGCATCCGGTCGGCGCGGTGACCAGTGCGCGTAGCGGCGCGTTGGGTGCCAGCACCCCGTCGTACCGATGCCGATGCCGGAGTGGCGGCGGAATCAGCGCTGCCAGACGCTCGAACCTTGCGAGTGGCGTCAGCATCAAGCTGACGCTGCCGCCGGGACCCGGCTTGATGCTTTCGTAGACCAGATGGTCGGCATCGATTTCACACAAACCCTCCCGCGCGAAGGACGGGCGAGTGCAGGTGCGCAGCAGACGGCGGCGGCCTGTACTTGATTGGCGACTTTCACATTACACTACCCGCTTCCTCACTCTTCACCGCGCCCGACGCGGATCACCATGCGCCAGTCATCCGTGGTCATCGACTCGAAGCTGCCCCAGGTCGGGACCACCATCTTTACCGTGATGTCGAAACTCGCCGCCGACTGTGGCGCGATCAATCTCTCGCAGGGCTTTCCCGATTTCCAGGCCGACTCCTCGTTGTTCGACGCGACCGCGCGCGCGATGCGCGAAGGACGCAATCAATATCCGCCGATGGCCGGCGTTCCCGAGTTGCGCTCGGCGATCGCCGACAAGGTGGCTGCGCTGTATGGGGCGAGCTACGATGCCGATAGCGAAATCACCGTCACCGCCGGCGCGACGCAGGCGATCTTCACCGCGATCGCGGCCTTTGTGCGTGCGGGTGACGAGGTCATCGTCTTCGAACCGGTCTATGACAGCTATGTGCCGGCAATCGAAACGGTTGGCGGCAAGGCGGTGTATGCTGCGCTCGGTTTCCCGGATTACCGGCCGGACTGGCAGCAGGTTCGTTCGCTGATCGGTGCGCGGACGCGCATGATCCTCATCAATTCGCCGCACAATCCGACCGGCAGCCTGCTGGCCGCCGACGACCTCGATCAGTTGGCGGCGCTGACCCGCGATACCGACATCGTGGTGCTTTCCGACGAGGTCTACGAACACATCGTTTTCGATGGCGTGCAGCATCAAAGCGTTGCTGCGCATCCGGAACTGGCGGCGCGCGGGATCGTCGTTTCGTCGTTCGGCAAGACCTATCACATCACCGGCTGGAAGGTCGGTTACGTTCTTGGGGCGGCTGCGCTGATGGCCGAATTCCGCAAGGTGCATCAGTTCAACGTGTTCACGGTCAATACGCCCTGCCAGCTCGGAATCGCCGAATACATGCGCGACGCTTCGCGCCATCTCGGCCTGGCGGCGTTCTACGCAGGCAAACGCGAGTTTTTTCGCGGCCAGTTGCAGGGCTCGCGCTTCGAACTGCTGCCTTGCCGCGGCAGCTATTTTCAACTGGCGCGTTATGGCGCGATCAGCGACCTGCCGGATCGCGAGTTTGCCCGCTGGCTGACCTGCGAGGCGGGAGTGGCAGCGATCCCGGTGTCGGCTTTTCATCACGACGGTCGCGACGAGCGTGTCGTGCGTTTCTGCTTCGCCAAGCAGGAAGCCACCCTGGCCGCCGCCGGAGAAAGGCTGCGCGCGCTGTAAGGACTGTTCACACGCGCTGGCCATTCCCCCTATAATCGCGCGCCGAGTCTAGGAAGCGGGCCCGGAATTTCCAGAACCCTCCAGAACCAACTTGAAGGAGACGCCATGAGCATGGTGCAGGAGTTCAAAGAGTTTGCCATGAAGGGCAACGTCATGGATCTCGCCGTCGGCGTGATCATTGGCGGGGCTTTTGGCAAGATCGTCGATTCGGTGGTGGCTGATCTGATCATGCCTTTCGTTGCCTGGATCATGGGCGGCAAGCTCGACTTCTCGGGCATGTTCCTGGTGCTCGGCACCATCCCGGAGGGTACCGCGAGAACCCTGGATGCACTCAAGAAGGCACAGGTTCCGGTGTTCGCTTACGGCAGCTTTCTCACCATCCTGGTGAATTTCATCATCCTGGCCTTCATCATCTTCGTGATGATCAAGCAGATGAATCGTCTGAAGCGGAGCGAGCCGCCTGCGGCACCTGCGCCACCGCCTGAGCCGGCCGAAGAAGTGCTGTTGCTGCGCGAGATTCGCGACAGCCTCAAGAAGTAGGAGGCTGCTGTCGACAGGATGGGTGAAGGGGTGACGTCGCCTGTGCTGCGCTCCCCCTTTCCTTGTTCACCTCGTCACTGCGGCGGTTCCGTCAGTGGGCAAAAGCCCTTTGCGGGTATCGCCGGCGATGACCAGCGTCAGTTGCTCGGGGTCGATGTATTTGCGGAAGGCGGCGTTGACTTCTGCCGGGGTGACGGCCATCAGCCTGGCTTCGAAGTCTTTCGAGAATTGCCAGTTGCGGCTGAGATCGAGAAAGGATTGCCAGCGAGAAGCGATCGCATTGTCCTGCGAACGGGCAACCGCCCGCGCCTGGATGATGCCCTTCCTGGCCGCGGCGACTTCTGCGGTGGTGAAACCGTCGCGGCGTGCTCGCTGTAGTTCTTCGAGAAAGGCCTGTTCGGCGCGGGCCGCGTTCTGTGGAGCCACCATCACCGCAACGGCCCAGGTCGACAGTGGCTGGCGGCTGCCCATCGACAGGCTCGATCCGACGCTGTAGCTGAGGCCTTCCTTCTGGCGCAGGCGATCGGCGAGGCGGCTCGACAGGCCGGAGTGGCCGCCGAAAATATCATTCGCCACATAAAGGGCCGCAGCATCGGGATCATCGTCGCGCAGCCGAATGTCGAGGCGGGCGCGCAGGAAAGCGTTTTCCTTGTCGGGCGTATCGATCACGATCCGTTGCGGCGGCACATGGCGGTATTCCCGATCGAGACGCTGATAAGGCGATTTCGAGAGGTGCACCGGGAACAGCCGCAGCAGTTTGTCATTGACCACGGGTTCATCGAAATCGCCAACGATGGCGATCTCGCCGCGGGCGGTCCCGATGAGATCGCGCTGATAGCGGATGACCTCATCCAGGCTTACCTGGCGCAACTGTTCGATGCGTTCCTGCAGTGGGCTATGGTAACGGGGATCACCTGGCGGATAGGTATTGAAATGCGCGTTCAGGGCATCGCTCGATAGCGTTTCCGGGTTGTCGATCTGGGATTGCAGTGTGGTCAGTGTTTCCCGGCGGAGTTCCTCGAACTCGTCTGGCGGGAAACTGGGGTCCTGGAGTAGTTGCGCGACCAGTTCCAGCGCTTCAGGCAGCTTGTCGCGGGTCGTCTCAAAGTTCGTCAGGCGGCCCTGGACTTTCAGACGGGTGAGCTGGTCGGCAATCTGCTGGCGGCTCAGGCGGCTGGTGCCGCGGGTGAGCATGGCAATCGCCAGCGTGCCGGCGATGTTGCGGTTCTGCAGCGAGTTTTCGTCACCCCAGCGGAAACTCATCGCCACGTTCACGGTTTGCCCCCGGTTTTTTTTCGACAACAGCGCAAGCTTCAGGTCGCCGAAGGTCTGCCGCCGGGTGCGTCGATCGAGGTTCTCGTATGAAGGATCGAAAGCTTCTCCGGCGTCGCCGTTTTTCTGCGGCTTGAAATTGGCCAACAGCTCGGCGGCGCTCGGTGCCTGGGGAACCACGGCGCGCTGCGGCGAATCGTCCGGGATGAAGGTTCCGAGGACGCGGTTGTCGCGAACGAAATACCTGGCGGCAGCTGCATCGAGCTGCGTCGTCCTGATCCGGTCGAGTTGATCGCGGCCATAAAAGAAGAGCCGCCAATCGCCGAGCGCAATGTACTCCGAGAGCATCACCGCGAAGGTCTCGGGATTGGCCAGAGCCCGTTCGTAGGCGGTGCGTGACTGTTCGACCGCACGATCGAGTTCGGCAGTGGTCACGGCTTCCTTGGCGAAGTCGCCCTCGACCACTTCGATCATTTTGTCGCGGACACGATCGATCGCTTCGCGCTTGTTGACCAGTGCGCCGAAGACGACAAAGCCAGGTTCGCGAGCATCGATGCCGTAGGCAAACACTTCTGTTGCCAGTCCGGTCTGCACCAGCGCCCGGTAGAGGCGACCATTGGGCGTGTCGCCGAGCACTTCGGTGGCCATGCCGATGGCGTCGGAGTCGGGATGCAGGCTGGAAGGTGTGCGATAGGCGAGGGCCACGAGCTGGACCTCGCCCTTGCGGCGAATCGTGAATTGGCGCTCGCCATCGGCGGTCGGTTCGACCGTCCATGGTTTTGGCAGTACGCGTGTCGGTTTCGGCAGCTTGCCAAAGCTGGCGGCAATCATACCGAGGGCCTGACGCTCGTCGAACTTGCCGGCTACCGTCAGAACGGCGTTGTCGGGCTGGTAATATTTGCGGTAGAAGGCCTGCAGGTTTTCTATTTTGACGTTTTCGATGTCACTGCGTGCGCCGATCGTGCTGTTCCCGTAATTGTGCCAGTCAAAGAGCATCGACTGCATGCGCTTCAACATCACGCTGGACGGATTGTTTTCGCCCATCTCGAATTCATTGCGCACGACGCTCATTTCGCTGTCGAGGTCTTTCCTGGCGATGAACGAGTTGACCATCGCGTCGGCACTCCAGGCGAGGGCCCACTTGAGGTTGTCTTCGCTGGCCGGGAAGGTGAGATAGTAATTCGTCCGATCGAGCCAGGTGCTGCCATTGATCTCGAAGCCACGCGCCTTGAATTGCCGGGCCGGATCGACGAAATTCTTCGATCCCTTGAAGATCAGATGTTCGAGCAGATGCGCCATGCCGGTCTCGCCATAGTTCTCCTGGTGCGAGCCGACCAGATAGGTGACGTTGACGGTGGTCGTGGGTTTGGTCGCATCTGGAAAGAGGATGCAGCGCAGGCCATTGACCAGGCGATATTCGCTGATACCTTCGACCGTGGTCAGCTTTTCGACGCCGGACGGCAGGGGTATCGAAGCAGATGGTCTGGCTTCAACGGTTGGCGGCAGCATGCTCAGCGTCAGCCACGACAGCAGGCAGGCCAGAATTCTCATCCATTGATTCATCGATCACTCCAAGAGATACGCAGATTGCCGCCTGCGGCCTGGCGGGAAGTGATTATAGCTTGGCTGGCCAGAACGAAAACGGCCCGCTCAGAGGGAGGGCTGGGCGGGCCGGGTACAACGATCACTGTCACGCGGGGGGGGGGGGGGAGGGGAGAGGCATGACAGTGACGAAACGAAGAATAGCGAATGCGGGCCCGGTAATCTGTAGTTCCTCTGTCCCTGTTGTGTAACGGGATGTGATCTGCCTGCCAGCAATGGCTGTGGCTGAAGCAGGACTCTCTGTTTCCCGGTCGAGTGCGGATGACTATTGTGTGCGGCTGTTGCCTGTTGCTATTGCCTTTTCCCCACTGAAACTGGCATTATCCTTGCATAAGTCGCAGCGTCGTGCCTGCGCGAGAGGTCGCCGGCGAGTCGCACGGTGAGTTGAGGTGAAAACAAACCAACAAGGAGCGGGCAATGACTCAGGAACAGGATGACATCGGTGTGGTGACAGTGGTGCTGGAGCGTCTGGAAAAAGAGCGCTTGCCCAGAGCACTCGATCTGAAAGCCAAGGTGGACGCGGGTGAGCGCCTTGATGATATGGACATCGCCTTTCTGGAGCGTGTGTTTGCCGATTCCGAAGAAGCCAAACCTTTCCTCGACCGGCACCCTGAATATCAGGATCTGGCGGCAAGAATGGCCAGTCTGTACGAAGAGATCACCGCCAAGGCGCTTGAGAACGAGAAGTCGGCCTGATTTCGTTTGCGGCAGCAAGGATCGCTGCACCGAACTGCGCCAGATGGAGAGGAAGTAACGACGATATCGGGAGACACTGGAAGCATTCTGCCGTTACTCCGAATCGATTCTTGTCACAATTCCTTACAAATCGTCCCAAGGCCTCGTCATCGCCTGGCGCTTCCAGGCGTTACTCGTTCCATGAAGACGACAACGACCTCCCTCTGCATCGCACTCGGCCTCGTGCTGGGTTGTTCAAATCCTGCTTTGGCCGACCCCGGCGACTACCGCGGTGGCTATCGGGGCGATTACCGCGGTGGCTATCGCGGTGATCACCGCAGCCACTATTCGCCGCCACAGCATGATCATCATGGCCATTCGCGTCGATACGGTTGGGTTGCACCGGCCGCCGTGCTGGCCATTGCCGGCATCGCCGCCGGGGTGGCGGCCTCTAACTACTACGCCCCGCGTTCGGCGTATGTGGCGCCAGCGGAGCCGGTCTATGTCACCCCAGCGCAGCCGGTCTATGTCGAGCCGCCAAGTGCTTTCTGGAACTACTGCGGATCAGTTGGGCAGTATTACCCGAACGTTCGCCACTGTCCCGAAGGCTGGCAGTTGGTTCCCGCACGCTAGGCGCCAGGGGTGCATGCGCTGATCTGCGTCGCCTGACGTGACGGCACGTTCGGGGATTCCCGGAAGAGCGACACGGAGCCAGACCCTTCAGTCTCCGGTTCATGCCGCTTATCGGCTGACGTCGACGACAACCCGTCCACGTACCTTGCCGTCGAGCAATTCACGGGCGACGGCGATGGCCTCAGAGAGACCGATTTCTCGTGTGATCGCGTCGAGCCGGGCGATTTCGAGATCCTTGCCAAGGCGTGCCCAGGCCTCCTTGCGTACCGCCAGCGGCGCCATGACGCTGTCGATGCCGTAGAGGGTGACGCCGCGCAGGATGAAAGGCGCCACCGTTGCCGGAAAGTCCATCCCGCCGGCCAGGCCACAGGCGGCCACTGCGCCACGATAGCGGGTGGTCGCACAGGCATTGGCGAGAGTATGGCTGCCGACCGTGTCGATGACGCCAGCCCAGCGTTCCTTGCCAATTGGTTTGCCCGGTGTGGCCAGCTCCTGGCGATCGATGACCGCTGCCGCACCGAGCCCTTTCAAATGTGCGGCTTCGGCGCTTCGGCCAGTCGATGCCGTCACCTGGTAGCCGAGCTTGGCGAGCAGTGCGATGGCCACGCTACCGACGCCGCCGTTGGCCCCGGTGACGAGAATTTCGCCGTCCTCTGGCCGAATGCCGTGTTTTTCCAGAGCCAGCACGCAGAGCATGGCCGTGTAACCGGCGGTGCCGATGGCCATGGCCTGGCGCGCCGTGAAACTACCCGGCAGCGCCACCAGCCAGTCGCCCTGGACGCGTGCCAGCTCGGCCAGTCCGCCACAATGCGTCTCACCGACCCCCCAGCCGTTGAGGAGCACACGTTCGCCCACCGGCCAGGCCGGGTTGCTGCTTGTCGTAACCGTGCCGGCAAAGTCGATTCCCGGCACCATCGGGAAGCGGCGAACGACCGGCGCCTTGCCAGTGATGGCCAGACCATCCTTGTAATTGAGCGTACTCCACTCAACACGCACGGTGACATCGCCTGCCGGCAATACGGCATCGTCGATCTGCCGGACTTCGGCCTGGTAAGTGGCGTTTTCCTTGGTGATCAGGATTCCCTTGAACATCGTGATTCTCTCCTTCGTCAAGTTGAATGGGCCAAGCCACGACAAAGTAGCAAAAAATTGCCGGTCAGGAGTGCCTTGCCGAAAGAAAGATCAAAATCGATTCTCTGACGATCAACGACGCGCAACCTGCCGACCTCCCGGTTTGCCACGATCCGGTGATCGGACTCCTGTACGCCTGTGGACAGCCTATGCAGGGAGCACCGGCATAGGCTGTCAACGCAACTTCTGTGCATCCTTTCTTGGCGAATTTTGCGATTTTGCGCAGAGCACGGCATTCCTGTCCGACTCTTGGTATAATTTAAGGTTATGTGTCTAGGAACATGATTTGCCGTTGTTTTTGTTGATTTACCCGCCTTTGGAGAATGACGCATGGCCATCGAACGTACCCTTTCCATCATCAAACCCGACGCCGTTGCCAAGAATGTGATCGGCAAGATTTACTCCCGTTTTGAGACGAATGGCCTGCGGGTCATTGCTGCCAAACTGGCCTGGTTGTCGCCGCAGGAAGCCGGCGCCTTCTACGCCGTTCATAAGGAGCGCCCTTTCTTCAATGATCTGGTTTCCTTCATGATTTCCGGCCCGGTGATGATTCAGGTTCTTGAGGGCGAAAACGCCATCGCCAAGAACCGCGAACTGATGGGCGCAACCGATCCGAAAAAGGCCGATCCAGGAACGATCCGCGCTGATTTCGCCGAGTCGATCGACGCCAATGCAGTGCATGGTTCGGACGGAGAGGAAACCGCGAAGGTGGAAATCGCCTTCTTCTTCCCGGCGATGAACGTTTATTCCGGCCGCTAGATCGAAACCATTTACCCAGATGACGGTCAATCTGCTCGACCTCGATGCCGCCAGACTGACGGCCTTTCTGGCCGATAACGGTGAAAAACCGTTTCGCGCCAGACAGGTGCTGCGCTGGCTGCATCGTTTCGGGCAGCGTGATTTCGACGCCATGACCGACATTGCCAAGAGTCTGCGCGAGAAACTCAAGACCCTGGCGGTGGTCGTGCCGCCAGGGCTGCTCGCTGATCGAATCTCGGACGACGGTACGCGCAAATTCCTGTTCGATGTCAGTGGCGGTAACGTCATCGAATCCGTCTTCATCCCCGAGCTTGAGCGGGGAACGCTGTGCATTTCAACGCAGGCCGGTTGTGCGCTCGATTGTTCGTTCTGCTCGACCGGCAAACAGGGATTCAACCGCAATCTGACAGTGGCCGAGATCGTCGGTCAGTTATGGCAGGTCAGGCGTGCGCTGGGTGCAGGTCAGGAGCAGGGGTGGCCATCCGAACGGGTGATCAGCAATGTCGTACTGATGGGCATGGGCGAGCCACTGGCCAACCTCGACAATACGGTGACAGCACTGCGCCTGATGCTTGACGACCATGCCTATGGCCTGTCGCGCCGCCGGGTCACGGTATCCACCTCGGGTCTGGTGCCGGCGATGGATCGCTTGCGCGATGAGTGTGCGGTCGCGCTGGCGGTCTCTCTGCACGCACCCAATGATCGCTTGCGCGATGAACTGGTGCCGATCAACCGGAAATACCCCCTGCGTGAGTTGCTGGCCGCCTGCCTGCGCTATCTCGAGAAAGCGCCACGTGACTTCGTGACCTTCGAGTATGTGATGCTCGACGGGATCAATGACAGCGATACGCAGGCGCGCGAGTTGCTGACCCTGACGCGCGACGTGCCGTGCAAATTCAACCTGATTCCCTTCAATCCCTTTCCGGGCTCGCCCTATCGGCGTTCGCCAGCGACGCGCATCCGGCGTTTTGCCGAGCTGCTGAGCGACGCCGGAGTGGTGACCACCACGCGCAAGACACGTGGCGATGACATCGCTGCGGCCTGTGGTCAACTGGCCGGACAGGTTCTCGACAGAACGCAGCGGACGGGTCGGCGAAGCTTTGCTCTCCACCTCGATCGTCAGGAGGTCTGCACTTGAGGAGGACGGCGTGCTGGGCGCTCCTTGCCTGTCTGTGCGTCGCTGCCTGCTCGTCGACAGGCGTCTTGCCGACGACGAAGCAGAAGGAAGTCGATGAGGCGGCCGATTCGCGTACCCCGACCAAACCTCGCGACGCCCGCACGCGCGCCAAACTGCATACCGAACTGGGTTCGCTGTATCTCCAGGATGGCAATCTGGCGGTGGCTCTTGAAGAGCTGACAATCGCCATCGACATCGACCCCGACTACGCCAAGGCCTATGCGACGCGCGGACTGGCGGGCTTCCGGGTGCGTGAGATGCAGGCTGCCGACCAGGACTTTCGGCGAGCCTTGAATCTGGACGCCAACGACCCCGAGATCAACAATAATTATGGCTGGTTCCTCTGCCAGGTGGGGCGGGAGAAGGAAGCGATCACGTTCTTTCAGCAAGCGATCAAGAACCCGCTCTATGAGACGCCCGAGAAGGCCTATCTGAACGCGGGCGCCTGTTACGCGAAGCTCGGCGAGCTGGTGACTGCCGAGAATTATGTTCAGCAGAGCCTGCTGATCGCGCCGAATAACCCGCAGGCCCTGCTGCAACTGGCCAGCATCAATTATGAACGCGGTCATCTGGATCTGGCCAAGCAGCAGCTCTCGGGTCTGTTGCGCAGGACCGAGCCAAGCGCCGAGGCTCTGTGGCTGGGCGTGCGGATTGAGCGCCGACTCGGTGAGCGTGTCGCTGAGGCCAAATACGGCAGCCAGTTGCGGCGCAGATTCCCGCTCTCGCCCGAGGCGCAGCAATTGCTGAGAGGCAACTTCGAATGAGTGCAGAATGAGTGAATCATCCCGTTTTTCAGCTCCGGCTGCGCCCGGTCTGCCAGCGGCAGATCCGTCCCTCGAGCAGCTGACGAGTGGCGAAACGCTGGCGCCCGTGAGCGGAAGCGTCGGCCAACAATTGCGTACCGCCCGCGAGGCCAGAAACATGAGCCTGGCCGAGGTGGCGCAGTCGCTCAAGCTGGGTCCCAGACAGGTGGCAGCGATCGAGGCCGAGGATTGGGCATCATTGCCCGGTAACACCATGATTCGTGGCTTCGTTCGTAACTATGCGCGCTTGCTCAATGTGGATGCCGATACCCTGATGCACGGGCTGGATGCCGCACAACTGCAACAAACAGCGCAGCTCGAGGTGTCGGCGGGAACCACTGCCAGCCTGCCGAACACCAACGGCCGGCGTCCCCAGCGCCGGGATTATCTTGCCGTATTGGCGGGACTGTTGCTGTTGGGACTGGCCGTGCTGGCCTATTTCTATGCTCCGGCGGATTTCTGGCAGGAAAAGCTGGCGGCGCTGCTCGCTCGCAACCCGGTCCCTGTCCAACAGCCGGTGGTTCCACCGCCAGCCGCGACCGGCGAATCGGTGACGATCGTGCCGACGCCGAATGCGACGGTGCTTTCGGACACAACGACCAATGGCCGTGGTGGTTTGCGGCTGCGTTTTTCGCAACCCGCCTGGGTCGAGGTCCGCGACGGTCATGGCCAGATCGTCTTTGCCGAGTTGGGCCCGGCCGGTGGCCAGCGGGAAGTGACAGGGCAGCCGCCGTTCTCTCTGGTGGTGGGCAACGCGACACAGGTGACGATCGAGTACCAGGGCCGGATGATCGATATTTCACAGCGCATCAAGGGCGATGTTGCCCGCCTGACGATCGAATGAGCCGGTATTGTCCAGGGCGCCGATCGTGAGCCAGCGATTGCCCGGTGCAGTACGTCGGCCTACGCGTCCGGTCAGGGTTGGCCAGGTCACGGTGGGTGGCGGGTCGCCGGTGGTCGTCCAGTCGATGACCAATACCGATACCGTCGATGTCGTCAGGACGGCGATTCAATGCGCCGAACTGGCGCGCGCCGGGTCGGAACTGGTGCGCATCACCGTCAATACGTCCGAAGCGGCGGCAGCCGTGGCGGCGATCCGCGCCCACCTCGATCGCATGGGTGTCGACGTACCGTTGATCGGCGATTTTCACTATAACGGTCATCGCTTGCTCGCCGATCATCCCGCTTGCGCCGAGGCGCTGGCCAAATATCGCATCAATCCGGGCAATGTCGGGCACGGTCGCAAGCGCGATGAACAGTTCGCGCAGATGATCGAAATTGCCTGTCGGTACGAAAAACCGGTGCGCATCGGGGTGAACTGGGGAAGTCTCGATCAGGATCTGCTGGCGCGCATCATGGACGAGAATGCGCTTCGCCCCGATCCCCGCGATGCGGTTGAAGTGATGCGCGAAGCGATGGTTGCGTCGGCGCTCGAGTCCGCTGCTCGCGCCCAAGCCATTGGCCTGCCGGGAGAGTGCATCATCCTTTCGTGCAAGGTTTCCGGCGTACAGGATTTGATCGCCATCTATCGCGAGTTGTCGCGCCGCTGCGACTATCCCCTGCACCTTGGCCTGACCGAAGCCGGCATGGGCTCCAAAGGCATCGTCGCGTCGACGGCAGCGATGGCGGTGCTGCTGCAGGAAGGTATCGGCGACACCATCCGTGTCTCACTGACTCCTGAACCCGGCGGACAGCGTACCCAGGAGGTGATCGTCGCGCAGGAGTTGCTGCAGACCATGGGTTTGAGGGCGTTCACACCGATGGTTGTCGCCTGTCCGGGTTGCGGGCGGACGACCAGTACCTTCTTTCAGGAACTCGCACAGTCGATTCAGGCGCATGTTCGCCGGCAGATGCCGCAGTGGCGGGCCGACTATGATGGTGTCGAGAACATGACCCTGGCGGTCATGGGTTGCGTGGTCAATGGGCCGGGTGAGAGCAAGCATGCGAACATCGGCATCAGCCTGCCTGGTACCGGCGAGGTGCCGGCAGCACCGGTGTTCGAGGACGGCGTCAAGACTGTCACGCTGCGTGGCGAGCATATCGCCGAGGAATTCACCCGCATCGTCGACGCTTATGTGACGCGCCGCTATCAGAGAAAGTCCGCAGGTTCGTGATGATCGCGAAGATCCAGTCAGTACGCGGGATGAACGATATTCTGCCGGATGAGGCCGAATTCTGGGACCAGTTCGAGGAAACCATCCGCTCGTGGCTCAAGAGTTATGGCTACCGCCCGCTGCGCCTGCCGATCGTCGAGCCGACACCACTCTTCAAGCGCGCCATCGGCGAAGTGACCGACATCGTCGAGAAGGAGATGTACTCCTTTGTGGATAGCCTCAATGGCGAGCCACTGACGCTGCGTCCTGAAGGGACCGCAGGTTGCGTGCGTGCCGTCATTCAGCACAACCTGATCGCGCAACAGCCACAACGACTTTATTACCTGGGTCAGATGTTCCGGCACGAACGACCGCAGAAAGGGCGCTACCGCCAGTTTCATCAGGTCGGCGTCGAAGCGCTGGGATTTCCCGGACCGGACATCGATGCCGAACAGATCCTGATGGGGGCCCGCCTCTGGGATGACCTCGGTCTCGAAGGGATCACGCTGCAGATCAACACCCTGGGCCAGGCTGCCGAACGTTCTTGCCATCGTGCCGAGTTGATCCGCTATTTTGAACAGCATAAGGAAGCGCTCGACGAAGAGGGCAGGCGGCGCCTGTACAGCAATCCGCTACGCATCCTCGACAGCAAGAACCCGGTCTTGCACGACCTCATCGTCGGTGCACCACGACTGATCGATTACCTGGGGGACGAGTCGCTGGCGCATTTCGAGGGCATCCAGCAGATACTGCGTGATGCCGGTCTGCCGTTTCAGATCAATCCGCGTTTGGTGCGCGGCCTCGACTACTACAACCTGACGGTTTACGAGTGGCTCACTGATCGCCTCGGTGCGCAAGGAACCGTCTGTGCTGGCGGTCGTTACGACGGTCTGGTACAGCAACTAGGTGGCAAGCCGGCACCCGCCTGCGGTTTTGCCATGGGTGTCGAGCGTTTGCTGGCGCTGATTCGCGAATCTGGCGGCGAGGCCAGGGCGGCAGCCGTCGACGTCTATGTGGTGCATCAGGGCCTTGCCGCTTCGCGTCTCGCTGCGCGCGTTGCCGAGGGCCTGCGCGACCGTGGCCTCGATGTCCTTTTCCATTGCGGTGGGGGCAGCTTCAAAACGCAGATGAAGAAAGCCGACGCATCGGGTGCTGCGGTTGCCGTGATCATCGGCGATGACGAGGCCAACGCTGGCGAGGTGACTCTCAAGCCGATGCGCCCGCTTGGCGAGCAGCCGAACGAACAGACGCGGGTGCGCGTTGACGACCTTGCCGACGCAATCATCGGTTCCATTTTGAATTAGGAAGACTCGTCATGGCAACTTACGACCTCGAAGAGCAGGAACAAATCGCCCAAATGAAGGCGTGGTGGCAGCAGTACGGGACGCTGCTGACCGGCCTCGTGACCGCTGCCTCAATTGGCGTTGTTGGCTGGCAAGGCTGGAACTGGTATCAGCGCAATCAGGCAGCACAGGCCTCACAGGTATACAGTGTCATGCAGAAAGCCGTGCTCGATAACGACCCCCAGCGCATCAAGGCGGCGAGTGGAGAACTGCTCGAGAAATATCCGGGAACGGCGTATGCACCCCTGGCTGCCCTGATCGCCGCCAAGGTGACTTACTCCGCTGGTGATCTGAAAACCACCAGGCTGCAGTTGCTCTGGGTGGTCGAACATGGCAAAAACGAACTTCGGGATCTGGCGCGTTTGCGTCTGGCCAGCGTACTGCTCGACGAACAGGCCTACGATGAGGCGCTCAAGCAACTCGATGGCCCATCGAGTGCCGGCTTTGTCGTCCGTTTCCTGGATACGCGTGGCGACATCCTCGACGCTCAGGGCAAGACCGCCGAGGCGCGTACAGCCTACCAGACCGCGTTGGCCAAACTGGATGAGGCCGGCCCGGGTGGCAAGAATACCCTCCAGGACCGGCAAGCCAATGCCGCCTATCGTGAATCGCTGCAGCAGAAGCTGGATGCACTTGGGGAGTCAAGCTGATGAGGCTTCCCTTGCGCACAGCGGCAGGGCTGTCGTTACTTCTGGTCGGCTGTTCGACGCTGGATGCCCTGAATCCGTTTTCTGGATCTAGCGGGCCCAAGATGGCTGAACTGCAGGCGATTCAGCCAACGGATGCCGTGCGCGTGCTGTGGTCGGCAGATGTCGGCAAGGCCGGCGACCATACCTTCGTTCCGGCTGTGGTGGGTTCCTCAGTCTACGCGGCGGCTTCGGACGGTACGGTCGTTCGCCTCGACGATGGCCAGCAGGTCTGGAAAATCAACGCCGGGAAGACCCTCTCGGGGGGCGTCGGCGCCGATCAGCGAATGGTCGTGGTCGGTACTGCCAAGGGCGAGCTGTTTGCTTTTGCCACGGCGGACGGCAGCCTGCTGTGGAAGGCACGCGCCAGCAGCGAGGTCGTTGCGCCGCCGATGGTCAGCTCCGGTCTGGTGATCGTGCGCAGTGGCGATCATCGCCTAGCTGCCTACGATCCGCTCGACGGCAAGCGCAAATGGGTCTATCAACGTCCCAGCACACCCCTATCGTTGCGTGTGGTGGCTGGCCCGGTACTGATCGACAGGTATGTCTTTGCCGGTTTTCCCGGAGGCAAACTGATTGCGGTGAGCGCAGAAAACGGCGCACCGCTGTGGGAGGGAACGGTGGTCTTGCCCAAAGGCACCACTGAACTCGACCGTGTTGCCGATGTCACCAGCGTGCCGGTGATCAATGGACGCATGATTTGCGCGGTTGCTTTCCAGGGGCGAGTGGCCTGTTTCGACCTGGGAAATGGCAACCTGATCTGGTCGCGCGATATATCGAGCACTGCCGGCGTGGCGATCGACAGCCGCTACGTTTATGTTTCTGACGACAAGGGTGCCGTGCATGCGCTCGACAAGGCCAGTGGTGCCAGCCTCTGGAAGCAGGACAAGCTCTTCCTGCGACAGCTTACGGCGCCATTGCCGATGCGCAATCTGATCGTCGTGGCGGATGTCAAGGGCGTTGTCCATTTTCTGAGTCGCGACGATGGCTCGTTCGCGGCGCGCCAGACGACCGATGGCAGCGCGGTGCGAGCGCCCCTGCAACGACTGGGTAGCCACCTGGTCGCGCAGACAGTCAATGGGCGCCTGTTCGTGATCGAAACGCAATGAAGCCGAGTGTGGTTCTTGTCGGGCGTCCCAATGTCGGCAAATCAACGCTCTTCAATCGCCTGACCCGAACCCGCGACGCACTGGTGGCCGATCTCCCCGGTCTGACACGCGACCGTCATTATGGCCACGGAAGACTCGGCAACAAACCCCATCTGGTGATCGATACCGGCGGCTTCGAACCGCTCGCCAGGGAAGGCATCATGTACCAGATGGCGCGCCAGACAGAGCAGGCGATCTTTGAGGCCGACGTCGTGATTTTTGTCGTCGATGGCCGCAGCGGCATCACTGCCCTCGACAAGGAAATTGCCAGCCGCCTGCGCAAGTCCAACCGTTCGGTGCTGGTTGCCGTCAACAAAACTGAAGGGATGAGCCACGGACTCGTCGTCGCCGATTTCCACGAACTCGGCCTCGGCGAACCATTTGCGATCTCGGCGGCGCACGGCGAGGGAGTCAGGGCACTGATCGAAGAGGCGCTCGCTCCGTATGAGGAACCGCCGGAAAGCAGCTTTGACAGCGAAGTGATCAAGGTCGCCATCGTCGGCCGTCCGAATGTCGGCAAGAGCACCATGATTAACGCGCTGCTCGGCGAAGAACGGGTCATCGCCTTCGACCAGCCGGGAACGACTCGCGATGCCATCGAAGTCGATTTCGAGCGCGGCGGCGGCCGTTATACGCTCATCGACACGGCTGGCCTGCGCCGTCGTGGCAAGGTTTTCGAGGCCGTCGAGAAGTTTTCGGTGATCAAGACGCTACAGGCGATCGAGAACGCTCAGGTGGTGATTCTGGTGGTCGACGCACGTCAGGACATTTCCGACCAGGATGCGCACATCGGCGGCTTTATCCGCGAATCCGGGCGCGCGCTGGTGGTGGCTGTGAACAAATGGGATGGACTCGATGCCTATGTTCGCGAACAGGTCAAGGGAGCCCTCGAAAGCTGCTTGTCGTTCATCGATTTTGCCCGTTTCCATTATGTGTCGGCACTCAAGGGGCAGGGTCTCGAAGCACTTTTCCGCTCTGTGGATGCCGCTTACCGGGCAGCCATTGCCGATCTGCCGACACCCAAACTGACGCGTACGCTGATTGACGCGGTGGCTCGCCAGGCGCCACCACGCAGTGGCCTGATCCGGCCAAAGCTGCGCTACGCGCATCAGGGTGGCAGGAATCCGCCGCTGATCGTGGTTCATGGCAATGCGCTCGACAAGATTCCGGAATCCTATCGTCGTTACCTCGAGCATACCTTTCGGGAGGTGTTCAAGTTGCAGGGAACGCCGCTGCAGATCCAGTTCAAGGTCTCGATCAACCCCTTTGCCGAGAAGCCGCTCCCCGAGCAGAACCGGCGCAAGCTCAAGCCCGGGAAGCCTGCGGCCAGAAGTGAAAGCCGGCCAGTCTCCGGCGGGAAAACCAGATCCCGGCTGCTCTCCAGGCCTCGTTGATTGGCCGCAGCGAGAAGGTCACGAGTGCCGAAAAGCCATAGCGAGGGCATGTGCATAATTCCCCCAAATACTCGCGCAAGGTTGCAATGGTGGCCTTTTCGACGGATGATGAAGGCCTCGGCAGCATCTTGCCGTTGCCAACGGATGGGTGGTCAGGTAGCGGGCGGCCGTCGTTTGACGCAAGGGGCAGTGATTGGCGCGATAGGTTTGTGGCTGTCGGGGCAGGATCAGTCGAACGAAGGCAAAGGGACAAACGTATCTGGAAAAATGGACGGTGATCAAGGTTCTATTCGTTTGCATGGGGAACATTTGCCGCTCGCCGACGGCCGAGGGCGTTTTCCGCCACCTTCTGCGTCAGAGGAACCTCGAAGACAGGATCGAGGTTGATTCGGCAGGGACGCATGGCTATCACGCGGGTGAGGCACCGGATCAGCGGACGCAGCGTGCCGCAGCGGTTCGTCAGTACAAGCTGTCCGACATGCGGGCGCGTAGGGTGACGGCGCAGGATCTCGAGTACTTTGACCTGATTCTCGCGATGGACCACAACAACCTTGCCGTTCTGAAACGCATCTGTCCTCTGGACAAACATGACCGTTTGGGACTGCTGATGAGCTATTCAAAGAACTTCGACGACGATGAAGTTCCCGATCCCTACTACGGTCTTGGGCATGGCTTCGACCTGGTGCTCGACATGATCGAGGATGCCGCCAGCGGGCTGATCGAAAGTCTCGAGCAGCGCCTCATCGAGGAGGACAATCCAGATGTCGAGGAAAGTCCGTCGGTTGCAGGTGACGGCACGAACTGATCGACTCAGAGGTTGTGAAAAAATAGAAAAGCGGTCATGAGAAGTGCTGTAACAACTTGTTTTGTTGAATATTTTTTGGCATGTTGCCCAGCTTCGGGCATTTTTTCACAGCCTCTCAGGGCAGGTTGTGCGTGCGCAGCCACTCGGCAAAGTCGTCTGGCGGCAGCGGGCGGGAATAAAGATAACCCTGGCCACTGTGGCAGCCGGAAGCGTCGAGTTCGGCATGCTGATCGGCGATTTCAACGCCCTCCGCGACGACGCTCATCCCGAGGTGGCGCGCCAGTGAAATGATCGCCGAACCAATTGCACGGTCATCAGCGTTGCTCGATATGCCGTCGACGAAACTGCGCGCAATCTTGAGTTCGTGGATCGGGAAACGCTTGAGGTATGACAAGGACGAAAAGCCGGTACCAAAGTCATCGATGCTGATCACCAGACCGAAAGCCACCAGTTCGGCCAGCATGCGCTGAGCACGCTCGAAGTCCATCAGCACCCCTTCGGTGATCTCGATGCATAGTTGTTGTGGGGAGACCCGATGCGCATTGATGATCTGCATCAGGTCGGCCGCCATGCTTTCCTTGCGGAAATGCCGGGCAGAAATGTTGACGCTGATGCGTACTGCCGGTAGTCCGGTCTTGTTCCACTTGTCGATCTGGCGACAAACCTCTCCAAGTACCCATTCGTCGACCGCTACGATCAGGTTGCTTTGCTCGGCGACCGGAATGAACACGACCGGATCGACGACCTCACCGTTGTATTGCCAGCGCAACAGCGCCTCGGCACCGATGACCCGTTGGCTCTCGAGGTTGACTTGCGGTTGGTAGTGAATGTACAGCTCGCCGTTTTCGATCGCACGCCGCAAACCCGTTTCCAGAGCCAGTCGCCGCGTCGCCAGGTGAGCCAGGTCGGCGGTGAAGAAGCGAAAAGCATTCTTGCCGTGATCCTTGGCGCGATACATCGCTGAGTCGGCATTGCGCATCAACGCGCTGGCGTCGGCGGCATCCTCCGGAAACATGCTCAGCCCGATGCTGGCACTAATGAAGCATTCGTGCTCGTCGAACTGATAACTGGTACTCAAAGCGCTCAGCAAACGCTCGGCGGTTAGTGTTGCCTTGTGACGATCGGCGGTTTCAAGCAGGACCACGAACTCGTCACCGCCCAGTCGTGCCACCGTATCTTCGGCACGCACGCAGTCGAGCAGACGCATTGCGGCCTGCTTGAGCAACTTGTCGCCAGTGGCATGACCGAGGGTGTCGTTGACCATCTTGAAGTTGTCGAGGTCGATGAACACCACACCGATACTCTCGCGTGATCGTTCGGCCCGTGCCAGAGCGAGATGGAGACGGTCATTGAACAATGCCCGGTTGGGCAATCCGGTCAGTTCATCGTGGGTTGCCAGATACTCGACGCGCTGCTGCGATTCGCGCACCTTGGTAATGTCGCTGAACATGCCGACGTAGTTGACTATCTTGCCGTTCTTGTCCTTGACGGTATTGATCGACAACCATTCCAGGAAAGCCTCGCCGTTCTTCCGGCGATTCCAGATTTCGCCCTGCCAGACGCCCAGGCGATTGACCCGGTCCCACATGTCGACATAGAGCTCGGGTGGCGTCTTCTCGGATCGCAGAAGGCTGGGCTTCTTGCCGACGACCTCCTGGCGGGTGAACCCGGTGAGGGTTGTGAAAGCGTCATTGACGGTCAGGATGCGTTGCTCGGTATCGGTCACCATGACGCCTTCTGAAGCACGATCGAAGACCATCGCCGCTAGCCGCAAACTTTCCTCTGCACGCTTGCGGGCGGTGATGTCGGTGGCCTGGAAACAGAGGCCGGTGATGGCTCCGTCGTTGTCGAAGAGCGGAAAGCGAACGGCCAGGAAGTGGTGATCACCACTAGCCAGCGGCAGCGTTTCTTCACGTTCGATTTCCCTGCGCAGACGTATGGCTGTGAGTTCGCTCTCGCGGAAGATTTCGGATACGGCGTCGGGAAAGAGCTGCAGATCGGTTTTTCCGATGACCCGCCCGGTGGCGAAGCCAAAAGTCTGTTCAAACTTCGGGTTGGCAAACTGGTAGCGACCGGTGGCATCCTTGACCGCCATCAACGAGACCGAGTTGTTCATCACTGCCAGCAACCTGACCTGTGTTTCGCGCGCCGAACGCTCGATTTCGTACAGGTTCGTGTTGTCGGCAAACAGCAGGATCACGCCGCTACTGCGCTGCGCATCGCGCAACAGCGGCGCGATGTGCAGCGCGTAGTGGTGTCGGTTGGCGTTGACGATCTGGCGGTCGAGGGCGTTTTGTGTGTCGATCACCTGTTGACTGTCGGTGACCAGATCGGGCATGTCCGGTAGCGCCAGATCGCGCAGATGTCGGCCGATTTGTGGCGGGCCGAGTCTGAACAAGCGTGCGGCAGCACTGTTGAAGCGCTGCAGGGTGGATTTCTGATCGAGGACCAGCAAGGGGTAGTCGACGCTGTTCTGGATACATTCCAGTTCGATGTTGAGTTCCTGCGTCTCGGCGGTCTTGATCTGCAATTCCTCGTTGACCGTTGCCAGCTCTTCGTTGGTCGATTGCAGTTCCTCGTTCGAGGCCTCTAGTTCCTCGTTCGAGGCCTGCATTTCCTCGTTCGAGGCCTGGATCTCCTCGTTGAGCGCCTGCATTTCCTCGTTGGAGGTCTCGAGTTCCTCGACCAGCGTCTGCAGATGTTCGCGCGTTGCGGCCAGTTCGTCTTCGAGTTCCTTGTCGGTGACATTATTGCTGTCCTCGGTGGGACTTTTGCCGGCTGGCGCCGCAATCCACTCGATACAGACCATGAACAGCGTTTCGTTGCCGGGGGCCAGGACCGGATGCACGGAAAGGCGGACGCCGCGATTCGGGTCGAGCGCCTTGATGTGCCGTGGCCGTCCGTGCGCCACGGCCTGCTTGACCTGTGCCTGCCGCATCAGAACCTGGACCTCGGTGCGCAGCTCGCGACGGATCAACGAGATCAGGTCAAAAGCTGGTTTGCCGGGTGAAACGTTGAGCAGTCGGCTGGCGTCACCATGAATGTGGCGAATTTCGAACTTGCTGTTGATCAGGATGCTGGTGGGGATGAAAAACCGTCCAGCCGCTTCCAGCAGGATGTTCTCGAAACCCAGCGGGGAGGTAGGTTTGGCCGGCCTCTGATGCTGGTTCAGACCGGCCGCCGCGAGGGGCATCTCGGTGCGTAGCAGCGGCAGTCGGGCAGCCACCCCGTGTCGGCGGTAAAGACGTCCTTCCTTGTCGACCACGCCGAACAGCGCTTCTTGCTGGGAGATTCCTTCCGATTTGCCGAGGAACAGGTAGGCGCCCGGATTGAGCGCGTAATGAAACACCGATAGCAGACGGGCTTGCAACTCGCTCTGGAAATAAATCAGCACATTACGGCAACTGATCAGATCGAGTCGGAGAAACGGCGGATCCTGCACCAGATCCTGGCGAGCAAAGATGACCACGTCGCGCAGGTTCTTGTTGATTTCGTAACGGTCACCGTGCGGCGTGAAATGGGAGCGGATGCGATTGCGATCCATGTGCGCCAGGCTGGAGGCGGCAAACACGCCGCGCCGCGCCAGCGCCATCGCGTCGAGATCGATGTCGGTAGCGAAGATCTGCAGACGGTACTGATCGAAGGAAGCTCCGAGACGTTCAGAAAACAGGATGGCCAGGGAATAGGCCTCCTCGCCGGTAGCACAACCGGCAGTCCAGACGCGGATATCGTCACCGGGTTGCTTGTTGGCGAGAATATCGCCAATCACCTTGTCCAGCCGGGCAAAGGCGTCACCGTCACGAAAGAAGGCCGTGACCGAGATCAGGATGTCCTTGCACAGCCGGTCGAGTTCGACCGGCGTGTCGTCGACCACCCGCAGATAATCCTGCAGGGTACTGACGTGGTTTGCTGCCATTCGCCGTTCGATTCGTCGCCACAGTGTCGGCTCCTTGTACTGCGAGAAATCGACCTTGGTGCGGCTGCGTACCTTGCCGAGCAGCGTCTTGAGCGTTGCCGGCGCATTGGCTGCCTGTGTGGCCACCGGAATCAGCCCACGGTTGAGGACGATCAGACTGATCTCGGCGCCCATCGTCTCGGGCGGGAGGATCCAGTCGACACTGCCGGTATCGATCGCCGACTGGGGCATGCCGCTATACTTGGCGGTTTCGGGATCCTGGGAAAAGGTAAAACCACCAGCCGCCTTGATTGCGTGGATTCCCGAGGCACCGTCAGAGCCTGTGCCGGACAGGATGATGCCGATCGTCGATTCACCGATCTCCTCGGCCAGGGAGGCGAAGAAACGGTTGACCGATGGTTTGGGCATCGATTCCTTGGTCGGTTCGACGAGCCGGAAGTGGCCCGCCTGCAGCGTCAGATTGCGATTCGGCGGCGTGATATAGACCGTATTGGCTTCCGGCAACATTCCGTCCTCGATGTCCCGAACCGGCATCGTCGTCTCACGACCGAGCAACTGTGCCATCATGCTGCGGTAGGTCGGTGACAGGTGTTGTACGACGACGTAAGTCAGCCCAAGATTCTTGGGCAGGCTCGGCAAAAGCAGACTGAGCGCTTCCAGGCCACCGGCCGAGGCGCCGATCCCGATGATGAACGGTCGCTCGTCCGACCGGACGGGGTGCACTACGTCGCCAGCCGGTTTCACGGCTGCAAGTGGCTTCTTGGAGACTGAGCGTCTTTTTACGGGTTCTTCTGCATTGCCGATGCTCATTGCCTGTTGTCCAATTGATATCGGGTCGTCGACTGCGCTTGATCATACCACGGGAGAGTACCGATGGCTGGCTGGCTGCCTGCCGGTTCACCAGTCTACCGGGGTTCCGCCCTGACGACGGGAAAAAAGCCGGTACGGGGACCGAACACAGCCAGGTTCATCGATTGGGTCGCCGAAAATGGGGGGGCTGATCCACGCGCGACCGTGTCCCTCGACAAGCTGATGAAGTCAAGCATCCTGAAGCAATTTTGAGCTACCATCCTTGCCGAGGGGCTTCCTCGCTGGTGACAGGTCAGCAATTCTTTCTTGCTGGCGGATGGATTGAGGATTGACAAGGAGATTTTGGATGTTACAGCAATTGTTTGCAGTTTCTGCACTGGCCTTCTTCGGGTCTGTCGGTAGCGCCGTGGCAGCGGAATATGGAACTCCAGCCGAAGCCAAAGCCCTGCTCGAAAAGGCTGTTATGGCTGTGAAGGCTGACAAGACCAAAGCGCTGGTGATGTTCACCAAGGGTGAAGGTGGCTTCAAGGATCGTGACCTGTATCCCTACTGCGGTGGTCCGGATGGGTATTTCACCGCGCATCCGACACTCCTCGGGAAGAGCCTCAAGGATCTCAGGGACAAGTACGGAAGACCTCTGGGAGAGGAGGTCTACGCTGCGGCCAGAGACGGGTCCATTGCCGAGGTGTCATACATGTGGCCGCGTCCTGGCCAGACCGATCCGGTGGCGAAGGTGGCCTTCGTGACCAGGGTCGACGACCAGGTGTGTGCGGTCGGCTACTACAAGTAGAGATTCTTCTGAGGAGGGCCTGTGCTCTTGCGATGGCGTAGCGTTCCCCGAGTTCCGGTACCCTGTAGAGTGACAAGACCCCGCGACAGCGGGGTTTTTCTTGTCCTGGTGCCTCAGTAAACTTCTGGAATGAAGGTCTGGTCGGAAAGCGGCGGGCGAACATAGCCCCCCTCGTCCTGACGGGGTGGCAGGACGATCGGCTCTGGTGTCAGGTCCTCATAGTCGATCATGTTCAACAGGTGCGTGATGACGTTCAAGCGGGCACGCTTCTTGTCGTCGCCGTCGACGACATACCAGGGTGCCTGTTTGATGTCGGTATGCGCGAACATGGCGTCCTTCGCTTTGGAGTATTCGACCCAGCGCGCACGCGACTCGAGATCCATCGGACTGAGCTTCCAGTGTTTTTCTGGATGAAAGATGCGCTTCTGGAAACGGCGTTCCTGCTCTTCGTTGCTGACCGAGAACCAGTACTTGATCAGGATGATGCCGCTACGAACGAGCATACGCTCGAATTCGGGGCAGGTACGCAGAAACTCCCGGTATTCCTCTTCGGTACAAAAACCCATCACCCGTTCGACACCGGCACGGTTGTACCAACTGCGATCGAACAGGACCATTTCGCCGCCGGCAGGAAGGTGCTGGACGTAGCGCTGAAAATACCATTGCGTCTGCTCACGGTCAGTGGGCGCAGGCAACGCGGCCACCCGTGTGACGCGCGGACTGAGGCTCTCGGTGATGCGCTTGATGGTGCCACCCTTGCCGGCCGCATCACGCCCTTCAAACAGGACGACGACTTTCAGCTTCTTGAACTTGATCCATTCCTGCAGTTTGACGAGTTCGATCTGCAACTTCGACAGCGTTTCTTCGTAATCCTTGGTCTTGATTGCCGGTTTGCGAGTGCTGCGCACGTTTTCGTTCAGATTGACTTTGCTTGGCGTGGTCGCTTCCACTTTGGGTGCGACAGCTTTCCCTCTCGGCGCTTTTTGAACCTTGCCCTGCACGGGTTTAGTCTCCGTTTTCTGCGCAGCATTTTTTGCTTCTGCTTTGGCAGGTTTTTTCTGCGCCGCGATTTTGGCTGCAGCAGCCGGTGGCGGGGCTGCCTGCACCGCAGCCAGTTGTTCGGCTTGGGTGCCTTCCGATACGACTTCTACTTCTTCTTGCACGGCTTTGACTTCACTCATTGGTACCTCCTTGGTGTGGCGAAAAACTGGTGAGGGGTGAACCGTTTTGCGGTCAGGAATGCTGACCTGACACGGACGGTGTCCCACGACGCCGGCTGCCCACGGTTTGCCCGATCCGATCAGGGCTTGATGAACGAACGAGACGAGTTTCACTGTGGCCATGAATTTTTGGCATGGTTCTACTCCGTGTTGCGCGGGAGTTTCCCGGGCCGGCAATTATCGTTCTTTTCTTCGCAAAAATGAACCATCCAGTGCACAAAACGTGCAATCTATCGAGTAACAGGCAGTCTGGTAGCGGCATTGTGCGAGCACGACTTGTAAGGGGATGCGGACGTCATGCTGACGGATCATGATTCAGACGCCGGCCGGTGGCGTCGCGGTATTGACCAGGAACCGGCGTGCGGCGACCAATGCAGTCGCCATCCGAGCTGCCGGAGCAAAGCGGCGGACGGGCAGCGCCTGCCTGCCCGTCCAGTGAGTGAAGATTCGGCGTGATCGGCCGGTCGGTCAGTGATGCCCGTTGTCGAGGGTTGCCGGCGCCGGCATACGCGGGTATTTTCAGGCGAGTTTGGCGAAGGCTTCGACGACTTCCGGTGGTGCCTGTACCATCTCGATCAGCACGCCTTCACCGGCGATCGGGAACTCGGCACTCGCCTTTGGATGCAGGAAGGTGATATCGAAACCAGCGGCACCCTTGCGGATTCCACCAGGTGCGAAGCGAACGCCGTTGGCCGTGAGCCATTCAACGGCCTTCGGCAGGTCGTCAATCCAGAGACCAACGTGATTCAGCGGCGTGGCATGCACGGCCGGCTTCTTGTCGGGGTCGACCGGTTGCATCAGATCGACTTCGACCTTGAACGGTCCCTTGCCCATGGCGACAATGTCTTCATCAACGTTTTCGCGTTCGCTGACAAAGTTGCCGGTGATTTCGAGGCCGAGCATGTCAACCCAGAGTTGACGAAGTTTGAGCTTGTCGGGGCCGCCGATGGCGATTTGCTGGATACCGAGGACTTTGAAGGGACGTGGATTCATGATTGTTCTTTCTTCTCTTGGCAGGATGATTAAAGGGTCAGAAGGGGTGTGGGTGGGTGGTGGTGTGCAATCTCAATCGCGGGCTGAACGACGTATGGCGGCAGCGGCAGCGATCTCGCCGCTGCGCGAAAAGGCTTCGACGTTCGCTTCGATAGTATCAGGGTCGTACAGATAATTCACCATCAGTCCGTAGGATTGCTGCTGACCGCGTGCCGAGGTGTCGGCCAGATAATTGAGACGTTCGATGCGCGCGCCATTGCCCAGGTGAAAGCGGGCGACCGGGTCGTAAGGTCGCCCCCCCTTGCTGGTGGTCAGCAGGTAGCGTGCAGCCAGGCGCAGGAGGCCATGTTGCAGGGCGCGTGCCAGGCGCGCGTCATTCATCCAGCGTGCGTCGGCAAGCAGCTTCGCAAGGTCGCTGGCATCGGCTGGTTGCGGCATTTCCGGTGTCAAATGGCGTTTGATCCGTTCGAGGTCGGCAGCGCTGAAAGCCTGTGGCCAGGGCTCCGGGTTCTTTTCGGCCCAGTGCCGAAAGGAGGGCAGGGGAGAGAGGGTGGCAAAGTTGACCAGACGTGGGTAATCGCGTTTCAGGTCATCCACAACCCGCTTGAGCAGGAAATTACCGAATGAAACGCCACGCAGGCCGACCTGGGTGTTTGAAATCGAATAGAAGATCGCTGTATTTGCCCTGTGCGCATCGAGTACCGGTGCATGCTCGTCGAGTAGTGTTTGCACATTGTCGGCGAGATGTTCGGTTAACGCTACCTCAACGAAGATCAGTGGCTCCATGGGCATGCGTGGATGAAAGAAGGCGTAGCAGCGACGGTCAGAATCGAGGCGGTTCTTGAGATCGCTCCAGGAACGGATCTGATGCACCGCTTCATACTCGATGAGTTTTTCGAGCAGTGCTGCCGGTGAACTCCAGGTGATGCGCTGCAGTTCCAGGAAGCCGACGTCAAACCAGGCACCCAGTCGGGATTCGAGTTCGCGATCAAGCGAACGCAGAGCAGCATCCTTTTCGACAAAGCGCAGCAGATCGGCACGCAGGTCGACCAGGAACTTGACGCCGTGTGAGAGGGTATTGAATTGCGTCAGGATGCGCAGGCGAGCGGATCGCATGGCATTGCGCAGGGCAGACTCGGCAGTCCACTGCGCGTCGCTGCCAATTGCCGCCTGATAGTCAGCGTGTGCCTTGGCGACCAGCTCCGGGTTGGGACCGAATTCGGTCGCGACAATTCTCAGGAAGCTGGCGCGTCCCTCGTCGTTGAGACGCAAATAGGTTTCTGCAAGACGGCCGGCACGCTGCCTTGCCGAGACTTCTCCGCCGATGCCGCTGGCGCATTCATGAAGCAGATCACGAATGCGTACCAGTTGTTTGCCCTCCAGGCTGCGCGCAGCGCCGCCATCAGCGAGCAGCGTGCGCACGCGGCGCAGCCCCCGCACGACCATACCTTCTGCCATTGCTTTCTCCTCAGTCTCGCGGCCAGCGACGAGCCGACTCAGTTGCGCTGGCGATTCGCGACGACGACAAAAATGATCCCGGCAACAATCATCGGCAGCGACAACCACTGCCCCATGCTGACGGTGTATGAAAACCCGAAGATTCCCTCATCCGGCGACCGGAAATATTCGGCGATCCATCGCAGGACCCCGTAGCCCATGAGAAAAACCCCGGAAACGGCGCCACGTGCCCGCGTCTGGCCTGAATAGGTCCACAGAAGAACGAACAGGGCAAGTCCCTCGAGTCCGGCCTGGTAGAGCTGTGACGGGTGGCGCGGCAAATCGTCCACCCAGGGGAAAACCATTGCCCACGGCAAGGATGGATCGGCCGCACGTCCCCACAGCTCGCCGTTGATAAAGTTGCCGATGCGCCCGGCAGCCAGGCCGAGCGGCACCAGCGGCGCAATGAAGTCGGTGATCTCGAGCCAGCTCCTGCCAGTTTTGCGCGCGTACAGCCCCATCGCGAGCAGCACACCGAGAAATCCCCCGTGAAACGACATTCCTCCCCGCCAAACGGCGAAGATCTGCAGCGGCTGCGTGAGATAGTAGCCCGGCTCATAGAGCAGAACCTGACCTAAGCGGCCACCAGCGATCACGCCAAGGACGCCGTAGAACAGCAGATCATCAAGCTGTTGTACCGTCCAGCCGGCTTGCGAAAGTTGCGGATGGGTGAGAATTCGCTGCCGGCCAAGCCACCAGAACTGGAGAAAGGCCAGGAGATACATCAATCCGTACCAGTGCACGCTCAGCGGGCCGAGTGAAAGCGCAACCGGGTTGAACTGCGGATGGATTAACACGGAACGAACATTCTGGGGGCTTTCGGATAGAATGGGCATTATATCGCGCCATCTTGGGGCGTGTTCCGGATTGGAGATCGGCAATGCCACACTATCGTTCCCGCACCTCGA
This sequence comes from Accumulibacter sp., assembly GCF_036625275.1. Taxonomy (GTDB): domain Bacteria; phylum Pseudomonadota; class Gammaproteobacteria; order Burkholderiales; family Rhodocyclaceae; genus Accumulibacter. The sequence goes on from NZ_JAZKUD010000016.1 coordinate 29,393, forward strand.
CGCACGGTCGCAACATGGCTGGCGCGCGCGCGCTTTGGCGTGCCACTGGCATGCAGGACGGCGATTTCGGCAAACCGATCATCGCCGTCGTCAATTCCTTCACGCAGTTCGTTCCCGGACACGTGCATCTCAAGGATCTGGGCCAGCTAGTCGCGCGCGAGATCGAGATTGCGGGTGGCGTGGCCAAGGAGTTCAATACCATTGCCATCGACGACGGGATCGCCATGGGGCACGATGGCATGCTCTATTCATTACCCTCGCGTGATCTGATCGCCGATTCCGTCGAATACATGGTCAATGCGCACTGTGCCGACGCGATGGTGTGCATTTCGAATTGCGACAAGATCACCCCCGGCATGCTGATGGCGGCGATGCGGGTGAACATCCCGACGATCTTCGTTTCCGGTGGTCCGATGGAAGCCGGCAAGGTGAAATGGGGTGGCAAGGTGATTGCGGTCGACCTCGTCGATGCGATGGTCAAGGGTGGCGACAGCCATTGTTCGGACGAGGAAGTCAACACTTTCGAACGCTCGGCGTGCCCGACCTGTGGTTCGTGTTCGGGAATGTTTACCGCCAATTCGATGAACTGCCTGACCGAGGCGCTCGGCTTTTCCCTGCCCGGCAACGGGAGTCTTCTGGCCACCCATGCGGATCGCCGAGGGCTGTTTCTGCAGGCGGGACGCCAGATCGTCGACCTCTGCCGCCGCTATTACGAGCAGGACGACGCCTCGGTATTGCCGCGTGCCATCGGCAGTTTCGCAGCCTTCGAGAACGCGATGACGCTGGACGTGTCGATGGGCGGTTCGACGAATACCGTGCTGCACATTCTGGCGGCTGCGCAGGAGGGGGGTGTGAACTTCACGATGGACGACATTGACCGCATCTCGCGCAGGGTTCCCTGTCTGGCCAAGGTCGCTCCGGCGACGCCCGATTATCATATGGAAGATGTGCATCGGGCCGGCGGCATTTTCGCGATTCTCGGCGAGCTCGACCGTGCCGGCCTGCTGCATCGCGGCGTGCCGACCGTGCATGCCAGAACTCTCGGCGAGGCGATCGACCGCTGGGATGTGATCCGTACAGAAGACCCGCAGGTGTTCGAGTTCTACCAGGCGGCACCGGGCGGCATTCCGACGCAGAAGGCTTTCTCGCAGAACCGGAGGTATCCGGATCTGGATCTCGATCGTGCGCGCGGCTGCATTCGCAATCAGGCCAACGCCTATTCGCAGGACGGCGGCCTGGCCGTGCTCTACGGCAATATCGCAAGTGACGGCTGCATCGTCAAAACCGCCGGTGTGGATGAGAGCATCTGGGTGTTTACCGGCAAGGCGCGGGTGTTCGAGAGCCAGGACGATGCCGTGCAAGCGATTCTCGGCGACCAGATCAAGGCCGGCGAGGTGGTAGTGATTCGTTACGAAGGGCCGAAAGGCGGGCCGGGGATGCAGGAAATGCTCTACCCCACGTCTTATCTGAAGTCGAAAGGACTGGGCAAGGTCTGCGCGTTGCTCACTGACGGCCGCTTTTCGGGAGGGACCTCGGGACTGTCGATCGGGCATGTTTCACCGGAAGCCGCTGAGGGCGGCGCGATCGGTCTGATTGAGGAGGGCGACCTGATCGAGATCGACATTCCCGGACGCCGCATCCATCTGGTTCTTGCCGATTCCGAACTGGCCACGCGTCGTACGGCGATGGACGCCAAGGCGGCGTCTGCCTGGCGGCCGCGAGCCGCGCGTCAGCGGGTCGTTTCCCAGGCCTTGCAGGCCTATGCGTTGATGGCCACTTCGGCTGCCACCGGCGCGGTGCGCGACCTGAGACAGTTGAAGCGGATCTGAGGGAGCATGCGCCATGCCGGGTTCTGGCAAGGTCAACGCTCGCCGTTGTCGATGCGTTGATCAAAGGGTAACGCTGGCGGTATCGGCAAAACCGATCAGGAGGCTTTCCAAGCTGGCCAAACTGAAATACTATCGGAGCGTTGCAACCCCCTCATCTGAACGGAGTAATAGCATGAAAGCGATCTACGTGTGTCTGCTGGCTGCTGCCGGCGTAATGTCTGCTGGTGCTGTCCAGGCTCAGGACGCCGAAGCCTTGGCCAAGTCGAAGAACTGTCTGTCGTGTCACGCGGTCGACAAGAAGGTCGTGGGCCCGTCATACAAGGATGTGGCCAAGAAGTACACAGCGAAGGACGAAGCGGCGCTGTCCGCGAAAATCATCAAGGGCGGCAAGGGTGCCTGGGGTGAGATACCGATGCCGCCGAATCCGTCTGTTACGCCCGATGAGGCGACCAAACTCGCGAAGTGGATCCTCAGCCAGAAATGAGGACTGACTGAACAAGAAACCGGCTGCGTGCCGGTTTCTTGTTTTGAAGACGCACTTCAGGAACAGCATATGCCGGTCGGGAAAGCAGGGGAATCTATATGCTGGTTGACAAGGCCCTGATGTGCTTGGACAATCGCGCGTTCGTTAGCCCAGTCAGAACACCCTATTGGAGATCAAAATCATGAACAATGTACGTATACCTGGTGTACTCGTCGTTCTGGCCGCCTCGGTGGCTATCATTGGTTGTGGAAAGAAGGAAGAGCCCAAGGCCGCTGCCCCGGCCCCGGCCCCGGCTGCTGCTGCCCCTGCGCCAGCACCGAAGCCGGAAATGGTCGTGAAAATCGGTCACGTCGCACCGCTGACCGGCCCCATCGCGCATCTTGGCAAGGACAACGAAAATGGCGCCCGCTTGGCCGTTGACGATGCCAATGCGAAAAAGATCGAGATCGATGGCAAGGTCATCAAGTTCGAACTCCTTGGCGAGGATGATCAGGCAGATCCGAAAACTGGTACTGTCGTAGCCCAGAAACTGGTCGATGCCAAGGTGGCCGGCGTCGTCGGTCACCTGAACTCGGGTACCACCATTCCGGCCTCGGCCATCTACAACCAGTCCGGACTGCCACAGATTTCACCGTCAGCAACGAATCCGAAGTATACCCAGCAGGGTTTCAACACCGCTTTCCGGGTGATGGCCAACGACATCCAGCAGGGTTCTGTGATCGGTACCTACGCAGCCAAGGACATGGGCGCCAAAAAGTTCGCGATCATCGACGACCGTACGGCTTATGGTCAGGGTCTGGCTGATGAGGTCGAGAAAGCTGCCAAGGCGGCTGGTGCGACCGTTGTCGCCCGCGAGTTTACCAATGACAAGGCGACTGACTTCAAGGCCATTCTGACCAAGATCAAGGCCAAGAATCCCGATGTGATCTTCCTCGGTGGCATGGATGCGGTCGGTGGCCCGATGCTCAAGCAGATCAAGGAACTCGGGATCAAGGCCAAGTTCACCACCGGCGACGGCGGCTGTTCGCCCGAACTGATCAAGCTTGCCGGTGCGGCGTCCGAGGGCGTGATCTGCTCACAAGCGGGTCTGCCTCCCGAGAAGCTCCCGAATGGCCAGAAGTTCCTCGAAGACTTTACCAAGAAGTATGGTCAGATCCAGATCTACTCGCCGTACAGCTATGATGCAGTGATGGTCCTGGTCGACGCCATGAAGCGTGCCAACTCGGTTGACCCGGTCAAGTATCTGCCGGAAGTGGGCAAGACCGCTTATGATGGCGTGACCGGCAAGATTGAGTTCGACGAAAAGGGCGACATCAAGAATGGCGCGATCACGGTTTTTGAGATCAAGGATGGCAAACTCGCCACGCTGAAATCCGAAGGTGGTACGGCAGCCGGCAAATAAGCACTTCCGCTAGTCTAGCGAGGGAATGGCTGCGGCCATTCCCCTGTTCTCCTGAATTCGCATCCGCTCAGCATCAACCGCGCCTTGCTTCCGCACCCTCCCACGCACGATCCTGCTGGCATGAGTCGGAGACGATGGTTCGCCACCAGCGCCTTGTTGCGGAAAGCCTGACCATGGACACTCTTCTCCAGCAGTTGATCAACGGCCTCACTCTGGGTGCCGTCTACGCGCTGGTCGCTCTTGGCTACACGATGGTGTACGGCATCATCGGCCTGATCAACTTTGCCCACGGTGAGGTGGTGATGATCGGGACGATGGTCGCCTTCACCGTGATCGTTTTTCTCGCCGGTTCCGGCATGCCGCCACTGCTGGTTCTCGGCGTGGGTTTGCTGGTTTCGGTAGCGGTCTGCATGGTGCTCGGCTGGGCTCTCGAACGGGTAGCCTATCGCCCATTGCGGCATGCGCCGAGACTGACCCCGCTGATTACCGCGATTGGCATGTCGATCGTTCTGCAGAATGTGGCGATGATCATCTGGGGTCGCAACTACATCACTTTTCCACCGATGATCAACAAGCAGATTTATGAAGTTGGCGGTGCCAGTTTCACCAACGTACAGGTTGCGATCGTTTCCCTTGCGGCATTGGTGATGCTGGGGTTGATCTACCTGGTGCACCGTACGCGCATCGGCATGGCCATGCGGGCGACGGCGCAGAACCCGCACGTGGCCTCGCTGATGGGGGTCGATATCAATCGCGTGATCGCCATGGCCTTCATCATCGGCTCGGCACTGGGCGCGGTGGCGGGTTGCATGGTCGGTTCGTATTACGAGATTGCGCATTACCAGATGGGTTTCATGCTCGGCCTGAAGGCCTTCACGGCGGCCGTTCTCGGTGGCATCGGCAATCTCGCGGGCGCCATGGCCGGCGGCCTGTTGCTGGGCCTCATCGAGGCCCTGGGTGCCGGCTACATCGGTGACCTGACCGGCAATTTCCTCGGCAGCCACTACCAGGACATCTTTGCCTTCATCGTGTTGATCATCGTCCTGATGTTTCGCCCTTCGGGCCTGTTTGGTGAACGTACTGGAGATCGCGCATGAACGGATCCCTCAAGCGGCGCTCTGTCCTCATTCCCGGTCAGCGCCCCTGGCTAGGTTGCCTGTTGCTTGCGGCCGTCCTAGTGGCGGTGCCTTTCGTTGCCGCACTGGGTGGCCAGGCTTGGGTGCGAATTGCCAACTTCTCGATTCTCTATATTTTCCTGGCGCTTGGTCTGAACATCGTGGTCGGCTATGCAGGGCTGCTCGATCTCGGTTATGTCGCTTTTTACGCGGTTGGTGCCTATACCTATGCCCTCCTGGCATCGCCGCATTTCGGTATTCACCTGCCATTCTGGGTGATCCTGCCGCTGGGTGCCGGCTTGGCGTGCATCTTTGGGGTTCTGCTTGGCGCGCCGACCCTGAAGCTGCGGGGCGACTATCTGGCCATTGTGACACTCGGTTTTGGTGAGATCGTTCGCATCTTCATGAACAACCTGAATGCACCAATCAACGTCACCAACGGCGCGCAGGGAATTACCCTGATCGACCCGATCCGGATTGGCGATTTTTCGTTTGCCCAGACCAGTACCCTTCTTGGCGTGTCGTTTTCCGGGCCGCAGAAGTACTACTTTTTGCTGGTCGCGCTGGCGCTTCTGGTGATCGTCGTCAATATCCGCTTGCAGGACTCCCGCATCGGCCGGGCCTGGCAGGCAATTCGCGAGGATGAGGTGGCTGCCAAGGCCTGCGGGATCAACACCCGGAACATCAAGTTGCTGGCTTTCGCCATGGGTGCCTCGTTCGGAGGTATCGCAGGTGGCGTTTTTTCGGCAATGCAAGGATTCGTCAGTCCCGAGAGTTTTTCACTGATGGAATCGATCACCATTCTGGCGATGGTCGTTCTCGGCGGCATGGGCCATATCCCCGGCGTGATTCTCGGTGCAGTGCTGTTGACCGGTCTTCCCGAAGCTTTGCGTTACGGCATCGAGCCACTACAGCGAGGGCTCTTCGGGCGCATGATCATTGATCCGGAGAGCTTGCGGATGCTGGTCTTCGGTCTTGCTCTGGTGCTCGTGATGCGCTTCCGGCCGGCTGGTCTCTGGCCCTCGTCGCAACGCCGCCGCGAACTGGCCGAGAGTGCGGATTGACCATGAGCGTTAGCGAGAAACCGCTTCTTCTTGAAGCTCACGAGGTTGCCAAACATTTCGGCGGCGTCAAGGCCTTGCATGACGTTTCGCTGACCATTCGCCGGGGCGAGATCTATGGCCTGATCGGACCGAATGGCGCCGGCAAGACCACCTTCTTCAATTGCCTGACCGGTCTTTACAAGAATGAGAGCGGTCATTTCATCTTCGACGGCGTCAAGCTCGAAGCCGATGCACCGCACAAGGCCGCCGCGGTCGGGATTGCCCGCACCTTTCAGAACATTCGCCTGTTCGGCAACATGACGGCGATCGAGAACGTCATGGTTGGGCGCCATTTGCGCACGCGCGCGGGCGTCTTTGGCGCGATCAGCCGCAACCCGGCCACGCGAGCAGAAGAGGCAGCGATTGTCCGCCGCGCCGAAGAACTGTTGCACTATGTGGGAATTCATGAACGGGCCCATGACTATGCCAAGCATTTGTCCTACGGCGATCAGCGGCGCCTCGAGATTGCCCGCGCCCTTGCCACCGAACCCAAGCTGCTTGCACTCGACGAACCGGCCGCCGGAATGAACGGCACCGAAACTGAGGCTTTGCGCGTGCTTGTCGAAGGCATTTGCCGGGATGGCGTGACGGTCCTGTTGATCGAGCATGATGTCAAACTGGTGATGGGGCTGTGTGGGCGGGTGGCGGTACTCGATTATGGCGAGAAAATCTGTGAGGACGTACCTGCCGTGGTGCAGAAGGACGCGCGCGTGATCGAGGCCTACCTCGGTGGATCGGTGGCCTGAAGGGAACGATGAATCATGCTCGAAGTTAACGGTTTGCGCGTTTCCTATGGCGGTATCCAGGCCGTACGCGGCATCACCTTTCATGTCAATGAGGGCGAGATGGTAGCGCTGATCGGCGCTAACGGTGCCGGCAAGAGCAGTACCTTGAGAGCGCTGTCAAGATTGCTCGATCCCGCCGGTGGCAGTGTCCGCTATCGCGGCAAGGAACTGTTGGCCTTGCCGCCACACCGCCTGGTCGGTGAAGGGATCGCTCTGGTGCCAGAGGGCAGAGGGGTCTTCCCGCGCATGAGCAGCCTCGAGAACCTGCGCATGGGTGCCTACGCGCGCAACAACAAGGCGGAGATCGAAAGTGACCTCGAACAGGTGCTCGGGCACTTTCCCCGTCTCAAGGAACGAGCGCAGCAACTGGCGGGGACACTCTCCGGGGGGGAACAGCAGATGCTGGCGATTGGCCGGGCGATGATGAGCAAGCCGCGGCTGCTGCTGCTCGACGAACCCTCAATGGGGTTGGCGCCAATCATGGTGCAGAAAATCTTCGAGGTGATTTGTGCGGTGGCCAGCGAAGGGATGACCATTCTGCTCGTCGAGCAGAATGCCAAGCTGGCACTGGAAGTCAGTCAGCGTGGCTATGTCATGGAGAGCGGCGAGATCACGCTGACCAACGAGTCGAAGGCTCTGCTCACCGACCCGAAAGTGCGCGCCAGCTATCTGGGCGAATAGCGCGGGTGGGCGTTTGCCGTGCGGGACCTAAAACTCCATCGCATCGGCGAAGGCCAACGCTTGTATCTGGGCGCGGTTGAAGTGCGTGGCAGTCAGTCCGAGCATGGCCGCCTGATCGGCGATTGCCGCGCCATCATCGCGCTCACTGGCCAACGCCAGATCGAGAAAGGGTTGATAGCGACCGCCTCTGCCGAGCAGGGCATCACAGATTGGTTCGGGCAGGCGCATCGCTTCGAGCACGTGCTCCATGCCGACGCCGAGCAAGGCGTCGAGCAAAGAGAAAGCGCCGGTGATGAAGAGGTTGTCGTACTCCGACTTGTCGACCAGACCGCTGGCGAGCAACTCCATCAGGCGCGCTCTGAGCAGGGCGGTGTACATCAGCGCAGGTGCCATCGGGTCCTTGCTTGCTGTCGATAACAGCAGTGACAGCCAGCGGTTGAGCTTGTCGTAGCCGAGCATGTTGACGGCGTGCCGGAACGACTGGATTTCACAGGACAGGCCGAAACCGGCTGAATTGATGTAGCGCAGCAATTTGTACGAAATTGCGACATCGAGCTTGAGTGCGTCTTCGATTTCCCGAATGTCGGCATTCTTGCGGACCAGATTGAGCACCCGTACGATGTTCGCCTGTCCGGCACTGAGCTTCTTGGCCGGTACGCCGCTTGGCGAGGTGAAGAACCAGCCGGCCGCGGCCGTCATCCCGGCATCGATGCAGGCCCGGAAATCCTCGTGGGTATCGACATTGAAAGCAATACTGATGCCGAGCGAGCGTGTCCGGACAGCGAGTAGCTTGAGTTGGGACAGCGTGAAGCAGTGGGCGTCGAAACCGATGAAGCGGTACGGCACGCCGATCGTCAAGGCCTGCGCCGCTTGCGGATCAAAATGCAGGCACACCGTCGGCTGCCAGGTCTCCAGCGCCGCGATCAGGTCCGGTCCATGCGGGCTAAGCAAGATTGCCGCGGAGAATTCGAGGGTCGCGTTTTCCGGGGTCATCCAGTCGAGAATGCTGGCATTACAGTGGCTGCCGCAATTGATGAACAGCGGTTTTCCTCCCGGTGGCCAGACCTCTGCCAGCGCGCTGAGGGCGCCCACCGCGTCCCCCATGCCAACACCATTGCTCAGATGCAGCGTCAGACGGGTGGCGATGATCCTGCTTTGGCGATTGACCAGTGCTTGGCGGGACATGAATACTTCATTCATCTGGGGCAACCCCGGTATCGGAAGGATGGCTCGTAGGCAGCGCACGATTCGCACTCATCACCGCCAGCGTATCGGCAGCAAAGTCGAAAGAGTCCGCGAAGAATTCCTCTGCCGGCAACTGGCCATGGATCAGAAAATCTTGCCTGGCGGCGGTCACCATACCCGGTGAACCACAGACGTAGACCTGGTAGTCAGCAAGCCTGGGGTGATCGGCCATGGCCACTGCATGCACCAGACCGCGCCGACCCGGCCAGTATTCTGTAACCGGCGAGTCGGACAGGACCGGCGTGAAATCAATATGGGGATGCTGCACAGACCACTGTTTGGCAAGGGGCAGAAGGTAAAGGTCGGCGCGACGGCGCCCCCCCCAATAGACGTGCATCGGCCTGGTGCATGCTTCCGCGATGGCGTGTTCGACAATCGCCTTGATTGGTGCAAAACCCGTGCCGCCGGCAACCAGCAGCATCGGTTTTTGGGAGTTTTCGCGCATGAAGAAACTGCCGTGTGGCCCGCGCAGGCGCAGTAGGTCTCGTTCCTTCATGGTTCCAAAGACATGTCCGGTGAACTGGCCGCCTGGCACCTGCCGAACATGCAGTTGAAGAAAGTCGTCTGCGTGCGGTGCGTTAGCCAGCGAAAACGAGCGGCGCCGGCCTTCCTTGAGCAAAATGTCCACGTATTGGCCAGCGAGAAACTGCAGGCGCTCACTGGCAGGCAGTTTGAGGTCGATGATGATCACGTCCGGGGCGGCGCGCGTGAGCTTGTGCACGCGTGCTGGCAAGGTTCTGATCGGAATATCCTCGGTCGAGCTGACTTCCCGGCTCTCCAGGCACAGGTCGCTTCTCGCCATGGCACAGCAAAAGAGGGCGAAGCCGGCCTGGCGGTCGGCCGCACTGAGTACCTCGAACGGGGCTTTGCCGTGCGCCAGCTCGCCGCTCAGAACCTTGCCTCGACAGGTGCCACAAACACCATCCCGACAGCCGTACGGGAAGCTCAATCCCTGACGTAGCGCGGCTTCGAGAATGGTCTCGTCGGGCTCGGCGTGAAAGGTATGCCGGCTTGGCTGAACACTGACCTGAAAACCCATGGACTCTCCACAGATGCCTTAATCCGGTAAAATTACGCAGTGCAAAAACTCTTGATCGTTGGTTGCGGTGACATTGCCAGCCGCTTGCTTCCCCATCTGCTGGGCCATTATCGCGTTTTCGCGCTGTTACGCGATTCCGGGCAGTGCGCCTTCTGGCGCACAAGGGGTGCCCGACCCGTCCTGGCCGACCTCGATCAGCCGGCCAGTCTGAAGCGCATCGCCGGCCTGGCTGACGTTATTGTCCATCTGGCGCCGCCACCGAATACCAACCGACGAAGTCCTTTCGGCGGACAGCGCGATACCCGTACCAGCGGATTGCTTGCTGCGTTGGCCCGCGGCAGGAGTCTACCACAGCGCATCGTGTATATAAGCACCAGTGGTGTCTATGGCGATTGCCAGGGGGAACGGATTGACGAGACGCACGGCTTACGGCCGAAGACGGCACGCGCCTGCCGCCGTGTTGACGCCGAGCGCCAGTTACGCGCTTTTGGTCAGCGCGGCGTCGTTGTCAGCATCCTGCGTGTTCCTGGCATCTATGCTTCGGATCGCCTGCCGATCGAGCGTTTGCAAAAAAGGACGCCGGCGCTGTGCACGGCCGACGATGTCTATACCAACCATATCCATGCCGAGGATCTGGTGATGCTGACCTGTGCCGCGCTGCGTTATGGGCGCAGCAACCGCACCTACAATGCGAGCGATGATTCGGAAATCAGGATGGGCGAGTATTTCGATCTCGTTGCCGATCGTTTCGATCTGCCGCGTGTGCCGCGTCTTTCGCGTCGCGACGCCGAGCAGCAACTGTCGCCCCTGCAGTTGTCTTTCATGAGCGAATCGCGCCGTCTGAGCAACCAGCGGATCAAGAAGGAACTGCACTTCAGGCTGCGCTATAGCCGTGTCGAGGATGGTGTCGCCGCGGCCTGTGCGGAAAGGAAGCTTTGATGCTGATTGTCAAGGTGTTGCATCTCTGGATGGTGGTCAGCTGGTTTGCCGGCCTGTTCTACCTGCCGCGGATCTTTGTCAATCTGGCGATGGTGGCGCCGGACAGCGCTGCCGAGCGTGACCGCCTGCTGCTGATGGCCGGCAAGCTCTACCGTTTCATGACTCCGATCGCCGCTCTGGCGGTTGCCTTGGGCCTTTGGCTATGGGTTGGTTTCGGTTTCTCGGGTGGCTGGTTGCACGCCAAGACGGCTTTGGTGGTGGCGTTGCTGGCCTATCATGCGTATTGCAATCGGCTCTTGCGCGACTTTCGGGCTGGCCGCAACCGCCATGGCCACGTTTGGTATCGCTGGTTCAATGAACTGCCGGTCCTGGTGCTACTGGCGGTGACCTACCTGGCCGTGGTCAAGCCATTCTAGTGCGCCTGTCGGGAGACAATCACTCGTGGAAACGTTTTTTGCAAGCTGCCCGCGCGGCTTGGAGCAACTGCTGCTTGAAGACCTCAGGGTGGCGGGTGCGCGTGATCTCAGACCGATCTTCGGTGGCGTGCATTTCCTCGCCGACTGGCCGGTCTGCTACCGTGCCAATCTGTACTCACGGATTGCCACGCGCATCCTCTGGCGAGTAGCGCTGGCGCCTTATGGCAACGAAGAGGACATCTATCGCCTGGCGCTCGATACTCCCTGGCCGAAGTGGTTCGTTTCCGAGCAGACCCTTCGGGTGGACGTCAACGCCATCAAGAGCTCATTGAAAAGCCTCGAATTCGTGACCCTGCGAATCAAGGACGCGATCTGCGATCGTTTTCGCCGTGAAACCGGCAAGCGCCCGAGTGTCGATACGCGCCAGCCGGACCTGCGGGTATACGGTTTCATCAGCAAGGACGAATGCACCCTCTACCTCGATACCTCGGGCGCGCCACTCTACCAGCGCGGATTTCGCCAGAAGACGGTCGATGCACCGCTCAAGGAAAACCTCGCTGCCGGCATTCTACGCCTCAGCGGTTGGCAACCAGGCGTCGCTCTGCTCGACCCGATGTGCGGCAGTGGCACCTTTCTGCTCGAAGCCGCGCAAATCGCTCTCGGTGTGGCGCCTGGTGCGAGGCGTCCCTTTGCCTTCGAGCAGCTACGCCATTTTGACCGGGCGGTCTGGCAGCGGCTGCTCGAAGCCGCGCGTGCCGGGGAAGCGGCGGCTACCGATGCGGGAATTTTTGGCAGCGATCTCTCGCCGGTTGCCGTGCGCGCCGCGCTGGCCAATCTCGACCGCGCCGGACTGCTGCCGCTGGTCACCTTAAACACCGGCGACTTGCTTGAAATCAAGGCTCCAGCCGAGCACGGCGTGATGGTCAGCAATCCGCCCTACGGCGAACGCGTCTCCGACCATGACCAGTTGGCGCAGTTTTACCCCTTGCTCGGCAGTGCGCTAAAGCGCCGCTTCGCTGGCTGGAACTGCTACCTGATCAGCGCCGACACCCGTCTGCCGAAAATGGTCCGTCTGACCCCCAGCAGGAAGATACCCCTGTTCAACGGGGCGCTGGAATGCCGTCTTTATGAATTCCGGATGGTGGCGGGCAGCAACCGTGGCAGCACGGCGAATTCCTCGATTCTTGACAGTTCGTGCAGTTGACGCCGAACAGGCCGGCGCCTAAGATCACAAGGTTTTTTTGCCAGGGTGCTGTGCGGTGAGAATGGAGCAGTTATACAACCTGATCAGGTCTGATCTGGAGGCGGTTGACGCGGTGATCCGCCAGCGACTCCATTCCGACGTGGTACTGGTTCGGCAGGTCGCCGAATACATCGTTCAGAGTGGCGGCAAGAGACTGCGTCCGGCACTGGTACTGCTTTCGGCTGGTGCGCTGGGTTATCGCGGTACGCATCACCACGAACTGTCCGCAGTGATCGAGTTCATTCATACGGCCACCTTGCTACATGACGATGTGGTCGACGCTTCCGACCTGCGGCGCGGCCGTGAGACCGCCAACGCGATGTTCGGTAACTCGGCCAGCGTGCTGGTGGGTGACTTTCTGTATTCGCGAGCCTTCCAGATGATGGTTACAGTCAACGACATGCGCATCATGCGGGTGTTGTCGGATGCAACCAACCTCATTGCCGAGGGCGAAGTGTTGCAATTGATGAACTGCCACGACGCCAACGTCGATGAGGCGAGTTATCTGCAAGTGATCCGCTACAAGACGGCAAAGCTGTTCGAGGCAGCGGCACAACTGGGCGCGATCATCGGCGGCGCCACGGTCGCCATCGAGCAGGCGATGGCGACCTACGGCATCCATCTGGGGACAGCGTTTCAGTTGATTGACGACGTGCTTGACTATTCGGGCGCTGAACTGGAGACCGGCAAGCATCTCGGTGACGACCTGGCTGAAGGTAAGCCAACGCTGCCCCTGATTTTCGTACTTCAGAACGGGACCGCGGAACAGGCGGCCTGCGTACGGCAGGCGATCGAGAGTGGTGGGCGCGACGCACTGCCCGAGGTGTTGGCGGCGATTCGCGCAACGGGGGCGCTCGAATACGCGACACAGAAGGCCAAGGCGGAGGCAGAGCGCGCTGCGCTTGTGCTCGAACAGGTCCCCCCTTCTCAATACAAGGATTCCTTGTTAGAATTATGCCTCTTCGCAGTAGCTAGAAGCTATTAGCACTGTCGTCGCATCGGTCGGGGCGTAGCTCAGCCTGGTAGAGTACTGCGTTCGGGACGCAGGAGTCGGAGGTTCGAATCCTCTCGCCCCGACCAACCGTTGCCTGTCGGTCTTTCCCGAACCGTTCGACAGCGCGTCCCCTGCATATTCCCGGTATCTTTTCCCGGAGATTGCCGAAATCCGGTCAGTGATACGCTCTGCCCGCGATCGTTCTGCTATGCTTGAGCGCTCTGCGGGACTTCTCTGGCAATGACGAAATTTCTACTGCTAATCGGGCTGGTGTGGCTTGTCTGGTGGGCTTGCCGAAAGTCGTGGACGGCACACCGCGGTACTCGACTGCCGGTCGAGAAACTCGAAACCGAACAGATGGTTGAGTGTTCTTACTGTGGAGTCAATCAGCCCGTCAGCGAGAGCATTCTGGCCAATGGCCGTTACTATTGCTGCGCTGCCCACCTTCGTGAAGCCCAGTCCGACGGCGCCTGAGCGGCCATGTTGAGTACGCCGGAGGTCGGTGCCGAGGGCTTTTCCGAGACGCACTGGAAATCGCTCCGCTATTTTAACCTCTATCGCTTCGCGGTGGCCGCGCTGCTTTTTTTCTCCGCGCTGCTATACCCGTCCGCCCTGCTTGTCCTTACACCGCAACAGGGCTTGCTGCACCTGTTGCTGGCCAGTGCCTACCTGGTGAGCACTGCGCTGACGGTGATCCTGGCGTATCGCCATCGCCAGCATGCCAGCATGCAACTTACCGCCAGCGTCATGGTTGATGTGGTGGTGGTAACGTGGCTGATTCACGTCGGCGGCGGGCTGGGTAGCGGACTCGGATCCATGCTGCTGGTGACACTGGCCGGTGCCGGTTTGGTTGGGCAGGGACGCCTGGTATTGTTCTATGCGGCGATGGCCACACTGGCCGTTCTCTTTGAACAGTCTTACCGGGCAACACTGCACAATGATTTCGATGCTGCCGGATTCTTCCACACCGGGATCTTCTGTGCCGGGTTCTTTGCGGTCGCTGTATCGGCCCGCCTGCTGGCCCGTCGGGTGATTGCCAACGAGGTGCTGGCAAGACAGCGCGGCGTTGACCTGAACAACCAGACGGTGATCAGCCAGCGTGTGATCGAAGAGATGCAGGATGGCGTGCTGGTGCTCAGCCGCACTGGCCAGGTCAGGCAAAGCAACCCTCGCGCCAGGCAACTGCTGGCATTGCATGGCGGCAGTGAGGTCAGCGAGTGTTCGCCTGAACTGATGCAGGGTTTCGTTGACTGGTGTCGGGACCCTGGTGATGAGGATGCGTTGGTCAGCGTGCCAGCCAGTGGCATGCAATTGCGAGCGCGGTTCGTTGGCACTGCGAGCACTGAAAACGATGTGCTCGTTTTTCTCGAGGATATCGGCCGTTTGCAGGAACAGGCACGGCAGATCAAACTAGCCGCTCTCGGGCGACTGACTGCCAACATCGCGCACGAGATTCGCAACCCGCTCTCGGCGATCAGTCATGCCGGCGAGTTGCTCCGTGAAGAGCGGCGTGGAGAGTTGTATGAGCGCCTGTTGCGCATCGTTCTCGACAATACTCAGCGTCTGGAGCGTATCGTCAACGATATTCTCGAACTTGGTCGCCGCGACCGCAGCTATCGTGAACGGATCGACCTGCGCGAGGTTCTGCCTTTATTCATCGAAGAATATCGGGTCAAGGAAAACTTGTCGGCAGAGGTGGTTCGTCTTGAGATGTCAGGAGTCGCCACCCTTTGTTTTGATCGTTCGCATTTTGATCGGGTATTGTGGAATCTGATGGGCAATGCATTGCGGCATTCACAGCGTACTGCGAATAGTATTTGTTTGCTGGTTTGTGATGCCCCCGCCGATGGTCAATTGGAACTCCATGTAATTGACGATGGGAAGGGCGTTGACGATACTTGTCGTGAACAGATCTTTGAACCGTTCTTTACCACGCACCATCGCGGTACCGGTCTGGGTCTCTACATCGCGCGTGAGTTGTGTGAAGCAAATGGGGCGCAACTTGAACTCCAGAAGTCGGGGCCAGGTGCCGATTTCTGTCTCTTGGGGAGGTCGGTTGAGTGTTAGCTGGCAAAACTGAACGGCGTCCGCGTGGCGAGTTGGCGAGAGTGCTGGTGGTCGATGATGAGGCGGATATTCGTGAGCTTCTTGATCTGACGCTGGCGCGCATGGGGCTCTCGGCAGACTGTGCGGGGAGTGTGACGGAGGCGCGGGTGTTGCTTGGGCAGCAGCGCTATCAACTGTGTCTGACCGACATGCGTCTTCCTGACGGCGAGGGACTGGAGATCGTTCGGCTGATCGGTGAGCGCTACGGCGAGACTCCCGTCGCAGTGATCACGGCTTTTGGCAGTACCCAGAACGCGGTGGCCGCGCTCAAGGCAGGTGCTTTTGACTATCTGGCCAAACCGGTAGCGTTGGAGCAATTGCGCAGCTTGATCAAATCAGCGCTCAGTTTGCCGCGTCGTCGGGCGGGTGTGCTTGGGGAAGAACCGGTGGACCTGGCCGCCCAACTGATCGGACCCTCGGCGGCGATCGAACATGTCCGTGAGATGATCGACAAATTGGCCCGCACTCAGGCACCGGTCTATATTTCCGGGGAGTCGGGGACCGGCAAGGAACTGGCTGCGCGCCTGATACACGATCAGAGTGCCCGTCGTGCCTCTCCCTTCGTGCCGGTGAATTGTGGAGCGATTCCCGAGCATCTGATGGAGAGCGAATTCTTCGGTTATCGCAAGGGCGCATTTACGGGGGCGGACAGCGATCGCGAGGGATTCTTCCAGGCCGCTCATGGTGGAACGCTGTTTCTTGACGAACTGGCTGATTTGCCACTGCCGATGCAGGTCAAACTGTTGCGGGCCATTCAGGAAAAGAAGATACGCAAGGTGGGCAGCACAGTCGAAGAAGCGGTCGATGTGCGCATCATTTCGGCGACCCACCGTTTGCTCAGTGACTGTGTCGATGCCGGAACCTTCCGCCAGGATCTCTATTATCGGGTGAACGTCATCGAACTCAGAATGCCGCCTTTGCGCGAACGTGAAGAGGATGTCGAGCCCCTGGTCGAAGCATTGCTGGTACGCCTCTGCGGAGCGCATCCGCCACGACTGGAAGCGCACGCCCTGGCGGCGCTGAAAGCGTACAGTTTTCCGGGTAATGTGCGAGAACTCGAAAATATCCTCGAGCGGGCTACCGCACTGTGTAACAACGCTACAGTGAATCTCGACGATCTGCAGTTGGCACCGGAAAAGGCGGCCAGCGGCAGCGTGGGCCGCGAAGATGAAACGCTCGACGACTACATCAACCGTGTCGAGAGGCAAGCGATTCTTGATGCCCTGGCCAAGACGGCGTTCAACCGTACCGCAGCGGCCAGACTGCTCGGGGTCACTTTCCGTTCGTTGCGCTACCGGATCGAGCGGCTCGGTATCGAGGAGTGAGCTCCCTGTTGTGCTGGGCGACAGATCCGGAAATCAGGCCTGACGGCTGGCTTGAAGGCGTGCGGCATATCGAATCGCCCCATTGTGATGAACGTCCGCCGGGTGAGGCCGTTTCGCTGATCGTTATCCATGCCATCAGTCTGCCACCGGCACAGTTCGGTGGTGAGGGTATCGTGCACTTGTTTACCAATCGGCTCGACGCCGCCGCCCATTCTTACTTCGCGCAGATCAGCCATTTGCGCGTCTCGGCGCATTTTCTCATTCGTCGCGATGGCGAGCTGATCCAGTTTGTCTCCTGCCGGCAGCGTGCTTGGCATGCTGGCCTTTCCTCCTGGCAGGGGCGACCGCGGTGCAATGATTTTTCCTTGGGGATTGAACTGGAAGGCTGTGACGAGTTGCCATTCGAGGAGCTACAGTACGTGTGTCTACTGCAACTGCTGCGGCTGTTGTGTGTTCATTACCCGATTGCAGCGGTTGCCGGGCACAGCGACATCTCGCCAGGCCGCAAGACCGACCCCGGCCCCTGCTTCGACTGGCAGCGCCTCGCAGCCATCGGCGATTTTCCCGGGGCCTTGCGCTGAGTGTCGGGGCGCATCGAGCGAGAATACCGGTCGAGGCCAGACCGGTGCAAGGTCAACTCACGGCGCTCAGCCCAGAAAGCGGCGGATTCTGTCGACTGCCTCGGCGAGACGTTCGAGCGTGGTCGTGTAAGCAAAGCGCATATGCTGGTTCGGTGCGTGCGTGCCGAAGTCGAGGCCAGGGGTCGTCGCGACACCGGCCGACTCGATCAGGTCACGCGCGAAGCGCTCGCTGTTGCTGGTCAGGGCGCTGCAGTCGACGTAGAGATAGAAGGCACCCTGCGGCCTGGCCGTGAGCTGGAAACCGAGGTCTGCGAGCGCCGGTGCCAGGAAGTCGCGCCGCCGCCGAAACTCTGCGCGCCGTGCTTCGAGGATGCTGATCGTCGTCGGCGCAAAGGCCGCGAGTGCTGCATGCTGTGCCGGTGTCGATGGCGAGATGTAGAGATTCTGCGCGAGCTTTTCGATGTCGCGGGCGAAACGTTCGGGGACGACCAGCCAACCGAGTCGCCAGCCGGTCATGTTGAAATACTTGGAAAAGCTCTGCACGACAAAGATGTCGTCGCCGAATTGCAGCGCGGTCTGAGCGTCATTCTCATAGGTGAGGCCGTGATAGATCTCATCGACAATCAGTTGCCCTTGGTGTTGGCGAACGAATTCAGCGATCGCTGCCAGTTGTTCGCCGCCCAGCATGGTGCCGGTGGGGTTGGCCGGCGAAGCGAGCAGTACCCCGGCTGAGCGTTCGTTCCAGTGCGCTTCGAAGTCTGCCAGGGTGGGTTGAAAGTTGCTTGCCGGGCCGACCGGGATGCCGATCGGAACGCCTTCAAAACTCCGGATGAAGTGACGGTTGCACGGATAACCAGGATCGCTGAGCAGCCATTCACTGCCCACTTCAACCAGACAGGCGAGGGTCAGCAGCAGGGCAGCAGAGGCTCCCGCAGTGACCGCTATGCGGGCAGCGGGGATGCTGATCCCATAACGTGTCTGGTAAAAGTCGGCGATGGCATGGCGCAACTCGGGCAGGCCAAGTGCGGGCGTATAGAACACACGACCGCTCGCAAGACTTGTCCGGGCTGCGGCGATAACCGGTTCCGGTGTTGGGAAGTCGGGTTCACCGACTTCCATGTGGATGATGTCGCGACCTTCGGCTTCAAGTGCCCTGGCTCGCGCCATCAACTCCATGACATGAAAGGGGGCGATGTTGGCGAGGCGGCTGGCGGGAAAGGTCGGCATGGTTGGAATCGGTTTGGTGAAAGCCAGCAGTTTAACCACAAGGCAGGACATTGGCCAAAAAAAGGCCGCCCGGAGGCGGCCTCATGATGTTCTCTGATGCTCAGGCTGCCTGGAATGCCTTCTCGAACTTGTCGCGGATGTCCACGAGCTGGGCGGGCATCTTGTCGCCCATCTTCGCGAACCAGTCCTTGACGCCCTCGAGTTCGCTCAGCCAGGCCTCTTTGTCAAGGCTGGTGACCCCGGCGAATTCTTCCCTGGAGAATTCAACGCCGGACCAGTCGATGTCTTCGTAATTGGGCATCGAGCCGAGGATGGTTTCCCTGGCGGCAGCCTTGCCTTCGCAGCGTTCGATGATCCACTTGAGGACGCGTGCGTTGTCCCCGAAGCCTGGCCAGGCAAACTGGCCCTTTTCGTTCATCCGGAACCAGTTGACCATGAAGATCGGCACGGGTGTGTCGGCTGCGCTGCCCATCTTCAGCCAGTGGCTGTAGTAGTCGGCCATGTGGTAGCCGCAGAACGGCAGCATGGCAAATGGATCACGACGAACGACGCCCTGCTGACCGAAGGCGGCTGCAGTCGTTTCGGAACCGAGTGTGGCGGCGGCGTAGACGCCGTGCTCCCAATCCAGCGTCTGGCAGACCAGTGGCACTGTCGAAGCGCGCCGGCCACCAAACAGGAAAGCTGAAATGGGTACCCCTTCGGTGCCTTCCCAGTTCTCGTCGATGCACGGGCACTGGGAAGCAGGGGCCGTGAAACGGGAGTTCGGGTGTGCGGCCTTGGTGCCCTTCTCCTTGGCAATTTCCGGCGTCCAGTCGTTGCCCTGCCAGTCGATGGCGTGTGCCGGCGCCGGGCCCATGCCTTCCCACCAGACGTCGCCGTCGTCGGTCAGCGCGACGTTGGTGAAGATGGTGTTTTCGGCAAGTGAGGCCATGGCATTGAAGTTGGTCTTGTCGTTGGTGCCTGGCGCCACACCGAAGAATCCGGCTTCCGGGTTGATGGCGTACAGGCGGGTTTTTCCATCCTTGCCGACACGTGGCTTGATCCAGGCGATGTCGTCACCGATGGTGGTGATCTTCCAGTCGCCGAGGCTCTTCGGCGGGACCAGCATGGCGAAGTTGGTCTTGCCGCAGGCCGACGGGAAAGCGGCGGCGACGTAGTGTTTGTCTCCGCTGGGCGATTCAACGCCGAGGATCAGCATGTGCTCTGCCATCCAGCCGTCGTCACGGGCCATGTTCGACGCGATGCGCAGAGCCAGGCACTTCTTGCCGAGCAGTGCGTTGCCGCCGTAGCCCGATCCGTAGGACCAGATTTCGCGGGTTTCAGGGTAGTGTACGATGTACTTGGTGGTCGGGTTGCACGGCCAGCGCGGATCGGTCTGGCCGGGCTCCTTGGGAGCGCCGATCGAGTGCACGCAGGGAACGAATTCGCCATCGGTCCCGAGGACGGGGAACACCGCCTTGCCCATACGCGTCATGATGCGCATGTTGACCACCACGTAGGCGCTGTCGGTGATCTCAATGCCGATCTGGGCGATCGGCGATCCGATCGGACCCATCGAGAACGGGATCACGTACATCGTGCGACCCTTCATGCAGCCCTTGAACAGGCCGCTGAGGATTTCACGCATCTTGGCCGGGTCTTCCCAGTTATTGGTCGGACCGGCGTTTTCCTTCTTCTCGGAACAGATGTAGGTACGATCCTCGACGCGAGCAACGTCGGATGGATCGGAAAATGCGAGGAAGGAGTTCTTGCGCTTCTTGAGCTTGGTGAAGGTGCCGGCGGCGACCAGTTCAGCGCAAAGCCGGTCGTATTCTTCCTCGGAACCGTCGGCCCAGACGACATTGGCCGGCTCGGTGAGGGCTGCAATCTCCGCAACCCATTGCTTCAGGCGTTCATGTTTGACGTAATCAGGGGCATCGATGGAAACAGTTTGGTTCATGGTGATCACTCTCGAAGGAAGGTAGAGAAGCAGAAGTTACCGTGGAGCGGCGCGGGCAGGGAAAAATGGCCGGAAGGCGGAATGGATTTCCGGCCCATTTGGGTGCGGCGCGTCGGTCGCGGCGGGTGAAAAATAAGCCGGGTGCAGGGCGGATAACAGCATGCGAGGCACGGGTGCTACAAGGAGGTCGGAGTTTGTGTAATTATGCCACAGGTCCGACCTGCACCAACGCTCCATTGACAGATGTTGGTCCACCGAGAAGGCATCAGCGATCTGACGAAAGCAAGTGGGGTGTCGGTCAGCCATGCGATGTTGCTGTACATTGATACCCGTCAGGAGAGTGAACGATGAACCAAGAAAAAGATCAGTTACGTACTGCCGCCCTGTTTTACCATCGCCATCCCAAGCCAGGCAAGGTATCGATACAGCCGACCAAGCAACTGGCCAATCAGTATGACCTGTCGATGGCCTACTCTCCGGGGGTGGCTGCGGCCTGCGAAGAGATTGCCGCTCTGCCGGGCGAAGCGAGCACGCTGACCTCGCGTGCCAACCTGGTCGGCGTCATCACCAATGGCACCGCGGTGCTTGGTCTCGGAGCAATCGGCCCGCTGGCCGCCAAACCGGTGATGGAAGGCAAGGCGGTGTTGTTCAAAAAGTTCGCCAATATCGACGTTTTCGACCTGGAAATCGAGGAGCGCGATCCGGATCGCCTGGTGGAAATCATCGCTTCCCTGGAGCCGACTTTTGGTGGCATCAACCTCGAAGACATCAAGGCGCCGGAGTGCTTCCATGTCGAGAAGAAACTGCGCGAAAGGATGAAGATTCCGGTCTTTCACGACGATCAGCACGGCACGGCGATCGTCGTTGGCGCGGCCATTCTCAATGGCTTGTTCCTGCAGGGCAAGGATCTGCGTCAGGTCAAGCTGGTCACCTCGGGCGCCGGCGCCGCCGCACTCGCCTGCCTGGACTTGCTGGTGATGCTGGGCATCCCGGTCGAGAATATCTGGGTAACCGACATCAAAGGCCTGGTCTATGAGGGCCGCGTCGAAGAGATGGACGACATCAAGGGGCGTTATGCAAAGCGAACCGATGCCCGTACATTGGCCGAGGTCATCGAGGGCGCCGACGTTTTCCTTGGGCTGTCGGCCGGCGGAGTCCTCAAGCAGGAGATGGTGGCGAGGATGGCACCTGCACCACTGATCATGGCATTGGCGAATCCCAATCCGGAAATCCGGCCCGAAGACGTGCAGGCGATCCGCAACGATGCAATCATTGCCACCGGCCGTTCGGACTACCCGAACCAGGTCAATAACGTGCTGTGCTTTCCCTTCATTTTTCGCGGTGCACTCGATGTCGGCGCGACCACCATTACCGAAGCAATGAAGCTGGCCGCAGTCAGGGCGATCTCCGAACTCGCACGCGTCGAGCAATCGGAGGTGGCGGTCAAGGCGTATGGCGAAAAGCATTCCAACTTCGGACCGGAATATCTGATTCCGAATCCCTTCGATCCGCGCCTGATTGGCAAGATTGCGCCGGCGGTTGCCGAGGCGGCCATGGCATCCGGGGTGGCAAGCAGGCCCATCAAGGATCTCGAAGCCTACCGGGAAAGTCTGGACGAGTTCGTTTATCACTTCGGCCTGATCATGAAACCGGTCTTTTCTCAGGCCAAGCAAGCCCCCAGACGCATCGTTTTTGCGGAAGGGGAAGATGATCGAGTGCTGCGCGCCGTGCAGGTGATCGTTGACGAAGGGATCGCGAAACCGATTCTGATCGGCGACTTGAAAGACATCACTCGTAAGCTTGAGGCGCTGAACCTGCGCGTGTCTCCCGGAGTTGACTTCGACGTCGTCTACGCCGACAACAACGAATTCTTCGACGAACACTTCGAAACCTACTGGCGGGAATACCGGCGTTTGATGGAGCGCAAAGGCGTTTCGGCCGAATTTGCCAGGCGCGAGGTACGGCGTCGCGCTTCGCTGTTCGGCGCGATGATGGTGCGCATGGGCGACGCCGACGGCCTCATCTGCGGCACTTTCGGTCGCCATGACGTGCATCGCGAGTATGTGGAAAATGTCATCGGCCTGGCGCCGGGGGTCCGCAACCTCTACGCGATGAGTCTCCTGGTCTTGCCGGATCGTACGCTGTTCATTGCCGATACCTACATCAGCTACGATCCGTCGGCGGAGCAGTTGGTGGATATGACACTATTGGCTGCCGACGAGGTTCGCCGCTTCGGCGTGACCCCGCGTGTTGCACTGCTGTCGCATTCGTCCTTCGGTTCGGCGAACACGCCCACTGCGCTGAAGATGCGCGCCGCCCTTCAGCTATTGAAGGAACGCGCGCCGCGCCTTGAGCTTGAAGGCGAAATGCACGGGGATGCGGCGCTTGACGAGCACATCCGGCAGCGGGTATTCCCCAGCGATGCGCGCCTCAAGGGAACCGCCAACCTGCTGATCATGCCGACGCTCGATGCAGCCAATATTTCATTCAACCTGCTGAAGATTGCATCCGGCGACAACCTGACGATTGGACCGATCCTGCTCGGAGCCGCACACCCGGTGCATATCCTGACTTCGACGGCGACGGTTCGACGGATTGTCAACATGACCGCACTGACGGTGGTCGACAAGCTGATGAATGAGCGCTGAGTCCCCATCCTACTCTGCGCCCGGCAGCGACTCTAACTTTCGGAATCGCTGCCAGTGCACCCGTGACGATTACGACGGCCTCTGATCCGGCAAACGGACATCGATAAGCTGACGATGGTAAAGACGGCTCTGGTTCTTGGTGGTGGAGGCGCGCGGGCCGCGTATCAGGTGGGTGCCCTGCTGGCCATTCGTGAATTGCTCGGCGACCCGACGATCAATCCGTTTCCGATTCTTTGCGGCACCTCTGCCGGTGCCGTCAACGCGGCTACCCTGGCGTGTTATGCCAACAACTTCAGCGCTGCCGTTGAAGCGCTGGCGGATGTCTGGCGCAACATGCACGCCGGACAGATCTATCGGTCTGATCCGCTTGGCATGGGGATTGCCGGGGTCCGCTGGCTGAGTGCCTTGTTGCTGGGCTGGGTGATTCAGCGCAGTCCGCGTTCGTTGCTGGATAACCAGCCGTTGCGCAAGCTTCTCGAACAGCGGTTGAATTTCGGCAACATCGATCGCTGCATCTCCAGTGGCGCCCTCTACGCTGTCAGCATTACTGCATCGGGCTACACGACGGGTCATGGCGTCAGTTTCTTTCAGGCGCATCCAGAGGTGGAGAGGTGGCGGCGCACGCAGCGCGTTGGCTGTCGCGCACATCTGTCGGTTGAACATCTGATGGCATCGAGTGCGCTCCCCTTCATCTTTCCCGCGGTGTACCTCAATCGCGAGTATTTTGGCGATGGGTCGATGCGCCAACTGGCCCCGATCTCGCCCGCGATCCACCTCGGCGCAGAGAAGGTCCTGATCATCGGCGTCGCGCAAATAAACGATACGACAGGGCGGCAGAGTTCCCAGAGCTATCCGACCCTGGCACAGATTGCCGGGCATGTGCTGTCATCGATCTTTCTGGATAGTCTGGCTGTTGACGTGGAGCGGATGGAGCGAATCAACCAGACCCTCTCGAAAATCCCGGAGGATTTGCTGGCCAGCGGCGATATTGGGCTGCGGTCGGTGCAGTCCCTGACCATCACTCCGTCCGAGCGTATTGACTACCTTGCCACACGCCATGCCAGTGCGCTGCCCCTGACGGTGAGAACGTTGCTGCGCGGCCTGGGGGCGATGAATCGGCGCGGCGGGGCCTTGACCAGCTACCTTCTCTTCGAACAACCCTATACACGGGCGTTGATCGACCTCGGCTACAAGGACACGATGGCGCGTCGCGAAGAAGTCACGGCTTTTCTTGAATCCTGAATACGCTTGATGTAGTTTGTCATCTTATTTGTCTATCCCTTTCTTTTTATGATCTATAGTGATCAGACAATAGTCTGTTGTAGAATGGTCAGGAAATCGAATCATGTGGGAGGTTTGCAATGCGTATGACATTAAGAGCAGCATTACTGCTGGGCGCCATGGTGGGAACGGTGACGCTGCCGATCGAAGAGGCCCATGCACTGGAGAAGGGCAAAGGCAAGACTGAGTCACAGAAGAGCAAGGCCTTGCCAGTCATACAAAAAGGCAAAGGGAAAGCGGCTGCCCAAAAGGACAAGGTCGAGTCGGTGGCGAGGACGAATTCTTCCCGTTCCTCGAGGAGCAAGGGCAAGGTCGAACCAATCGCCGGCAAGGACAAGGCATTATCGCCAACCCGGCACGGGATGGCTGCACCTTTGGCTCATAAGGACAAGTCAGGAGTTCGGGTAACAGCCAAGTCCGCACGCGTCGCGCGGATCGGAAAATACGCTTCGCCAGAGGCAAGCGGCGGATTGACGCATTCGTTTCAGAAAAAGAATCTGACCAGAGTTCTCGCCGGTCATGTCGATCTTTGGCAGGATCCGGGCCGTTTGGCCGTCCAGTCGGGATCCGCGCTGGTGATCGCCCAGGATAGTGGTGAGCCGCTGTACGAAAAGAACGCCAACGCCATTGTGCCGGTCGCGTCGATCACCAAACTGATGACGGCGATGGTCGTACTTGACAGCATGCCCAATCTTCAGTCGCCGATCACGATCAGCGATGAGGATGTCGACTATCTGCGCGGCAGCCGTTCACGCCTCGGAGTAGGTTCGGTGATCACCCGTGAAACGGCCCTGCTGCTGGCGTTGATGTCTTCCGAGAACCGCGCAGCCAATGCCCTCGGACGCCATTACCCGGGTGGCTTGCCGGCTTTTGTCGCGGCGATGAATCGTAAGGCGGCGTCGCTCGGGATGAGCAGTTCGCATTTTGAGGATCCCACCGGTCTCAATAGCAACAATGTCTCCACGGCACACGACTTGGCACGAATGGTTGCGGCGGCACATCACTATCCCTTGATTCGCGAGTTTTCGACAACCCCCGGGGTACGTACCGAAGTCAAGGGCCGCGAGCTTGATTTTCACAACACCAATCAGTTGGTCAGTAGTCCGACCTGGGAGATCGGGTTGTCGAAAACTGGCTACATTCAGGAAGCCGGCAAGTGTCTGGTCATGCAGGCGCGTGTTGCGGACAAGCCAGTCGTGATCGTGCTGCTTGACTCAGCCGGCAAGCAGACCCGCATTGGCGACGCCAATCGCATCAAGCGCTGGATGGAAAGTGCATCAGTAACGGGTAAGCTGCCGACACGCGTTTGACCCGGTTTTCCAAATGACAAGCCACGGTACGCCGTGGCTTTTTTTTGGCGGTTTCGAGGCATCATAGCTCTCTTGGGTATAAATAAATAAGCATTGAGGCTTTGTGGTTCTAAAACCCTTGGCTATAGTGGCAATACTTTTCTGGAGTCGGATATGTTACGAGTGATTCGCCGGTTGTTCCTGGCCTTGACGTTAACTTTCTCTGTCACTTGGGCTTTTGCCGAAGGCAGCAGCCTGCTTAACGTCTCGTACGACGTTGCCCGGGATTTTTACAAGGACTACAACCCGATGTTCCAGAAACACTGGAAAACGCTTTCCGGTGAGCCGATCGAGTTGAAACAGTCGCACGCGGGATCAAGCAAGCAGGTGCGGGCCGTCGCCGACGGTCTGGAAGCCGATGTGGTGACCATGAATCAGGCGTCCGATGTCGACTTTCTTGCCGAGAAGGGGCTGGTGGCCAGGGATTACGCGAAGAAATTTCCAAACAACGCGTCGCCCTACACGTCGACGATGGTGTTCATCGTTCGCAAGGGTAACCCGAAAGGCTTGAAGGACTGGAACGATCTTGTCAAACCGGGAGTCCAGGTGATCCTGCCGCATCCCAAGAACACCGGCAATGGCCGTTACACCTATCTTGCCGCGTGGGGCTACGCACTCAGTCAGGCCGGTGCCAACGACCGGGCAGCGCAGGATTTCGTTGGCCGGCTGCTGAAGAACGTCCCTTTGTTCGCCGCCGGAGGTCGCGATGCGACCACCACTTTCATGCAGCGGAAGATCGGTGATGTGCTGATTTCCTTCGAGAGTGAGGCCGAACTGATTGCCCGTGAGTTCGGCAAGGGCGAGTTCGAAGTGGTGTACCCTTCGTTGTCGATCCTCACCGAATTTCCTGTTGCCATCATTGACAAGGTGGTCGACAAGAAAGGTACGCGCAAGGCGGCGCAGGCTTATCTCGATTTCCTGTGGTCGCCGATGGGCCAGGAAAACGCCGCTCAGAACTATTTGCGGCCGCGAAACCAGGAGATCCTGAAAAAGTACGTCGCCCAGTTTCCCCCGATCAAGACTTTCAGCGTCGACGAGGTTGTCGGCGGCTGGGCCAGGGCCTATCCGACGCACTTCCGGGATGGCGGGACTTTCGACCAGATCTATCAGCAGAAGTAGGTGCCTTGCCGTGGCTGCCTGGTCATCGTCCTGTTTGACGCCGGCTCGCCGACAGATTCTGCCCGGTTTCGGCCTGTCGCTGGCTTGTACCCTGGCTTACCTGTCATTGCTGATCCTGCTGCCGCTTTCCGGTCTGGCGTTCCGGGCCAGTCACCTGGGTCCGGCCGAGCTCTGGGCGATCGCCACGGGCGAACGTGCACTGGCCTCGTATCGCGTGACCTTCGGTGCCTCTTTGCTGGCTGCAACGATCAACGCCTTCTTTGGTCTGATCGTCGCCTGGATTCTCGTGCGTTACTCGTTTCCAGGCAAACGTGCCATTGATGCCTTGGTCGATCTACCTTTTGCATTGCCGACGGCGGTGGCCGGAATTACCCTGGCTACCCTTTATGCGGACAATGGCTGGATTGGCCGATACCTTGAGCCGCTAGGCGTCAAGGTGGCGTTTACGCCGTTTGGCATCGTCGTTGCCCTGACTTTTATCGGCCTGCCTTTTGTCGTTCGCACGCTACAACCGGTGATCGAGGATATCGAGCCGGAAGTCGAGGAGGCGGCCGCATCACTGGGCGCTTCGCGCTGGCAGACCTTTATCCGTGTCCTCTTTCCAGCCATTTTCCCCGCGCTACTCACCGGCTTCACGCTGGCCTTTTCACGTTCAGTCGGAGAGTACGGATCGGTCATTTTCATTGCCGGAAATATCCCCCTGATCTCGGAAATCACACCCTTGCTGATCATTTCCAAGCTCGAACAGTATGATGTTGTTGGCGCGACCGCTTTGGCGATGGTCATGCTGATCATTTCCTTTGTGTTGCTGCTCGCCGTCAACGCCTTGCAGTGGTGGGTGGCGAATCGGCACACGGGGTGTTCGCCAAGTTTGGGAGCGCGCCAGTGAGCGAGCGCTTGCG
Source organism: Accumulibacter sp. (assembly GCF_036625275.1). GTDB lineage: Bacteria > Pseudomonadota > Gammaproteobacteria > Burkholderiales > Rhodocyclaceae > Accumulibacter. The sequence continues at coordinate 57,145 of NZ_JAZKUD010000016.1, forward strand.
GCGGGTGAACGCCGAGCCGCGCTGGTTGCGTGCCCTGCTGCTGGGTGTCGGGCTCGGATTCCTCTTCTTTTTTCTCGCCTTGCCTTTGCTGGCGGTTTTTGTAGAGGCTTTTGCTGCAGGTTGGAGCGCCTACGCCGGCGCCTTGAACGATCCCGAAACCCGTTCTGCGATTGGCCTGACACTCCTTGTGGCACTCTTCGTACTACCGTTCAACGTCGTTTTTGGTGTCGCTGCGGCGTGGGCGATTGCCAGGTTCGATTTCAGGGGCAAGAGCTTGCTGATTACTTTGATCGATCTGCCGTTTGCCGTATCGCCGGTGGTCGTGGGTCTGGTCTTTCTGCTGATCTTCGGCGCCCAGGGGCTTTTCGGGCCATGGTTGGCGGCCCATGAGATCAAGGTGGTGTTTGCGCTGCCAGGGATCATTATAGTCACCCTGTTCATTACCTCGCCGTTCGTCGCCCGCGAGTTGATCCCGCTGATGCAATCGCAAGGGAAGGAAGAAGAGGAGGCTGCCCTCTCGCTCGGTGCCAGCGCCTGGCAGATGTTCCGCCGCGTGACGCTGCCGAATATCAAGTGGGGTCTGCTGTACGGCGTGATCCTGATCAACGCTCGGGCGATGGGCGAGTTCGGTGCGGTATCGGTGGTTTCCGGGCATATCCGCGGCGAAACCAATACCCTGCCGTTACACGTGGAAATCCTGTACAACGAGTACAACGCGGTGGGTGCTTTCGCGTCGGCATCGGTGCTGGCTTTGCTGGCGCTGGTGACATTGCTCGCCAAAACCATCGTCGAATGGCGAATGCGCCGCGAAAACAGCATGCTGTCGGCGGACTTGCCGGCAGAAAAGACCTGAGACAGAGGTGCCGCAGCTTGCCCCCGACTTTTCCGTTTCGCTTGCACGCGAACCCCTGCAGAAAATTTTTTCTGAACTATCCTGAACAATCCTGATGAGCATCGAGATACGTGCAGTCGGCAAACGCTTCGGCAACTTTGTGGCACTGGAAGACATCAACCTGCACATTCCGACGGGCGAATTGCTTGCCTTGCTCGGTCCGTCAGGCTGTGGCAAGACCACGCTGCTGCGCATCATCGCCGGCATGGAGAACGCCGACGTTGGGCAGGTGCTGTTCGCTGGTGAGGAAACGGCACAGGTGCATGCCCGCGATCGCAGGGTCGGCTTTGTGTTCCAGCACTACGCCTTGTTCCGGCACATGTCGGTGTTCGAAAACGTCGCTTTCGGTCTGCGCGTCAAAGCGAGAAAAGTGCGTCCGGCAGAGGCCGAGATCCGTAGCCGGGTTACGGCATTACTCAAGCTCGTGCAGCTCGACTGGCTGGCCGATCGCTATCCCTCGCAGCTTTTCAGGCGGTCAGCGTCAGCGTATCGCGCTGGCACGTGCGCTCGCCGTTGAACCGAGGGTGCTGCTGCTCGATGAACCCTTCGGTGCGTTGGATACCCAGGTGCGCAAGGAACTGCGGCGTTGGCTGCGGCGCTTGCACGATGAAATGCAGATTTCCAGTGTCTTCGTGACGCACGATCAGGAAGAAGCGCTGGAGGTTGCTGATCGCGTGGTGGTGATGAACCAGGGGAGGATCGAGCAGATCGGCTCTCCCGACGAGGTGTATTCGAATCCGGCGACACCTTTCGTCTATCAGTTCCTTGGCAATGTCAACGTTTTTCACAGCCGTGTCCATGGTGCCTGGGCGGAAGTTGCTGCGGAGCGTTTGGAGGGCGGGCCGGAAAGCGCTGTCACGGCGTTTGTCCGACCGCACGATATCGAGATCGAACACCACCCGCTGACCGGTGGCCTAGAGGCAACGGTACAGGAAGTGCATGCCATCGGGCCATGGGTGCGTGTCGAGCTGGCGCATGCTTCGGAATTGATCGAGGTTGAGTTGACTCGCGAGCGGGCCACGATATTGGCGCTCGCCGAAGGACAGCGGGTATGGTTCAAGCCTCGTCAGCTCAGGGTTTTTGCCGAACCAGAAAAGACCATGGAAGAGGGTGGATCGGGAATCTAGTTGAACCAGCCGTCGTGGTTTACCGGCTGTGTGCAGGAACAAAGGCCCTGTGGACCAACGCTGGCTGGGTCGTCGGAGGCTTCGTCTGGTAGCATGTGCCGTCATGCAGAAATATACTCACATTAAATTAGAGGTTTTTCTGCGGAGACCACTATTGTTCGTAAGTATTCGGTGAACCCGTGGGCCAAGTCTGACCTTGACGATCGGCGCTAGCGACACAGAATTGAGCGGAAGTTCCTGTGCAGGGGATGGAGCCAGATATCCTTGATCGGCAGGATAGGCTTGGA